>NZ_CP129965.1:706029-1412058 GCF_030503635.1 Corynebacterium sp. P3-F1
GCTGCAGCCATGGAGACACCGAGAATAGCGTTTGCACCGAGGTTCTTCTTGTTGTCGGAGCCGTCAAGCTCGATCATGGTCGCGTCGAGCACGCGCTGATCATCCGCCTCAATACCTGCGATTGCGTCGGCGATGGTCTCGTTGACGTTGTGCACGGCGTTGCGCACACCTTTTCCGCCGTAGCGGTCGTCGCCGTCGCGCAGCTCGTGCGCCTCGTGCTCACCGGTGGATGCGCCGGACGGCACAGCGGCCAGGCCGTGGGAACCGTCGTCGAGGAAGACCTCGACTTCGACGGTGGGATTGCCGCGGGAATCCAGGATCTCGCGGGCGTACGTCAACATGATGTCAGCCATTGAAGTTCTCCTTTGATTGAAGTTGGCTTTCCACCCACGATTGTTCCAGAAAACGCTCTGAGCGGTCGCCGCGTCCCTATCACCGGTGCGCGGATTGACCTATCGCGTAATTCGCGGCGGCGTCGCGGACCCTCATCAGGTAGTCGTTCGAATGGTTGTATCCCAGGATCGCAGCCTGCCACTCTTCGGGGGCGTCGAGGTTGCGTCCGCTTGCGCACAGCAGGTTCGCGGCTCCCAGCGCAGCATCGTCAATTTGTTGCGGGTCCGGGTAGCCGTCGCCGTCCGCGTCGCGGCCGTAGCGCTCCCAAGACTCGGGGATGAACTGCATCGGGCCGACGGCGCGGTCGAATTCGGGATCGTTGTCGTATTGACCGTCGTCGGTGTCCGGCACATGGGCGAAGCCGTCGCCGTTTAGAGCTGGGCCGATGATGGCCGGGGACGCGCGGCCGTCTTCGTCGAGTCGGGCTCCTGCGCCGATCCGCCCGGTGTACGTCCCGTGGCGGGTTTCCACCCACCCCAGTCCGGCGAGAGTATTCCAGTGAAGATTGCATTCGGGCCATGCCTCGCGGGCGATGAGTTCGGCGTTGCCGTAGGCGCGCACGGCTTGGGGAGGAATGTTCGTCAACTCAGAAATAGGGGCCACCCAGTCGGCGAGCAGATCAGAGGTTCGGCCGGGTCCGTGCACATCAATGCTCGGAGGGCTTGCAGCGGCGGCGGGGGGCACATCGGCAGGAACGGGAGCCCGGTTTTGTGTGCTCAAGGGAGCATCGAAAATGCTGAACAACCAGAAGATCAGCGATATGACCAGCACGATTGCCATTACTACCGCTAGTACTGCCCCGCATCCACAACCGGCAGCGAGGCGCGGGGCGGTGCGAGAGTTTCGTGGCGGTGTCACGTTCGATCACTCTACCGCGCCCCATTTGCGGGACACGCGCCCCCACTAGATTCCCGATCTAAACCACATGCTTCACACAGATTAACTGTAGCATCAGTATTCGCCCCGAAAACTAGTCCGGAAAGGTCCCTCCCCATGCGCATTCGTCCTCTTGCCATCGCTCTAGCAGTCACCGCCGTCGCCACGACCGGTGCAGTCAACGCCGGAGCACAGAACAACACCGTCCAGCTCGTGCGAGCACTCAACAGCGGCATCGCCACCACTGACTGCAATGCCGTCGGTACGCTTCTCCGTGGCGCCAAGCTTGTCGACGCCACCACGACCCATTCCCAGCTCACCGCTACGTTGAACAAGCAATTCGGTGCCGACGCTGCGTTGACCCTCGTTGCTACTCCGACGATCAACGCCGTTGGTGACCGCGCTCTCGCCTGCGGTGTGGTCAAAGCAGATCCGGTCACCCCGCAGTCCCGGGCTATTGACCTGGCCTCCACACTCTCGTCGCAGGCTGGCCTCCCTGAACTGCGCGATCTAGCACCGGTCGCCCAAGGGCTATCTTCCCAGTTCCTCGCCCGCTAAACGCAGCGGGTTAGGCACTGCCCGTCTCGCGCTTCTTACCTTCGTCCCACAGTCGATCCTGCTCGTGCTTGGCCACGATGCCGGTACTGCCATCGAAAAGGTAAGGGGCGCGATTTTTCATTTTGTCGATGAAGGCTTGGGCGACATCGGGGAATGCGAAGGCTCCACGACGCGATGCGATCTCGGCGTGGAAGAGGATCTGCAGCAAAAGGTCCGAGAGTTCTTTCTTCAAGGCTTCGTCGGGGTGGTGATTGCGGATTGCGTCGATAAGCTCATGTGTCTCTTGCTCGAGGTACTCGATGAGCGTCTCGTGCGTTTGCTCCATCTCCCACTCCCCGCGGGTTCGCGCTTCGCGCATGACCTGCTGGGCTTGGAGGAACGGGTCGGAAAGCGAAGAGGCCTTGATGACCCGCTCCCCCGCCGCGATGCGCGTCCGGATGGCCGGGTCGTTCGGGTCGGTGGTGACGAGCGCTCCCGGCCCCGGCTGGTCAGTTGGATCCGCTGCGATCAGGTCGCCCAAGTTCCAGCGGACGGAGACAGGCACCTCGTCGGTGTACATGAGCGGGCCAGCCAGGTTGGCGGCGGCTAGCGGGATCATGTCGGGCCAGCGGGCATCGAGGACGAGGATGGTCATGAAACCAATTTTAGAGTCAGGGGTGTGCAAGCTGGCTACCGAGAACCATTCCCCCATGCCTCCTCTTTATCTAGGAAAGAAGTTTCGCGCGCCGAGCGGAGTTCATCTAAGCCGAGCGGAGTTCTTCCAAACGGAAGTGGCGCGGAGATTTAACGCAGGCAGACCTCTGGCCTTCCTTTCGATGAAGGATTGGCGTTGAAGAAGATTCAGTCTTCGGTTAATCCGCAAGGAAATCAATCGTGTAGTTCTGTCGTCCCGATAACCCCGCCTAGCCGCGGAACGCCCGGTCGTTGAGCTCCCGGCGGGCCTGCTCGAGTGCAACGAGGTCGGAGAATAGGGCGTTGTAGGCCATCTCGTCATCGCTGGGACGCATGCGCTGCAGCTGGGATTTCAGCTGAGCGATCTGGTTTCCCACGCGGACTTCCTGGAGCCGGGAGAGGACGGAGTCCGCGTACGCGGCGGGGTCCTCGGCGAGGATGTCCTCGACGGCAAGCTCGGAGACGAAATTGCGGCCAGCAGCGTCGAGCATCTCGTCGGAGACGTGAGAAATCCAGCTGTTAGCGGACTGGTTGGCGCCGGTGTGGGCAGTCCCGCCGGCTTTGCCCATCGCGTCACGGACCGCACGGTAAGCAGGGTGAGTGAAGGCGTCCGGGTTGATGCCGTCGAAGTAGCTGCCGGCGGCGTCCGGGTACTGCAACGCCACCTTGAGGGCCTCCCGCTGGGCCCACAGCAGCGGGTCGTCGGGGTTGGGCAGCTCGAAAGCGGGCTGGTTGGGGGCGGGCTGGTTGGACTTGGCGGTCGCGTCCGCCCACGCAGTTCGCTTGGCTTGCTTGGGGTTCTTCGCCTCCTGGCGGACCTGCCGGATCACCTCGTTGGGGTCGGGCCACCCCACCCAACCAGCGAGCTGGCGGGCGTACTCGGTCTGCAGGGGGGTGTCGCGGATCTGGGCGACGACGGGGACGGTGCGCCGCAAAGCCTGCAAACGCCCTTCGGGGGTGTCTAAGGAATAGTCCTGCAGAAGGGACTCGATGACGAACTCGAACATCGGAACCCGGCTGGCCACCAGGTCGCGGACGGCACCGTCGCCTTTAGCCATGCGCAGGTCGCACGGGTCCATCCCGTCCGGAGCGACAGACACGAAAGACTGGCCAGTGAACTGCTGATCGCCCTCGAAGGCGCGCATCGCCGCCTTCTGGCCCGCCTCATCGCCGTCGAAGGTGTAAATCAACTCGCCCCGGAAATAGTTGTCGTCGAGCATGAGGCGCCGGATGATGCTCAGGTGGTCTTTGCCGAAGGCGGTGCCGCACGAGGCCACGGCGGTGGTGACACCGGCAGCGTGCATGGCCATCACGTCTGTGTAGCCCTCCACCACCACGCACTGATGCCCCTGGGCGATGTTCTTCTTAGCCAGGTCCAGACCGAAGAGCACCTTGGACTTGTGGTACAGCATCGTGTCCGCGGTGTTCATGTACTTGCCCATCTGGTCATCGTCGAACAACTTGCGGGCACCGAAGCCGATGACGTTTCCGGCCACGTCTTTAATAGGCCACAGAAGGCGCCGGCGGAATTTGTCGATGGGGCCGCGGCGGCCCATGGTGGACAAGCCCGCGTCGACGAGCTCCTGTACGTCGAAGCCTTTGCGCAACAGGTGTTTCGTCAGCGTGTCCCACCCGTCGGGCGCGTACCCGCACTCGAAGTGGTGGATGATCTCGCGGTTGAACCCGCGGTCTAGCAGGAAGCGGCGGCCGACCTCCGCCTCGGGCTGCTCCAGCTGGTCGCGGTAGAACTCGTGGGCCGCCTTGTTCGCGGCGATCAAGCGAGCGCGAGTACCGGGTTTGACGTCGCGCGCGCCTGTGGATCCGCCCTGGTAATTGATGTGGTAGCCGATTTCTTCCGCAACGGCCTCGACCGCCTCGGGGAAACTGAGCTGTTCCATCTCCATCATGAAGGAGAAGACATCGCCGCCCTTGCCTGTGGAGAAGCAGTGGTAGTAGCCGCGCGCGGGCCTGACGTGGAACGACGGCGTTTTCTCGTCCTTGAACGGCGAGAGCCCCTTCAAGGAATCGTGCCCGGCCGGTTTGAGTTGAACGTACTCCCCCACGATGTCGGCGAGGTTGGCGCGCTCGCGGATAGCCTCGATGTCACTATCCGGAATTCTGCCCCTTGCCATGGCGCACATCCTACCGCGCGGGTGTGCTTAAAATGAACGCATGTCTACTGACGGCGACAGTTCGAGCCATTCAGTCGCTCTGCCCATGATCCTCATCATAGGGGTCATCACCCTCGTAGCCACGATCTATTCCCTCGTCCACGATCCCGAGGACACAGATGGGATCCAGGAGTGCACGTCAGTTCCGCCGGAAGCAACACAGCTTATCGACGCAATCCACTCCTCCGGCCCCTTCCGCCACCCCTCCAACGACGGCAAGCACTTTGGCAATTACGAGAGCATTTTGCCGGAGGAGGATTCCAACTATTACCGGGAGTACACCGTTTCCACTCCTGGGGTGAACCACCGCGGCGAGCGCCGCATTGTCACCGGCGGCGGCAACCCGACCGACCCGGACGTGTACTACTACACAGACGACCACTACGAATCCTTCTGTGAAATGGATGTCCAGTAATGGACAGCCGAGAAATGGACGGTGCATCCAACACCATCGTCATCGACTGCCCCGTCCGCTCCATCGAGGACCTCGGCGCCGGCATCATCGCAGCCGTCTACGCCCCCGAAGAGCGCACCTCCCCGCAGCTCACCGGCCCCGCAAATCCCAACGAACGCCCCGTCCCACGCAACCTTGACGCCCTCGCCGACCTCCTGCGCGAAACCCAGGCGCACCACCTGGTGGTGACGGATTGGCACATTCCCACGGAAGTGGCCGACAGATTGCTCGACGTCCTGGCCCTCGAGGGCGTCCAGCTCACATCCGGCCAGCGCTGAACCAGTACGACCTAGGCGCGACGCGACCGTCAACAAAAACCTGAACTCGTCGCCCGTTCATCAGGCTCATGTTGAATGAATTGCACATTTCAGTGCGCAACTGCGCCGATTGTTCAGGTTTCAGCGAGAAACCTGAACTCCAGCGCGGTAGATAGGGGACATGGGGGAAAATCAATCATGGGTGCACTTCGCTGATCAGGGCGTTCACGAAATCCGGGAACACTACCTGCGCGAGCGAATTCAGGTTTCACGCAGGGATCCCGGCGCTCGGTCCCCCAACCTCATTTCTGTGGCTCCGACCAGCGCGATCCCGGCCAGATGGTTCCGCAAACTCAGCCCGAAAATGCAGTTCACCGTGCGGGGCGCTGTTGCTGCACGGGAATCGCGCAAGGCCGTGCTCATGGGTCCGTGGGCTGCGGCGCAATGGGGAATGTGGTTCATCGCGCCGAAGGATCGGATGGTGGGGATGGCGCTGCCGTCGGGGCATCAGCCGTCGAAAAGCAAGTTCCCTCCTGGTGTACGATTCGTATCCACAAAGATCCGGGAGGATGAAATTGTGGAGCTGGATGGCGTGCGCGTGACGCATCCGCTGCGCACGTACATGGACCTGTGCCGAATGGGGCAGCGCACGAATGCGTGGCTCGCTGCAGGGTGGCTGCTCCAGCGCGGGCTGGGCGCAGACGAGATTTCTTCCTATGCGGAGGAATTCGCGGGGCCGATGCACCCGAACCGGAGACGGATGGCCATCTCACTACCCCACCGTGCGGCGGAACTGACCTCGTTCCCGCATCTGCTGGCGTACGCGCTGCTGGATGACTCGCTTGTCTCCGTTCGAACGCACTGCGAGCTCGACGAGATGGGGCACGCTATTCTCCTTGCCGGTAACGATCTTGTCATCGCCGTCGACGAGGATCCGCTCATGCGTCAGCTCGAAACCGACCCGGAACAAAAACAGCTCGCTCAACGGCTGCGCAAGCGCGAACGGTGGGTGGCCGCCCGCGGATTCCGCAAACTCTATTTCACTGCGGAGGAGATCGAAGCTGACCCGGAGGAATTCGTGAGCGAAGTCCTGGGAGCGAGACACCAGCGGCGGCGCGATCTCTCGTACTGAAAAGGCGATTGCGCTTAGAGGTACCCCTCGAAGGAGGCGGTCTTCTTCGCCGTGCGCTCCAGACGGGACTCGGTCATGGAGGCGATCTGGTCGATGATCACGCGTTGGCGGGCAGCGTCCGAATCGGCCTCGTGCCACCAGGCGGCAAACATGGTGTCCAGTGAGCCCGGCGCGCCGGCGGTGAGGTAGTCGTAGACGCGAACAATGCGGTTGCGCTGCCGGTCCTGGCGGGCGATGTGGGCGGGCATGTCCATCACGTAAAGCACCGCCACGGTCTTGAGCAAACGCACTTCCGCCTCGGCTTCCGGCGTGATGACCAGCTGGCCGTGCATGCGGCCGACGGGCCCGGGGTTCGCTTTCTCTGTCGCGGCGATCACTGCACCGACGTAGCGGCCGACCAGTTCAGAAGTCATCTTCTTCAACGTGACGTAACCGGTCAGCGAGAAGTCGAAATCCGCGGCGGCGGAGACGATGGGGAGGGAGCGGAGGCGGGCGGCGGCGTCGATAAGCTCATCCGCCGTGCCTCCGAATGCGGCCGCGCCTTTCGCGGCGAGCGCGGCGAGCTCCACCAGATCCCACAGAACCTTGAGGTCCACGCGGCCGGAGACAATGCCGTCCTCGACATCGTGGACGCTGTAGGCGATGTCGTCGGAGCAGTCCATGACTTGCGCCTCCATCGGCGGGAGGTCGTCGGTGTGGCCTTCGCGCAGCCAGGCGAGAATGTCGGTGTCCTCGTCGTACGCTCCGTACTTGCGGTTCACGGTGCCATCCGGGTTCGTGCGCGTGCGCGGGTACTTGCACGCGGCGTCCAGCGCGGCACGGGTGAGATTGAGGCCGAAGGACTGCCCGTCCACCAGCACCTTCGGCTCCAGGCGGGCCAGTATCCGCAGCGTCTGCGCGTTGCCCTCGAAGCCGCCGCAACCTGCGGCGAGCTCGTTGAGCGCCACCTCCCCGTTGTGGCCGTACGGCGGGTGCCCGATGTCGTGGGTGAGCCCCGCCATCTCGCACAGGTCCGGGTTGAGCCCGAGCCCCACGCCGATGCTGCGGGAGATCTGGGCGACCTCCAGCGAGTGCGTCAGGCGGGTGCGCGGAGTATCCCCGTCGCGCGGGCCCACCACCTGGGTCTTGTCGGCCAAACGGCGCAAGGCGGCAGAGTGCAGCACGCGGGCCCTGTCGCGCGCGAACGCGTCGCGGTGCTCCTCCATGCTCGCGAGCTGCGAGCCCTTCTCCGGCTCCGCCGCGCGGCGGGCCAGGTCCACCGGATCATACTGGTACGTCATAGCGCCACCGAGCCTAATCGGGAAATATGCCCGTCCACGGGCACCACGCGCGCGGTACCCTAGTGGGCATGACTTCGCGTTACCTCCGTATTGCTCTCGCCGCCCCTGCCCTTGCCGGCGGCATTGCTCTATCCGCCGCACCTCTGACGCTCGCCGCCGTCGATGCTGTGCAGGCTCAGGCCCCGGCAGCCACCGGCGCGTCCGTCGCACCGACCGGCCTGAGGGACAAGGTCACCGACGACGCCGGCGTACTCTCCGGGGGAGAAAAGTCGCAGATCGAGGACGCGATCGTGCAGCTGCAACAGTCGAAGCAGCTCAACGCCTACGTGGTGTATCTGGACACCTTCGGCGACGACGACCCGGCCGCGTGGGTACGCGAGGCCGTCACGGAGAAGGGGCCGAACACCGCGGTGATCGCTATTTCACCGGGCGACGGCAAGTTCAACGTGAACGGTGGCTCCCAGTGGAGCTCTTCCGCGATCGACTCAATGTACAACTCCGCCTACTCCCAGCTGGCGCAGAAGAACTACGGCGCGGCGGGCCTGGACGCCATTAACGCCGTCAACGGCTCCACTGACGGCGAGGGCGCCGCGATCGTGGCTGGTGGTCTCGGCGCCGCGGCACTTGCTGGCGGCGGCTTCTGGCTCTACGGCCGCAACAAGAACAAGAAGGCGGACCAAAAGCAGCTCGCCTCCGCGCGCGAGCTCAGCCCCGGCGACACCGATTCGCTTGGCCGTCTGCCCACGCCGACGCTGGAGCAGCTCGCCCAGGACACGCTCGTCCACACCGACGAGTCGATCCGCGTGGGCAAGGAAGAGTTGAAGGTCGCCACTGAGGAATTCGGCGCCGAGCGCGTGCGCCCGTTCACGTCCGCGATGAACCAGGCCACCTCCGCCCTGCAGCGCGCATTCAACATTCACCACCGTCTCTACGACGCCATCCCGGAGACAGAGCCGGAAAAGCGCGCCATGCTCATCGACATCATTTCCTCCTGCGGCCAGGCGGAAGAGGCGCTCAACAGCAAGAGCGAAGAATTCCAGAACATGCGCAACGTTCTCATGAAGGCTGACCAGGAGATCGATGCGATCTTCCAGCGCACGGTGGACCTGCGCGCTCGCGTCGAGCCCGCTCGCGCGACGTTGAACGACCTGCGCGCGACCTACTCTGAGCAAATCCTCGAATCCATCAGCCGCAACGTGGACGTCGCGCTCGAATCCATCGACGAGGCGGAAAAGCAGCTGGAGCAAGCCCGCAGCCTCGCCGCACAGCCGGCCGGCAAGCAAGGCGCACTCGTCGATATTCTCCGCGGTGCCCAGCACACCGTCGAGGTCGCCGACAACAATTTGGACGCCATCGAGCACGCCGACGCGAATATCCAGACCGCGCGCACGAACCTGCCCGCCCTCATCCAGGAGATCAAGGACGAGCTGCGGGAGATCGAGGATCTCAAGGCCGAGCGTGAGCGCGGCGCGCGTATCGACGTCTCCGCTCTCGACTCCATCTCCTCCCGCGCCCGCCAGGAACTGAGTGTCATGGGCAACCGCGAAGAGACCGACCCTCTGGCGCTGTTCATGGAGTTGACCCAGCTGGACACGGACATCGATGCTGAGATCGACAAAGCCCGTGGTGTGGCCAGCGACCAGAAGCGCCAACTGCAGCTCCTCGACCAGCAGCTGCAGGTCGCTGCCGCCCAGATCCAAGGTGCACAGGACCTCATCCAGTCCCGTGGCCGCATTATCGGCTCCCGCGCCCGCGGCTTGCTCGCCGAATCCGGCCGCCAGTTCGCGGAGGCACAGAACCGCCGCATCAAGGACACCCGCGGCGCGATCGAGTACGCCCGGGAGGCCACGAACACCGCCCGCCGGGCGGCGCAGGCTGCGGAGAACGACATCGATAACTACCGCCGCCGTCAGACCTCCCACTCCATGAACAACATGGCCAGCGCGATCATCTGGGGCTCCCTGCTCTCCGGAGGTGGCGGCTTCGGTGGCGGATACGGCGGCGGCTTCGGTGGAGGCGGCGGTGGCGGCTTTAGCGGTGGCGGAGGAGGCTTCGCCGGCGGAATGGGCGGCCGCGGCGGAAGCTTCTAGCCCGTGCTAGATCCTGGTGGCGCGCCCGGGCGTGTCCATCAGGGTCAGCGCCCAGGTGATGAAGACCAGGTCGGGCAAAGGTGCACCGTCGAAAAGCTCGACGTGCAATTCCGTGCCTCTGCGAGGCGATGTGCGCGCGACAACGACGCCGTCGTCGACGATGGTGCGCGACTGGCTGAAGGTGCTGTCCCTCTGCGCGCGGTAGCGCCGCGATCCGCACCGCGCGGTGAGCGTGCCCGTGTTCAATCCGCGCATACGTATCTGGAAGGGCTCCTCGCCGGATGTTCCCCTGACTTCCCAGCGCAGCGCCCCTGCTGTGTGGGAGACCTCGATGACCTTCCCGTCGACGGTGAGCTGATTATCCGCCGTGACGGCCGCGACGACGGTGTCGTCGGCGAGAAGCGTCGCCCCGTACCACACCGCGCTGATCATGTGCCTGTCCCCCATTGTTGCTGTGCTTGCTGTTCTTACTGGGGTGCGACGAACCACACGACGACAATGAAGACGCTGAGCAGCACCAAGAAGGCGATGAGCGCCGTCGAATTGGTCATCTTGCGCGCTTCGAGCACGAGCCGACTGGCCCACGCGAGCGCGACAATGTCCACGGGTGCCAGATCGGTTTCCCCCTCGAATTCTAGGATGGCGCGGCGCACCCCGTTGTGGTCAGAGGTGAACTGCCCTACCTTCTGCCCCGCGGCACCGTCGATGATCCAGTTCTTGGAGGTCTCCGCAACCATCACGTACTGCCGCTCATCCACCGTGACCGGGATCTGCTTGTCGCGACGCAGCGAACCGTTGACGCGGACCACTTCGCGGCCGCCCTGCGTCGCCACAGCGCCGCCTTCCGGGGTGGTCACCAGGTCCCACACCTCGCCAGAGATGAGCTCGGCGCGATCGTGCGTGAACTTCGCCAGCGCGTCCGGGCCTCCCTCTGCGAGCAGAACGGGTGCCTCACGGTCCGCGCGATCCCAACTGACGTAATGCATGAGCCCCAGCTCCTAGCAGCCGATCAGGCGCGCGGCCAGGTAGGACTCCAGCTCATCGAGCTTCACGCGCTCCTGCTCCATGGTGTCGCGCTCGCGCACCGTCACCGCCTGGTCCTCGAGAGAGTCGAAGTCGTAGGTGACGCAGAACGGGGTACCGATCTCATCCTGGCGGCGGTAGCGGCGTCCGATCGCACCCGAGGTGTCGTAATCGACATTCCAGTGCTGGCGCAGCGTGTCCGCGAGCTCCTGCGCCGGGCCGGACAGCTCCGGCTTCTTCGACAGCGGCAGCACGGCCACTTTCACCGGCGCAAGACGGCGGTCGAGTTTGAGCACGACGCGGGTGTCCACCCCGCCCTTGGCGTTCGGAGCCTCATCCTCGTGGTAGGCGTCGATAAGAAAGGCCATCATCGCACGTCCCAGACCGGCGGCCGGCTCGATGCAGTACGGAATCCAGCGCTCGCCCGACTCTTGGTCGAAGAAGCTCAGGTCCTCGCCGGATGCCTCCGCGTGCGTCTTCAGGTCATAGTCGGTGCGGTTGGCCACACCCTCGAGCTCGCCCCACTTGGAGCCCTGGAAACCGTAGGCATACTCGATGTCCACCGTGCGCTTCGAGTAGTGCGACAGCTTTTCCTTCGGGTGCTCGTACAGTCGCAGGTTGTCCGGGTTAATACCCAGATCGATGTACCACTGGTGGCGGTTGTCGATCCAGTACTGGTGCCACTGCTCGTCCTCGCCAGGTTTGACAAAAAACTCCATCTCCATTTGCTCGAACTCGCGGGTGCGGAAGATGAAGTTGCCCGGGGTGATCTCGTTGCGGAAGGACTTGCCTGTGTTTGCGATGCCGAACGGCGGCTTCATGCGCGACGACGTCATCACATTCTTGAAGTCGACGAAGATGCCCTGCGCCGTCTCCGGGCGCATGTAGTGCAGACCCTCTTTATCGTCGACGGGGCCCAGGTAGGTCTTCATCAGGCCGGAGAACTCACGCGGCTCGGTCCAGTTGCCGGGCTGGCCGGTCTCCGGGTCGTTGATGTCCGCCAGACCGTTTGCCGGCGGGTGGCCATGTTTCTCCTCGTAGGCCTCCAGCAGGTGGTCCGCACGGTAGCGCTTGTGGGTGTGCAGGGATTCCACCAACGGGTCGGTGAACACGTCGACGTGGCCGGAAGCGACCCAAACCTGCGGCGGGAGAATGATGGAGGTATCCACACCCACGACATCATTCCGGGTCTGCACCATGTGCTTCCACCACTGGCGCTTGAGGTTCTCCTTGAGTTCCACGCCCAGCGGACCATAATCCCATGCGGACCGGGTACCCCCGTAAATCTCGCCGGCCGGGAAGACCAGGCCGCGGCGCTTGCACAGGTTCACAACGGTATCGATCACGGTCGAGGCCATGGGTAAGTCCACTCTCCTGAAAAGTTCGGTGAAACAGCTAAATGGCGCATCTAACGCCTCGCCGACGTTAGGCAACGCAGACAAGTGTAGCCGTTGCGCTAAAGCGCAGGTTCAACGGCCGGAATCAGAAAAATGGGGCACGCGAGCTACAAACCAGGACACCGGATTAGTAAACTTGAAGTTCATCTGAAACCTTCTGCGTAACCGGCGCGGAAAGGGTATACCCGTTACGCCCCACCACGTGCAGCGCCCCGGAAATGAAAGGATGCCGGATGAGCCACCCCGCGAACTGGTCCGGGGAGAAGATGACTCGGACGTCGGAAATCATCGGTGCACTCGATTCCCCTCTGCGTCTGCGGATCCTGTTGCTGCTGAGCGAGCGCGACCACGTGGTGCACGAACTGGTGGACTCGTTGGACAAATCCCAACCCCTTGTCAGCCAGCACCTCCGCGTGCTCAAGAAGGCCGGTCTTGTGGATGCCACTCGTTCTGGCAGGGAGGTGGTGTACCACCTGGCTGTACCCGGTGTGATCGCCACGCTCGAATCCCTGTCCACGCTCCCCCGCCAAGCGGATGACGATCTGGCAGCACGTAGGCAACGCACCCCGGACTTCATCGATGCGACAGAGAGCACAGGCTCCGCGGCGGCATTCGGCCCGCTGCCGGATAGCATCCCGGAACGTGATCCGGGCCTGACTCCGAACACACCGGCACCACCGATGTAAAAGGCGGGCCCTAAGGTAGAAGGTATGACTACTCGGCCGGCCAAGAAGGACGCTCCCCCGAAGATCGGCGCGCGCAACACACGCCAACGCAGCGCCGTGGTGGATGTCCTGCAAGACATTGACCGGTTCGCCTCCGCCCAATCAATCCACCGGGAACTGTGCGACCGCGGGCAAAAAGTCGGCCTGACCACGGTCTACCGCACCCTGCAAACACTGACTGAGGTGGGTGCCGTCGACGCGTTGAATTCCGACACCGGCGAGACTCTCTACCGCCACTGCCTGACCGACCGGCACCACCACCACTTGGTGTGCACCAACTGCGGCCGCAGCGAGGAGATCGAAGGTGGCCCGGTCGAACAGTGGGCGAAAGAGACCGCCGAGAACTACGGCTTCGAGCTCAGCGGGCACGACGCGGAGATCTTCGGCGTGTGCGAGAACTGCCAGCAGAACGCTTAAGCGCCCACCACCGCGCCGAATACGGCGCCCAGCGCATACGTCACCAATGCCGCGGCTAGGCCTATCGCAAGCTGGCGGAATGCGCGCAATGCCGGCTTCTTGCCGGACAGCAGACCGGTGATGCCACCGGTGATCAGCAACGCCCCCGACACCAGCACCAGCGCCACGACCGCCCCTACCGTCGGGCCGGCCCCGAAGAGAAACGGGATGATTGGGACGAATGCACCCGTGGCAAAGAAGATGAATGAGGCGATTGCAGCGGACCATGCGCCACTGGAGTCGGTGTCCCCCGGCTCCAGCCCGTCCTCCACATGATGGTGCTGGTGGCCGGTCATCAGGGACCAGAACACGTTCTTCGCCTGCGTGTCCGCCTCCTCGGCGCTCATTCCGCGGGCCCGGTAGACCAGAGCGAGCTCATTCTGGTCCATATCCAGCATCGGTAGCAGGTCGCGGGCTTCGGGGGCGGGCGTCGATGCGTCGAGAAGCTCGGCCTGGGATTTCACCGAGACATACTCCCCCGCCGCCATCGACAGCGCGCCGGCGAGTAGGCCGGAGATACCCGTGAGAAGGATGAAATTTGAGGACACGCCCGAGCCCATCACTCCGAGCACCAGCGCAATGTTGGACACCAAGCCGTCGTTCGCGCCGAACACGGCCGCGCGGAAAGAACCGGAAAGCTTCTCGCGGCCCTGCGCGGCGAGCGCTCGGACCACTTCCGCATGCATCGCCTCGTCGGCCGCGATTTCGTCCGGGGCATCCTCGTCCTCAAGGTACGGGGAGCGCTGCTCGGAGGTCTGCATCAGCGCCAGCGCGAAGACGGGCGAGACATTTCGCGCGAGGAAAGCCATGAAGCGCGTGTGCAGGTCCGGCTTGATGGGCATGCCCACCTCGGGGCCGAGTTTCTCGCGCCAGTATTTCTCGTGGCGCGATTCAGCATCGGCGATTTCTTCGAGGATTTCCCGCTCGTCGCCTTCCCGTTTCTTAGCCAGCTCGCGGTAGGTGGCGGCCTCTGCACGTTCGTTGGCTAGGTACTGCCGCCATTTGCGGATCCGGCTGCGGGTGGGTTGTTGAGCAGTCGTGTCCGTCATTTCACTCCTCCGAACCGGCGGTCGCGCCGCGCGTATTCTAGCACCGCGCCGTACAGGTCCTCCGCGGTGAAATCGGGGAACAGGATATCGCGGTACACCATTTCCGCGTACGCGGACTGCCATAGCAGGAAGTTGGAGGTGCGCTGCTCACCCGACGGCCGCAAGAACAGGTCCACTTCCGGCATGTCTGGGCGGTAGAGCCAGTTGCTTATCGACGCCTCATCGATCTGCCCCGGCTTCACCTCCCCATTCGCCGCCGCGGTGGCGATGCGTCGGGCGGCATCGGCGATCTCCGCCCGTCCGCCGTAGTTGATGCACATGGCCAGTGTGAGTCCCGTGTTGTTCTTGGTCAGCTCCTCTGCGGCCTCCAGCTCGCGGATCACCGAACGCCACAGGCGTGGGCGCCGACCAACCCACACGATGCGCACATTCTTTTCGTGCAGCTGGTCCCGCTCCGCGCGCATGACATCCCGGGAGAACCCCATGAGGAAGCGCACTTCTTCGGGGCGGCGCCGCCAGTTCTCCGTGGAGAAGGTGTAGGCAGAAAGCCATTCGACGCCGCCGAGCTCGATGCAGGCGTCCACCATGTTCATCAGCACTTTTTCGCCGGCACGGTGGCCTTCGGTCCGCGGCATGCCGCGTTCCTGCGCCCAACGGCCGTTGCCGTCCATGACCAGTGCGATGTGGCGGGGGATGAACTCGCGGGGAATCTCGGGGATAGTGCTCACTCGGCCTATTATGCCTGCTCCATGATCTTCAACGACGACACGGCCGTCTCCACATTGAACTGCAGGTGGGAAATGCACAGGCGGTGCACCTGCGCCGCCGTTGTCTCGGTGAGCTTGTCCCGCGCGGCGCCGAGGTATCCCCCGGTAAGCAGCCACATGATGTGCAGTGTGTCTTCTTCCACGTCGAAGGACCCGGGCGGCCGGCAATGCACGCAGGCCGCTCCGCCGACCGCCGGGTGGAAGGCGTGGTGCGGACCTGGGCGGCCGCACTGGGCACAATCGAACAAGCTCAACCCCCACCCGGCGTGCGCGGTGGCGCGGAGGATGAATGCATCGAGGATCAGTGTCGGGAACTCCGCATCCTGCAGCTCCGTCAAGGATGTTCCCACCTCCCCGAACAGGAAAGAATCCGCCTCGTCCGTGTAGCTGAGTTTCTCCGCGGCCTCGAGCACCGCGCACGCTGCGGTATACCGGTCGAAGTCCTCGATGATCCCGCGGCCGTAATAGGCCACGGTGTCCACCTGGGTGATCGTGGCCAAGTTGCGCCCCGGGTAGAGCTGCACGTCGATGTCCACGAATGGCTGCACCCGGGAACCGAAACGGCTCTTGGTCTTGCGCACGCCTTTAGCCACCGCCCGGACCAGCCCGTGGTCGCGCGTGAGCAGCACCACGACACGGTCGGCTTCGCCGAAGTCGTACGTGCGCACGACAAAGGCGCGGTCCCGGAAACTGGGTCTGGACGCCACTTTAGAACCCGAGACGCCCCAGGTGCTTCGGGTCCGACTGCCAGTTCTTTAACACCTTGATGCGCAGATCCAGGTACACATTCTGGCCGACGAGCTCCATGATTTGCTTGCGCGAGCGCTGGACGATGCCACTCAGGCGGCGGCCGTCCCGTCCCTCGATGATCGCCTTCTGCCCCGGGCGTTCCAGGTAGAGCACTGCGTAGATCTTGGTTCGTGTGTTGCCCCGCTCATCTGTTTCCGGCAGCATCTCGTCGATCTGCACCGCCACCGAGTGCGGCAGCTCGTCGCGCAAACCACGCAAAGCTTCCTCGCGGATCAGCTCCGCGATGCGTGTCTCCATATCCTCGTCGGTGACGTGGCCTTCGGGGTAGAACCGCGGCCCCTCCGGAAGGTGGGATGCCAAAACGTCGAGCAACACATCCAGCTGCACGCCCTCGGTCGCCGATACCGGCACGACGTCTACGTTCTCGTTGCCGGTGGTTTCAACCAGCAGCTCGTGAAGCCGCATGAGCTGCTCGCCGACCTGATCCTTGCTGGCGCGGTCGAGCTTGGTCACAATTCCCACGATCGGGGTGTTCGGCTTGGTCTGCCGCACCGCGTCGAGGATCCAGCGATCGCCCGGCCCGATCTTCTCGTTCGCGGGAATGGTCAACCCGATCACATCGACATCGGCGAAGGTGTCCTTGACCACCTCGTTGAGGCGCTCGCCGAGCAGCGTGCGTGGCCGGTGCAGGCCGGGCGTGTCCACGACGACGATCTGAGCGTCCTCCCGGTTCACAATGCCGCGGATCGGGTGGCGGGTCGTCTCGGGCTGGTCCGCCATGATGGCGATCTTCTCGCCCACCAAGGCATTCGTCAGCGTCGACTTTCCTGTGTTCGGGCGGCCGACGAAGCTGACAAAGCCCGACCGGAAGCCGTCCGGGGTGTCGGTGAACTGGGAAAGGTGGTCCATGCCTGCTGATGGTACGGCACTGAAACTGTCTTTCGGCTCCACGATGAGGCCTTGTCGCTCCACCAGTGGCAGCCCGGCGAAGCTGTTGTCCAGCCGCTGCGTCTGCTGCGCCGCCACGACCATGCCGTAGAGAGTGCCGGCGATGTGCTCGAGGCGGTCGGCCGGTGCTTCGTCGATAAGCGCGGTGTACATCGCGGCGGCGAGGTCCCCCGCACCGACGACATTGCCGCCGATCCGTGGTGTCTCCACGTACCAGGCAGAGTCCTCGGAGATGTCCAGCATCCCGATCGTGTCCGGGTTCCCAGTGTCCACGCTGGTAACCAGCGCTCTGCTTTTCAGCGAGCGGGCCGCGGAGATTGTGTCCTCAATGCTGTTCAGCTCCCGGCCTGTCAGCAGTGCCAGCTCCCACTGGTTCGGGCAGATCGCGTCGGCCAACGGGATGATCTCGTCTTTGAAAATGGCGGGAATGTCGTCGTCGACGAATGAGCCCACCTTCGCGTTGCCGATCACCGGGTCACACACCCATTCAGCATCCGGGTTGGCGCGCTTGATCTCCCCGACCGCCTCGACGATGACGGAGGCCAGCGAGGGGGAGCCGAGATAGCCGGTCACGACGACGTCGATAAGCGGGTACGCGAAACTCATCCCGTCCAGCACATCCGCGACATGCTTCGGGGCGATCTTGGGCCCGCGCCACGAGGGGTACTCCGTGTGGTTGGAAAAATTCACTGTGTGCACCGGCCAGACCTCGTGACCGAGGCGCTGCATCGGAAACACTGCCCCGGAATTACCCACGTGGCCGAAGGAGACGGACGACTGGATCGAGAGGATATTCACAGCGCGCGCACCTCAAATTGCATCTGCGGCTGCGCGAACGCGTCCTGCGATTCGACCAACAACAGCTCCGGCGCATTCTCCTCGTAGGTGGCCTCGAGCATGTCGAACACGCTCGACGCCGTCTTGGCCAAAGCGTCCGCTGCATCGCCTGTTTCCGCGTAGTGCCCGGTGAACAAGGCGCACGCGACGTCCCCGGAGCCGTTGCGCTTGAACGGAAGCCGCGGGGTTTGCACGATCCACATCCCGTGCTCATCAGCCGCGATCATTTCTAGTGTTTCGTCCGGCTGGTCGGGGCGCTCCACCGAGGTCACCAGCACGGTGCTCGGCCCCATTGCTCGCGCCGCTTCAATGGCTTCCACCGTCGATTCCAGATCGGTGGCGGTCTTCTCCGTCAAATACCCTAGCTCGAACTGGTTCGGGGTGATGATGTCCGCTGCCGGCACGACGGCGTCCCTGAGCAGCGGCGGAATATTCTCCGACACGTGGCACCCGGACTTCGCATTGCCCATCACCGGGTCGCACGCATAGAGCACTGCAGGGTTCTGAGCCCGCACCTTTTCCACTGTCTCCACAACCACCCCAGCAATGTCGTCGCCGCCCAAATAGCCGGAGAGCACCACATCAACCTCTTTCAACGCACCGCGGTCGTCGATCCCCGCGATCACCTCCCGCACGTCTTCAGCCGGGATCATCGGGCCTTTCCACGCGCCGTAGCCGGTGTGGTTGGAGAAATTCACGGTGTAAACCGGCCACACCTCGTGTCCGATCCTCTGCAGCGGAAAGACCGCCGCGGAATTGCCCACATGGCCGTATGCCACCGCCGACTGGATGGAAAGGATGTTCTTCATGCACCTATTGTGCACTGTCGTCGGGGGCATCCTCGTCACGGGGCTGCGAGGGGACGTCGATAAGCACGGTGCGCACCTTCATACGGCCCCGGCGGTCCCTGCCGCCTTCCGCCGTGAAACGCAGGCCCGCGACCTCCACATACGATCCCGGTAGGGGGACACGGCCGAGCTCATAGGACAACAGGCCCGCGACCGTTTCGACGTTGTCTGTTACCTCCTCATCGAATTCCAGCTCGTAATCCAGCTCGTCGTCGAGGTAATCCACCAAATCGTCCAACGGCAGACGCGCCTGCGCCCGGTAGGTCCGGTCCATCACCAGCTCGATCGGCGCTTCCTCGTCCGCGTCGTACTCGTCGGTGATCTCCCCGACGATCTCCTCGAGGATGTCCTCCATGGTCATCAGCCCCGCGATGCCGCCGTACTCATCCACGAGCACCGCGATGTGCGTCTGCTCCCGCTGCATCTCCGCCAGCAAGTCGTCGAGCGGCTTGGAGTCGGGGACGAACATGGGCTCGCGCATGAGGTCGGTTACGGACACGCCGCTGCCGCCGTCGGTGCGGTTGTACGTGCGCTCCACAATGTCCTTCAGGTAGATCACGCCGACGATGTCGTCGACACTCTCCCCGATCACCGGCACGCGCGAGTGGCCCGAACGGATCATCAGGTTCGCCGCTTGGCCGGCGGTCTTCTCCGCCTCAATCCACACCATCTCCGGGCGCGGCACCATCACCTGGCGCGCGTGCGTGGTGGCCAGGTCGAAAATGTTCTGGATCATGCGGTGCTCCACCGTTTCCACCACGCCCTGTTCCTGCGCGATGTCCACTGCTTCGCGCAGCTCCACGTCGGTGGCGTACGGGTTCTCCAGCGACTCCTCGCCCGGAGTGACCAGGTTGCCGATCCAGATGAGCAGCTTCGCCACCGGGCCCAGCACCACGTACACGACCGTCAAGATCTGCGCGGCACGTAAAGAGATCGAGTACGGGTTCAGCTTGCCCGCCCGGCGCGCGATCACGCCGATGATGCCGAACCGCATGAGCGTCACCGCCAGGATCGCGGCGGTGATGGCCCATCCGCGCGACGGGATCAGGTCGAAGGCCGTCAGCAGCGCGAACACCGCGGCGAGCGTGTCCAGCACCGTCTGGATCAGCGCCAGAAGCCCCAGGTGGTTCGACCGCGCATCAACGACGCGCAAAAGAGAGGGAGCGCCCCCGACCTCGTCTTTCACCATCGACTCCACGCGCGCACGCGAAATGGGCACCAGCGCGGACTCGAGCATCTTCATCACGCCCGCACCCAGCAGGGAGAAAAGCGCAACGAGCAGGTACGTCACCCACAGTTCCACAGCGGCTACTCGCCCCGCTTTTCGACGAGCCCGTCAAGCTCCTGCCTGTCCGCCGCCGACGGGAATGCGTGTTTCCCGGCCGGCTTCGGCTGGTACTCCACACCGCGGGCAGAAAGATCGTCGTACCAGTCGGCGAGGATCTCGTTCTGCAGCGCGAACATCTCCCGCTCGTCTACCGGCGTGGCGTGGTCGTACCCCAGCAAGTGCAGGCACCCGTGGACGGTCAGCAGCGCCATTTCGTGGCCGAGCGGGTGACCGGCGGCGTTTGCCTGTTTCCGGTCGTAATCGGGACACAGGATAATGTCCCCCAGCATCGACGGACCAAAAGGCGTCGCGTCCGGCCGCCTGGAGCCCGGGGTGAGCTCGTCCATGGGGAAGCTCATCACGTCGGTGGGACCGGGCAGATCCATCCAGCGCATGTGCAGGTCCGCCATCGTCTCCGAGTCGACGCAGGTGATGGTCATCTCAGTATCGGGGTGGACGTCGAGGGCGGTGAGGGCGAACGAGGCGACGTCGATAAGCATCTCCTCGTTGACATCTGCCTCCCCGGACTCGTTGAGGACCTCGATGCTCATGCCTTGTCTCCCTCTTCTTCTCGTTGGGCTCTGCGTGCATCATAGTGGTCGTAAGCGGCGACAATGCGACCCACAAGCTGATGCCGCACCACGTCTTTCGCGCCGAATTCCTGGAAGTGGATGTCCTCGACGTCCCTCAAGATACGCCTAGCCACCCGCAAGCCCGACTCGATGCCACGCGGCAGATCAACCTGCGAAATATCGCCGGTGACCACCATCTTCGAGCCGAAGCCAAGACGCGTCAGGAACATCTTCATCTGCGCCGGGGTGGTGTTCTGCGCCTCATCCAAAATGACGAAAGCATCGTTCAGCGTGCGCCCGCGCATGTATGCAAGCGGCGCGACCTCGATGATGCCGGCCTCCATCAGCTTCGGGATCATCTCGGGGTCGAGCATGTCGCGCAATGCGTCGTACAAGGGGCGCAGATACGGGTCGATCTTGTCGTTCAGCGTGCCGGGCAAGAACCCGAGTTTCTCCCCCGCTTCCACTGCCGGGCGGGTGAGAATGATGCGCTTGACGTCCTTAGCCTGCAGCGCCTGCACTGCCTTAGCCACGGCCAGGTACGTTTTGCCGGAGCCGGCGGGGCCGATCCCAAACACGATGGTGTTCTCGTCGATCGCGTCGACGTACTCCCGCTGCCCCGCCGTCTTCGGCCGGATGATCTTCCCACGGCGAGCGACGATTTCTTGGCCGAGGATCTCCGCGGCCGATTCCGGCATGTCCGTGGCCATGATGTCCACCGCGTGCGTCACCGCATCAGCAGTGATGACAATGCCGCGGCGAGCCATCGCCTGGATCTCGGAGAGCACGCGCACCGCGTGCGCCACCTCCTCGACCGGGCCGCGCAGCATGACCGTGGTGCCACGGGCGAAGAGATCCACACCGAGCACATCGTTCAGCGTGCGCAGATTCTCGTCTGTCACACCCAGCACAGCCTGGGCAAGTTCAGGGTCGAGCTCGTAGGAGCGGGTGACCAGTTCTGCCATGCGGTTCACCCTACCAGCGGGAAAGTGCCCCAATGGCACTCAATCCGGCGAACGCGGCCGAGGCCGTGCGCAATACTTCGGGGCCGAGCTTCACCGTCATCGCGTTCAAGAGCTCCAGTTCGTCCTCGTCGATCCCTCCCTCAGGGCCGACGATGAGAAAGATGTGCCCGGTGTCGAGATCGAGTTCGCTGAGCTTCTTCTCAGCGTCCTCATGGAGCACCACCGCAGTCTTTCCCGCGATCAGCTCCGCCAACTGGTTCGTGGTCACGGGCTCGTGCACCTCGGGGATCCAGGCGCGCCGCGACTGCTTCGCCGCCTCCCGCGCCGTGGCCTGCCACTTGTCCACGTTTTTCTGAACCTTGGCTCCCTGCCACCGCGCGATGGTCCTGTGAGAGATCCATGGCACAATCGCGTCCGCCCCGCCCTGCGTGGCTAAATCAACAGCAAGCTCTGCCCGCTCCGATTTCGGGATTGCCTGCACCACCGTCACGGTCGGGCGCGGACGGGGAACTTTTGTGAGCTCCACGACTGTGCCCGCCAACTGGTCTTTGCCAGCCAGCGACGTCACTTCGACCTCGGCGAGGGTCCCGTGGCCGTCGGCAAGCATCACGTGCTCCCCGACTTGAATCCGCTTGACGGTGACGGCGTGGCGGCCTTCAGGTCCGTCGAGCCTTCCTGTCGCCGGGTCTTCAGCGAGGAAATACGGCAGACTCATTAGCGACGGAAGCGGTCGCGCAGACGGGAGAAGAAGCCCTCGTCCTGGCCGGCTTCCTCCTCGACGAATGCAGCGCCCTCGTGGCTGTCGCGCAGCTCCTCCAGGCCGCGGCGCTGCTCTTTGGTCAGGTCGGTGGGAACGACGATCTGGACGTGAGCGACCATGTCGCCGGCACCCTCGCGGCGCAGACGCGGCATGCCCTCGCCTTTGAGCACGATTTCTTCCTCCGGCTGGGTTCCGGCAGGAATGTCGATGGCGGTTGCGCCTCCCGCCAGGTTCTCCACCTCGACGGCCGTCCCCAGCGCCGCGTCGTACATCGGCACGTTCACCTTCAGGTGCAGGTTGTCCCCTTCGCGGACGAACACCGGGTGCGGCTCCGTCTCTACCTCGACGTACAGGTCGCCTGCCGGGCCGCCGCCGTGGCCGACCTCGCCCTGGCCGGCCATGCGGATGCGCATGCCGCTGACAATGCCCGCCGGGATCTTCACGGAAATGTCTCGGCGCGAACGCACGCGTCCCTGGCTGCCACACTTCTGGCACGGATCAGTGATGATCTCGCCGAAGCCGGAGCACTTCGGGCACGACGTCGTGGTCATGATGTTGCCCAAGAACGACTGCTGCACCTGCTGCACCTGGCCCTGACCGCCGCACTCGTCGCACGTGACCGGCTTGGACTCGGACTCGGAACCGGTGCCGTGGCAGTGCTCGCAAATCACCGCGGTATCGACGGTGACATCTTTCCGGGTTCCGGAGAACGCCTCGGCCAACGTGATCGTCGTGCGCAGCAGCGCGTCGTTGCCCGGCTGCACACGGGACCGGGGGCCGCGGCCGGAAGCTCCACCGCCTTCCCCGAAGAAGGCCTCGAAGATGTCCCCGAAGCCAAACCCGCTTGCACCGCCGCCAGCTGCCTGGCCCTGTTCCATCGGGTCGCCGCCGCGGTCGACAATGCTGCGCTTGCGGGGATCCAGCAGGACTTCCTGCGCCACAGAGATTTCGCGGAATTTCTCCGCGGCCTCTTCCGTGTCGTTCACGTCCGGGTGGTACTTGCGCGCCAGACGCCGGTACGCCTTTTTGATCTCGGCGTCGGTGGCCCCTTGGTCCACCCCGAGGATTCCGTAGTAATCGCGAGCCATCTATATTCCTTCGGTTCTCAGCTAAATCTGTCTAAAACTGTTTTCTTCTAACATTGTCGGCGAAGCGTTTCATCCGCCCTCTTCACCGGCCAAAATGTGGCTGATGTAATGGGCCACGGCGGCGACCTTTTGCATGGTACCGGGGTAATCCATGTACGTCGGACCGAGCACTCCCAGCCCGCCGAGCGTCTCGCCCGCCGCGCCGTAGCCGGTGGTGACGATGCTGGCCTTAGCCAATTCCTCGTCCTCGTTCTCCGCACCGATGACCACCGACACGTTCCCCAGCTCGGGGAGGTTGGCCAACAGTTTCAGCACCACGACCTGTTCCTCGAGCGCCTCCACGACGCTGAGCAGATCCGTGGTCATGGGTACCAGGTTCGCGGCACCCGCGATGAGTACCCGGTCGCTCGGGCTGTCCACCAGTGTGTCGATGAGCACCGAAATCGCGCGCTTCAAAGGGTCGGCAATGGGAGCGGGCGCGTCGTCGACAAGCAAGGCCAGAGATGTGGATGCATCCCCCATAGTCTTGCCCGCCAGCGCCCGGTTCAACAGTTCCCGTAGCTGCGTCACCGCGTCTTCGCCGATCGGGACCGACAATTCCACATTGCGCTGGTCCACACGGCCGTTGTCCGTGATGAGCACGAGCAACAAGCGCGTCGGCGTCAGCGCGACGACCTCGCAGTGCTTCACCCGCGAGACCGCAAGCGTGGGTAGTTGCACCACCGCCGCCTGGCGTGTGAGTTGCGCAAGCAAGTGGGCGGAGCGCCGCATCACGTCTTCGAGGTCGACGGACGACTCGAGGAATTCCGAGATCGCCCGCCGCTCCGGCACCGATAATGGCTTCACGTCGTTGATCGCGTCGACGAACGCCCGGTACCCCTTCTCCGTGGGCACGCGTCCGGAGCTTGCGTGCGGCTGTGCGATGTAGCCTTCCGTTTCGAGGACAGCCATGTCGTTGCGGATCGTCGCCGAGGAGACCTTCAGCTGGTGGCGCTCCACCAAGCGCTTCGAGCCCACCGGCTCTTGGGAGGAAATGTAGTCCGCAACGATCGCGCGCAGGACCGCTTGCCGGCGCTCGCGTGCGACACCCGCCATACCTGGCACTCTCCTTCCTCGACTGCTAAGTCACGAGTGTAGCGCCCACGTCACTCCGCGGCCAAGATGTCCGTGATCACCCCGTCGATGAGCAGTCTTCCGGACGCTGTCGCGAAAATCCGCCCGTTTTCTTCCGCCAGCACGCCGCCGCGCACGTGCTTATCGACGACCCCCTGGCCCCCTGATCCGACCCACTCCCGCGGAATCCCCTCCCGCAGCCGCAAGCCCAACATGATCTGCTCGAAATGGTATTCCCCGTCAGAGATCGTCTCGCTGCCGTCGATGGGGAGAACTCCGTCAGTCAACATCATGTTGTATTTTTCCGGGCGCTTCACGTTGAAGTACCGGAATCTCTCCACGGTTCCGTGCGCCCCCGGTCCCGCACCCCACCAGCTACCGCTGCGCCAGTAGATCAGGTTGTGCTGGCACTGCCCACCGGGCTTCGCCCAATTGGACACCTCGTACCAGTCAAAGCCTTCCCCCTCGAGGCGCTCCGCGATAATCTCGTAGCGGTCGGCGTAGACCTCCTCCTCCGGGGCCGGCAACTGCCCCGAGCGGATCTTCCGGGCCATCGCTGTGCCGTCTTCCACGATCAACGAATAGGCAGACACATGGTCTACATCGGCACTCAGGACTGCATCGAGACTCTTGCGCACATCGTCGTCCGTCTCCGTCGGCGTGCCGTAAATGAGGTCGAGGTTCACGTGCTCGAAGCCGGCCCGTTTAGCCTCTTTCGCCGCCTCCACCGCACGGCCCGGAGTATGCCGCCGGTCCAGCACTCTCAGCACAGGTGTCGACGCGGACTGCATGCCCAGAGACACCCGCGTGAATCCCGCTTCCCGCAAACCCTCGAAATATTCCGGGTCGGTCGACTCCGGATTGGATTCGGTGGTCACCTCGGCATCTTTGGCGAGGCCGAACGTGTTTCTGATCCCGTCCAGAATCCTGCCGAGCCCGTCTGCCCCCAGCAACGACGGCGTCCCGCCGCCGATGAAAACAGTTTCGGCGGCCAGACCCACTTTGTCCGCCGCCAGCTCGAGCTCCCATTCCAAAGAGTCCAAATAAGCTGCGTAGCTCGATTCCGTCTCCGACGGGGTGTAGGTGTTGAAGTCGCAGTACCCGCAACGGGTCGCGCAGAACGGGACGTGGACGTAGACGCCGAAACTCATGCCCCGCGCCGCGACCGCTTCGCCGCCACCTTGGCCACGATGGCATCCACGCGGGCGCGCTCCTCGAGGAATTTCGGTGGATTCGAACCGCGCATTGCGCGGGTGAATCCCGGATGCTCCGCAGCAACGGCATCGAGCCAGCCGTCCACAGCCGACTCCACCAGCTCCCCAACCCGCGCATAGAGGTGCGGCAACGACACCGCCGCCAGGTTCTGGGCCACCATGTCGGTTTGTTCGAGCGTGTAGTCCACTACTTCCTCGAGGTGCTGGACAATCAGGTCGGTGCGCTGCGCGCACACCTCCGTCATCGCTTTGACCGGAGAAGGAGAACTTAAGGGGAACAGTTCGAACAGGCCTGCCGCGTCCAGCGGCTCGGGTTCCGGCAGCCGCTCGCTGGCGGGAAGAGCCGCCGAAATCGAGCCCGCCTTCACGCCCGACACTAGGGCCTGGCGCAGCCCGATCAGCTCTCCCACCACGCGGCGGGCATCAGTGCGGGCATCATCAACGATCTCAGAGAACTCGGCCAAGCAGTCGTCGGTAAGCTCCCCGTCATAATCGGCGATGGCTTCCGCAATGTGCTCTATGTACTCCGCGACCTCGTCGCCGATGTTGTAGACCTCTTGGGTCAACTCGCGGTGGCGCAGCGTCGCGACAGTCCGGTGCACACTGGCCCCCTTTTGCTCAAATCCTGTTGTGACGTTCGAGCGTTGACTTTAGGCCAGAGTCTCACAGCGTTTTGTACGGCGCGCCGGTGTTAACGGTAAAGCCGCTCAATCTGCTTCGCGTAGTTGTCCAGCACCACCTTGCGCTTGACCTTCATCGTCGCGGTGATCTCGCCGTTCTCCTCACTCAAATCTCTCGTGAGGATGCGGAATTTCTTGATCTCCTCGGCGTGGCTGACCGTCTTGTTCGCCTCATTGATCACGTCCTGGACAGCGGCGCGCAGCTCCGGGGTCTTCACCAGCTCCTTGAGCGGACGGTCGCCCATGTTGTTCTGCTTGCGCCAGCGCTTCAGCTCTTCCTCGTCGATGGTGACCAGCACGCCGACGAAGGGCTTGCCGTCGCCCACGATGACAGCCTGGGAGATCAGCTTGTCGGAGCGGATAATGTCCTCCAGCGGGCCCGGTGAGATGTTCTTGCCGCCGGCCGTGACAATCAGGTCCTTCTTGCGGCCCGTGATCGTCACGTATCCCTCGTCGTCGATCTCGCCCAAGTCACCGGTCACAAACCAGCCGTCGACAATCGCTTCGTTCGTGGCTTCCTCGTTGTTCCAGTAGCCTTTGAACACGCCGTCGCCCTTGAAGCAAATCTCGCCGTCCTCGTTGATCTTGACCGAGTAGCCGTTGTTCGGCTTGCCCACGGTGCCGATCTTGGTTCCGCCCGGGTAGTTGACGCAGGCAGCAGCGGCAGTCTCTGTCAGACCGTAGCCCTCGTAAATCGGGATGCCCACGCCGCGGAAGAAGTGCAGCAGATCCGTCGAGATCGCCGAGCCGCCGGAGATGGCGAGCGCCGCCTGGCCGCCGACAGCATCGCGGAGCTTCTTGTACACGAGTCGGTCGAACACCTTGTGGCGCACGCGCGAACGGAGCGAGAGCCTCTCCCCCGAATCCATCGCCTTAGAGTGCTCGATAGCGACCTTCTCCGCCTCGAGGAAGGTACGCGCAGAGAAATCGGAGCTCTCCGCCGCCTTGTTGTAGGCACCGTCGCGGACCTTTTCGTACACGCGGGGAACACCGAGCAGCATTTCCGGCTCGAAGCGCTGCAGCGCCAGCGTCAGGGTCCGCATATCCGACCAGTGCGCCTGGTGCGCGGCGCCCATCGCGCTCGCCAGCGCTACTGAACGCGCCAAGACGTGCGCCAACGGCAGAATCGTCATGTAGTGGGTGGCAGTCTTGTCGTTGATCAAGTGGCCGATCGGGTTGGTCAGCAGGGCCTTGGCCTGCGACGCCCACACCAGGTGGGTGAGGATGCAGCCCTTCGGGCGACCGGTGGTTCCCGACGTGTACACCAGCGACGCTAAGTCGTCGTGCTGGATCTTAGAGATGCGCTCGTCGATCACCGAGTCCTCGACCTCCCGGCCGTCAGTGGTCAGCGCACCCACGGCACCGGTGGCGAACGACAGCGAACGCTTCAACTGGGACGGGGAGTCCTGCAGCGGCGGCGTACCATCCTCACGCAGCACCAGGTGGTCGTAGAGCTGACGGTTCGCTTCGGTGTCGGTGATGGCGAGCTTCGCGCCCGAGTCCTCCACGATCCACTGCACCTGGTGCGCCGAAGAGGACGGGTACACCGGAACGCTGGCCGCGCCCGCCGCCCAAATGGCGTAGTCGAGCAGCGCCCACTCGTAGCTGGATTCACCCATCAGAACCACGCGGTCGCCCTGCTCCACACCGTTAGCGACGATGCCCTTCGCCACGGCGCGCACTTGGTCAGCGAACTCCTTGCCCGTGACCTCGATCCAGTCGCGGCCTTCCGGCCGGGAGAAGAACGTCTGGTCGGGGTATTTCTCGCACTGGGCGAGCATCATGGTCAAGCAGTTGTCACCCGGCCCCAGCTTGAACTCGGCGGGTTTGGTGAAGACTTTGGACTCTTGTGCGGTCACGGTAAAACCTCCCTCGGTGTGGGCTATCTAACAATGACCGTACTATTGCCCTATAGCTCACCGCTCACCAGGACCGACACTTTTGAATGGGAAATGTGTGGGGGCGAGCGTTCTTTGGCACAATGACGTGTTGTGGCTGATACGGAACTGCTTGAGCAACTCGCTACCGCCTACGGTTTCAGCATGACCTACCGGGGCCAGAACAACGAGCTCGTGGTGTCGCCCCGCGAATCACTCGTCCAACTCTTGAGAGCCCTCGACGTTCCGTTGTCGGACGATCCCGCACCCGAAGAGCTCACGGAAGCCCTGCAGACGTGGCGCACCCACTGGGACACCCGCCCGCTACCCCCGGTAGTCATCGCGCGCGAGGGACGCGAGACGTATTTCAACGTCCACGTCCCCGAAGGCGCCCCGGCACACGTGTGGATAACACTCGAAGACGGCTCTGAATCCCCCGCCTACCAAGACGAAAACTGGGCGCCGCCAACGGAAGGCTGGGGGGAAGCCACCTTCCACACCCGCGGCGATCTGCCCACCGGCTGGCACACCATTCACTTGGAGTCGGACGGCATCGAAGAGTCCTGCACGCTCGTGGTCACCCCTCAGGTGATCCGGCGCAACCTAGAGCTGCTCCAAGAGCCGTCCTACGGAGTCATGGCCCAGCTCTACTCGGTGCGCTCCAAGCATTCTTGGGGCATTGGCGATTTTCACGACCTCGGAGAGCTAGCCAAAATTCTCGCCCGCCACGGCGCAGAATTCCTGCTCATCAACCCCGTCCACGCAGCTGAGCCGCTCCCTCCGGTCGAGGATTCGCCTTACCTGCCCACCTCGCGGCGCTTCATTAACCCGATCTACATCTCTGTCGAGGATGTGCCGGAATACCAGCGTGTCGACGCCGACACCCGCGCCGACATCGACGAGATGGCCGCCGAGTTCACCGCCCTGAACACCTCCCCCAACTTCATCCACCGCGACCCGATCTTCGATGCGAAATTGGCCGCCCTGAACGAGCTCTTCTACGTATTCGAGGAGTCCGGCGATCACGACGCCTTCGACGCGTTCGTGGAATTCGAGGGCGGCGGCTTACGCGAATACGCACGCTGGTGCGCCCGCACCGAACTGGACGAGGACTCCGACGACCTCGCCCGCTTCTACATGTGGCTCCAGTTCGTCGCCGACAACCAGCGCAAGGCCGCCCAGCAAGCAGCAAAAGACGCCGGCATGTCCATCGGTATCATGACCGACCTGGCTGTCGGAGTGCACCCAGCCGGCGCCGACTCCTACACACTGCGCGATGTCCTCGTCAAAGATGCCTCCGTCGGTGCCCCGCCGGACGAATACAGCCAGCATGGACAAGATTGGTCCCAGCCGCCGTGGAACCCGTTCAAGCTCGCCGAAAGCGGTTACACCCCCTGGCGTGAATTGCTTCAGACCGTGCTGCGCCACTCCGGCGGCATCCGCGTCGACCACATTCTCGGGCTCTTCCGTCTGTTCTGGATCCCGCGCATGGGCACCCCCGCCGAGGGCACCTACATGAACTACGACCATGAGGCCATGCTCGGCATTCTCGCCCTCGAGGCGGACCGGGCAAACGCAGTCGTCGTCGGAGAAGACCTGGGTACCTTTGAACCTTGGGTGCAGGAAGAGTTGCGCGACCGAGGCGTTTTGGGCACCTCCGTCATCTGGTTCGAGCACGCTCCCACCGGCGAGCGCCCCATGAACCCGCAGGAGTACAGGAATCTCGCGCTGTCCTCCGTGGGCACCCACGACCTTCCCCCCACCGCCGGATACCTGTCCGGTGCCCACAACCAGCTGCGCGACCAACTGGGGCTCGTGGACGATTCCTTCGACGAGATGGACGCAAAGGACATCGCCTGGCAGGGCCACGTCCTCAACACTGCTCGCGAGCACGGCTGTTTCGCCGGCACCTCACTGGCCGACACCGACTTCGACGGTCTCGGAAGAACTGAACGCGGCGATGTAGATGAGTTGGTGCTGGGCCTCACTCGCTTCATCGCGGGCACCGGCTCAGCGCTGACGTGCACGAACCTCGTGGACATGGTCGGCGACACCCGCATCCAGAATCAGCCCGGAACCAATGCCCACCAGTACAAGAACTGGTGCGTGCCGCTCAGTGACAAGAACGGAAACGCCGTCCTCATTGAGAACCTCGAGGACATCGACCTCTTCCACAAGGTCGCAAAGGCCAGCGTTAGAACAGCCCGATAAGTCCCGCCACCAGCACGAGCGCGATCAGCGCCCACAACGCCTGAGTGACGCGGGAACGGGGGTACTTCCTGCGCGCCTTGGGCAGCTTCATGTCCTCTTTGCGCAGGTCTTCGGGGTTAGCCATGGCTTCCTACTCTACGTCACCGAAGAGGAAGTCCACCAACCGCAGAACTCCGACCGACACAAACCCGGCAGTAGGAGCCGCCACCACCAGAATCACGGGCAACTGGACCCACGGACTCGCCTGTGTCAAATCGATCATGTCGCTTAAGCTTAGGCCCCATGAGCTCACCCGTTGAAGTGACGTGCCCAGCTGGGACCGTGGTCGGACGCACGGACAACGGAATCTGCTACTTCCACTCCATCGAGTACGCCTATTTCCCCGCCCCGTTCGACGACGCGGAGATGGCTCCGAAGGGCATGCTTATCGACGCGACCGTGCCCGACCCCACCGCCACCGCCCTCACCATCATCGCCCCGAAATCGGCGAAAGACCTCCCCGTCGTCGTCCACATTCACGGCGGGCGGTTTGAAATGGGAAACCACGAGGACGAAGCCTCGCCAGGCGAGGAGCTCGCGCGACGTGGAATCATCCTTGTCCGCATCGGCTACCGGAAGAAGCTCCAGGGCCTAGTGCCATTCCCCGACGACCAGCCCAACCACTTCCGTGCGGTAGATGATGTCGCTCTCGGTCTCGAGTGGGTGCAGCACAACATCGAATCCTTCGGCGGTGACCCCACCAACGTCACGCTCACGGGCCAATCCACCGGCGCGGCCATCGTCTTGTGGCTCATGCGCCGCGACCACTACCGCGGCGCATTCCGCAGAGCGCTCGCCATGTCGCCGGCATTTCCGTCCGGGTCGTTTCAGCAGCGGAAATCCTCCCTGCGCATCCCCACCACACGCAGGTGGCTGAACAAGGCCTCACCGAAAACGCTCGAACGGGCATATGCACGCCTCCGCCGCCGTTACCCCACGGATATGGCGCTCGGGCCCCATTCCTTAGACCCAACCGAAATGGCTGAGATTGACCTCGTCATCTCCTCCCACGAAAAAGAGTTCCAGCAGCCTCTCATCGGAAAACGGCTCACAAAGAAGCTGATTCTCCGCTGGGTCGACGACGTCGTCGACCGCGCTCCCGGCAACGTTTGGCACATCCGGTTCACCGGCGACAGCAAGCACTCCGATGAGCTCCTCCCGCTTTTCGACGGCCCACTGACCGGCTGGCTGGTCAACTACGCCACTACCGGCGAAACTGGGCCAGCTCTTCCACGAGCCACGGAGAAAAGATGAACGGCACGCGGGCCACCGCTTCCCGCAGGTCCTCCATGCTCACCCACTGATACTCGCAGACCTCGTCCGGGTTCGGATCAAGTTCCCCGTCCAGTTCAGCGAAGTACACCGGGCAGACCTCGTGCTCGACGATCCCGGAAGCGTCCACCGCCCGGTACGAAAAGTCCGGCAGCACTTCCCGGATCCCCGTCACCGTCGTGCCCAATTCCTCGCGGGCGCGCCTCACCACAGCGTCCTCAGGTGCCTCGCCCGGCCCTGGGTGCCCGCAGAAACTATTCGTCCACACTCCCGGCCACGTGAGCTTCGATAAAGCTCGGCGCGTCAGCAGGAGGTTCCCTGTGCCGTCGAAAAGCCATGCCGAAAACGCGAGGTGGAGTGGGGTACTGGTTGAATGCGCGTCCATCTTGGACGCGGTGCCCGTTGGTTGCCCGTCCTCTGTGCACAACACCACGAGCTCATCCACTAGTTGTTCAGATTCCCTTCGAAGATGACGTTGCCGATCTGGAACGACGCGTCGCTGAGGTTCCCCTGGCTCACGTCGAACGCGATCTGAACGTTCATCGTCGCGCCTTTACCCAACGGAAAATCGAGCCCCTCCATTTCAAGCCCTGCTTTTTCGGCGCTGATGCGGTTGGCAGTTTCATTGCCGCCTTTATACTTCAGCTCCGGGTCGCCGAGTGCTTCGGGCGGCATGATGTTTTCCGAATGGTTCGTCACAGCGACCGTGACCACTGTCCCACCATTCGGCGCGTAGTTGGTCCCCTGCCATTTGTAGGAGACATCCATGCCCGGATCCTCGACGATTCCTCCGCCCAACTCGTCGGTCTTCAGCGGCTCGGCGGAGTGGGTCTCGAAGGATTCCGGCTCCTCAGTCGGAGTGGCCACACCTGTCGTCGGAGTGATCGAGCTTCCCTCTTGGTCGACGACCCCCTCTTCCGCGCACCCGGCCAGCACTAGTGCAGACAAAGTGACGGCGGCAAAACCTGAAACCGAACGCGCCATGATGATGTGCCTCCCTCTCGACGAAACTTCGTCTCACTTTACAGTGGTGAGCGTGCAGCCTCTATTTCGAGTCATGGGCAGCGCGTCTGCGCTCTGGCCCTATTACGTCGGTATTGTCCTCATTTCCACCGTGACAGTGGCCCTCAACCTCGTGTCGCCCTTCATCATCCGTGAAGCCACCAACACCATCGTTGACGGAGGCGAGCTCACCACCGTCGCCTGGCTGGCCGTCGCCCTTTTCGCCGCTTATTCGGCCAACACCCTGATGCAAAATATCGGTGGCTACCTCGGCGACGTGGTCTCCGCCCGGATCCGCCAAGTGCTGTCCACCCGGTACTTCGCCAAGCTTCTGTCGCTTCCCCAGCGCTACTTCGACGGGCAAGTCACCGGCACGATCATCGCGCGACTCGACCGCTCGATCATGAACATCACGCAAACGGTGCAGAGTTTCTCAAACACCCTGCTTCCCATGCTCCTGCAGGTCATCGCCATCTTGGGCATCACGGCATTCTTCTACTGGCCGCTCTCCCTGCTCCTCCTCGCGCTCTTTCCCATTTACCTCATCCTGACCGCCATGACGTCAAAGCGCTGGCAGATATTCGAGGGAGAAAAGAACAAGCAGATCGACCTCGCTAACGGGCGCTTCGCCGAGGTCGTCGGACAGGTCAAAGTGACTAAGTCCTTCGTCGCTGAAACGCGCGAACTCCAAAATTTCGGCGACCACTACGGAACAACAATCGACCTCACTCGCCCCCAGTCCCGTTGGTGGCACAGCATGGATGTCGCCCGCGGCATGGCGATGAATCTCGTGTTTCTGGGCATCTACCTCATCCTGTTTGTGGAGACGTACAAGGGCCGCTTCACCATCGGCGACATGGTCATGCTCATCCAGCTGGTCACCATGGCGCAGCAGCCAGTCCACATGATGAGCTGGCTCGTCGATTCCGCCCAGCGTGCCGTCGCAGGTTCCCGGGACTACTTCAAGGTCATGGACGAGGCCGTCGAAGAGTCCGCGAACAGCCAGGTCGTCGCCGCCACCGAGGCCGCCGATGTCCCAGAGCTGGACATCTCGCCAACTCCGCCCCTTCCGGCCGCTGAGCCGACAGTCAAGTTCGACCGTGTTTCTTTCGCCTACAACCCGGGCGAACCTGTCCTGTCCGATATTTCCTTCACCGCCCACCACGGCGAAAAAGTTGCCCTTGTCGGCGAGTCCGGCGGCGGTAAGTCCACCCTGGTCAACCTGCTTCTCGGCCTGTACCCCGTCACGTCGGGCACGCTCACCGTCTGTGGCACAGACATCGACACCGCCGATATCGAGCGTGTCCGTGCCTCTGTCGGTGTTGTTTTCCAAGAGCCCGCACTGTTCTCCGGCACCATCCGCGAGAACATCGCGTACGGAAAGCCCGGGGCATCCGACGAGGAAATCATCGCCGTCGCTAAGCGCGCGAACGCCCACGACTTCATTTCTGGTTTCGCCGACGGCTACGACACGGTCATCGGTGAAAGAGGTTTGCGCCTGTCCGGCGGCCAAAAACAACGTGTCGCTGTCGCCCGCGTCATGCTCAAAGACGCCCCGCTGCTCGTCCTCGACGAGGCGACATCCGCCCTGGACACGAAGTCCGAAAGACTCGTCCAAGCCGGCCTCGACGAATTGATGAAAAACAGGACCACCATCATGATCGCGCACCGCTTATCGACGATCGCCGACGTCGACACCATCATCACCCTCAATGACGGCCGCATCGACGAGATCGGCTCTCCCGAGCACCTTGCCACTTCCGGCGGTATTTATTCTGAACTCCTCGCATTGACCGCCTCCTCTTCTGCAGAGGACCGGAAGCGTCTCAAGGCGTTCGGGTTCAAGGCGTAAATTGAAGGGCATGCAGTTTCCAGATCTTGAGACCCTCCGCGCCCGCCGCACCCGCAAGTGGACCCAGTACGGGGACGATATCATCCCCCTGTGGGTAGCCGAGAGTGATTTCCCCACCGCCGAGCCGGTGAAGCGCGCAATCCAAGATGCCGTCGACCGCGAATCGTTCGGCTACACCCCAGCCTTCCACGATCTCGGTGGCGCTGTGAGTGACTTCTATTCCGAGCGGTATGGCTGGCGCCCAAACCCAGAGTGGATCTTCCCCGTCGCCGACGTCGTGCGCGGCATGCTCCTCGGTGTCCAGTACTTCACCAAACCCGACTCCCCCGTCGTGGTCCCTGTTCCCGCTTACCCGCCGTTCCTGGAGATCCCGGCTACCGCCGGCCGCGACATAGTCGAAGTCGGCGCAAAGGACGGACTCGACCTCATGGAAGTCGAAGCCGCCTTCAAGAACGGCGCAGGCTCGATCCTTCTCGCCTCCCCGAATAACCCGTGGGGCTACACCTTCGATGCCGAAGAGCTCGCCCAACTGTGCGCCATCGCCGACAAGTACGGTGCACGCGTTCTCTCGGACGAAATTCACGCCCCCCTCGTCTACGAAGGCCAGCACGTCTGCGCCGCCGGCGTGAACGAGACCGCCGCCAACGTCTGCATCACCGTCACCGCGACCTCCAAAGCTTGGAACATCGCCGGCCTCAAATGCGCCCAGATCATCTTCAGCAACGAAAAGGACGTGGCCACGTGGAACAAGCTCACCGGCGTGGCAAAAGATGGAACCGGAACCCTGGGCATCATCGCTGCCCAGGCTTGTTACGAGGAGGGGAAGGAAGCTCTGGACAACCAGCTCGCGGTCCTCAAATCGAACCGGGACTTCCTCATCGACAACCTCCCCGGAGCGGTCCCCGGCATCAAATTCACCAAACCGTCCGCTACCTACCTCATGTTCCTCAATTTCAGCGATACCGGGATCAAGGACGAGAAGCCGGCTGCATGGCTCCATCGAGAAGCGAAAGTAGCGCTCAACGAGGGGATCACCTTCGGCTCCGGGGGCGCGCACCACGCCCGCCTGAACTTCGCCACGAGCCCGGACATTCTCGCAGAAGCGCTCAACCGGATTTCCGACGCTATCCTTGACGGGCATGGACTCCACTGACGAGCAAGGCTTCCTCATCGAGGCGGATGCGAGCGACTATAGCGCGCCCGCTCCAGCCCCCGGCAACGAACCCTGGCAGCGGCCCGACCCTGAGTGGTACAAAGACGCCGTCTTCTACGAAGTGCTCGTCCGCGCCTTCTACGATCCGGATGGCTCCGGCTCCGGCACCTTGAAAGGTGTCGAGGAAAAACTCGATTACCTGCAATGGCTCGGTGTTGACTGCCTGTGGCTTCCGCCGTTCTACGACTCCCCGCTGCGCGACGGTGGCTACGACATCCGCGATTTCCGCAAGGTCCTCCCGGAATTTGGCACCGTCGAAGACTTCGTCTCGCTTGTCGACGCCGCCCACAAACGCGGCATCCGCATCATCACCGACTTCCCCATCAACCACACTGCCGACACCCACCCGTGGTTCCAGGAGTCCCGCCGCGACCCGGAGGGCCCCTACGGGGACTTCTACGTCTGGTCCGACACCCCTGACCAGTACGCGGAAGCCCGCATCATCTTCATCGACACCGAAGAGTCCAACTGGACCTACGATCCGGTGCGCAAACAGTACTTCTGGCACCGCTTCTTCTCCCACCAGCCGGACCTGAACTACGACAACCCACAAGTCCAGGACGCCGTCATCGACGTCATCCGGTTCTGGCTCGACCTCGGCATGGACGGCATCCGCCTCGACGCCATCCCCTACCTCTACGAGCGGGAAGGCACAAACTGCGAGAACCTCCCCGAAACCCACAATTTTATCAAACGCGTACGCACGCTTTTCGACGAGGAATACCCCGGCCGTTTCCTCCTCGCCGAAGCCAACCAGATGCCGGACGAAGTGGTCCAGTACTTCGGGAGCAGCGATGAATGCCAGATGGCGTTCCACTTCCCCGTCATGCCCCGCATCTTCATGAGCATCCGTCAGGAGAAAGCTCAGCCCGTCATCGACATTCTGCGGGAAACCCCGGACATTCCCGATTCCGCCCAGTGGGGCATCTTCCTGCGCAACCATGACGAGCTGACGCTTGAAATGGTCACCGAAGACGAGCGTGACTTCATGTACACCAATTACGCCACCGACCCGCGGATGCGAGCCAATGTGGGCATCCGCCGCCGCCTCGCTCCGCTGCTCGGAGGCCACCGGGACCGTCTCGAACTCGCCCACGCTCTTTTGCTGTCCCTTCCCGGTTCACCCTTCCTGTACTACGGCGACGAGATCGGCATGGGCGACAACATTTGGCTCCCCGACCGCGACGGCGTACGAACCCCCATGCAGTGGAACGCCGACCGCAACGGAGGCTTCTCCACCGCCGACCCCGAGCGCCTCTACCTCCCCACCATCCGGAACGACACGTACGGCTACCAGGCCATTAACGTCGAATCCCAGATGGACCGGGAGAACTCCCTCCTCCACTGGGTCCGCGAGCACGTGCACATCCGCAAGCAATACAAGGCTTTCGGCCGCGGCGACTACCAGGAGGTGCAGCACTCCAACCCCCAAGTTCTTGCATTCATCCGCGAGTATGAGAACGAGCGCATCCTTTGCGTGAACAACATGAGCTCCCGCCCACAGCCGGTGGAAATGCACCTGTCCCACCTAGCCGGAATTGTTCCGCGCGAGCTGTCCGGCAACGTCGAGTTCCCCGCCATCGGCGAACTCCCCTGGCTGGTGACCCTCGCCCCGCACGGCCACTTCTGGTTCGACATCTCCTAGATTCTCGGAGCACACTTATGGACCTGAAAAGCACCCGTTTCTACGGATTCAAATCAGAACCCATTAACCGGCAACAGGTGATCGCTGAGTTGCCTGCCGGATTCGCTGACTGGCAGATCCTCGAGGTCGACCATGGACAGCTCGACTATTTTCAAGTCCTCGTCGACGGCGACAAGGATGTCTTGGACACTGATGCCGGCGCCCAGGCTTACCTCGCCCATCTGCCACAATTCGGCGAAATTTCCGGGGACATGTCTGGGAGCTCGGCAATTCCCCTCGGTGCGGACCAGTCGAACACGTCCCTCGTGGTCGACGACCGCTGGATTCTCAAGGTCTTCCGCAAGCTCGAAGACGGCCTGAACCCCGACGTCGAGCTCTTGTCCGTCATCTCCGACTGTCCCCACGTCGCCGGGGTGCGCGGCCACCTCACGCGGGACGGCCGCACCTTGGCGATGATGCAGGAACTCATCACCGGTGGCCGCGACGGATTCCAGCTGGCTCTCGACCCCGGCCTAGAGAGCGAAGAATCCCTCGGCCGCGCTATCCGCGACGTGCACGAGGCTCTCGCCGACTCCTTTGAAACCTCTTTGGTTCCCGCCTCCCGCATCCGGGATTCCCTCAACTCCCACCTCGACGAACTTCTGCGGCAGACCGACGCGCTGGATCCCTACGAAGAACGACTCCGCGAGATCTACTCGCGCATCCCAGACGATGCAGTGGAGATTCAACGCATTCACGGCGACCTTCATCTGGGTCAAACCCTCTTGGCAGATCGCTGGTACCTCATTGATTTTGAGGGAGAACCGGCACGGCCGCTTGAACAACGCCAGCTCCCCGACCATGCGCTACGCGACGTCGCCGGCATGGTCCGCTCTTTCGGGTATGCGAAGGCAATGGGAGGCCACGCAGACGTCGATAAGCTCCTGGCTGGATACGGAACCGACCGCAACGAGATTCTCGATGCGTATACCGCCGACAAAGCTGCCTACGAAGTCGTGTACGAAGCGAACAACCGGCCCGACTGGGTGGACATTCCACTTTCCGCGATCCGAGATTTGTCCTAGATTTCCGGGGGCTTCCACAATCGCCTGGTTGTAGTTCTGTGCCTTGGCGGGCAATTCGAACAGTCGCCACACAACGATCCCTGGCACCTCATGCACGAAGCACGCTCATCCCCCAGCGCGACCGCGCCCACGAGACCAGACCGAAGCAATAAAGCCCCCTCATGTGACTGCACCAAATTCCAGCTACTAAAATTCCGATCCCATACAGCGAGATGCTAGGGTGAGACCTATTATTTTCCGTCCACACCCTGGAGGCTCCATGTCAACAGCTGTTTCCTCTACCGGCAACGGAACTGGCAAGAGTTCGTCGAACAGTGCAATCCTATTCACGGCACTCGCTCTTTTCTCGATGTTTTTCGGCGCCGGCAACCTCATCTTCCCGCCGATGCTCGCAGTCCAAGCAGGCGATAATTTCTGGCCCGCCATCCTCGGCTTCCTCACCACGGGTGCGCTCCTGCCCGTGCTGGCCGTGGTCGCGATCGCCCTTTCCGGCTCCAATGTGCGCGACCTCGCGCAACGCGCAGGCACCATCTTCGGCGTTGTCTTCCCGATCCTCGCCTACCTGTCCATCGGCGCTTTTTACGCTCTGCCGCGCACCGGCGCTGTTTCTTTCGAAGTGGCGGTCACACCGCTGTTCGGCTGGGACAGCACATTCAGCGCGGCACTTTTCAACATCGTCTTCTTCGGTATCGCTTTGGCGCTGTCGTGGAACCCGACCCGCATCACCGACACGCTGGGCAAGTTCCTCACCCCGGCGCTGGTCGTGCTGCTTGTCATCATGATCAGCATGGCGCTGTTCACCATGACCAACCAGCACTACGAGCCCAGCGAAACCTACGCGACCAACCCGTACCCGTCGGGTGTCCTCGAGGGCTACCTGACCATGGACTCGATCGCCGCACTGGCGTTCTCCATCGTCGTTATTTCCTCGCTGCGCAATAAGGGTTTCGCTGAAGGAAAACCGCTGGTCCGCAGCACGATTTACGCCGGTATCGGCGCCAGCATCCTGCTCGCTTTGATCTACCTGGGTCTCGGTTTGATCGGCCGCGCGATGCCAGACGCATTGCAGTACGATTCAGGCGCGCCTTTGCTTGCTGACGCAGCGTTGCAGCTCATGGGGCGCCCCGGCCAGACCGTCTTCGCGCTGATCGTGGTTCTTGCATGCATGACCACCGCCATTGGTCTTATCACTTCCACTGCTGAGTACTTCTCCGGGCAGTTCGCTGGTTCCTACGGGACTTGGGCGATCGTCTTCGCCGTGGCATCGGCCATCATGGCGACGCAAGGCCTGGACTTTGTCATCTCGATCGCGGGCCCGGTCGTCGGATTCCTCTACCCGCCGGCAATCGCCCTGATCTTCGTCACTCTGATTGAGCCCCTCTTCAGCCGCCGCACCCGCCTGCGCTGGGGCTTCATCCTGCCGATTTGGGTCGCAGTGATCTGGTCGCTCATCTCCACCTTCGTCTCCCTCGGCTGGGGCGCAGACGCTCTGTCCCCGCTCGTCGACTGGTCACCGATGCAGAGCAACGACCTAGGCTGGTTGCTTCCCACCGCAATCGCATTCATCGTCGGAGTCATCATCGACTTCGCTAAACCTCACGCGCCACTGGAGATCGGCACGCAGCGTACGGTCGAGGGCGAGAGCTTGGAAGAGGCCGAGGCCCGCAACGCCTAACCACGAGATGGAATGGTGCGGACTTCCGGGATGTTGCATGGGAGTGAAAGAAACCTGATTTGACCGGAAGGACCACCATGACCCCGCTTTCTCTGCTGGATTTTTGCACTGTCCGCGACGATGAGAGTCCAAGCCAGTCCATGGCCCGCTCCGTGGAACTGGCCCAAACAGCGGAGAAACTGGGGTACGACCGCATCTGGTATTCCGAGCACCACAACATGCCGTCGATCGCATCGTCGTCGCCGGCGGTGCTCATTTCTCATATCGCCGCCAACACCGAGACAATTCGTCTGGGTGCTGGCGGCGTTATGCTGCCTAATCACGCTCCGTACGTGATTGCGGAGCAGTTCGGGACCCTCGCCGAGTTGTACCCCGGCCGGATTGATCTCGGCTTGGGGCGCGCTCCCGGCACGGACCAAAACACTCTCGGGCGCGCATTGCGGCGCGACCCGATGGCGGCGGAGAACTTCCCGAACGATGTCCTGGAGCTGCAGGGCTACCTGGCCGGTAAGTCGGTGATCCCGGGAGTGACCGCGGTGCCCGGCGCAGGGACAAATGTCCCGCTCTACATTCTGGGCTCCTCAATGTTCGGGGCCACGCTCGCTGCCAAGCTCGGGTTGCCGTATTCCTTTGCGTCTCACTTCGCCCCCACCCACCTTGAGGAAGCGACGCGCTATTACCGCGAGAACTTCCAACCGTCCCAATACTGTGCGGAGCCGTATGTGATTGCCGCGGTCAATGTGACGGCCGCCGACAGCGCCGATGATGCCGCACGCCAAACGGAGCTCGTCCACCGCGCCAGGTTGAAGGCATTCTTGGGGCGCCAGGGACGCTCACTCACCGAGGAGCAACTGGATTCGGTGATGAACTCCCCCCAGGGCCACCAGATCATCGGCATGCTGCGGTACACGGCAGAGGGCACCGGCGAACAGGTGGCGGAGTACCTGGAGAAATTTGCTCAGCACGCACAGGCGGACGAGTTGATGATTTCCTTCCAGGCCCCGACGCACGAGGAAGTTCTATCCTCGATGGAAATCGTCTCCAAGGCGGTCTAGCCCGGCGCCATGTGGCGCTGCACCGAAGAACGGACGCCCCTGTGGTAGCCGGGGCCGGAAGGGTGCGCGAAAAATATTTACCGCAGCCGCAGGGTCACAATCGATCTGAGCAGCATGTATCTCGCGCCGATTCCCGCCGAGGTTTGAGATCGCCGCAGCACGTGAATACTGTTTTGCCGCATGAGAGCACTTGGTGCCGCGGCGGCGGTACTTTCGGTCGGATTTCTGTCCGCGTGTTCCGCCGGCAGCACCGCATCGAATGTGGGCCGCATTGAACCGGATAGTGTTGTCGTGGGAACGACCTCGGCACCAGCTTCCCTCGATTTCACAACCACGGGAGGTGCCTCTATTCCGCAGGCACTCATGAGCAACGTGTACGAAACGCTCGTGCGTATCGACGATTCCGGAAAGCCCCAACCCTTTCTCGCCGAGAGCTGGGATGTCAACGACGACCGGACCGAATACACGTTTCACCTCAAAGACGGTGTGACGTTTTCTAACGGAGAGCAGTTCAACGCGGAGACTGCCGCGTTCTCCATCAACTACGTGCGGGAGCAGTGGACCAACGGCCTGGCCAAGCAAATGGCTCCCGTGGAAGAGGTGGAAGTGCTCGATCCTTTGACCGTGAAGGTGCGGCTCAAAGCGCCGTCGAACAACTGGCTTTGGTCGATGGGAACGCTGACGGGGGCGATGATGGCGCCGGGAGGCGTCGATAAGCTGGCCACCGATCCTGTCGGGACAGGACCCTACGTGGTCGACCATTACGCGCTCGGCGAATCTATCTCTTTCGACGCGCGCGAGGATTACTGGGGCGAGCCCGCGCGCCAGGACGCCGCGATCCGGTACTTCTCCGACGCTATTTCCTCGGTGAATGCGTTACGCGTCGGCGACGTGGATGTGCTGTGGGGGCTGCAGGCCCCCGAAATACTGCAGACTTTGCCGGAGGAATTTCAGGTGCAGGTGGGCACGACGAACGGTGAAGTCCTGCTGAGCCTGAATAACCGAGGATCCCCTTTCGATGATCCCAATGTGAGAAAGGCAGTCGCGTACGCCATCGACCGCCAAGCTCTTAACCGCGTGGTGTGGGCCGGCATGGCAAAGGACACCGGCGGCGCACCCGTGGCGCCGAGCGACCCGTGGTTCACCGAGAAGAACTATTTTCCGTTCGACCCGGAAAAAGCACGGGAATTGCTGGCGGGCAGAACACCTGAGGTGGTGATCACCGTGCCGTCGCTGCCCTACGCGCAAGATGCCGCCGAACTGATTTTCTCCCAACTGCGGGATGTCGGATTCCGCGTCAAGCTGAAGACCGTCGAGTTCCCTGCGGTCTGGCTCAGCCAAGTGCTCAAACAGGCTGATTACCAGTCTTCTCTGGTTGCACACGTCGAGCCGCGCGATATGCCGCAACTGTTCTCGCCCGACTATTACCTGGGGTACGACTCCCAGGCCGTCCAGGAGGACTTCGCACGCGCGGACGAGGGGACACCGGAGGATCAGGCGCGATTCATGCAGGATGCCGTCGACACCATCATGGCGGATGCCGGTGCCCTGACCTTGGCGAATTTGCCCAATATTGTGGTCACCGCGCCGGGAGTGGAGGGGATCGATCCCAATGTGGTCACTGACGGACTCGACTTGGCGGGGGTGACTAGGAAATGAAGGCGCTCGGCCGATTCATCGGGATGCTCTTCGCGGCGAGTCTGATCATCTTCTTTCTGCTGCGCGCGGTTCCCGGGGACCCGGCGCGAATCGCTTTGGGCGTCACAGCGACAGACGAGGATGTGGCAGCACTGGCGCACCAGCTTGGCACGGACAAACCGCTCCCCTCCCAGTACGTCGATTGGGTCGGCGGAATGCTGACAGGGGATTTCGGTAGGTCGCTAACCAGTAAGCAAGACATCACTCCCTTCGTCATCGACCGCATGCAGGTTTCGCTGATCCTGACGGTGAGCGCCATGGTGCTGTCGACAGCCATTGCAATTCCACTGGGCACCTATCTAGTGCGGCGGCGCGGAAAATGGGACACAGCGCTGGTGTCGTCCCTGACACAGGTGGGCATCGCCGTGCCGAGTTTCTTGGTCGGCATTCTGGCCGTCGCTGTATTCTCCGTGTGGTTGGGGTGGCTCCCGGCGAACGGATGGGTCCCACCGAATGCGGATGCCGGCGGCTTCGTGGCGCACCTCATCCTCCCAGTGATGGCGTTGAGCCTGGTGCAGGCAGCAATCCTGACCCGCTACGTGCGCAGCGCGGTGAACGAGGAGCTGGACAAAGATTACGTCCGTACCGCGCGAGCTGTCGGACTGTCCACACGGCAAGCGTTGTACAGGCACGCCCTGCGCAATGCGTTTCTCCCTGTGCTCACCGTGACAGGTTTGCAGTTCACCACTCTGATCGTTGGCGCGGTAGTCATCGAGCGCGTTTTCGCGCTGCCTGGTCTCGGCACAATGCTTCTCGACGCTGTGGCCACCCGCGATCTCACCACCGTCCAAACCCTGATGATGCTGCTCGTCGTATTCACCTTGACCGTGACACTGGCAGTGGATCTGCTGTACCGATTCATCGACCCTCGGTTGAGGAGGCAAGCATGAGAAAGGTGATCGGGTTCGTTCTCGTGGGGCTGGCAGTCCTCGCAGCCGCGTTGGCAGTCGTGTGGACCCCGTACGACCCAGTGCACGCGGTCCCGGCGGAACGCCTGCAGGGCACCACAGCTGCCCACTGGATGGGCACGGACCAGTACGGACGCGATGTACTCAGCCGGGTAATGGACGGCGCCCGGAGCACATTGACCGTTGCGGTCTCTTCCGTCGCTCTGTCGGCCCTAGCAGGTGTCCCGCTCGGGATCTGGGCAGGAATGAGCCGCGGGTGGCGGGACCGCCTCATCATGCGTGTCAACGACCTAGTGCTGGCATTTCCTGCTCTGCTGCTCGCAATCGTCTTCACCGCAGTGTTCGGCGGCTCCATGTGGATCGTGGTGCTGGCGATCGGCATCGCGGGCATTCCCGGTTTCGTGCGGGTCTCACGGGTGGGAACCATGCAGGTCATGGCTCAGGATTACGTGCTTTCGGCCCGCATCTCCCACGTGCCGGGCCCGTTGATCGCGTGGCGACATGTGCTACCCAACATCACGTCGACGCTCGCGGTCCAGGTTTCAGTGGCACTCGCTTTGGCGATCTTGGCGGAGGCAGGGCTCTCCTTCCTCGGACTGGGCACCCCCGCCCCGTACGCGTCATGGGGGCGGATGCTGCAGGCCTCACAGGCATACTTGTCCACTTCCCCGCATCTGTCTCTATGGCCGGGCCTCGCTATTGCCGGCACAGTGCTCGGCTTCAACGTCCTCGGCGATGCCGTGGCCGACAGGAGATCTGACCGATGACACTCGTGCATATTGAGGACCTCACGATCGACGGGATCCTCGACGGAATCTCATTCGACATCCAACGCGGCGAGAGACTGGGACTCATCGGCGAGTCCGGTTCCGGCAAATCCATGACAGCCCTGACGATCATGGGCCTACTGGATGACAGGCTTGAACCACGCGGCACCGTGACTCTCGCAGGCACGGACATGATCGCCTCACCGGCGAGAAGAAAACGGAAGCTGCGGGGACAGACTGCGGCGATGATTTTCCAAGAACCGATGACGGCGTTGGATCCATTGATGACGGTCGAGCGGCAGGTAGCTGAGGCCTGCTCGCTCGAGCGGGCGCGCGAACTGTTGGCGGAGGTCGGCATCGAGCGGACGGGCAGCTTTCCGCACCAGCTGTCCGGCGGACAGCGGCAGAGGGTCCTGATCGCGCTCGCTCTCGCAGGAGATCCAGATTTGCTCATCTGCGACGAGCCGACGACAGCGCTAGACGTGGAAGTGCAGCGCCAGATTCTGGACCTGCTTGATTCCCTCGTGCGGGAGCGCGGAGTGGCGCTGCTGTTCATAACGCACGACCTCGGCGTGGTCAAGCGGATGACCGACCGCGTCATCGTTCTCAAACAAGGGCAGGTCGTGGATCCGGACGCAGATCTCGACAATCCCCGCGAGGAGTACACCGCGCACCTTGTTTCGGCGTCGAAGCCGGGGATGCCTGCTGAGGTGCGGCCCGTCGGCGAGCCTGTCATCGAATTGCGGAACGTATCGTGGCGACGCGGAGACACCCTCGCGCTGGATGACGTATCTCTGACGGTGCGCAAGGGTGAGAGAATCGGCGTTGTCGGCGGCTCGGGATCGGGAAAAACATCGCTGCTTCGCGTCATCTCCGGGTTGAATGAGCCTGATTCAGGCACCGCCAAAATAGACGGGCGCCTGCAAATGGTCTTTCAGGACCCGTACTCATCCCTCAATCCGCGCCGCACGGTCCGCTCGTCGGTGACAGAGACTGGCGCGGACGGACAACGCGCTGATGAAGTGCTCTCCCAGGTGGGACTAGGCGGTACCGGCAACCGTTTCCCGCACCAGTTCTCGGGCGGGCAACGGCAACGGATCTCTATCGCCCGCGCCGCTGCTCCACGCCCTCAAATCCTCATCGCCGACGAGCCCGTGTCGGCGCTAGATGTGTCGGTACGCGCGCAGGTCCTCGAGCTTATCGACGACCTCGTCACCCACAACGACGCCACTCTCGTCTTCGTCTCCCACGACCTATCCGTGGTCAGACAGGTGTGCCCGACAATTGCGGTGCTGTATCAAGGCCGCATTGTCGAGACTGGGCCCACTGAGCAGATATGGGAAAACCCGCAGCACGAGTACACGAAGTCTCTGCTGCGGGCTATCCCGACATCAGGGTCGGTGCCGCCTGCGGAACGATCACCGGTGCGTCGCGGTGGTAGATCGGCACCAGCCGGATAGCGTGTCCTCTGTGGAGTATCCAGGAATAGTCGTTGTCGGCTCCGTCAACGCCGATTTGACCGTCAATGTGCCCCGTCACCCCTCCCCCGGGGAAACGCTGCTGGGCGCCGGAGGCGGCATCACCCCGGGCGGCAAAGGAGCGAATCAGGCGGTCGCCGCCGCGCGCCTGGGCAGTTCGGTGGCGCTCGTCGGAGCTGTCGGCAATGACGAGCACGCTCAAGCCGCGACGCGTTTGCTTGTCGACGCCGCCGTGGACCTCTCCGCCGTCGAGCACGTCACTACCCCGACCGGTCTGGCCGTCATCACAGTGGCGGCGAACGGAGAGAACACCGTGATGGTCGTGCCGGGGGCGAACGGTGAGGTGGGGGCAAGTGTCGTCGATAAGCATGCTGCCCTGATTGGCGGCGCTGAGCTAGTGCTTCTGCAAGGCGAGATTCCTGCGGACGGTTTCGCGCGGGCTGTTGAGCTAGCAAAGGGACGCGTGGTGGTAAATCTCGCACCGGTGATCGACGTGGACCGCGACGCGCTGAGGAAAGCTGACCCGTTGATTGTCAATGAGCAGGAAGCGCAGCTGGTGCTCGGGCGGGACGCGGCCCCGCAAAAGTGCATCGAAGAACTGCTGCGGGAGTTCTCCTCTGTGGTGGTGACGCTGGGCGCCTCTGGGGCGCTCATCGGAACCGCAGACGGAATCGAGCACGTTTTATCGCCCGCCGTCCAATCGGTAGACACGGTCGGTGCCGGAGACGCGTTCACGGGTGCGCTGTGCCACCGGCTGACCGAGGGGGATTCGCTTGCCGACGCCGCACGCTTCGCCTCCCGCGTCGGTGCCATTGCCGTGACCCGGCCCGGCGCGCAGCCGTCCTACCCATGGCGCGGCGACGAGCTGCCTAGCTAGCGTCCCACACGGAGCGGAACAGCTCACCGCCGTGGTTGTAGATCGCATCGTGGTCCCACTCGGGGTGCGTCCACACGGTGAGGTTGCCGATGGACTCCGCGATCTTCTCCGCCATGGGGAGCGGGACGAACATGTCGCGTTCGTACAGAGCCACGGTCGCGGGAACGCGGTTGACGGCTAGCTGGGCTGCATCGAAAAGCGGTGCCGGATCCATCTCAGCCAACGCGTCGACTGCATCCTGGAACGGGGTCAGCGCCGGGTCTTCGGCGAAGTGGTGGCGGAAGAAGTGGTTGCCCAGCAGGTAATAGGGCTCGGCCGAGGTCGGGTCTGCATCCAGGCGGGACTGGCCGACGGTGTCGGACGCGCCGAGCATGGCGAGGTGGACGACTGGCCACAGCGGGTTCGCTTCGGTGCTGATCAGGCTATTCACGCCAGCGAGAAAATCTTTCCGGAGGCGTTTGCTGTCCGGGTAAAACGGGGACTCGAGCAGGTTCGCCAGCACAGTAAACCCGAATTCGGCACCGAGTGCCACGCCGATGAACCGGAAGCGGTTCGCAGTAAGCCTTTCCCCGGTGGGCAAGAATTCCTCGGTCTGGTCAAGGTGGGCGCACACGTCGCGGATCGTCTGCTCTGCGAACGGGACAGCGTCGTAGAACTCCTGGCAGCGCTTGTCCACGGAATCCAGCGTCAATTCGTTGTACTCGTCCGTACTCCACCCCAGGTTCGGCAGCGCGCCGGTGAGGAACGCCCGGTTCAGCGACTCCGGCGCGTACGACAGGTAGCTGGCGGTACACAGCGCCCCAAAAGAATTTCCCAGCACGTCCCAGGTGTCAAAGCCGAGGTGGCGGCGCAGATCCTCCGCGTCCGCGACAACGTCGGGGCAACGCAGCTTGGACAGAATCTCCGGGCGAACCAGCTCGGGAGTTCCTTTGTCGATTTTGCCGGAGCGGCCGGTGCCGCGTTCGTCGAGAAGGAAGACGCGGTAATGCTTCAGCGCCTCCGGGATCCAGCCCTGCACCAGCCGCGGTGCGGGACTGCCCGGCCCACCTTGAAGGAAGAGCAACGGCGGCAACGTTTCGTCCGCGTACAACTCGCGGCAGAACAGCGTGAACGTGCCCAGCTCGGGAGCCGATCTATCCCAGGGGACCTCGATCTCATGCTCTTTGACGGACGCATTCGGCGGGATGATCGTTGAAAACACCCCTCGAGTATAGCCTTGACCTGCTTAACTCTTATGTGAGAGTAACAGCGTCAACGAGGAGAACCATGGCGGCCAAACGCGACCCGCAGTATCCAGACGGCATGCACCCCGGTCTAGTCAGGGGCATTAGTGTCGAGGAACAACGGTACGAATTCGGGGTAGACAAGGTCGTCTTCGGTGTCGCCGCGGCACTCATTCTGGCCTTCATCGGGTGGGGTGTCTACAGCCCGGACTCGGTATCCACGACAGCGAATGCCGCCTTTTCGTGGGGCATGGAGCACGCTGGGTGGCTGTTCAACATCGTGATGTTCGTGTGCCTCGTGCTGGTGGTGGTGATTGCATTCACCCGCATGGGCGAGATTCGCCTGGGCAAAGACGACGAAGAACCGGAATTCAGCCGCTTTTCCTGGATCGCGATGATGTTCGCCGCGGGCATCGGCGTGGGTATCTTCTTCTTCGGGCCGTCGGAGCCGCTGGAGTTCTTCCTCAACCCTCCCCCGCTGACGAACCATGCCGGCACCGAGGAGGCGATGCACGGAGCGATCGCGCAGTCGAATTTCCACTGGGGTTTCAACCCGTGGGCGATTTACTCCCTGGTCGGCGCCGCGATCGCCTATTCGACGTACCGCCGCGGGCGCCCACTGCTCATGTCGTCCCTGTTCGCTTCCATTCACGGGGAGAATAAGAACAGCAGCGCGCTCTCGCGGGTAATCGACATCATGGCGGTCGCCGCGACACTGTTCGGCACCGCAGCGTCGCTCGGTATCGCGGCGCTGCAGATCGGTGAAGGCTTGGGGATCGTCACCGACTGGGAGATCGGCACCACGATCCTTTTGGTCATCATCGCCGTGCTCACCGCCGGATTCGTCGTTTCCGCTGTCACGGGAGTGTCTAAAGGCATCCGGATCCTGTCCAATATCAACATTTCTCTGACGGGCCTCGCGATGGTCTTCATCTTCTTCACCGGCCCAACACTGCTGCTGATCAACCTGATCCCGTCGGGGACGCTCTACTACTTCGACCAGTTCTTCAACATGGCGTCGCGCTCCTTATCGTGGGGCAAAGAGACCCTGGAATTCCAGTCGGACTGGACCGCGTTCTACTGGGCGTGGTGGATCTCGTGGGCACCGTTCGTGGGCACCTTCCTGGCCAAGATTTCCCGCGGCCGCACCCTGCGCGAATTCATCGTGATGACGGTCGTTGTCCCCACTACGATCCTCATTCTCGCCTTCAGCATCTTCGGGGGCACCGCCATCTCGTTCTCGCGCGACGGAGTCCCGGGCTTCGACGGCACGGCGACTCCAGAGCAAGTACTTTTCTCGCTTTTCGACGCCCTCCCCCTAAGCTCCATCACCCCCTACATCCTCGTGGGCATTCTGGCTGTCTTCTTTATCACCACCGCTGACTCAGCATCGGTGGTGATGGGCACGATGTCATCCAAGGGCGACCCGGACTCCAATAAGAAAGTGTCGGTGTTCTGGGGTCTGTGCATGATGGGCGTTGCGGTGGTCATGCTGCTCGCCGGCGGCGAGGACGCGCTGTCAGGGCTGCAGTCTCTGACCGTGCTGATCGCGCTGCCATTCTCCATCGTGATGCTGGCTCTGCTCTTCGCCTTTGTCCAAGATTTACGCACGGACCCGCACTCCATCCGCGACCGGTACGCTGATACCGCCCTGCAGTACGCCGTTTGGCACGGCCTTGAGGAATACGGCGACAATTTCGAGCTCGTCATCCAAGAAGCTCGCGCAGGCGACGGCGCCGGCGAAGGATTCGACTCCACCGACGACAAGTACACCCGCTGGTACGAACGCTCCGACGAGGAGGGCAACCGCGTCGGCTACAACTACGCCGACGACACGTGGGAGGACGGCTACAGACGCGAAGAAGTCGACGACTGCGTCGACGACGATTCCTAGCTATTCCTCGTCCGTGGACAGGGCCGCGACGAACGCCTCCTGCGGCACCGTGACGGAACCGATGGACTTCATGCGCTTCTTACCGGCCTTCTGCTTCTCCAGGAGTTTGCGCTTACGGGAGATGTCGCCGCCGTAGCACTTCGACAAGACATCTTTGCGCAGAGCGCGGATATTCTCGCGGGCGATGATCTTGGAGCCGATGGCGGCCTGGACGGGCACCTCGAACTGCTGACGCGGGATGAGCTCCTTGAGCTTCTTCGTCATCTTGTTGCCGTACCACTGGGCGGAATCGCGGTGGACGATGGCGGAGAACGCATCGACTGGCTCACCCTGCAGCAGAATGTCCACCTTGACCAGGTCGGCTTCCTGCTCGCCCGCCTCCTCGTAGTTGAGGGAGGCATAACCCTTAGTGCGGGACTTGAGCATGTCGAAAAAGTCGAAGATGATCTCGCCGAGCGGCATAATGTAGCGCAGTTCCACGCGCTCTTCAGAGAGATACTCCATATTCTTCATCTGGCCGCGCTTGGACTGGCACAGTTCCATCGTGGTGCCCACAAATTCCTGGGGCACGATGAGCGTCATGTTCACCACCGGCTCGTAGATTTCCTGGAGCTTTCCGCCCGGCCAGTCGGAAGGGTTGTGCACCAGCGACTCCGAGCCGTCCTCGGCGACGACGCGGTAGGTCACGCTTGGCGCGGTGGAAATCAAGTCGAGGTCGAATTCGCGCTCCAGACGGTCACGGGTGATCTCCATGTGGAGCAGGCCCAGGAATCCGCAGCGGAAACCGAAGCCGAGGGCGACGGAGGTCTCGGGTTCCCAGGTCAAAGAGGCGTCGTTAAGCTGAAGCTTTTCCAAGCTCTCACGCAAGGCCGGGAAGTCCTCCTGCGAGACGGGGAACAGGCCCGAATAGACCATCGGCTTGACGTCCTCGAAGCCTGCGAGCGGCTCGGTCGCCCCCTTGTTCGCCCAGGTAACCGTATCGCCGACACGCGTTTCACGAACATCCTTCACACCTGTGATCAGGTAGCCGACCTCGCCCGGGCCGAGGCCCTTCGCCTTCTGCATCGTCGGGGAGACAATGCCGATCTCGAGAATGTCATGGGTGACACCGGTGTTCATCATCGTGACCTTCTGGCCCGATTCGAGCTTGCCGTCGATCATGCGGATGTAGGTGACCACGCCGCGGAACGTGTCGTACACGGAGTCGAAGACGAGCGCGCGGGCGGGAGCATCGGCTCCCTCAGCTGCCAAAGCCACTGGCGGCGGGACCAGCTCGACGACCTTGTCCAAAAGCTCCGGCACACCCTCTCCGGTCTTGCCGGACACGCGCAGCACATCCTCCGGCTCGCAACCGATGATGTGTGCGATCTCCCCGGCGTACTTCTCCGGATCCGCCGCGGGCAGGTCGATCTTGTTCAGCACCGGAATGATCTCGAGATCATTCTCCATCGCCATGTACAGGTTCGCGAGGGTCTGGGCTTCGATGCCCTGGGCTGCGTCGACAAGCAGGATTGCTCCCTCGCACGCGTCGAGCGAACGCGATACCTCGTACGAGAAATCCACGTGGCCGGGGGTATCGATCATCTGCAGAATCGTCTGCTGCCCGTCCGCAGTCGTCCACGGCAGGCGCACGTTCTGCGCCTTGATCGTGATGCCGCGCTCGCGCTCGATGTCCATATTGTCCAGGTACTGGTCGCGCATGTCGCGCGCCTCGACCACGTTGGACAACTGGAGGATGCGGTCCGCGAGGGTCGACTTGCCGTGGTCGATGTGCGCGATGATGCAGAAATTACGAATCCGGGCCGGATCCGTAAACGTCGTCAACGCGAAATTGGTGCTCGTCTTCGCCATCGCCATCCCTCCTGAAAAACTAAGGTCACCATACCGTGAGCACAACATCAGGGAGCAATTGCCGCCGCGGGGTAAGGTGAGCGGCATAAAGGAGGCAAGGCGATGACAGACCACCCCAACCCGTGGCTCGGTGCTCAACCGATGCGCCGCGAATGGAACGCGGCCACCCTGCTGTTCCCCAAAGACTTCGGCCGCTTCGTGCTTCCGCAAAACTTAGGCCAGCTCATGGAGGGCTCAAACGCGCACACATTCCGCACGTACGACGAATTCGCGCACTTCCTCGAGCCGGTCACTGCTGGCCCGCCTGCCAAGAAAAAATCCGCGGCCGCACTGAATCGTGTCTGGTTTTCTGTCGCGCTCACCATCGTCGCGATCGCCCTCATCGTGATCGGCGTCGGATCGACGAACGAGGTCGCATTCGTATTTTCCGGCGTTTTTCTTGGCCTCGTCGCCTTCTGCTTCCGGTTCTTCTCCTTGGTGCAGTTCTTAGGTCACCGCTCATCGGAGGCGCGCCCTGTCACACCGCACCAGCGTCTCGTCGAAAGTTTCGGGGGCGAACCCGCGGCCGTGCTCCCCGTCTTCATCGTCGACCGCCTCACCCTCACAGCGGAAGAAAACGACGTCCTCGATCAGTGCATCGGCTTGTACAACTACTGCCAGGCCAACAACCTGCCGCTCAGCTCCGAGCACTGGCGCGCGCTGACCCAGCAAGCACTCGCCCAAACACGCCTCGCTCGCGACACCGGCGAACCCAAAGCGCTCACCGATCTTCGGTCCAGCATCGAGCGCATGGACCTCTAAATTCGCTTGTCGACGCCCCCTTTCACCCACTACCCTTTGACAACAATGAAGTTTTCGCGCAGATTTTCGCGGCGCTTGACCGATAAGCCGACAGCGCTCGACCAAGGACTGCAGATCCTCAACGGACGCATGGGCAATTCCCCCACCCGAGAGCGTCGCCAGGCAGCCCGCACCCGAGTCGTCCCCACAGGTGACATCTCGCGCAGCATCTTCTACGCCCCCGACATGGACGGGCAGGCAGAACCCGGCGAAGTGGTCTGGTTCAACGTTCCCACCACCCCGCTGAAGGAACGCGCGATGCTCGTCGTCGGCAGGGACAGGCACGATGTCCTCGGCCTGCTCATCTCTGCTAACGACGACCACGCCAACGATTCCGACTGGCTGGCCATCGGCAGCGGCGAATGGAAACCAACCGGAGAACCTTGCTGGGTCCGGCTCGACAAGACACTGTTCATCCCCGAGACAGACCTGCGCCGCCGCGGTGCCCTCTTCCCCGCCCGCCGTTTCGAGCACATCGCCGATCACTTGCGCAGGCACTTCAAGTGGAGCTAACGCGATTTTTAGGTTGAATCCGCCAGCTGTTAAGGTGTGAACGTTATTCGCACCAGCTGAATGCTCGGGTGCGCCGTACACCGCGGGCAGGACCTTGGGTCCGCGGTCGCACAAGCTGCGGTGCTGCACTCCCACTTTCAGTCTGTGACGCCGAATGCATCGAGAATTTTCAACGAGAGTTTCAAGAGGTACCTCATGGCTAACATCAAGCAGCAGCAGAAGCGCGTCCTGACCAACGAGAAGCGCCGTGTCCGCAACAAGGGCATCCGCTCCGCAGTCCGCACCGAGATCCGCAAGTTCAACGAGATCGTCGAGTCCGGCGACAAGACCGCGGCGGAAGCGCAGCTGCGCGTTGCTTCCCGCAAGCTGGACAAGGCAGTGACCAAGGGCGTCTTCCACCGCAACAGCGCGGCCAACAAGAAGTCCAACATGGCCCGCGCCCTGAACAAGCTGAGCTAGTTTTCGCTGGCCAAGATTCCCCGTTCACCATGATGGTGGCGGGGAATTTTTCTTGCGCGCCAAAGTGACACAGACATTTGGCCACCGTATGATCTCCCTCATGAGAAAACTCCGACGGGGTGTGCTCGCCGCACTCCTCGCCGCCACTGTCGCGGTCACCTCACTTCCCGCCGAAGCAACAGCACAACCTGACCTGCAGCAGCTCTCCTCCCAAGGGGCGAGCCAAGCCGAGGGCATCGCGAAATCGCTCAGCCAGTCCGGCCTAGGTTTCCGCGCCGTCAACGTGGACGGCATGATCCGCCCCTACACATTGGTTCTACCGCGCAACTACAACCCGATGCGCGCCTACCCCGTCATCATCGGCTTTGGCGGCTGGAAACACGATGCCGGAGCCACCCGCTCCTACCAGCAACTCGAGCGCGCCGCCGGCGACCGCGCCATTGTCGTGTATCCGCAGGGCATGGGCGACGCGTGGGGCGGCTCCCCATACGCGCACACGTCGATGGGGTCTGACATCCGTTTTGTCCACGCTGTGGTGGACAACGTCGGATCCATGCACAAGATCGACAGGAAGCGCATCTACGCCGCCGGCCTGTCCAACGGCGGCGGCATGGCGGCTGCCTTGGCGTGCCACGCGCCCGACCTTGTCGCCGGTGTCGCCAGTGTGGCTGGCGCGTACTACAACCCCACCGTGACCAACTGTGCTCCGGGCACTGTGCCGACCCTGATCATGCACGCCGACAACGACGGCGTCGTCAGCTTCGACGGCGGTGTCCGCCACGGTGCACCGTACCGCTCCGTGCCGAGTGTGTTCGCTGATTTCGGCCGGCGAAACGGGTGCGACATGAAGAAAGTGGGCACCCACCAGTACGGTAACGTCACAGTGTCCGCACCGGCTGGGTGCGTGGCACGCACCGAAATGCGGAAAATCCGCGGCGGCGGGCACGCGTGGTTCCCCGGCGCGACTGACCAAGCAGTGAAGTTCTTCCTAGGCTAAGACCCCAGTCCAACGATGCCGCGGACGATCAAGAACGTTCCGGCAACAATGAAGAACCCCCCGGCCGCAAGATCGATGTAGGGCCCAGCGCTGAAGAGTGTGCGGCGCACACGCTCCGTGGACACCACCAGGCTGAACCCGATGAACATCAGGAACGCGGTGAACCAGAGTGCGAAGATCACGATTGCCGCGGTGCCGATGCTTGGGCTCGGCGGCAGCAGCGGAGCGACGAGAGCGGCAAGGAACAGCACGATCTTCGGGTTGGACAGATTCGTGGTCAGGCCCTTGAAGAAGCTGTCCCGCGTCGTGCCCAGACGCTCTTCCGCCTCGTCCATGTCCACCGGAGGGTTCTCCCGGTCCCTCCATCCCTGGCGGGCGGTGGTGAACCCCATGAACATGATCCAGGCGCCGCCCGCGACCTGGATGAGCTCCAACAGCCACGGAAACGCATTGAGCAGTGCAGCGGCACCCAACACCGTCAGGGTGATCCAGAAGAACGCCCCGACGTAAATCCCCAGCGTCGCCGCAATAGCGTGCTTACGGGAACGGGTGGCCAGGCGCGTGAGCAGGACAATGTCGGGCCCCGGCGTGGCCGCACCTGCCAGATTCAGAAGAACGATTGCCGCGAGGTCCGCGGGATTCACTTGCTCATCTTCTCCACTAGGTCGCCGCGTTCAAACATCTTGGCCGTGGAGATGGCGTCGGGGGTTCCGGCGGTGGGGTCGGCACCGGAGTTCAAAAGGACGTCGATAAGCTCGTCTTCTTTCTTGAACACGACGCCTGCGAGCGGCGACTGCCCCCGGTCGTTGAGCTTATTCACGTCCGCTCCGCGCTCAATGAGCCCCTTGACCAGGTCGACGTGCCCGGAGTACGCAGCGAGCATGAGAAACGTGTTGCCGTCCTGGTTGGTCAGGTCCACGGCCACACCCTGGTCCACGTAATCCAATAATGTCGCGTCGCCGCCTCGCGCCATGTCGAATAGACGGGTGGCGAACTCTTGCACGTCTGCGGGAATCTCAGTCACGGTGACGCACACTATCACGCAAGCTGCGCGATGCGCCGGACAGCGTCCTCCACCGCGAATTCCGGGTCGCCTCCTTGGCCTTTGACCGTGGCATCCAGCTCGGCGACGATGATCACCGCTTCGCTGACGGCGCTGCCCGACCAGTTGCGCGCGACCTGCATCGTCTTCTTGGCCACAAACGGGTGCATCCCCACCGTTCGCGCGATTTGTTCGGGGTTGCCGCTGGTCTGGTATAGCTTGGCGATGTCGCCGACCTTATTCGCCAACGCCGCCGCGATCGCGACCGGGCTGATGCCGAGCTGGAGCGCACGCCGCGTGCTAGCCAAAGCCCGGTCCGTTCGGCCGGCCACCGCCTGGTCGGCGATGTCGAAGCCGGATACTTCCGCCACACCGGTGTAATAGGCGCGCACCCCCGCGACGGTGATCTCGCCGTCGGTGTCGGCGACGAGCTGCTCGATCGCGGAGGCCAGCTCGCGCAGATCCGATCCCACCGACTCGAGCAACGCCCCGATCACGTCCGGTGTGGGGCGCACTCCGTGGCGGCGGAATTCCGCGGTGACCCAGCTCTGCCTCTCCCGCTGGTTGAGGGGGTTCGCTTCGTGCACCTCGGCAGCTTTCCGGAATTTCGGCACGTACGACTTGTTGCGGCCTTTTCCGCTGTGGGTGATGACGAGGGTCATGCCCGGCGCGGGGTCGAGAGCCGCTCGCAGCAGAAGCTCGGTCGGTTCCTTGCCTGCGAGCTCCGTGTTGGCCACCACGACGACCCGCTCCTCAGCGAACAGCGACGGGCTGGTGGCTTGCGCGAGCTCGGACGCCGTGACGTCGCCGGCACGCAGCCTGGTCACCTCTGCGGCGGGGCCGGCTGCGCCGATGATGCTCTTCGTGGCGCGCTCGGCGAGGAATTCGTCCTCACCGACGACGAAGTGAACCGGCTGGATCGGGTTGACCATGCTGGTCATTGTACGGGTAGATCACCGGTACGCCCTCGCGCGTGACCACCGGCCGGTCCCGCTTCTTGGATTCCCGCACGACCACCACCGTCGTCCCGGGCGGCAGTGGGCCAATGTCCGCCTCGGATTCGACGACGTACGCATTCCGCTTATCGACCTCCACCGCCTCTCCCAACCCCGCCGCCGCAGCCGCGACCACCCCGGCGACGGTGATGGTGATGGTGATGGTGATGGTGATGGTGAGCCGGGGCCGCTCGGCGATGAAGCCCGCGAGAACCCAGCCGTAGAACACCGCCACCGTCGCTGGCCGGGCATTGATCGTGCTGGCGGGAAGATGGGCTCCGGTGTCGGCAACGACGCGGATCCATCCGGCGAGCGGCTGGATCACCCAGAGCAGCGGGGCAGCCAGAGCCTGGTGCAGCTGCGCCAGTATCGCGGCCGCCATTCCCAGCACCGTCACGGCTCCGACAACGGGACTGACGAGAACGTTCGCCACAACTGCCACGAGTGAGACTTTTCCCGCCATCAGCGCAATGATCGGGGCGGTGGCGAGATCCGCCGCAACAGCGACGGACACTGCCCGCCCCACGATGTCGGGCCACCCCAGCGGGGCGAGTGCGCGGTAGATCAGCGGGGAGACCGCGACGATTCCAGCTGTCGCCGCGGTGGACAGCGCGAACGCGTAGTTGACCGCCAAATCTGAGTCCACCAGAACGAGACCGATGACAGACAGGCACAGCACGTGAATCGGCTCTGCGCGGGTGGAAGCGATCACAGCGGTGAACCCCACGAGACCTGAGACCGTGGCCCGCAGTACGCTCGGTTCCGGCCCAACGAGCCCGGCGTAGACGATGAGAGCCAATCCGGCCGCAGCGATCTGCGCGCGCAGACCGAACTTGCATACGCGGGCGACCAACAGCGCCGCGGTGGCGACGTACATGCAGTTCGCGCCGCTGACCGCACTCAGGTGGCTCAACCCGGTGTCGATGTAGGTCTGTTTCTCTTCCGACGACTGGGAAGAGACATCCCCGATCACCATCCCGGGAATCAGCCCCTGGGTGTAGTCCCCCACCGCTGCGTCGACAGCCCCGGTGAATCGTTCGCGCACACCCGCGGCGAAGGCGGCGAATCCGGTCGGCGGGCCGATCACGTCCACATCCCCGTTGAAGGTCACGGAGCCGACTCCGGGGCGGGTGGATTCTTTCGCGGTGCCGGTGACATCGACAAGCGTGCCTGCGACAGTGCGATCCGGAATCTTCTTGGCAAAAACAGGGACCGGCACCGGGTATCCGGCCACGTTCACGTTGACCAGCCAGTCTCCCGAATCGAGCTGTTTCGGCGCCCCGCTGACAGAGCCGTTGAATGTGCTGCCGAAACTCGTCGCCCGTGCACGGGAGCACCGCGCCCACGCCACGGCCGCGGAGCACACCCCGAGTCCGCCGCTGAGAATCGCCTGCCCTGGCTGGCGCCACACCGCGCACCCGACGACAGCCGCCGCGATGACACTCAAAGCTGCCACCGGGCCAGAGAGGATGACCGCCATCGCCGCTGCCCACACCACCACTGCGGCAGGCACCAGACGCAGCTCGCTCATCAGAGGCTGACCAGGTCCTTGATGGCATCGAATTTGGCGGGGCCGATGCCTTTGACGTCGAGAAGCTGCTCAATGCTTGTGAACGTCCCGATGGATTCGCGGTGTGCCACGATCGCCGCCGCTGTCGCTTCCCCCACACCAGGGAGTTCGGTGAGATCCTGCGCCGACGCCGTGTTGAGCGAGATGCCCGAGGCACCCGTGCCACCGGGTGCTGCCGCTCCCGCCCCCGCCGCAGCATCGGGTGGGGCGTCGCCCTTGGCCAACACGACGATCTGCTGGCCGTCGGCGAGCACCTGCGCGAGGTTGAGGCTGAGCAGTTCCGCATCGGGTGACGGGCGAGCCTGTTGGAGCGCGTCAGCCACCCGGGCTCCCTCATCGAGCGTGACCAGCCCTGGCTGCTCAACAGCACCGACGACAGACACGATGACGGTGGAAGGGGGTGTGGAGGAAACGGTGGCATCCGCGGAGTCCCACTCCGGTTCCGGTTCGCCGCCGCGCACGACGAACCATCCAGCGACGAGCAGGAGAACTGCCGCCACCGCGGCCGCTGCTTGTTTCGGGGCGACGGCGAAGCGTGGCTCCGGGTAGTCCACGGCCATGAGGTCTTCCTCCCCGGTGGGCCGGGTGAGTTCGGCAAGGCGTTGCGATACGTTCATGCGGCTCACGCTACGGCCCGCCTGAAGCGCGGCGAAGCGATCCGCATTTTTCCTGTGGATAACCGTGTTGACGCGTCACCGACCTGTGGAATCAGCCGCGTGGCGGGGTTCTAATCTTGCTCGTCGGTGATGTAGAAGACCGACAACCCGATCGCGCCCTCGCCAGTGTGGGCGGCGACAGAGTCCGGTAACGGGGCGAGTCGGACAGTCGACTGCGGGTCGAGCGCCTCTTCGAGCATCTTCGCGAGGGACGCGGCGTTATCCTCGTCGCCGCTGTATTGCACGGCCGCGAACACCGGCAATCCGTCTGCACGCTCCACGACATGGGCGACGAGTTTCGTGAATGCCTTCGACTGGGTGCGCGTCTTGATGGCCAATTCGAGTTTGCCGTCGTTTACCCGCAGGATCGGCTTTGTGGCCAGTAACGCGGCGGACAACACCGCGGTCGTGGCGGACAGGCGGCCTGATTTGCGCATGTCATCGAGCTGGCGGAGGTAAAGCCAGGTTTCGGACATCGCCAGGGTGGCTTCGGCGGCGGTAACACAGCCGTCGAGATCGGCACCGGCACGTGCGAAGGCGGCCGCCACGATCGCGGCGACACCGACCGCCATGCCGGCGGAGTCGGTATCCACTACGCGCACGGCATCGTCGAAAACAGCCGAGGCGCTCACTCCCGCAGACCACGTGGACGACAACTTCTTGGATAAGTGGAGCGCCACGATTCCGTCGTCTCCGCCGCGTTCCAACTGGCGCGCGTACGCCGCTGCGAGCTCGAGCGCGGACAGCCCGGAGGTGGAGGTCTCCTCGTCTCCGACCATGTGCAGATCGAGGACGGTGATGTCCAATTCTTCGGCCACATCCTCCGGGACGCCGGACGAAGAATCAGTGACGACTCGGACAGCCATTAGCGCGCCGCCCCCTGGTTCCACGCCTCGAGGTACCACTGGATGTCATCCCATGACCCGTCTCCGCCGAACCGCGGGCGCGCGGACAGCTGCGAGGTATTCGTGTTGTTCAGCCCCTTGAGCAGAGGGTATTGGGAGTGGTCAAGTCCCAACAGGTTCGCGGTCAGCGCCGCGATTGTCCCGCCGTGCGCGACCAGCAGCACAGCGTGCCCGTCCCATTCGGTTTCGCGCATCAGCTTATCGACGACCGGCCGCGCCCGCTCCGCCACATCCAACCGCGACTCCCCTGACGGCGGTGTCCAGGCTGGGTCGTGCCGCCATGCCGCGCGGGCACCTACAAACGCCTCGTCCACTTCCAGGTGTGTCATGCCCTGCCACGACCCCAAGTGGGTCTCACGCAGGCGGGAATCAGTCTCCACCTCAAGTCCGAGCTTGCGGCCGATGATCTCCGCTGTCGTGCGCGCCCGGCTCAAATCCGACGACACGATCTTGATGATGCCCATGTTGTCGAGCCAGTCGGCAGCGGCGTGGGCCTGGGCCAACCCGACGTCGGAAAGCGGTGTGTCCAGCTGCCCCTGCATACGGCGACCAGCGTTGTACGTGGTCTGACCGTGCCGCATCATAATTAGGCGTCGGCTCATGGCGGCCTACAGATCGTTGTCGCCGGGGCCCTCGCCGGCGAGGGGGAGCTCCTCGATCGTCTCCAGCGAGCGGACGTTCGCATCATCGGCGAACTGACCGGGACGCGCCGGGGGCTCGACGCCTTCCACCTCAATGAGCGGGCAGTCCGCGTACAGACGGTCAAGGCCGTAGAACTCTCGTTCCGCGTCTCGCTGGACGTGCACGATGAACGTCCCGTAGTCCAGGAGCACCCAGCGGAATTCGCGGTTGCCTTCGCGACGCTTCGGCTCCGCCCCCGCCTTGGTTAGTGCGTCCTCGACTTCCTCGACGATGGCCGCCACCTGGCGCTCATTGTCAGCGGAGACGACGACGAAAATATCGGTGATGGCCATGACGTCGGTGACATCGATGACGGCGATGTCACGCCCCAATTTCTCGTCGGCGGCCTGAGCGGCCACGATGGCCAATTCGCGGGCGGTGTCCGAAGCAGTCAAACGTGCGGTTCCTTCTGTGTCAGTTCGGTATCAGTCAGTTCGGGTCGGTTTGTGACATTCTGCGCGTTCACAAGAGGCCGTTCCGGCTCAACCATCGCCAGCTTCATGCCAATGTCGTGCGCTTCAGCCGGCTCCGCGATGCGGAGACCGGGTCAACCTACGTATTGTCCCATGAAGGGTTCAGTCTGGCCAGTTGGCGTACATCTCGTTCTTGGCGATGTACTGCACCACCCCGTCCGGCACGAGGTACCACACCGGGCGGCCCTGGGAGGCGCGCTCGCGGCAGTCCGTCGACGAGATGGCCATGGCGGGGATCTGGATCAGGTGGGTACGGCCGCGGTGGACCTCGGGCAGCATGTCCTCCGTGAGTTCGTAGCCTGGCCGGGTGACGCCGACGAATTCGGCGAGGTCGAACATCTTCTCCCAGTCGCGCCACGACATGATGGAGGCAAGTGCGTCCGCCCCCGTGATGAAGAAGAGCTCGTCGCCCGGATAGAGCTCAGCGATGTCCTTGAGGGTGTCCACGGTATAGGTGGGGCCGCCGCGGTCGATGTCCGCCCGGGACACGTGGAAACGGGGGTTGGAAGCGGTGGCGATCACTGTCATCAGGTAGCGGTCCTCCGCGTCGGACACGCGGCGGTCCGCCTTCTGCCACGGCTGGCCGGTGGGGACGAAGACGACCTCTTCGAGGTTGAAGACATCCGCGACTTCGCTCGCCGCCACGAGATGGCCGTTGTGTATCGGGTCGAATGTGCCGCCCATGATCCCGATGCGCCGGGACATAGTGCTGTTACCGTCCGGCTTCCCTTCGGTGGGAAACGCCGCTGCTGTGTCTGCGTTCGTCATAGCGTGATGGAGTTGCTCGGCTGGTAGTACGGGATCAGTCGCCCCGACGGGTACAGCTTCTGGAACAGTCCCGCGAGACCGGGGATGATGCCGTCTGTCGCCAGCAACGGCACGAGCCATTCCACGACCTTGGGCAAGCTCGTGTCGTTTTCTTTGGCGGAGTGCGGCTGGAGTTTTCTCAACCAGCATCTAGCGGTATCGTACCCCATCCACCCAGCTGCCAAAACGGTCCGCGACAACATTATCCCAGCGGGACGGGCCGACGAAGTACCGGCCGTGGTTGCCGCCGGTAGCCTTAGAGGCGCGGAGAGTCTCGAGCGATGCGTCGCACACACCGTCGAGGGGAAGGCAGTAGTTCGCGCGGTTAGGTGTCGCTGCGGATGTCTTGGAATTGAACGGCGACCAGCCGATGATCCCGCCAGCACCGCCCCCGGCAACACCGATGGTGGCGGGATCGCCCGGCGCAGTCATGGGGTTGCCGAGGTAGACGGCGCCCGCGAGCTGGCCGCGGCGCGCGATTTCGCGTTCGGCGTCTTGGAGGATCATCGCGCCTTGGGAGAAGCCGACGACCACGTACTGCGGACGGCAGCCGGTGGCACGCTGGTAGTCGTCGATCTGGCGGATGACCCCGACTCGGCCCGTTCCAACGGAGCCGACGAAGTCACTGGCGGCTTGAACACCCATGTTGAACAGGGGAAGAGCGTACAGCCCCACAAGGTTCAGGGTCTGGGCCAGGGTGCGTGGAAGGGCGGGAATAGGGCCGTGGTACTCGGGCATGAATGCCGGGTAGTACTCGGGGCCGAGGCCCAGGACTTCCACGCTGTTCATCAGCGAGCGCCCGTTGTGGGTGGCCCGGTAGCGGTTCTCCGAGGTGCGTAGGAACGCGCGGATGTGCTCGCCCTCCCAGCCGTTGGACAGCCATGGGCTTTGGGCGTAGCTGGTGCGCCCGATGTTGGGTTGGCCGGATCCGCGGGCGGCGATGACGGCGACGGCTGGGCATGCGCGGGCTTCAGCCCGATTGGGCGCGACGGGAATGACGGTCGCAGTGACTGCGAGAACGAACGCGAGGACGACGGTGAGGGCGCGACGGCGCGAGAGAAGGTGGGACACGGCGGAGTTCCTCTGAACCTGTGTGAAGTTGTAGGACGCACATATCCTAAACCAAAACTACGGGCGTGTCTGGCCAGTTCCTTCGAGGATCCATTTCGTGCTGGTCAGCTCTGGTAAGGCCATGGGCCCTCGCGCGTGGAGCTTCTGGGTGGAGATGCCGATTTCGGCGCCCATTCCGTACTGCTCCCCGTCAGTGAAGGCGGTGGAGGCGTTCACCATCACGGCGGCCGCGTCGACTTCCGCGGCGAATTTCTGGCACGTGTAGGCGTTCAACGAGGCGATTGCTTCGGTGTGCCCCGACGAGTAGCGGGCGATGTGCGCGATCGCGCCGTCCACGCCGTCGACAAGCTGGACGGCGATATCCATCGAGAGGTACTCGTCGGACCAGTCGGCGTCCGTTGCGGGAATCACGTCTTCCGCGCCAAGAGCAGCGAGCTTATCGACATCCCCGTGCACCCGCACCCCCGCCCGCTGCAGTTCGGTGATGATGCGGAGCTGGTCGGCGGGGGCAAGGGTGGCGTCGATAAGCGCTGTCTCTGTCGCATTGCACACGGACACGCGCCGCGTCTTTCCGTTGAGCAGCATGTCGATGGCGGAGTTCAGCTCCGCGTCGCGGTCGATATAGAAGTGGCAGTTGCCGGTGCCGGTCTCGATCGCGGGGACAGTCGCACCGGTGACCACCGCGTCGATCAGGCGCGCGGAGCCGCGCGGGATGACCACGTCGACGAGGCCGCGCGCGGTGATGAGGTCCTGGACGGAATCGTGGGTCTCGCACGGCAGGAGCTGGACGATCTCGCGCGGCAGGCCGTGCTGTTCGGCGGTGTCCTGGAGGATGGCGACGAGCGCCTCGTTTGACTGGCGCGCGGACTTCGAGCCGCGCAACAGCGCCACGTTGCCGGATTTCAGCGCGAGGCCGAACGCGTCGACGGTGACGTTGGGGCGGGCTTCGTAGACCATGCCCATGACGCCGAGCGGCACGCGGACCTGCTTCATCCTGATGCCGTTGGGCATGACGCTGCCTCGCAGCACCTCCCCCACCGGGTCCTTGAGCCCTGCAACTTGGCGTAGGCCACCCGCGATGCCGTCGATGCGTTCCGGGGACAAGGCGAGACGGTCGATCAGCGCTTCGTCCATGCCCGCTTCACGGCCGGCCTCGATATCGCGGTGGTTCGCGGCGAGAATCTCCTCGGAGTGCGCGACGAGGTTCTCTGCGGCGGCGTGCAAAAGAGCGTCCTTGTCCGGTGTCGGTAGCGTCGCCAACGTGGGGGCGACTGCCTTGGCTGCCCGTGCCTTGGCTAGCACCTCTTCGCGTTCCCGGGTTCTCGCATCAGTCATGCTGGCCAACTGTAGCGGTAGAACTACAGGCGCGAAGCGTAATTGGACAGGTAGTCCGCGTGCACCACCGAACGGCGCTGGTTCGCGGGAAGTTCGTCGGTGTGCTTGCCCAACATCTCGGTGAGTTCTGCGGCGTCGTAGCCGACCACTCCACGGCCGATGGCCTGGCCGTCGGGCCCGAGGATCTCCACGATGTCGCCGGCGTGGAAATCGCCCTCCACCCCGGTGATACCCACGGCGAGCAGGGATGTTCCACCGCGGGTCACGGCTTTCACGGCACCTTCGTCGAGGCGCAGCACCCCTTCCGCGTCGGCGGCGTAGAGGACCCAGAACTTCCAGGCAGAGAGCTTCGACTCGGGGCGGGTGTGGAAGACGGTGCCGACAGATGCGTCGCCGAGCGCATCCTCAATGTGCTCGGCAGAAGTCAGCAGGACCGGCACTCCGCCGCGGGTGGCCAGGCGCGCCGCAGAGACTTTCGAAGCCATACCTCCCGTGCCAAAGACGCCGCCGTTGCCGGCCACGACCCCCTCCAGGTCTTTTCCGCTGCGCACCTCGTCAATAAACAGCGCGCCCGGTTCTTTGGGGTTGCGGTCGTAAAGACCATCGACATCGGAGAGGAGGATCAGAGCGTCGGCCGCCGTTAGCGTGGCCACGATCGCCGAGAGCCGGTCGTTGTCCCCGAAACGCATCTCGGAGGTGGCCACCGTGTCGTTCTCGTTCACGATCGGCACCGCCCCCATTTGCCGCAGGCGGTCGATGGTGCGCTGGGCGTTGCGGGCGCGTTCGCGCACCCCAGCGTCCGACTGTGTCAACAGGATCTGCCCGATGGTGCGGCCGTAGCGGGCGAAGGATTCGCCCCATGCCTGCGCCAGGTGGATCTGCCCCACGGATGCGGCAGCCTGCTTCGTAGCCAAGTCCTTCGGCCGGACCGACAGGCCCAGCGGAGTCATGCCGGCCGCGATCGCGCCGGAGGAGACGACAATGACATCGCCCCCGCGGTCGGTGCGGGCCTCGATGGCGTCGACAATGCGGTCGATTTTGGCCTGGGAGACGGCCGAGGTGTCGTCGACAAGCGAGCTGGTGCCCAGCTTGACCACGATCTTTTTCGCAGAGGCGATCTCTTCGCGCAGGCTCATTAACCTTGCCACCTCTCCCGGTCGGCCTCCTGCCTGTCGAGGAGGTCGTCGCCGTAATCGTATTCGTCGATGAGACCGCGTCGGGCTTGCGAGGCGCGCTTGCGCTCTGCCGCGGACATGCGGTCCGTGCCGCCCAGGCGCGCGTCCCGGCCGCGGCCCGCCATCGTCGGATCGCCGCCGATCGACGGCTCCCAGTCGAAGGAGATCTCGCCGATGGTGACCGTGTCGCCCTCGTTCGCGCCGATCTTACGCAGCTGGTCCTCCACTCCAGCCTTATTCAGGCGGTCCGACAGGTAACCCACTGCCTCGTCGTTCTCGAAGTCGGTCTGGCGGATCCAGCGCTCCGCCTTCTCACCGGTGACAAGCCAACCCTCCGGGTACAGCGGATCGCGCACCACGACAATGTCGTCGCTGCGATCGACTGCCTTCGGCCGGATGACCGTCCGCTGGGCAGCCTCCGCTTTGACCTTCGGCTGAGACTGGCGGCCGGTTTGCACGATCTCCCACAGCGCCCACTTCAGTTCGTCGAGGCCCTCGCGCGTGGCGGTGGAAACCATGTAGATCGGCCACCCGAACGCCGCAGTGAGATCATCGCGCACGAACTCCGCGAGCTCCTTCGCCTCCGGGATATCCACCTTGTTCAAAACGATGATGCGCGGGCGTTGGCGCAAGTCTCCGAGACCGGAGTCACCGTCCTCGGCCGAGAGAAGATCGGCGTAGGAATCCAGCTCCGCCTCGAGTGCCTCGATGTCGGCCTGCGGGTCGCGGCCTGGCTCCAGTGTCGCAGTGTCCACCACGTGAGCGAGCACCGCCGTGCGCTCGATGTGGCGCAAGAAATCGAGTCCCAGTCCCTTGCCCTGGCTCGCGCCCGGAATGAGGCCGGGCACGTCAGCGATGGTGAACGTGTCGTTGCCGACGTCGACCACACCGAGGTTTGGCTGCAGCGTGGTGAAAGGGTAGTCCGCGATCTTCGGCTTTGCCGCCGAGAGGACCGAGATCAGCGAGGACTTGCCGGCGGACGGGAAACCGACAAGGCCCACATCCGCCATGGATTTCAGCTCCAGAATCAGGTCGTGCGCCTGCCCCGGCTCCCCTTTCAAGGCGAACCCCGGAGCCTTGCGTTTCGCCGTTGCCAACGCCGCGTTGCCCAAACCGCCGTACCCACCCTCGGCCGCAATGAACCGGGTGCCGGGAGCGACCATGTCAGCCAGAATATTGCCGTCCGCGTCACGCACAACCGTCCCCACCGGGACAGGCAGCACAAGATCCTCGCCGCGAGCACCGTTGCGGTGGTCGCCCTCGCCGTTACCGCCGCGCTTCGCTTTCACGTGCGGGCGGTACTGGAAGTCGAGCAGCGTGTGCACCTGGGTGGACACCTCGAGAATGATGTCGCCGCCGTGCCCGCCGTTGCCGCCGTCCGGGCCGCCCAGAGGTTTGAACTTCTCGCGGTGAACGGACACACACCCGTGGCCGCCGTCGCCGGCTTGCAGGTGCAGCACTGCTTGGTCAACGAACTGTGCCATTGTCAGGGTGCCTTTCCGGGAGACTGTCCCCAGCTTTCGGGTGGGTGACAGCGAGTGTAATGAGGTCGCGGTGCCGTCGATAAGCGAACGCGCCGTTAGACCCTTGACGGATCCACGGCGCGTTCGAATGAGTGCGGGGAAGTTACGCGGTTGCGGACTTCTCCTCGACGACAGCGTCGTCGACCAAGCCAGCGTCGTTCGCGGCCTCGAGGACCTCAGAGGACACGCCCTCTGCGTCCGCCGGGACGATGTTGACGATGCGACGCTTCTTCTTAATGCCGAACTGCACGGAACCTGCAGCGAGCGCGAACAGGGTGTCATCGCCGCCGCGGCCGACGTTGTCGCCCGGGTGGAACTTGGTGCCGCGCTGACGGACGAGGATCTCGCCTGCCTTGACCTGCTGGCCGCCGAAGCGCTTCACGCCGAGGCGCTTGGACTCGGAGTCGCGGCCGTTCGAGGAGCTCGATGCGCCCTTCTTGTGTGCCATTGTGGTTGCCTCCTAGGTGGACGTCTCGTTTTACTTGATACCGGTGATCTTCAGGGTGGTGTTGGGCTGACGGTGGCCCTGACGCACCTTGTAACCGGTCTTGTTCTTGTACTTGAGGATGTCGACCTTCTTGCCCTTGCCGTGCTCAACAATCTCAGCGGAGACGTTGACCTTGGCCAGATCCTCGGACTTGGAGGTGACGTTTGCGCCGTCGACGAGGAGAACCGGGGTGAGCGCCACAGAATCGCCAGCTTCACCCTCGATCTTCTCGACCCGAACGAGGTCGCCTTCGGCAACCTTGTACTGCTTGCCGCCGGTCTTGACGATCGCGTACATAGCGGGTTACCCCTTTCTTCATCTCGGACGGCGCCGGCATGCCACGGCACCGATCATCATCGGATAGACATTCAAGCGTTTCGGGGTTTTACGTGGAAAAACGTCGCCACCTCGCTCGCATGCGTGCACCCGCGAAGGCGCGCCCCAAAACAGCGACTGTCAAAGACTACACCGCGCCACCATCAAAGACCAAACTAGCGGGACTTACGCGTCGCACGGCGTCGCCCTCGGGGCTTTTGGCTTATCGACGCTTCCCGCTCCGGTTGCGCCTTCGACTGTTCCTGCCCCATCGATGCCCGTTTGCCGTTGCGCGACTGTTCATTCTGCTCCCTTGGTGCCCTTGGTGCAGTGCGGCGCGTTGCGCGACGGCGACGGCGCGTGCCCTGACCGGACGACTGCGCCGAACGGGCCGACTGGGAGGACTGGGAGGACTGGGAGGACTGCGCCTTCGACTTCTCAGCCTCCGTGCGCCGCCCTTCCTGATCGCTCTCTCGCTCTTCAGTGGCAGCCGATTCCGCCAGGGCCAAGGCGTCGGCGGCTTCATCGATAACGTCCTCGGCGGGCAGGTCCTCGAAGTCCTTCGGGTCCGGGCGGTAGTCGGATACCGAGTTGCCGCGGGTCTTGCGCTTGCGGCGCGGCGAACGCTCGAACTCCGCGACCGCTTCCTCATAGGACTGGCGGGGCTGTTTATCCTGCGATTCCTGCGTCTCTTGGTTCGCCTGCTGGCTGTCGTCCTGCCACTGATTCTTTTGGTCCTTACCGCGCCCGCGGCCGGAACCGCGGCGGCCCCGGCGACGGGAGGAACTTCGGCGAGTCTGGCCGTTGCGACCGGCGCGCTGGGAATCATCAGAAGACGTCGAAGCCTCAGCTGACTGGGTGCTGTCGCTGTCGGGGGTGTCGGGCTCGTCGGGGGTGACCACGACAGCGTCGGCAAGCTCCTCGGCGCTCTTTTTGGCGCTGCGCTTCTCCATCGCCTTGGCAGCGGGATGGTTGCCCGGGTCCTGGGCAGGTTGGCGGCGATCGGAACCGTGAGAACTGCGAGAACTGTGGGCGGGGTGGGAGGAGTCGGGGTCGACTGGGTCGTCGGTAAGCACGATGCCCCGGCCGTCGCAATGCTCGCACTTGTGGGAGAACGTCTCCACGAGCCCGGTGCCCAGGCGCTTGCGCGTGAGCTGGACGAGGCCGAGCGAGGTGACCTCCGAGACCTGGTGGCGCGTGCGGTCGCGCCCGAGCGCCTCCTTGAGGCGGCGCAGCACGAGCTCCTGGTTCTCCGGCAAGATCATGTCGATGAAGTCGATGATGATCATGCCGCCGATGTCGCGCAGGCGGAGCTGACGCACGATCTCCTCCGACGCCTCCAGGTTGTTGCTGGTCACCGTCTCTTCGAGCGAGCCGCCGGAACCGGTGAACTTGCCGGTGTTGACGTCGATGACGGTCATCGCTTCCGTCCGGTCGATGACGAGCGTGCCGCCCGACGGCAACCACACCGTGCGCGAGAGCGCTTTTTGGATCTGCTCGTCGACCCGGTACGCATCGAACGCGTCACGGCCGCCGTGGTCGCCTCGATCGAATTTTTCCAGGCGGTCGAGCAAGTCCGGCGCAACAGACTGCACGTAGCTGTGCACCACGTTCCAGGACTTCTTGCCGTCGATGACGAGTTTGTCGAAGTCCTCGTTGAACAGGTCGCGCACAACCTTCACCAGAAGACGCGGTTCTTCGTACAAAGTGACGGGCTTCGCGCCTTTCGACGTCTTCTCTTTCTCCGCTTCCTCCTGGATCGCCTCCCATTGCGAGTGCAGGCGGTTCACGTCGGCGGCGATGGCTTCCTCCGGCGCCCCCTCCGCGGCGGTGCGGATAATGGTTCCGCCCTTGCCGGGGACAACACGCACGAGGATGTCCTTCAAACGCTTGCGCTCCCGCGCCGGGAGCTTACGGGAAATTCCCGCGCTGCGGCCGCCCGGAACGTACACGAGGAAACGGCCGGCGAGAGAAATTTGGGTGGTCAGTCGCGCGCCCTTGTGCCCAACCGGGTCCTTGGTCACCTGGACCAGCACCTGGTCGCCGGACTTCAGCGCCTGCTCGATGCGGCGGGAGCGGCCACCGAGTCCGGCCGACTTCCAGTCGACTTCGCCGGCGTAGAGCACCCCGTTGCGGCCTTGCCCGATATCGATGAACGCGGCCTCCATCGACGGAAGCACATTCTGCACCCGGCCAAGATAGATGTTGCCGATCATCGAAACATTCTCGTCCGAATCGACAAAGTGTTCCACGAGCAGTCCGTCTTCGAGGACACCGACTTGGGTGATCGTGCCGGGGCCGTCGTGACGCTTGCGCTCGCGCACGACCATGGTGCGCTCTACCGACTCGCGGCGCGCGAGGAATTCCGCCTGCGACACCACGCGGGAACGCTTGCGCTCCTCCTCTCGGAGTTCAGTGCGGCGGCGGCGCTGCGCCTCCAGGCGCGAGGAGCCTTTGATCGCCTTCGGTTCCTGGATCTGCTCGTCGAGCTGCTCATCACCGGAAACAGGCACCTCATTTTCCGTACTCGCCGGCGCAACGCTTGCCGACGCGTCCCCCGATCTCCGCGCCCGCCTCCGCGAATTACGAGGCGCAGCCTTGAACACTGGCGCATACATGTCGGAAGCTTCACCGCCGGCGGCCCCTACGTCAGCGGTCGGTGCCGCCGGAGCAGAAGTGATCTCCGGTTCTACGTCCGTCAGAAGATCCGCTTCAACCTTCTCCTCGATCTGATGGATTTCGTTCTCCACGTCTTTGCGCACGCGGTGGCGAATCTTCTTCTCAGACGCGTCGGTTCCTGCAGAAGCGCCCAGCTGTTTTTCCTCTACCGTCGTCTCTGAAGGCTCCTCTACCGTTGATGTGCGCGCCTCATTGTGCGGTGTCTTCTTTGGGGCAGAGTGCGCCGCAGTCTCGGCGGGAGCTGCAGACGCTGTGGATCCAGTTGCAGTCTCAAGCGCATCGAGAAGCTGCTCTGCCTCTGACCTGCTCAAGGAAGATTGAGCGACCTTCACCAGGCCTAGCTCATTCAGCTTGACCACCAAATCTTTGGAAGGCATGCCAAGAGCCTTAGCCAAAACAAACACGCGGGTCTTCTCGCCGATCTGTGATCGGTCGAACTGCCCGGGCTGAGCAGCCCCCGAATCCTGCACCGGTTCCGAGCCCCCCGCCCTAGACGTTGAAGCAAAAGAGTTCTTAGCGGTCTTTCGTGTCACTTCTTGCTTCGTCCTGGTGGCTGCACCAGAAGACTTAGCTGTTTTCTTCGGCGCCTTCTTTGCTGTTTTCTTCGTGACCATGCTTTCGGTCTTCGCCGCCTTGCTTCCGGTCTTTGTTGCCCTCCGTTTACGAGGAGTGGTCGTCTCGTCGCTGTCAGCCACGGAAATCTCCTATTCAATTGCCGCGCAGGCGATGCGGCACCGGGCGCTGGTGGAATCCGACCCACCGCCGCCGCACAGTGACGAACGCATCCGCAAGCGCGGAAAATACATGAAAGCTTTCAAGCGCCTACATCCCGAACTCGGATGCTTTACGCTTCGTGCTCCATTGTGACACAGCTTCCATATCAAGGGAGCGCGGGGTATCCACTACCCCAAGGTGAGGACATACCACGGACTTGCTCGTGCGGAATATGTCCTCCGTAGTAGTGAGCAGCACTTCTGTGGGCGACCCCCTCAACCCCTCGCAGTAAATCTGGTCTGTGGCGGCCTGCAATAAGCCCCTTAGAGCAGATTTCGAGCTTGTACGGCTACTTTCTGTGCAGTTGATGTCTGTAGCCACTTTCCGGGGAGGCAGTGACTGTGCAGCCACTTAGTGGGGGCTGACTGCACAGTCGATTCCTCCCGCCGCTTCCTACCCAGCTGTCTACTGGCCAGCCGGAGCGGCGGACTGGCCCGGACGAGCCTCCTGGAAGCCTTGGCCAGCGACCCATGTGCGGCGGACTGCACGTCGCACCGAAGCATCCGGATCCTCCACGTCGGAAACGCGGTAGAAGTCCATGACCACCTTGTCCCTGGTCACGGTGGCGACACCGAAACCGTGGGCGTCGAACTCGACGTGGTTCACCCAGGGGTTGGAGGAGTACATGACACCTTCCACAAGGTGCGTGATGCGGTTGTCCTCCGGGGTGTACACCTTGGTGTACGTGGAGACAATCTCGTCGACGTTCGGTGCGGAGATTGAGGTGCAAACCATTTCGCAGCCGATCTCGTGGCCGTCGTACTGCAGGGAGTGAGCCCACTCAGAGTGAATGTCACCGGTGAGAACAAGGGTGTGGGGCTTGGTCTGCGACAGGACTTTGAGAAGCTCGGCTCGCTCAGCACGGTAACCATCCCACTGGTCACTGTTTACAACGATGCCTGTGGACTGGGTGAAGTCTTTCAGCACCTGGTTCGCGAGACGGTTATCCTTCATCGTCGGCGGCACGTGACCAATCTGCATCGGCGAGATCATCACGGAGTTGCCCAGCACGTTCCACACGGTGTCAGATTCCGTCACCTGGCCTTCCACCCACTTGAACTGCTCGCTTCCCAGCATGGTGCGCCCAGCAGCGCCGTTCTTCAGGCTCAGTGCGCTCTGCTGCTCATCGCGGTAGCTGCGCAAGTCCATCATAGTCAGGTTAATCAGATCGCCGAACCGGTAACTACGGTAGATCTTGCCGGCAGCGGACGGACGCGTAGCGCGCGACGGAAGCCACTCGAGGTAGGCCTGCTCGGCGTCGGAGACGCGCTGTACCCACTTGCCTTCCTCACCTTCAGTGTGGTTCTCTGCGCCTTCCCGCCACGAGTCATTCGCGGACTCGTGGTCGTCCCACACCACGACCCACGGGGCAGCTGCGTGAGCCGCTTGCAGGTTCTTGTCCGTGCGGTAACGACCGTAACGCTCGCGGTAGTCCTTCAGCGTCGTGATCTCGTGGAGCGGCGCGTGCGGGCGGGAGACACCACTCTTACCGGCGTACTCGCCCGTCGGGTACTCGTAAATGTAGTCACCGAGGAAGACGACCACATCGATGTTGCCTGCCTCAGCCTGCTCAGCCATACCGCGGTATGCACCAAAGTAGCCACACTCCCAGTTGGCGCAGGAAGCAACAGCGAGCTTGTACTCGCTCAGGCGCGCGGTTCCCTCCGGAGCGGTGTGGGTCTTTCCGACCGGGGACGTTTTGTCGTCCCAGACAAACCGGTAGAAGTAGTCTGTTGCCGGCTTGAGGCCCTTCGCATCAACTTTCACCGTGTGGTCAGATGCAGCCGTTGCCTTTACTGTGCCCTCGCTGGCGATGTTCTGGAAGTTGGGATCAGTGGCAACCTGCCACTTGACGTTCGCATCCTGGCCCTTATTGGAGCCGGGAACCGCGTCCTCGCTGACAGTCACTCGAGTCCAGATGATCACCGAATCCGGAAGCGGGTCACCGGAAGCGACACCGTGCATGAAGGCGGAGTACTCGGCCGGTTTCATTTCGGGCAGACGAGCAGAGGACAAGGCACGGGAGGAGGACAGCTGCGCATTGGCGGTGGCGGTGTTACCGGCCACCGCAACACCAGCGGCAGCCGCAGCGGAACCAGCAAGGAAGCGACGACGAGGAAGGTTCTTTTCAGTCATGCTCTAAGAATCGGACTCTCATAGTCACCTCGCAACTGGAACTGCATTCCACTGCCGAGTGTTCGGTTATAGTTCATACTGCGTCCATCTTGATTCCGCAGCTGACATTCAGCCTCGGTTCAGCACCAGGATGCGAGCCCGCCCTCCACGGTTCGCTTCACTCATCCCTTCCCATGTGAGAAACGCGAAAACCCGCGCTCGAGGCGCGGGTATACAGGCGTCGCGAAAGCCTTAAACGATTAGAGGTTCGGGAACCAGATGGCAATCTCTCGCTCAGCAGATTCCGGGGAATCCGAACCGTGAACAACGTTCTCGCCGACCGTCAGGGCAAAGTCGCCGCGGATCGTGCCCGGGGTCGCCTTCTCAACCGGGTGGGTGCCGCCGGCGAGCTGACGCCATGCGGCAATCGCCGACTCGCCCTCGACGATGCCCGCCACGAGCGGTGCCGAGGTGATGAAGTCCACCAGCTCACCGAAAAACGGCTTGTCCTTGTGCTCTGCGTAGTGCTTCTCAGCAGTCTCGCGGTCTGCGGTGCGCAGATCCATCTCGACGAGCTTCAGGCCCTTACGCTCGATGCGGGAGATGATCTCCCCCACGTGGCCGTTTGCAACACCGTCGGGCTTAATCAGAATCAGAGTGCGTTCAGTCATGGGACCCACACTACCTACTGCTCCTCAATGCCGCGCTAAACAACGTCACGCACAACAGCCCCCGCGGTGTCGTGGTCGGTGTTTCGGAACCACAGTTGCACTTGACGGATTGCGGAATCCTCGCGCCCTGCCGCCTTGAGGCGGCGCACGGTTTCTTCCTGTTCCTCATCAAGTTCGATTGGCGCATCTTCCATCGCGCGGTATTTCTCCCGCAACCCCATAAATAACGCAAGGGCCGCGACCACCAGCAGCACAACCGCGACCCAGCGAGGGACATTCGTGAACGCAATGACGATCGCCGCCACAGACAGCACCGCGGCGAGAGCGAGAGAAGCAGCTTGCATGTCCCTGAGGGTACCTATCCAGCGAAGAGGTGCGCGGATGTCGCGCGTGTCGACGACGCCGGGTTCTTCCACGTCCTCGATCACGCCACCAAGTCGCCCCCGACGAACTCGAGGCGCGGCCGCTCACCCACGAAGCAATTGCCGACGCCGGCCTCGAAATTCCCCGCGCATTCGTTGCCCTGCAGAAGGATGCGGAGCTCACCGAAAGCGGCCTGATTGACTGGGTCGCTGAGCGCGTCACCCCCTATAAGAAGGTATGTGCGGTGACGATCCTCGATGAGATCCCGAAGAACCCGACCGGCAAGATTGTGCGCAAGGACCTGCGTCTTATCCCCCTCGACGCGGAAGTTCGGGTGTCCCGCCCAGCGAGGCCCCCGGCCCCCTGCGGATATTGCGACGAATCACACAAAAATGGCAGCCATTTCGTTTGTAAAGACCTGCGACATAAGTCACAATTAAAGGCGTTATGGTTTTGCTCCACACTCCGCGGGGCGGAACCCACCCCGGAACCCAAGAAAGAGGGAATCATGGCTGAGAACCCAGTTCACGACCTGCTGGACCCGAAGACTGACTACTACCAGGTGTTCGCCGACATCGAAGGCGAAGACCTGGAGTGGTGGAAGAAGGCCCGCGAGTTCGGTGAGTTCGCCCGCCCCTACATCAACGAGGGTTGGGAGAAGGCCGAGTACCAGATCCCCGTCGTCGCTGAAGCCGGCAAGCGCGGTCTGTTCCGCGACGCTATCGAGATCGAGGGTGAGCCGCACATGTCCGTGCGCGCGTCCCGCCTGATGGCCTTCGAGTTCGCACGCACCGATGCTTCCCTGGGCACCGCGTTTGGCGTCCAGGCCGGCCTGGCCATGCAGTCCATCGCCCTGTGCGGCTCCGAAGAGCAGAAGGCGAAGTACCTGAAGCCGATGTGCCACCTGGAAATCCGCGGCGCATTCGCCCTGACGGAACCGGACCACGGCTCCGATTCCATCGCACTGGAGACCACCGCACAGCGCGAAGGCGACGAGTGGGTCATCAACGGCGAGAAGAAGTGGATCGGCCACGGCTCCGTCGGCCACATCGCCGTGGTGTGGGCACGCGACACCGAGGACGGCCAGGTCAAGGGCTTCATCGTCGACCAGGACCAGGACGGTTACGAGGCTGAGACGATTGTCGGCAAGGCGTCCCTGCGCGGCATCCCGCAGGCGCACATCAAGCTTAACGACGTCCGCGTCTCCGAGGACCGCCGCCTCCCCGGCGCCAACTCCTTCCGCGACTGCGCGAAGGTCCTGGCCGGCACCCGCGTCTCCGTCGCATGGGCGTCGCTCGGCCTGGCCACCGACTGCTACGAGAAAGCCCTGGATTACGCGCAGCGCCGCGTCCAGTTCGGCCGCCCGCTGGTGAAGAACCAGATCATCCAGCAGCGTCTCGCCGACATGCTGCAGGATCTGACGTCGATGTTCCTGTACTGCCGCCGCCTGCTCGAGCTGGAGGAGTCCGGTCAGCTCACCGAGCAGCAGGCAGCCCTGGCGAAGGTCCACTGCACCCGCGCGGCCCGCAAGATCTCCGCTGACGCGCGCGACATGTTCGGCGGTGTGGGCATCCTGCTCGAGAACGACGTGGCCCGCCACCACGCCGACATCGAAGCCCTGCACACCTACGAGGGCACCGACACCATGCAGTCCCTCATCGTGGGCAAGTCCATCACCGGCGTCGGCGCATTCGCCGGCTAGTCCCCTCCCATCCTGATGAGCTGCACCGTTTCCGGGCTCGGCCCGCGGTGCAGCTCTATCTTGTTCCGCAACCCAAAAAGGAATTGAGAAGGAATAGAGCTATGACTCAAACAGAAGAGAACCGCTCCGGAGTCGCCGCGCTCCTCGACCCGAAGACCGACTACTACCAGGTATTCGCGGATGTCGACGGCGAGGACTTGGAGTGGTGGAAGAAGGCCCGCGAGTTCATGGAGTTTGCGCGCCCCTCCCTCAACGAGACGTGGGAGAAGGCCGAGTACAACATCCCGGGTGTGGAGGAAGCCGCGCGCCGCGGTCTTGTCACCGACGGCATCGAGATCGATGGCGAAACCACCACGTCGATCCGCGCGAACCGCCTCATCCAGATGGAGCTGGCGCGTACCGACGCCTCTACCGCCACCGCCCACATTGTGCAGTCCGGTCTGGCGATGCGCTCGATTTCCGAGTGCGGCTCCGAGGAGCAGAAAGCCAAGTACTTGGGCCCGATGTCCCGCATGGAGATCCGCGGCGGTTTCGCGCTGACGGAGCCGGACCACGGTTCCGACTCGATCGGCCTGGAGACGTCCGCACGCCGCGACGGCGACGAGTGGGTCATCAACGGCGAGAAGAAGTGGATCGGCCACGGCTCGGTCGGCCACATCGCGATCATCTGGGCACGGGACGAGGAAGACGGAGAGGTCAAGGGCTTCATCGTCGACCAGGATCAAGAGGGGTACGAGGCTGAGACGATCGTCGGCAAGGCATCTCTGCGCGGCATTCCGCAGGCGCACATCAAGCTTAACGACGTCCGCGTCTCCGACGACCGCCGCCTCCCCAACTCCCACTCCTTCCGGGACACCGCCCGCGTGCTGACCGGCACCCGCATCGCTGTCGCATGGGTCGCACTGGGCATGGCGATCGACTGCTACGAGAAGGCTCTGGGCTACGCCCAGCGCCGCGTCCAGTTCGGTCGCCCGCTGGTGAAAAACCAGATCATCCAGCAGCGTCTGGCGGACATGCTGCAGGAAGTCACTTCGATGGCGCTGTACTGCCGCCGTCTCCTCGAGCTGGAAGAGGCAGGCGAGCTCAACGAGAAGCAGGCAGCCCTGGCCAAGGTGCACAACACCCGCGGCGCACGCAAGGTCTCCGCCGACGCGCGCGACATGTTCGGCGGCGTGGGCATCTTGCTCGAAAACGATGTGGCACGCCACCACGCAGACATCGAATCCCTGCACACCTACGAGGGCACTGACACCATGCAGTCCCTTATTGTGGGCAAGTCCATCACCGGCGTGTCTGCGTACCGTTCGTAACGCTGCGACACCTGAGGCCCTTTTCAGGCACACCGAAAGACCGCTTTAGCTCTGGTTTTCTGGAGCTAGGGCGGCTTTCGTCATGCTTCTACCTGGCGTGATCCTCCCGGCGTGATCTATTTCTGCGGCGGGTCGGGCCCGAACAGAGTCGTCATCGCGCCATACCGGTGGTGAGTTCGCGGCACAGGTGTTCCGCGCGGCGACACCCAGACGGGCGTTCCCTTCCGCATTTCGATGCGACCTCGTTTGGAACGCGCCGGATCGTCGTCGTTGACGCGGTTGTGATAGGTGCACATCGGTGCGAGGTTCGCGATGTTGGTCTCCCCTCATCTCCGCCTCCAAGGAGGTCTGGGAGGACTCCCGCGAGGAGCACGACTCGGTGGAAGAAGCCTTCGCCGAGATGGAGTGCGGCTAGCCGCCGTTAGGATTTCAGCATCCGGGCGATGGCCTCTGATGCTTCCGTGATCTTGTGCTCGGCGTCCTTGCCGCTTGCCACGGCCTCCGTCACGCAGTGCTTGAGGTGGTCTTGCAGCAGCGCCACCGCGACGTTCTCAAGCGCGGAGTTGACCGCGCTGATTTGGGTGATGATGTCAATGCAGTACTTCTCTTCCTCGATCATGCGCTGCAGCCCTCGGGTTTGCCCCTCGATGCGCTTGAGCCTGGTGAGATAGCGGTCCTTGTCGCTGATGTAGCCGTGGTGTTCGGATGCTGGTTCCATGCTGGCCTTTTTACGCGTTGTCGAGGATGCGCGACGTGCTTGCCTCTGGGGAGAGGTCAAGGCGCCGCAGGAGCTGGGCGTTCAGCGCCACGATCACTGTCGAGGCGGACATGAGGATCGCGCCCACGCTCATCGGCATCACGAACCCGATGGGCGCGAGTACGCCGGCCGCGAGTGGCACCGCAGCGAGGTTGTAACCCGCCGCCCACCAGAGGTTTTGCCGCATTTTCTTGTAAGTCTCGCGGGATAGGTCGATGACCGACAGCACCGAGCGCGGATCCGACGACGCGAGGATGACCCCCGCGGAGCCGATCGCTACGTCAGTGCCGGCGCCGATGGCGATGCCGACATCCGCCTGCGCCAGCGACGGGGCGTCGTTCACACCGTCGCCGACCATGGCCACCGTGCGGCCCTCGCCCTGCAGCTCGGAAACCTTGGCTGCCTTGTCCTCCGGGCGCACACCCGCGTAGACGCGATCGATGCCGAGCTCCGCGGCAACAGACTCGGCGACGGCTTCGGCGTCGCCGGTGATCATGACGACCTCGACGCCGGCGGCGTGCAGCGCCTTGACCGCGTCGAAGGATTCCGCGCGGATCTTGTCGGCGAGGCGCAGGGCGCCGATGACGTGGCCGTCGGCAAGCACATGCAGGATGATCGCTCCCTCCTCGCGCCAGGTGTCCGCCACCTCGAGCTCGTCCGCGCCGTGCTCCTCGAGCAGGTACGGACCGCCCACCTCGATCACGGCGCCATGGACCGTGGCGCTCACGCCGACAGCCGGAGAGGAGGAGAAGTCGGTGGCGTGGGGTACCTCCAGCGCCTGGGACTCAGCCGCGCCGACGATGGCGCGGGCCAGCGGGTGCTCACTGTCCGACTCGGCTGCGGCGGCGAGTGCGAGCAGCTCTTCGTCGCTGTAGCCCTGGGTGGGCTCCACTGCGGTGACGGTGGGTTCGCCCTCGCTCAGGGTGCCGGTCTTGTCGAACAGCACGGCGTCGACGTTGCGCATGGACTCCAGTGCGAGGCGGTCCTTGATCAGCACCCCGCCGCGGGCGGCGCGCTCTGTTGCAATGGACACCACAAGCGGGATCGCGAGGCCCAGCGCGTGGGGGCAGGCGATGACCATCACGGTGATGGTGCGCTCCACCGCTGCATCGGGCCGACCGAGCAGGCTCCACACCACCGCCGTGATTACGGCGGCGCCGATGGTGAACCAGAACAGCCAACCTGCAGCGGTGTCGGCGAGGCGCTGGGCGCGTGACGACGACGCCTGCGCATGCTCGACCAGCTGCTGAATCCCGGCGAGCGCGGTGTCGTCGCCGGTGGCGGTGACCTCCACGCGCAACCCCGAATCGGTCGCGATGGTGCCGGCCACCACGTGCTCGCCGGGTTCGCGGCGAACGGTCTTCGACTCGCCGGTGACCATGGACTCATCCATCGCCGCGCTGCCGTCCACAATCACGCCATCTGCCGGCACCGACGAACCCGGACGGACGATGACCACGTCGCCGACCTCGAGTTCCGCCGGGGCGATCTTGACAATGTCGTCACCGTTGACCTTCTCCGCCTCGTCCGGGAGCAGCGCCGCGAGCGAGTCGAGCGCCGAGGTGGTCTGGGCCAGCGAGCGCATCTCAATCCAGTGGCCCAGCAGCATGATCACCACAAGCAGGGCGAGCTCCCACCAGAAGTCCAAGGTGTGCGAAAGCACCCCGAGGCTGGACAGCCACGACGCCACGAAGGCGACGGTGATGGCGAGCCCGATCAGCAGCATCATGCCGGGTTGGCGCTGGCGGATCTCGTCAACTGCCCCGGTGAGGAACGGCCACCCGCCCCAGAAGTAGATCACCGTGCCAAGGACGGGGGAGACCCACGGCACCCACGAGGCATCGGGCAGGGAGTAGCCGATGAGCTCAGCGAACATCGCATTGAAACCGACGACCGGGATGGACAGCGCGAGCATGATCCAGAACAGCCGGCGGAACTGGACGACGTGGTCGCCGTGGTCGTGCTGTTGGTGGTGTTGGTGTTGGTGCTGTTCGTGCGTGTCGTGGTCGTGCACGGCTGGTCAACTCCTTGTCGTCGGATGTCTCTGGTGTCAACGGTATACCCTAGGGGGGTATATGGCAAGGGGCGAGCGCGTGCAGGCGGGAAGCGTCCATGGGGATTAGACGCGCGTCCGGAAGGCTCGGTTCCCTAGACGGTGCGGAAGCCCACCGGAGTGATCACCGCGTCGACCGGGACGTCGTACGCTTCAGGTCGAAGCCGGCATCGAGTGCGGCCTCACGGTCGAAATCGGCGAGCGCGTCCACGATGCTGCCAGTCAGCGTCTGGAGCAGTCCGGAGAAGTTCATGGTCTGGACGCTACTGGCGCGCAAGCGGAATCGGAAGGAAAGTTTGCGTACTTCAGTACGCAAAACCGGCGTTCCGCACGATGTCGAATGCGGAATGCCGGTCTGGGGGGGGGCGGCTGCCCCCGTCAGCTGCCTAGTTGTTCAGCGGCTTGCGGGTCGTCGCCATGGAAACGGCGCGGTCGTGGTTTTCCTGACGCTGGAGCACCTCGGTCGCGGCGTCGACCTGGCGCTGGGCCAGCTCGTCCTCAGTCGCGGTGCCCTCGCCGGTGTAGACCTTGGCCAGAGCCTCGCCGATGGCCTTGTCCGTCTCGGAGCCGTCGGTGAACTCGAGCGCCTCAGATGTGAGGGGGAGTTCGGCGTCGGCGGGGGCGGTGTAGCCCTCGGCGAGCTTCTTCACCAGCTCGAGGGCGCCCTCGACGACGTGGTCCGGGGACTGGATGACCTCGTCGTTCTCGCGCCAGAAGTCGACGTTGACCGCCGGGACCGGCTTGACGTTGAGCAGCACGCCGTATGCGGTGGCGTGGGGGTTCGGCGCACCCAGGTCCACCAGGCGCTCCAGCAAGCGCACCGGACCGGACCATGCCGGGAACAGGCCAACGTTGCGCTCCGGGAAGCCCACGCGGGTCTCGGCGTGGATCACGGAGGCGTCGGTGTGCAGGAGCAGCTCCATGCCGCCACCGAGAGCGACGCCGCGAACAGCGCCGACGACCGGGTACGGCGCCACACGCGCGCCGTGAAGGCCGTCAATGCCCTGCTTGATGGTGCAAGCCAGCTCCTCGCGGTCGCCCTCCGGACCAGACAGCTTCGCCAGCGTACCCAGGTCTGCGCCTGCGGAGAATGCGCGCTCCTCGTCGTTAGCGATGACAAGGCCCTTGAGGTCCCACTCCGGCGCGTGCGTCCACAGCTCGGTGACGTTGTTCGAGTTGGAGTTCATCGGGGTCTTGTACACGAAGACACCGAAGCCGGCGTAATCGCCCTCGGTCAGCTTGTACACCGTAGCGTCGTCGTTGCCGGCAATCTCCTCGGCACCGGCGACCAACTCCGCAACGCGGATGACGCCTTCGCGGTTCGGCAGGTCGGTCAGCTGACCGTTCGTGCCCAGCACCTTGCCGTCGGCGTAGAAGCCACCGGCCTGCTTGGCGGACTCGAGGAGGGCGGGCACGTCGCCGTCGAAAAGCGATGCGACGTAATCGATGCCGATGGAATCTGCGAGCTCGAACGGGCCCTTCTTCCAGCCGTAACCGAGCTGCATCGCGATGTCGATCTGGTCGACGGTGTCCGTGATCTCAGGCGCGGTGTCGCAGCAGTACTTGATGAAGACCTTGAAGACTTCCTTCGCGTACTCGCCCTCCGGAGTGCCGGAATCCATGAGTTCCTTGGCGTCCTTCGGAACCTCGAACTTCTCCTTCGGGCGGTAGTCGCCCGCCTCAAAGTCGTAGGCCTCGTCGCGGCCGCGGTAGAAACCGGACTCCGCGGTGCGGCCGGTGAAGCCCTTGTCCAGCAGCGTTTTGAACTCGTCGCGCTCGACGATGTTGTAGTCGTGGTACGCGTCGGACTGCGGCAGAGCCTTGAGCAGGGATCCCCAGATGCCCGGGACAAGCTGAATGCCCACGTAGTCGAAGAGGCCGAAGATGCCGGTGCGCGGCACGCCGAACGGGCGACCGAAGGCAACGTCCGCCTGCTCCGGCTTGATGCCCTGGTCGAAGGCGGTCTTCGCGCCGACAGCCATCCAGAAGTTACCGATGCGGTTAGCGATGAAGCCCGGGGTATCGCGGCAGTCCACGACGACCTTGCCCATTTGGCGCTCGAGGACGTGGTGCATCTGCTCGTTGATCTCGGCCGACGTCTCCGGGCCCTCGACATACTCCACCAGGCGCATTACGCGCGGCGGGTTGAAGAAGTGAGTGATGGAGAAGTCGCGCTTGAACTCCTCGCTTGCCTCGCCCAACAGGACCTCCAGCGGAATGGTGGAGGTGTTGGAGGACACCGGGGTGCCCGGCTTGCGGTGGGCGTCGACCTTGGCGAAGGTGTCGCGCTTGACGTTGATATCCTCGAAGACGGCCTCGACAATCCAGTCGACCTCGCCGAGGCGGTCAAGATGGTCCTCGGTGTTGCCCGGGGTGACCAGCTTCGCGTACTCGGGGCGCTGGAAGCCGTGGCGCTTCAGCTGGGTGTCGATGCCGTTCTGAGCCCGACCGTCGCGGTTGTCGCCATCCTCGAGCGGGAGATCGAGGAGGTGGACCTTGATGCCTGCATTGGCCATGTGCGCGGCGATACCGGCACCCATGGAGCCGGCGCCGAGCACTGCTGCGGTGGTGATGTCTTTAGCTGCCATTGATTAAACCTCCAGAATAAGTGCGATGCCCTGGCCGCCGCCGATGCAGGCGGTGACGAGGCCGTAGCCGCCGCCAGCGTTCTTGAGCTGGTGGATGAGCTTGGTGGTCAAGACGACGCCGGTGGCGCCGATCGGGTGGCCGAGCGCGATGGCGCCGCCCTGGATGTTGGTCTTGTCGTTGTCGAATCCGAGCTGGTCCGCGACGGCGATGCACTGTGCGGCGAAGGCCTCGTTGGATTCGATGAGCTTGATGTCGTTCAGGGACAGACCGGCCTTGTCCAGTGCCTTCGGCACAGCGGCGACGGGGCCGAGACCCATGGTGGCCGGGTCGCAGCCCGCGACACCCCAGGAGACGATCTTGGCCAGCGGCTCCAGCCCGAATTCCTTCAGGCCGGACTCGGTGGTCATGACGGTGGCTGCCGCTGCGTCGTTGATGCCGGAGGAGTTACCGGCGGTGACGGTGCCGTCCTTCTTGAAGGTCGGGCGCAGGCTGCCGAGCTTCTCCAGGGTGGTCTGGCGCGGGTGCTCGTCGGTGGTAAAGTCGCCGACCGGGACGATCTGCTCCTCGAATTCACCATTCGCGATCGCCGCTGCTGCGCGCTCCTGGGACTGCAGGGCGTACTCGTCCTGACGCTCGCGGGAAATGCCGTACTTCGCCGCGATGTTCTCCGCGGTGATGCCCATGCCGCCGTTGCCCATCGGGTCGGTCAGTGCACCGGTGAGCCAGTCGATCAGGCGGCCGTCACCCATCTTGCGGCCCTGACGCATGCCCTCGACGGAGTACGGCGCTTGGGACATGACCTCGACACCGCCGGCGATGGACAGCTTCGCGTCACCGGTGATGAGCTGCTGGGCGGCGGAGATGATGGCCTGCACACCGGAGCCGCAGAGACGGTTCACGCCGTAGGCGTGGGAGCTCTTCGGCAGGCCCGCCTCGAGCGCGACCGCGCGGGAAGTGTAGTTGTCGCGCGGGATCGTGGTGACCACGTTGGCCCACACGGAGGAGTCGAAGTTCTCGGCCGGAACGCCGGATTCTTCGATGACGACCTTAGCGACGTGGGTGCCAAGGTCGATGGTCGCCATACGCGACAGCGAACCGCCGAACGTGCCGACGGGCGAGCGCTTGGCCTGGGTGATGTAAATAGGCTCAGACATGGATCTCCTTCATCGATTGTGCTGGATTACACATCCCCACAATTATAGGAAAGATCACACTCGAGTTTCGACCCTGGATCACATATTTTCTCCTGGGTGTCCACGGCCACACGCGCGTGCAAAGAGCGCGCGCTTATCGACGCTTCCCCACACCACCCCGCCACCCCGGCCAGCGGCGAACCGTGGGGCGGAAATCAGGCGTCGTCGGCGGTGCCGAGGTGCTGGGTGGTGAGCAACCCGCGGCGCTGGCGCTCGAGAATGTCGGCGCGCATTTTCACGATGAGGAACCAGACGACCCCGAACATGATGCCCACCGCCCCAACGGACCAGTGGATGAAGAATCCGACGATGATGAGGGGGACTTGGAGGGCAACGTCGATAAGCAATGCCTGCGGGCGGCGCTGGAAGAATGCGGCAAGGAAATGAATGAGCCCCATAACGGTAACGAAGACCCAGTTGAAGGTGGTCCACAGCTCGCCGTCGTTGATTTTCAGGATCACGGTGAGGCACAGCCAAATCGTGATCGCCTCCATGACGAGCGTGCCGGACAGCACGCCGGCCAGCCCCTTGATGGGGTCTTTGACGGGTGCAGAGCCGGGGCCTAAGGGGCCGTATTCGACGGGCCTGTTTTTGCGCGGGGTACGGGACATTATTCGGGGTCCTTTCCAAACATGGCGCGGGCCTCGCCGGCGGTGACGACGGAGCCGGTGATAAGCACACCGGATCCGGACTGCACGCCGACTGCTTCGAGAGCTTCTTCGGCGAGCTCTACGGCCAGCGCATACGCCGACGGCAGGTGCTCTTCGACGTGGACTCGCTCCTCGCCGAAGATGTCGCGGGCGGTCTCGGCGAGTTCGTAGGCGTCGGTGGCGCGCGGCGAAGAATTCTGGGTGATGACCACTTCGCTCAGGACGGGCTCGAGGGCGGAGAACACGCCGACTGCATCTTTGTCGCCGAGGATGCCCAGCACGCCGATGAGGCGCGCGAAGTTGAAGTCGCGTTCGATCGCCGCGGCGAGCGCCTGCGCACCGTGCGGGTTGTGGGTGGCGTCGATGAATGTCGTCGGGGTGGACCGGACGCGCTCCAGGCGGCCGGGTGAGGCGACGGCGGCAAAACCGGCGCGGACGGTGTCGGCATCGAGGGGCTTTTCCGCGCCCGCACCGAAGAACGCTTCGACGGCGGCGAGCGCAACTGCGGCGTTGCGCGCCTGGTGCGGGCCGGACAGCGGGAGGAAGACGTTGTCGTAGGAGCCGGAGAGGCCACGCAGGGTCAGGGTCTGCCCGCCGACGGCGACACCGGACTCTTCCACACCGAATTCCTGGTCGAGGCGCGCCACGGCGGTGCCGACTGTCACGGTGCGCTCCAAGATGACGCGCATCGCGTCGGGTTCTTGGTCGGCGACGACGGTGACCGCTTCGGGCCGGCGGATGATGCCGGCCTTCTCCCCCGCGATCTCGGCGATGGTGTCCCCAAGGTAGTCGGTGTGGTCGAGGCCGACGGGCATGATCACGTCGACGTCGGAGTCGACGACATTGGTCGCGTCCCACGTGCCGCCCATGCCCACCTCGACGACGGCGATCTCAACGGGGGCGTCAGCGAATGCGGCGAGTGCGATCGCCACAGTGACCTCGAAATAAGACATCGGGTGGTCGCTTTTCGCGTCGACGAGCTCGATGAACGGCTTGATTTCCTCGTAGATGCGCACGAAATCGGCCGGGTGGATCGGCTCACCGTCAATGCCAACGCGCTCGGTGATGGACTGCAGGTGCGGGCTGGTCGTCCGTCCTACGCGGGCACCGAAGGAGCGGATGAGCGACTCAATCATCCGCACCGTCGAGGTTTTGCCGTTCGTGCCGGCGACGTGAATTACCTTGTAGGCGTGCTCAGGGTGGCCGAGAAAATCCATGAGCATTTCGATGCGCTCGAGGCTCGGGTCGATCTTCGTTTCCGGCCAGCGCGCGAGCAGCTCGTTCTCCACCCGTGCGAGTTCCGCGAGGTCGGCATCCGTCACGGGACGCGGGGCGGGGGCGGGGTTGGGGGCGTCCGAGGGGTCGTCGATAAGCTCGCCGCCCAAATTGAGCACGAGCCCGTCTTCGTCCATGCGGATGTCGAACCCGCCGAGTTCTTCCTCGTTGTCCGCCACTACTTCGCCTCCGGCAGGCCCTCGAGGCGCGCGGTGACACGCTCGACCTCTTCCTGCGCGACCTGCTGGCGCTCCTTGATCTTCTCCACGACCTCGGCGGGAGCCTTGGACAGGAAGGACTCGTTGCCGAGCTTCTTGCCGGTGGTCTCCAGCTCCTTCTGCGCCGCGGCGAGCTCCTTTTCCAGGCGCTTGCGCTCGGCTGCGACGTCGACGGTGCCCGAGGTGTCCAGGGCCGCATCGAGCGTCGTTTCACTCAAGCGCACTTCAATGCTTGCCGACGCCGCGAAGTCCTCCCCCGGCGCCTCCACCCTCGCGATGGAGCGGATCATGTCTTCCTGGCCGGCGAGATCCGCCTTGGCGAAGTCGAGGCGCGCCGGCACCTTCTGGGAGGGCTTGACCCCCTGGTCGGAGCGGAAGCGGCGCAGCTCGGTGATGAGCGCGATGGCATCCTGGATGCGGCGCTGCGCAGCTGCGTCTACCTCCGCACCGCCGTTGGTGTCTTCGGCAGTCGGCCACGTGGCGAGGCAGAGGGACTCCTGCTCGGTCAGCGCGGTCCAGAGCACCTCGGTGACATACGGCATCGTCGGGTGCAGCAGACGCAGCACCACGTCGAGGACGCGGCCGAGCACGATCTGGGTGGTGCGTCCGCGTTCCCGTTCCGCGTCGCTGGCGGCCTCGGGGTCGCGCGGGATCTGGGTCTTGGCAATCTCCAGGTACCAGTCGCACAGCTCGTCCCACGCGAAGTGGTAGAGCTCCTCGTTGGCTTTGGAGAACTGGTAGTCGTCGAGAAGCTTATCGACGTCGCCGCGCACCGTTTCCAGCCTGTCCAGAATCCACCGGTCCGCGTCGGTGAGCTCCTCGCGCGCCGGCAGCGGGCCGACAGCGGCGCCGTTCATGAGCGCGAATTTCGTGGCGTTGTACAGCTTGGTGGCGAAGTTGCGGGCGGCTGCGGCGTTGTCGTCGCCGATGGGCAAGTCGATGCCCGGGTTCGCGCCGCGGGCCAGCGCGAAGCGCAGGGCGTCCGCGCCGTAGTCGCGCACCCAGTCCATCGGGTCGATGCCGTTGCCGAGGGACTTGGACATCTTGCGCCCCTTCTCGTCGCGGACGAGGCCGTGGAGGAAGATGTGGTCGAACGGAATTTGGGGGCGGCCATCCTTCCCTGCGCCGAGGATCTTAGGGGTCTGGGTGCCGGCGAAGGTGCCGAACATCATCATGCGGGCAACCCAGAAGAAAAGAATGTCGTAGGCGGTGACCAGAACCGTCGTCGGGTAGAACTTCTCCAGCTCGGGAGTGTTGTCGGGCCAGCCCATCGTGGAGAACGGCCACAGGGCGGACGAGAACCACGTGTCTAGGACGTCGGGGTCCTGCTCGTAGCCTTCCGGCGCTTCCTCATCGGGGCCGAGACAGATGATGTCGCGGTTGCCGTTCTCGTCTTCCGGGCCGTACCAAATCGGGATGCGGTGGCCCCACCACAGCTGGCGCGAAATCGTCCAGTCGTGCATGTTGTCCACCCAGTCGAAGTAGCGCTTCTCCAGCGACTCCGGGTGGATCACGGTGTCGCCCTGACGCACCGCGTCGCCGGACATGCGGGCGAGCTGGGAGACTTTCACGAACCACTGCAGCGACAGACGCGGCTCGATCGGTTCTCCGGTGCGCTCGGAGTGGCCGACGGAGTGCACGTACGGGCGGACCTCCTTGACGATGCGCCCCTGCTCCGCCAGCGCTTCGCGCACCTTCACGCGGGCCTCCTCGCGGGTCAGCCCGTCGAATTCCGTGCCGGTGTCGGCGATGCGGCCTGTCTTGTCCATGATGATGGGCATGTCCAAGTCATGGCGCAGACCCATCTCGTAGTCGTTCGGGTCGTGGGCCGGAGTGATCTTCACGGCACCGGTTCCCAGCTCCATGTCCACGTAATCGTCGGCGATGACCTTCAGCTTCAGATCGTCGCGGAAGGGGTGGTCGAATTCCTGGCCGATGAGGTGCTGGTAGCGCTCGTCGTCCGGGTGGACGGCGATAGCGACGTCACCCAGCATCGTCTCCACGCGGGTGGTGGCGACGATGAGGTGGGGCTCGTCGTCGTCAAGCGAGCCGTAGCGGATGGAGACGAACTCGCCCTCGACGTCCTTGTGCACGACCTCGATGTCGGAGACAGCGGTCTCCAGCACCGGGGACCAGTTGACCAGGCGGTAGTCCTGGTAGATCATCCCGGCGTCGAAAAGCTGCTTGAAGATGGTGACTACGGCGCGGTTCAGGCCGTCATCCAGCGTGAAGCGCTCGCGCGACCAATCCACGGAGTCGCCGATCGCCCGCATCTGGGACGTGATGGTGCCGCCGTATTTTTCTTTCCACTCCCACACGCGGGAGATGAACTCCTCGCGGCCGTAGTCGTAGCGGTCCTTGCCCTCGGTCTCCTTGAGCATCGCCTCGACCTTGGTCTGGGTGGCGATGCCGGCGTGGTCCATGCCCGGCAACCACAGGACCTCGTAGCCCTGCATGCGCTTGCGGCGGACCAGAGAATCCATCAGCGTGTGGTCCAAGGCGTGGCCCATGTGCAGCTGGCCGGTCACATTCGGCGGCGGCAGCACAATCGAGTAGGCGGGCTTTTCCGACGACGGGTCGGCCGTGAAATAGCCTTGAGCCACCCAGTTTTCGTAAATGCCCTGCTCGAGGTCCTGAGGCTCCCAGCTCTTCGGAAGGGCATCCGCCCGGTTGGCTCCGATGAGCTGGTCGTTGTACGTCGCGCTAGATTCAGTCACGGTATGACAGTGTAGCTGTCGCGTACCGTTGCCCAGCGAGCGCGCTGAAAGAGCGCTAGAACAGCTTGTCGGCGATCTGGGCCTCTTCGCGTAGCGCCTCGATGTTGGCGTCGATGCGGACACGCTGATCGTCGGTGAGATCGAGGCCCTCGACGGTGCCCCAACGACCGTTGATGCCGATGGCCGGCATGCCGAAGACAAGCCCCTCATCAACTCCGTAGCTGCCCTGCGACACAACGGCGGAAGTGACCCACTTGCCTTCCGTACCCCCGACCCAATCGCGCATGTGGTCCACAGCAGCCGACGCGGCGGATGCCGCCGACGAGCGGCCGCGCACCTTGATGATCTCGCCACCGCGCTTGGCCACGCGCGGAATGAACTCATTGACGTACCACTCACGGTCGACGCGGTCCGCGACGGACTCGCCTCCCACCGTGGCGTAGGTGATATCCGGGAATTGGGTGTCGCTGTGGTTGCCCCACACGACGATGTTCTCGAACGCACTCGAGTGCTCCCCCAGCTTCTCGGACAGCATGGAAATCGCACGGTTGTGGTCGAGCCGCATCAGGGCGTTGAAGTGCTCCGGCGCGACATCCGGAGCCGCCTTGTTGGCGATGTAGGCGTTGGTGTTCGCCGGGTTACCCACCACGAGCACGCGCACGTCGTCGGCCGCGTGGTCGTTGATCGCACGGCCCTGCTCGAGGAAGATCTTGCCGTTGGCTGCCAGCATGTCGGCGCGGGACTCGCCCTCACCACGCGGCTTCGCGCCCACGAGGAACGCGGCGTTCGCACCGTCGAAGGCTGTATTCGGGTCGTCGGTGACGGTGATCGAGCGGACATTGCCCAGCGCGGAGTCGTTGAGCTCCATGGCCACGCCGTCGACCTTGCCCACCACATCCGGAATGTCCAGCAGCGTCAGGTCCACATAGGTGTCAGCGCCGAATACTTCGCTGGAGCCGATCCGCCACAGCAACGAGTAGGCGATGTTGCCGGCGGCGCCCGTGACCGCGACCTTGACGGACTTGACGGGCTTGACGGGCTTGGCGGAGTTGTCGGACGTAACGGTGCCAGCGTCGAGTGAATTAGTCATTTCTTCTCCTTCGCTCTTTCCGCTCTATTCGACGGGATGCATCCCCCGAATAGGCGTGCGGGTCTCTGTGACACCACCAATGCTACCCCCGTTGCACTAGGCGATTTCCACACCGAACGCCCACATTCTTCCGTTCGCGCGACGTAGGCTACCCCGTTTGGGCACGATAGTAGGGGAGACCGCAGGGCGACTGCTGCCCGCCGCGCACACATTGCGAGCTTTCGAAGGAGAAGCTGTGACCGAGTCCCCTCACCCAGGCTTTCAGCCCGGCAGCGAGGCGGCCGATAATGCCGAGCTCGAACGCGTTGTTGACATTGCTCTGAGTCACTTCGCGCGTCAGGGATACGCCGCAGCCAAGCTCGACGCCATGGCCCGAGAGGCAGGCATGTCCAAGCGCATGCTGCACTACCACTTCGGCGACAAGCGCGAGCTGTACCGCCGGGCGCTCACCCGTGCGGCGAGGAGCTTCTCGCCTCCGCAAGAGTTCCTGGACCGCTCCTACGCCGTCCCCGTCGAAGGCATCCGCCGATTCGTGGATGTGCTGTATAACCGGATGACCCAGCATCCGGATTCGATCAGGATCTTCCTGCGCGAGAACCTGGACCCTGTGCTCAACCCGGACGAGATTTCCGCGGTGCGCAACGATTCGGAGGTACTCCTCCAGATCGAGCGGCTGCTGCTTATGGGGCAAGATGCCGGTGCCTTCCGGCCAGGGATCTCCGCCACGGATGTGGTGGTACTGATCGCGTCGTTGACGTTCTTCCGGGTAGGAAACTATGCGACGCTCGAAGAGTTCGGCCAGATCAACATGCTCAGCCCCGCTAATACCGAGGGCATGCGCCGTCTCACCATCGACTCGGTGTTGACGTTCTTGACCTCGAATATCCCCGATTCAGGGTATGGGTCGTACCTGATGTATTCCGCGCCCGAAGCACCCAAGTCCGCCGGCGACGAAGAGTCGAGCGAAGGCGATTACATCGCAGAGACGCTTATCGACGACATCTACGACCCCGATTACACCGCCACCCCTTCCGGGGAATAGCGTCGCCGGTCAGCTCCTACGCGGACTTCTTGGTGTTCCGCAGGACGTACTCGGGTTCACCGCCGCGGATCACATCAGCACCGACCACGACGGCCTCCACGTCCTCACGGTCGGGAAGGTCGTACATGATGGGCACGAGGATGTCCTCCATGATGGCGCGCAGACCGCGGGCACCTGTGCCACGATCAGCAGCTTTATTCGCCACTGCAGCCAAAGCGTCTTCGGTGAAGCGCAACTCGGCGCCATCCATGGAAAACAGCCGCTGGTATTGCTTCACAAGGGAGTTCTTCGGTTCGGTGAGAACCCGCACCAGAGACTCCTCGTCGAGGTTCTCCACCGCAGCGACGATGGGCAAACGTCCGATGAACTCGGGGATGAGACCGAATTTCACCAGATCCTCCGGCTGCACTTGAGCGAGCATATTCTGCTCCTCGCGCTGCGCGGCACTGTCAATCTCCGCGCCGAAGCCAATGCCCTTCTTTCCCACGCGCTCTGCGATGACCTTGTCTAGGCCAGCGAATGCGCCGGCGACCACGAACAGGATGTTGGTGGTGTCCACCTGGATGAATTCCTGGTTCGGGTGCTTGCGCCCGCCCTGCGGCGGAACAGAAGCGACCGTGCCCTCGAGGATTTTCAGCAGCGCCTGCTGCACGCCTTCGCCAGACACGTCGCGGGTGATGGACGGGTTTTCCGACTTACGGGAGATCTTGTCCACCTCGTCGACGTAAATGATGCCATTCTGGGCGCGCTCCACATCGAAATCTGCGGCCTGGAGAAGCTTCAGCAGAATATTTTCCACATCCTCACCGACATAGCCGGCCTCCGTCAGACTCGTAGCATCCGCGATGGCGAACGGGACGTTGAGCATCCGGGCCAGCGTCTGGGCGAGGTAGGTCTTGCCGGAACCGGTAGGGCCGAGCAGCAGGATATTGGACTTGGAAATCTCCACGTCCTCGTCCTTCTTTCGCAGCCCCTCTTTCTCCGTGCGGACACGCTTGTAATGGTTGTACACTGCGACAGCGAGAGTGCGCTTCGCCTGATCCTGGCCGATGACGTACTGGTCCAAGAAAGCTGTGATTTCCGACGGCCGGGGCAGCTTCCCCTCGTCCCCTTTGTCCTGGGCTTGAGCGCCTGCCAGCTCTTCCTCAATGATCTCGTTACACAGCTCGATGCATTCGTCGCAGATGTACACGCCGCCACCGGCGATGAGCTTGCGCACCTGCTTCTGGCTCTTGCCGCAGAAGGAGCACTTCAACAGGTCGGAACTGTCTTGCGTAACTGCCATGGGGTGTTCTACTTCTCGCTTAACTCGTTGTGTCGTTTCGATTCGATTTCGAGGATGTAGACCTCAACGCTACCCGGTGGGGTGAACATTCCGAATCTTGCCGTTCGAACGCGCGCCTCGAAGGAGCAAACCTCGCCGCGTAGGCAACCTTTTCATCTACCCACCACTATTTCATGTGTGAGGGCACGCCGGTGTCAGCCCCGCTGGAGCTTAGCGCGCAGCCCGATTTTTGGGAACAATGAGAGGCATGACCACACTGCATTCCATCATCTCCGGCAATGAGAACAGCGAGAAAACTGTCGTTCTGCTCCCATCCATTGGCACGACGCATGAGGCGTGGGAGCCGCAGCTGCCCGCGTTGGAAGAGAAGTACCGGGTGGTGCGCATCGACCACCGCGGCCACGGCGACTCCCCCACCCCCGCTGTTGACCTGGGAATGACCAGCGTCGATGACCTCGCCCGCGATGTGCTCGAGACATTGACCTCCCTGGGAATCGAGCACTGCACCATCGTCGGCCTGTCCATGGGCGGCGCCATTGCACAGCACTTGGCTGCCACATCCGACCGCGTGGACCGCGCCGTTTTCGCCTCCACCTCCACTTTCCTCGGGGGTGCCGGCAAGTGGCAGGAGCGCTCCGACACTGCCCGCGAGGACGGCATGTCCTCCATCGTGGACCCCACTGTGGATAACTGGTTCACGGACGCGTTCAAAAAGAGCGATCCGGAGACCGTCGATAAGTTCAAGGCGATGGTTGGATCCGTCGATCCCGAGGCGTACGCACAGTGCGGCGACGCTCTGGCGAAGTGGGGCTTCGACGAGCGGCTACAGGAAATCACGCTCCCAGTGCTCGCTATCGCAGGCGCGGATGACCCATCGACGGGGCCGACCCAGCTTCAGGAGATCGCTGCCGGTGTGACCGGCGAAGCCGAGTGCATCGTCATCGAAAACGCCTCCCACCAGGTCGGTGTCGAGCAGCCCGAAAAGTTCAATGACGCATTGCTCGCTTTCCTGGAGAAATAGCGAGGCACGGCTGAAGGACCCCACTATGACTTTGCGCCGCCTGACCTCCATTGGCATTGCTCTTGCCCTCCCCTTTGCGGTCACCGCCTGCAGTGAAAGCGGTGAGAACAGCGATGACACCTCCTCCGAGATGAACACTCAAACAGCAGCGGCCACATCCGCCCCGGCAACATCGGCAACCGACGTCGCTGATGAAACCGCATACGAGCTTGTGTCCCCCGATCCTTTCATGGACGACCTCGGCGACAACGCGAATGTCACCATGACGATTGCGGGAACTGGCTATTTCTGCTCGCTCGGCGCAGCAGCCGTTGCCTGCACGGCGAACCCGGATGAGACAGTGCCGAATCTGGAGGACATGCCGAATAACCCCTGGGCACCGTTCACGGGACGGCCGGGCGCGATCTTCGCCAGCGATGACGGCATCGCATGGGGCGTTCTCGAAGGCGGCACCCCGGGGTCCGCCGAGCTTCAACCTGGACAGCGACTCGAATACCTCAACGGATGGTGCCAAGCACCCGACGGCGACAGCATCGAATGCGGCTACAACGACGAATCATTCACAGTTGCCGGACCCGACAAGACGGTGATGCCCTAAGGCCCGCCCACGCTGAAGTGTGTGTTCTACGCTGCCCAGTCCACCCCGGACATTAAAGTATGCGTTCAAAGACATTTGAAATGACTCACACTCCCCGAGCCCCAAGGACCGTAACCACCATGACCACCCGCCGCATCGTCGCCGCAATCTGTGCTCTGACGTTCCCCTTCGCCGCAACCGCCTGCTCAAGCGAAGAAGACGCGCTGGCCGAGCCGGACCTTTCCCAAGAGGTGAGCACGACAGCCGAGGAAGCAACCGAGACAACCTCCGAGCGGTCGTCCACGACTGTATCGACGGTCTACGAGACTACGACCGACGCGGACAAAAAATCGCCCAAGAAAAAGGAAACCGAGAAGAAGGAACCCGCCGCAGCCGCCGACACCGGTTCCTCCAAGGGTCCGTGCAAGTGGAAGCCCGTCGAGGAAGGCTCGGTCGGCGAGGAAGTGTCCTCCTACTGCGACGGGCGCTTCGCGAGAGTCGGAACTCACGGCACCGATGACACCGTTTATTTGCAATGGGACGGGAACGATTGGGTCTCTATCGAATCGAGCGGTAAAACCTTCACCGGTTTCAAGTGCTATGACGGCGCTCATCTCGATGACATCGGGGTACCCGACGCCATGAAGAACAAGATGGTCATCTGCGACTAGCGCAGAGCAAACACAACCCGTAAGCACACAACCCGCCCCAGTTCTCGCTCACATTGATGAGGAGAGAATCGGGGCGGGTTCGATGCGTCGATAAGCGGCGCGCTTTTATGCGTTGAGCTTGCGGTAGTCGAAGACCTGGTCGATGATGCCGTAGTCGACGGCCTCGGAAGAGGTGAGGATCTTGTCGCGGTCGGTGTCGATGCGGACTTGCTCGGCGGTGCGGCCGGAGTGGCGGGCGAGAGTCTCTTCCATGAGACGGCGCATGCGCTCGATCTCCTGCGCCTGAATCTCCAGGTCGGACACCTGGCCGCGAGCGCCCTCGGTGGCCGGCTGGTGGATGAGCACGCGCGAATTCGGCAGCGCGGCACGCTTGCCCGGTGCGCCGGCGGCGAGAATGACAGCAGCGGCGGACGCAGCCTGGCCGAGGCAGACAGTCTGCACATCAGGGCGCACGTACTGCATCGTGTCGTAAATAGCCATCAACGACGTGAACGAGCCGCCCGGGGAGTTGATGTACATGGTGATATCGCGGTCCGGGTCCTGCGACTCTAGCACCAGCAGTTGCGCCATGATGTCGTTCGCGGACGTGTCGTCGACCTGGGTGCCCAGGAAGATGATGCGCTCCTCGAACAGCTTCGAGTACGGATTGGTCTCCTTGGTGCCGAACGACGACTGCTCGATGAAGCTCGGCAGGACGTAGCGGGAGTTGGGCATCTGGAAAGACATAGTATTTATCTCCTCTTCTGTGTAGCTCTGCCGGTTAGTTGCTGATCGTGCCCTGGGCGTTGGAAATCACGTGGTCGACGATGCCGTACTCCTTCGCTTCCTGGGCGTTGAACCAGCGGTCACGATCCGAGTCCTTGGTGATCTGCTCGAAGGTCTGGCCGGTGTGCTCCGCGATGAGCTCCGCCATCTCGCGCTTCGTCTGCGCGAACTGCTCAGCCTGGATGGCAATGTCAGCTGCGGTGCCTCCCACGCCCGCGGACGGCTGGTGCATCATGATGCGTGCGTGCGGCAAAGCGAAACGCTTGCCCTTCGTGCCGCCGGAGAGCAGGAACTGCCCCATCGATGCCGCCAAGCCCATTCCGTAGGTGGCGATGTCGCACGGGGAGTACTTCATCGTGTCGTAAATAGCCATGCCAGCCGTCACCGAGCCGCCCGGGGAGTTGATGTACAGCGAAATGTCGCGGTTCGGATCCTCGGCGGACAGCAGGAGAATCTGTGCGCAGAGCTTGTTGGCAATCTCGTCGTCCACCTCCTGGCCAAGGAAGATAATTCGCTCGCGCAGCAGGCGCTCGTAGACCGAGTCGCCCAAGTTCATGCCGTTTGCCGGAGAAGTCATCGGTGTGCTCCTTTAGTCGTTGCTAATCGTCGTTTGTCGCCTACGATAACGCCCCACCCTAGTTGCGGATTCCGCGCGCGGGGCCGTGTTCGCTGTCAGCGTAGAGGCTGGCGGGTGGGGCAGCCCGGAGCCTGGACACCAACTTCTGGATACCTATTCATGGATGCCTATTCACAAGGTCGCGGCAATCTGCGCTGCCGAGGTGACCTTGTGAATAGGTAGGCAGGAATAGGTGTTTAGCCGAAAGAACCTCCCTGCCGGTCACGGCGGGGAGGTTCAAAGCGGAGGTTTAGTTGCCCTCTTCCTTTTCGGAGGCGGCGTCGGCCACGGCCTGGTCGGCTGCCTCGGCCTCGTTGATCTCATCCTCGAAAATCTCGCCGAAGTAATCGTTCGGGTCGATCGAATTGCCCTCGTCGTCCTTGACAGAGGTGCGGGAGATTGCGGCGGCGAGAGCCTTGCCGCGGCGGACGTCAGCGAACAGGTTGGCGATCTGGCCGGATTGCTGCAGCTGCATGATGAACTGGTTCGGGTCCATGCCGTAAGACTGCGCAGTGAACAGAATGTGGTCCGTCAGCTCCTGCTGGGAGACTTCCGGCTCCTCCTGATCTGCAACAGCGTCAAGGAACAGCTGGGTGCGAACCGAGTCCTCGGCGTTCTCGCGGGATTCCTTGTCGAACTCCTCGCGGGTCGTGCCCTGCGCCTCAAGCATCTGGGCGAAGGCGTTCTCGTCGTGCGCCATTTGGCCGAGGATCTGGTGGAGCTGGTTGTGCACCTGCTCGTCGACAACTGCGCTGGGCAGCTCGAAGGAGGTCTGCTCGAGAGCTGCCTTGAGCACCTCGTCGCGGATGTCGGCTGCCTGCTGCGCTTTCTTGTTTTCCTCCAGTTGGGAGCGGGTGGACTCGCGCAGCTCCTCGACTGTGTCGAACTCGGACGCCATCTGGACGAATTCCTCGTCAAGCTCCGGCAGCTTGCGCTCCTTGGTCTGCTGCACGGTGACCTTGATGGTGGCCTCTTCGCCCTTGTGCTCGCCGAACTGGATCTCGGAGGTGAACTCTGCCTCCTCGCCGGTCTTCAGCCCCTTGATGGCTTTGTCCAGTCCCTCAATGAGGTCGTCGCGGCCCATCTCGTAGGAGATACCCTCGGTGGAGGCGTCCTCGATCTTCTCGCCGTCGATGGTCGCCTCGATGTCGATGACAGCGAAGTCGCCCTTCTTCATCTTACGATTGGTGTCTTTCAGCTCACCGAAGCGGGCGCGCAGGTTGTCCAGCTCCTCGTCGACAGCCTCGTCGTCGACCTTCAGGGCCGGTACCTCAACGGAGATCTTGGAGAAGTCCGGGACCTCGATCTCCGGGCGGACATCCACCTCGGCGGTGAATTCGACGACATCGTTGTCTTCGATCTTGGTGATGTCAATCTCAGGCTGGCCGATGACCTTCAAGTCGTTTTCCGTCACAGCGGCTTCGTACCGGGTCGGCAGCATGTCGTTGACAACTTGCTCGAGGATGGGGCCGCGGCCAAATCGGGCGTCGATAAGCTGGCGTGGTGCCTTGCCGCGACGGAAACCCGGAATGTTGACCTGCTGAGCGATGGCTTTGTACGCCTGGTCGATTTCCGGGCCGAGCTCGTCGAACGGAACGGTCACGGTCAGCTTCGCGCGTGTGTCGCTGAGCTTGTCCACGGAAGTCTTCACGGAAATTCTCTCCTGGCTAGATTGCGTAACTGTCCAAAAAATTTGCAGGAGGCGCTCAAGCGTCTCCTTGTCGGGGCGACAGGATTTGAACCTGCGACCCCCTGCTCCCAAAGCAGGTGCGCTACCAAGCTGCGCCACGCCCCGTGGGTCACTGCGAACCGCCGGCGAATGCACCTTGCTGGCTCACGGGAGACGATTCTAGCGTGAGGCAAAAAAGACCCGAATCATCGGGGGCCAGTTGCGTGGATCCCGCACATGATTAAGGCCGGCCCTGCATTGGAGCATGGACCGGCCAAGTGGAGGGAATGACGGGAATCGAACCCGCGTCTTCAGCTTGGAAGGCTGAGGTATTAGCCACTATACGACATTCCCACACGCGATTTATGCGCGCAGACAAGCTTAACCCACTGCGCGACTCGCACCAAAAAGTGCCTGGAAAGGAATGTCTGGGCCTCGGTTATCGTTGGGGAAAGTAGTTGATTGAAGGAGTGGACATGGGACTTGTGAGTTTGTTGCTGATCGCGGTGATCCTCTTCGGCACCGTCAAGGTTGTCGGAGGTGCGCAGAACAACAGCCAGCGCGCCCAGATCGACGGCGCGAACTTGGAGGACGCGCTTGCCGACGCCCGACGGTGGGTCGACCGCCTCGGCCACCAGGTGCTCACCATTTCAGGCACGGATGCAGCCTCCACCCAGGCGATGGCTGACGCGTCGGAGCGCTATAACGCGGCCAACTCCGCCTTGACCCAAGCCACGACGGTGCGTCAAGCCCAGCTGGCCCGCGAGTCGGCGCTGGAAGGCCTTTATTACGTTGATGCCGCCCGCGAAATCTTGGGCCTCGCGCCCGGCCCCCAGCTGCCGGAGTTGGAGGCCCAACGTCAGGCCGGCCGCGTGACCGAGCCGCGCACCGCTGAATTCGACGGCCAGACTATCCAGGCCTCCCCGCACGCGAGCTCGCGGACTCCGCACTACTACCCCGGCGGCGCGGTGGCTGGACGGCCCGTGCCCGCTGGTTGGTACTCCACCGCATGGTGGGCTCCCGCCGCCATGACTGGCGTGTGGGCTGCGAGCTCGATGATGTTCTACTCCACGATGTTCGCCGGAATGGCAGGCGTAGCTAGCGCAGACCAGTTCGCCGCTGGCGATATCGACGGCGGTGCGGGTGCCGATGCCGCTGATTTCGGAGGAGAAGCCGGAGACATGGGTGGCGATGCTGACACAGGCGGCCTGTTCGGTGATGGCGGCGACGGCGGCGGCCTCTTCGGGGATTTCGGCGGCGACGGCGGCGGGTTCGACTTCGACTTCTTTTAAGAGCGACTGCCTTCCGAACCGCCCACTCGAAGTAAAGTCGCCGCTCCCGGCGACACAGGCTGGCGCGGTCAGTAGCGAATGACGAGCGCTCGGGAATCGAGCGGGCCGAGCATCGTTTCAGGGCTGAGCCCGAAAATGGTCCACCGCGTTCGAGCTGCCCACCGGAGGGCTTCCTCCGAGGAATTCTGGCGGAAGTTCACTGCCATCCCGTCTTCAAAGAACCGGATCTGGGTTGCGCCTGTCGGCCAATTCTTCGCGGCTGGCGTCTCCAGGAAAACAGTGTTCGCGGCGATATCCGGACGGTTGTTCCTGCCGCGGTGCGTGTGTCCGGAAAGCACCAGTTTGATGTTGCTTTGAGCTGCGATCATCCGCTGAAGACGCATGATGTCCCGGTCGCGGAGAACAAAGGCGGGCCCGGCCGGGTTGCTCCAGGCTGCTTGCCTAGTGGCTGGGTGGTGCAGCATGACAATGGTCGGCGTGGTCCGGTCCTGGTTGAAAATGGTTTGGATCTGCTTGAACTGGCCGTCCGAAATCATTCCGCCGCTGGTGTCCAATTTCGTGGAGTCAATGCCCACGACTCGCGCGATGATCCTTCCGTTTCTACCGGGCACCTCCTCTACCCACGCGGTCTGGCGCGGTTCGAAGGCAGCTCCCCACCCGTCGGTGTGTTCATTGCCGTAGGAGGGGGCAGATGCGTACTCGGGGCCGTCGGAAAGCTTGTGCGGGCGATCGTGATTTCCTCGCGTGCACCGTACGGTGCCGTTGAATCGCCCGAGCAGCTCCTGCGCGCGCTGGATTTCCCACGGGCGGGCCTCCGACGTGACGTCGCCGTTAATGAACAGGTGGCTGGCACCGACCGCGTGAGCTGTGTCGATCACAGCGTCGAGCGAGACCTCCGGGTACGGACGCTCCCCTGGAAGTGCTCGCGCTGGGGGCGGGAAGTTGTTCTTCCAGATCCCGTCGCCGTTCTCACCGATATGCGTGTCGTTAGCCACGACAATCGTGCCGAGCATCGGTCCGGCCAACCGCGGCAGGGTGGTGAACAGACGTGTCCCCTCCTGCTTCCTGTTGTGGGTGGCCGCCGCTTCTGTGCCGTTGGAAGAGGCGAGGTATGCGTACGTGGTTCCCGGCCGCAGCCCGGTGACGGTGAGCTGGTGGAAGAAGCGCTCCGACGGGCTGACGGCGACAGTCGTGTCGGAGGGGTTGTCCACAGGCCACACGCGCAATTCCCCCGTCGTGGGCACACCCTGCGGGGCGCGGTCGCGGGAGGTATCAGCATCCCACGTCAGCCAGCTGATCGTGGCTGAATCTTCCGTCACCGTCACTACCTGCACGTCGCCGGCAAGGAACCGTTTGTGGCCATTGAAACCGACGTTTCCTGCCACAAGGCCCGGTTCGGAGGATCCCACTCCCCTGCCGCCGGCAGGCCCGAATAGCTGCACCGCCGACGAGCCGCCGGAGGAACTCAGGCTGGACTGGGCGAGCGCGCGAGATGGAGCGATCAGTGTGGAACCGGCACCGATCGCCAAAGCTTTGAGCAGCGTGCGGCGGGAAGGAGACATGCCATGAAAACTATGGGAATAGCCTGAAAAACAAATGAATCCAGAATGACTTTCGAGTGAATCCTCCAGCGCGGCGCCTCTTTCACCGGCCCCAACACCAGTCGCGGGCCTTCCACATTCGAAGCAGAAACGATTCCGCGTTACCTACACCGCAAAAGCACCCGGTGTGTAATGTATGTCTCATTAGGTAGCTCGTACTCAATACCCCGATCATGAAGGAGAGCCGACGATGGCAGCCACGATCCAGACCCGCGTCAACGAAATGCTCGGCATCGAGCACCCGATCATCCAGGGCGGCATGCAGTGGGTCGGTACCGCCGACCTCGCTTCCGCTGTCTCGAATGCTGGCGGCCTGGGGATCCTCACCGCGCTGACCCAGCCCTCGCCGGAAGACCTCGGCAAAGAGATCGACCGTATGCGGGAGATGACCGACAAGCCGTTCGGTGTGAACCTGACCATCCTGCCCACGATCACACCTCCGCCGTACGAGGAGTACCTCCGCGTCGCAGTGGAGAAGGGCGTGAAGATCGTCGAGACTGCTGGCGCGAACCCGGCACAGCTGGTGCCGATGCTGAAGGATGCGGGTGTCACCGTGATCCACAAATGCACGTCCGTCCGCCACGCGCTGAGCGCCCAACAGAAGGGCGTGGACATCGTCAGCGTCGACGGCTTCGAGTGCGCAGGCCACCCGGGCGAGGACGACATCCCGGGCCTGGTTCTCCTGCCGGCGGCAGCCGACAAGTTGGACATCCCGATCGTGGCGTCCGGCGGTATCGCCGACGGCCGCGGCATGGCGGCAGCACTCGCACTCGGTGCCGAGGGCATCAACATGGGCACCCGCTTCCTGTGCACCGAGGAGGCCCCGGTGCACAGGAACGTGAAGGAAGCCATCGTTTCCCGCTCCGAGCTGGACACCGAGCTCATCTTCCGGACGCTGGGTAACACCGCGCGCGTGGCATCCAACGAGGTCAGCCGCGAGGTTGTGGAGAAGCTCAACGCTGGCGCCGAGTTCCCGGAGGTCCGCGACCTGGTTTCCGGCCAGCGTGGCCGCAAGGTGTACGAGAATGGCGACCTGGATGCGGGCATCTGGTCCTGCGGTCTTGTCCAGGGCATCGTCAACGACATCCCGACCTGCAGCGAGCTGGTGCCGCGCATCGCTAACGAAGCGGCGGAGATCATCACGGGCCGCCTCGCGGGCTTCGTCAAGTAAAGAAGGACCGCAAGCATGACGCGCGAGCTCAATGGCAACATCACGTCGCTTATCGACGGCCCCCTTGCCCTCATTCGCATCTCCAACCCCGCCAAGCGCAATGCATTGGAGCCGGATTCTTACTGGGCGATCGGCGACGCCGTCCAAGCAGCGAACGCCAACCCCGATGTGCGGTGCATCATCGTCACCGGTGATGAGAAGTCCTTTTGCTCCGGCATGGATATCGACGCATTCGTTGGCGAGAGCACGGCGGAAGTGGCGGCGCATTCTTTGGGCGGCATCGAGCACATGATCGGGTCGATCACCCGCGCCGACGTCCCGGTCATCGCTGCGGCCGAAGGCGCTGTGGCTGGTGTGGGCGCGTCGCTCGCGTGCGCGTGCGACCTCATCGTCGCTGCGGAATCGTCCTTCATCACCCTCCCCTTCGGGCGGATCGGACTGATGCCGGACGGCGGGGCCGTAGCCACCTTGGCCGCCTCGATCGGCCGCCACCGCACAATGCAACTGGTCCTTTTGCAGGAACGTATTCCTGCTGCGGACGCAGTGAACTTCGGTCTCTTCGCCGATGTCACGGCTGATGGCGAAGCATTGGATCACGCCAAGCAATGGGCCGAGAGCTTCTCCTCGTCCCCCCGTGGTGCTGTCGCCCAAACCAAGCGCGCCGTGAACCGAGTGGCCCTCACAGAGTTGCCGGGCAGCCTCATCAACGAGGCTCGGTTCCAGACTGAGCTGCTCCAGAGTCCTGGCCACAAGGAAGGTGTCGCCGCTTTCTTGGAGCACCGCGCACCGAAGTTCTAGCGGCTCCACCCATACTCGACGCCCCTTCCTCTGAGCCGAAATCGGTTCAGAGGAAGGGGTGTTTTCTCGTTTCCGAAAGGCGTTAGGTAAGGTTATCCTTGGCTAGTCAAGGTGACCTTAACTTATGCAGGTCACCGCCATCAGGACCAGCCAAGGTTCACACGAGAAAGTTCCGGTCATGTTCATCGCCGCATTCCTGGTCGGCCTCCGCGAAGGCTTGGAAGCATCCCTCATCGTCGGCATGCTCTTCGCTGCTATCGCACGCCGCAAAAACGACGGCAGCAGGAACACCGGAACCGCAGAAGCATCCCGCACCGTATGGGTCGGTGTGATCTCCGCCGCTGTGATCTGCACCGCGCTCGGCGCCCTGTTCACATTCGGACGCTACGGCTTGTCGTTCCGGGCACAGGAAGCCATCGGCGGCATCATGTCGCTCATCGCAGTGGCCATGATCACCGGCATGATCGTCTCCTTGAGCAACGAGAACGGCAAGCTGCGCACCATGCTCGACGACAAGACCGGGACCGCGCTGGCCAAAGGAAAGCAAGCGATGTTCTGGCTCGCGTTCGTCGCCGTCGCCCGCGAAGGCATCGAGCTCACGCTGCTGCTCTGGGGCTGGACCACCACCCCGAGCGCAGTCACCGGCGCGTTCCTGGGCATTGGCATCGCCGTTGTGATGGGGTGGCTGATCTACCGCGGCGCGTTGAAGCTCGACCTGGGCACGTTCTTCACGTGGTCCAGCGCGCTTCTCATCATCGTCGCGGCGGGCATTCTCGCCTACGCCATCCACGATCTCCAGGAGGCGCAGTTCCTCCCCGGCCCCTTCTCCGGCGCGCCCATCGCCCCGACGCACCCGCGCACCGGCGAGGTTCTCACCGGCTTCGATTCCTACCCGTTCTGGCTGGCGTCCTTCCCGTTCGGGTGGGCGTTCAACCTCGAAGGCGTCATTGATCCTGCCGGCATCACCGCCACGCTGTTGCAGGCGTTCACCGGCTTCATGCCCCAGATGTCCTGGCTCCAGGTCATCGGGTGGGGCGTGTACATCGCCATCATCGTGCCCATCTTCATCGGTCACGTGAAGGCGGGGCGGCAAGGAGACGTCGATAAGCGCGAAAGCGAAATGGCCGCCACCCACCCGACTCACGAAGAAAACGCACGAAAGGTACCACTATGAAGCGCTCCCCTGCCCTGATCGCCGCTGTGGCTCTCACCCTCCCGCTGGCCGGGTGCGTGGAGAACAGCTCGGGCGACGCCATCGAGGTCCAGGCGAAAGAAGACGCCTGCCAGGTGGCCACGGATTCCGTGGAATCCGGCACCAGCACCTTCTCCATCACCAACGAAGGTGAGCGCGTCACCGAGTTCTACGTGCTCGCCGACGACGGGTTGCGCGTGATTGCCGAGCGCGAGAACATCGCGCCCGGGTCCACCGCGGAGCTGACAGTGCAACTCGAGCCGGGCAACTACTTCACAGCCTGCAAGCCCGGCCTGCGCGGGGCCAACGTCGGCCAGAGCGAATTCACCGTGACCGGTGAGCCGATTCAGTACGACGAATCCGACGAGAAGCGCTTCAACGAGGCGCGCGACAACTACGTCGCCTTCGTCCAGAACGAGGTCGCGGAATTGCTGCCCAAGGTCGAGGAATTCGCCGAGGCATACGCCGCCGGCGACGACGAGAAGGCTAAGGCGCTCTACCCCACGACCCGCGTGCACTACGAGCGCATTGAGCCGGTCGCCGAGGCGCTCGGCGTTCTCGACGCCCGCATCGACTACCGCGAAGTGGACTACATCGCCGAGGCCGACGAGTTAAAGGAAGACGACCCGTCGTTCACGGAGTGGCTCGGCTTCCACCGCATGGAAAAGGACCTCTGGCCGCCTGCTGAGGACGCGAAGAACGCCGACGGCGCACCCGCCCGCGAGGGCTGGGAGCCGTCCACGCCGGAGCACCGCCGCGAGATCGCCGACACTCTCATCGCCGATGTGGAGCAGCTGAACACCACCGTCAACGCGGACAACTTCATCGAGGACCAGGACATCACCGCCGACACCGTCTCCAACGGCGCGATGGGTCTGCTCGAAGAGGTGGCCACCACCAAGGTCACCGGCGAGGAGAACTGGTGGTCGCACAAGGACCTCTACGATTTCCAGGCAAATATCCAGGGTTCCCGCATCGCCTTCGACATGGTCAAGGGCATCGCCGCGGAGCGCGGTGAGGAGGGCAAACAGCTTATCGACGACATCGAGTCCCGCTTCAACGACATCCAAGAGCTCCTCGACCAGTACGGCAGCCTGGAAACCGGATTCGTCGACTACGATCAGGTGGACGCTGGCGAGCAGGCGAAGCTGACGCGTTCCCTGGACGCCCTGCGCGAGCCGCTGTCCAACCTGACCGGCACCGTCCTTGGGCTCAATGTCGATGCGGGAGATGAGTCCTAAATGGGCAAGTTCAACCGGCGTTCGTTCCTGGCGCTCGGCGGCGTGAGCGCCGCTGGGGCCGCTGCCGCCGCATGCTCGCGGGAGGACGGCTCTTCTTCGCGTGGCGGCGACATCGACGGCGCCGCGCACGAGGAGATGATCATCGACTTCGCCGGTGAGCACCAAGCGGGCATCATCAGCCCGATGCAGAACAACCTGCACTTCGCGGCCTTCGACATGAACGAAAAGGCGGACAGGGACGACCTGATCGACCTTCTCACCCGCTGGACCGATGCCGCGCGCCGTCTTACACTCGGCGGCGAAGTCAGCTCGAAGGGCGCGTTCGGCGGCGGCGAGAATTTCCCTTCGGATGACTCCGGTGAGGCATACGACCTCGGCCCCGCGGCCCTGACCATAACTATCGGTTTCGGGCGCAGCCTGTTCCGCGATCAATTCGGTTTGACGGACAAGCTGCCCAGCGAGTTCACCGACATGCCGCCGATGACCAACGACTTCCTCAACCGCGAGCGGTCCGACGGCGACCTGTGCATTCAGGCCTGCGCCAACGACCCTCAAGTGGCCACGCACGCCATCCGCAACCTGACGCGCCTGGCCGTGCCGGACGCAGTGCTGCGCTGGTCCCAGATCGGTTTCGGTAAAGCCGCCGTGACCACGCGCAATGAAACCACCCCGCGCAACCTCTTCGGGCAGAAGGACGGCACGGCGAATATCCGCGCCGAGGACACCGATGCACTCGATGAGCACGTGTGGATCCCGGCGGACTCCTCCCAAGCCTGGGCGGCTGGTGGCTCGTACCTGACGGCCCGGCGCATCGCCATGAATATCGAGGTCTGGGACACCCTGCAGCTTTCAGAGCAGGAGCGCGTCACCGGCCGCGACAAGGTCGTCGGCGCACCGCTGACCGGCACTGACGAATACGACGAGCCGGATTTCAGCGCCACCAACGAGCGCGGCCGCCCCGTCATCGACCACGGATCGCACCTGTTCAACGTCCACCCCGACCAGAACGGCGGGATCCGCATGCTGCGCCGCCCGTTCAACTACGTCGACGGGTCCAACGACCAAGGGCGGCTTGACGCGGGGCTATTCTTCATCGCGTTCACGCGCACCGTCGACCGGTTCGCCACCGTGCACCAGTCGATGTCGCGGGACGAGATGTTCCTCGAATACCTCAAGACCACCAACACCGGCACATACCTCGTCCCGCCTGGAGTGGGCGAGACAGGCTTCGTGGGCGAGGGGATGTTCGCCTAAGGGGTGGGGTGGGTGCGCTGCCAGGTGCCGTCGATAAGCGCGATTGCCCCTGCGTCCTCGAAGGCGCGCAGCCACCCCTCCATCGGCCACGTGCCCCATTTGCTGTGGAAGACCTCGGCGTTGCGCAGGATATCGTCGAGGTGCTCCCACGGCGGAGAAGAGACCGGATGCCACTGGTGGTAAGCGTGGGCGCCGCCGACCCACAGAAGGTCGATACCGTGCTCGCGCAGGTTCCACGCGAAGTCCGTGTCCTCCCCGCCGTAGCCCGAGTACGCTTCGTCGAAGCCTCCGAAACTATCGACGATCTTCTCCCACGTTCCCGCGGTGCACGCAAAGGACAGAGACCAGAACAGGTTGTAATCCTCCGCCCGCTGCACCTCGCCCGCCGGCGGGTTCGGCCGCGCCGGGTGGGGGTCCGGATCCACGGTGCGCAGCTCACCCTCCTTCATGTAGGTGACGGGACCTGCGACGACAGCATCCGGGTGCTCCGCGAGCGCCTTCATATACAGCGGGACCAAGTCCCCGCCCGCGACGCAATCGGCGTCGAGGAACACAATGATGTCGTTACCGCGCGCGACCGCCTCGGCCGCTCCCCTGTTGCGCGCGCGGGCGAGGTTCGGATGGCTGGTGGTGTCCTGCTTATCGCTATCCATGGGAATCACGTGGCTCTTGGGCACCGCTTTCTCCAGCGTCTTGTGGTCTGCGAGAGCGACAGTGATGTGGTCCGTGCCCTCAGGCGCGAGGTTGACCTGGTGGGTGAGGTGGTTGACGCGACCCGCGTTGGCCAGCGTCACAATCGCCGCCTTCGCGTCCGCAGGGTCTGCGGCGACATGAGCGATGACCTCGGCTGCCCGGCGCGCGGACCCGTCAGTCTCCCAGCGGGACCAGTCGGCGTTCAGCTCGCGTGTAGCGGCGAGCACACCCGGCCACTCCTCCGGCGCCGGGAAGCGCGCGGGCACGACGGCGAGACCTTCGCGGGCGAGCAGCTGGGCGGACGTCTTCTGCTCGATGAACGGCCGCGGCTGCGGGAGGATCACCGCTGGGGCGCCCAGGTGAGCGATGTCCGCAATCGAGTTCTGGCCGCCCGCGGCCACCACGACGCCCGCAGAGGCGATCAGCTCCGTCGGGTCGTCCACACGGTTCTCCCCGGTCAGGAACGTGAAGTGGTAGTCGGGGCAGGCCGCCGCCACGGCGTCCCAGTCCCCCGGCTCCCACGTCGACCCGCCCTGGCCGGCCATGACCACGACGTGGTGCGGGTCACGCTCGGGTTCCTGCGCCGGATCGGGCCGCTGGAGCCTGGTGATCCCGCCGACCGGGTGGAGCCGGTCCGAGTGCATGCGCATGTGCTCCGGCACCGGCACCCAGGACGGCCACGCGGCGATAATGGCGTCGGACTGGCGGTAGGCGAGCTGGTGCGGCGGGTCATCCCGCAGCCCGGGCATAGCCAGCGTGATCACGGGCACGCCCATGAGACGCAGGAACATGCACATCTCGGCGGAGACGTCCACGTAGAACGCCGCCGGATCATTCTCAGCCACCCAGGAAGCGACGGCCGCGAAGCGTTCCCGCAGCCCGCGGTTGCCGTACGGCGCGTAGTGGAGGGTGCCGCCGGCGGTCATCGCGCGGCCGGAGTGGCCGTGGCCCGCGTCATCCGCGATCACCACATCCGCTCCCGGTGCGGTGGACAAGATGGCGGCGTCCCAACCCAATTCGTGCAGTTCACGCTGGATCATCCGGCAGCGCTGAATGTGCCCGCTGCCGTGGTGGTGCGAATAAATGCCGATGAGTTTGTTCACCGCACAATCACCTCCCGGTAGAGATCGATGTAGCGTCGCGCCGTCTGTGTCAGACTGTGGTTCTCCACCACCCAGGCGCGAACTTTGGCTCGGTCAGTGTGGAGCGCCCGGTGGATCGCACCGGCAAGGCCCACCACATCGTCCGGTTTGACCAGCACAGCAGGAGCGTCTGCGAGCAGTTCGCCCATCCCGCCTCGGTCGAAGGCCGCCACTGGCGTGCCGCACGACATGGCCTCAAATGCCACCAGCCCGAACGGTTCCTCCCAACGCGGTGTGACCACGCAGACGGCATGGCGGCCAACAAGGCGGCGCAGCTCCGCGTGGGAGAGCTCCCCCACCCAGCGGATCAGCTGGCCGTCGAGCCGCGGGGCGATCTGCTCCTGGAAATAGGCGTGGTCGCCCTTCCGGCCGGCGATCGTGAGCGGCAGGCCGAGCAGACGGCACGCGTCCATGGCCAGGTGCAAGCCCTTCTCCGGGACGATGCGGCCGAACCACACCGCGCCGTCACCACCAGGGCCGGCAGCCCAGAGGCGCACGTTCACACCGTTGGGGATCACCTCAACCGGGGAGGGCATGTCCCAGCTGCGCGCCGTGGTGGTGCTCACCGCCGCGAACCGTCCGGCCAGCTCACCTGCGGCGTCCACCACCTCCTGGATTTCCGGCAGCTGCGGCGTGTGCAGCGTAGTGAGCATCGGCAACGGCTCCGGAGAGGCCACCGAGGGGAACATTGCGGGGCTGAGGCTGTTGTTGTGCACCACATCGTACTGCTGCGCCACGAGGTGTTCACGCAGGTCCAGGAACGCCTGCTCCTCGCGCTCCTTTTCGCCGGCCGGGTAGCCGGTGTCCGTGGCGTGTTCGAGGTTGGAGCCCCAGTCCACGCCGGGCAGCTCGAAGCCTTTCACGTTGCCGTCCGAGCCCTTTGCCGCGTAGAAGTCCACCTCGTGGCCCTCCTCGCGCAGCGCTTTGACCATGGTGTGGCAGAACGCTTCCAGCCCGCCGGCGTACGGCTCGCGGATAGGGTACCGGGCGGGCGCGACGAACGCGATGCGCAATTTCGGGGTGCTCAACACGTCGCCCGCGGCGGGAAGAGTGATCGTCATCGCCCCTCTCCCGCATCGAGTGCGGCCGCGTAGATGCCCGCGTGAATTTGCTTGATCGCGCGCAGCTGCGCGCCGCGGTCGCCGCGGTACGGCACCGGGCCGGCTGCGAGGAGCTCGGCAGCGGCGCGCCCCGCATCGGTGCCGTCGCCTGTGCGGTACACCGACACAGCCTCGGACGCGTCTGCTTGGTCGGCGTAGCAGCCGCAATCAGGGACTGCGACGCTCACTCCCAGGTCGCGGCACATCTCCAGCCAGCCAGAGTGCGTCCCCCGCACGTACGGCAGAATGCACACTCGGTGGGAGGCGACAGCGGGGTGCAGTTCATGGTCGTTCATGGGGGTGTGACGGACGGGGGTGATGCCGTCGATAAGCGAAAGCTCTTTGTGGAGCTGAAGGGTCGCATCGACGTCGTGCATGTACACGGTGAGCGGAACACGCGCGGCGATTGCGCGGTAGAAGTCCGCGTCCGCGACGGCGTTGGCTCGCAGCGATTTAAGGAATATCGCGGCATCCGCGTCCGCTTCCACATCGGGCGGTTGCTTGACCACGGCCGGGTGCCCCACCACCGCCACATCCTCCCGCCCGTAGCGTTGCGCGATGGTGGCCGCCGCTGACTCGGTGAGCGTGACCACCTGCTTGGCAGCGCGGACGAGCACCCCCACATTCGCGCGGTGGCGTTCCTGGTCAACCGGATCCGACAGGTGCGGATTGTCCAGATCGTGCACTGTGACGACAAGCGGCACCGGCAGCGCATCCACCAGCTCTTGGAGCTGCTCCGGGGTGCGGTGCTCGTACCCGAAGTGGATGTGCACTAGATCCACATCACGCGGCGTGTCCCACCACTCGGCTTCCAGCGCAGGGTGCGGCCACCAGTTGCCGTCGATGTCGGGGTCGGGGTGAAAGCTCACTCCTTCAGGCTTAATCGCCTGCGGGTAGACATGTTCCGCAGGGATCGAGAGAACTTTCATTCCACCGCCCTTCACGTGCTGCTCGCAATAGTTGGGACCGGCCCAGGTGGGTCGGCCCGTTTTACGTACCTAATATAAACGCTCGCGCACCTATAGGCACAGTGCCCGAGATTCGCTGCTGTTTGCGCAGCTATATTGGGGGACCATGCCGTTTCTCACTGTCGTCGGTAATTGCCAGGCCGAGTCCCTGCGCCGTCTCATCTCATCCGCCGGGGACCTCGAGTCCACCCGCATCGCCCCTGTTCACGAGCTCGAACCGGAGGACATGGAGTGGTTCGCCGACATGCTCGCACGCACCGACATCCTGGTCACCCAGCCCATCCGCGACGACTACCGCGGTCTGCCCGTGGGCACCTCGCAGACGCTGGCGCAGCTGCCCCGCGGCGCGCGCCACGTGATCGTGCCTGTCCTGCGTTACGACGGCCTCATGCCCTACCAGGCCATCATCCGCGACCCGGCGGACTCCTCTCAGGACCCGCCGGTGATCCCGTACCACGACCTACGCATCCTGGCCGCCGCCGCGCGCGGCCTGGATGAGCCTGTCTCCCACCGCCCCGCCGCCGAGGCGTACCGCCGGACCGCCGACATGTCTGTGGAGCAGCTCCGCTCCCGCGAGCAGCGCCATGGCTCGGTGCTGGTGTCCGACTACCTGGAAACCGCGCCTGTTTGGCACACCGTGAACCACCCCGACAACGCGACTCTCGCTGTCGTTGCCTCCCGCGCCCGTGAGACTCTCGGTTTGGGCGGGGACATCGAATTGCCCGACTACGAGATGCTCGGCGAGCTCGACGCTCCCATCGACGCCCACGCCGCCTCCGCCCTGGGCGCCGACGTGCCCGAACGCACCACCTGGACCCGTCGCGGCGCCGGGGAGATCCCCTGGGACGAGATCGTCGCCGCCCAGCTGGCGCATTTCCGTGCACGCCCGGCGCTGGTCCAGCACGGGCTGGAACGCCACGCCGAGCGCATCGAGGCGCTGGAGCTGCTGCGATGAGCCAGCCCGCTCACCTCGTTGTCGGGCCCGACGGGCACGGCGTGACGGAGTACGCGCTGGCCCTCGCTGCGGTGGCTGATGCCCCCGTCATCCGGGAAGAAGAGTTCAGCGGTGCGCCGCTTCCGGCCGGCTTCATCCACACCACGTTCACCGACCACCTCTTCGGCCCCAGCCCGGACGCCGCCGTGGACAATCTGCTCGCCCGCGCCGGACAGCGCCCCTTCAGCGTCAGCTTCCACGACATTCCCCAGCCGGAAGAAGGCCAGGAACGGTTCGCGCGCCGCGCCCCTGCCTACCTGCGCCTCGCCTCCGCCTGCGCTGAATCAGGCGGCGTTGCTGTGGCCAATTCGGACCACGAGGCCCGCTTTTTCCGTTCCCGCGGCGCCGACGTCTCCGTCGTGCGCCTGCCCATCCCCCATGTGGAATCCACGTTCGCCCCGGAGCCGGGCACCGTGGGTGTGCTCGGCTTCCTCTACCCCGGTAAGGGCTACGAGGACCTCATCGACGCGTTGGCTGGCACCGATTACCGCCTGCGTTTCTTGGGATCCGTATCCTCCGGCCACGAGGACTGGGCGGACGGTCTGCTCCAGCGCGCCATAGCCGCTGGACTGGACGCGGAGATCACCGGCTGGCTCACCGACGACGAACTCGCCGCTGAAATGGGCCGCATCAGCGTCCCTGTCTGCGCCCATAGGCACTTCTCCGCCTCCGGTTCTCTGATGACGTGGCTGGGGGCCGGCCGGCACGTGCTGGCCACCGATTCGGATTACACCCGCGAGATCGACACCTGGTTGCCCGGGCGCATCACGCTCGTCGACCCGCCCGCGCCCGGCGGGTGGCGGGCAGCCGTCGACGCCTTCACTGCGACCAGCCCGGCCACCCCACCATCGTGGACGTGGGAGAACGTCGCCGCACAGTGGCAGACGCTCTGGGAGACCCGCGCATGATCAGCGTCGTCATCCCGCACTACAACGCCCCCGAGCACCTCGCCCGGGTCGTGGAGGCCGTCCGCACGCAGGACGTTGCCGACGAGGTGGAAATCATCGTCGCCGACGACGGGTCCGACCACGTCCCCCACGTGCCCGACGCGACGGTGGTCTCCCAAGACGACCTCGGCTTCCGCGCCGCGGCCGCACGCAACCTCGGCGCGTCCCACGCCCGCGGCGAGATTCTCGCTTTCCTCGACGGCGACACCATCCCCGAACCCGGCTACCTCGCCGCGGCCGCACGCCACGTTGCGGCCGACTCGCGCGCCGTGGTCGTGGGCACCCGGCTGACAGGACCGTCACGCACCGAGCCCCAATGGCTTATCGACGCCTGGTCTACCACCCACCACCTCTCCACCCCCGACGACACCTCCTGGCGTTTCATCATCTCCTCCGTGCTCACCTGCTCGAGGGACTTCTTCGAGCGCATCGGCGGTTTCGACGGCTCCTTTATCGGCTACGGCGGCGAGGACTGGGAATTCGGGTTCCGCGCCTGGAATGCCGGCGCGACCTTCGTTCACGAACCCGCCGCTGTCGCCGTCCACGACGAGGACGATTTCGGCGGCCGCTTCCCCGACCCCGCAGAGGAAGCGCGTGTGAAGAATGTGGAGACCACGGCCCTCGCCCACCGCATCACGCATCCCATCGCACGCCCGTCCGGTGTCCGCTTTGGCACCACGGATCTCAGCGTGTACCTCGCCCACCACCCCGAATTCGACAGCCCCGGTGTCCTCGAGCTGGTGGTCAGCTCCTGGCTCGCCCTCGACGCCACCATTTATCTCAACTCCGCCCTGGACATCCCCGATCTCTTCCGGACAGATCCCCGCGTGCGCCTCTATCCCGCCACCGGCTACAGCTCCATCTCAGACCACCGCATCTCAGTCGATGTCGACGGCGCCTTCGTCCTCGACAGCGCCGAGCGGTTCCACCGCTTGCTCCGCGAGACGAAAGACGGTTTATTCGTCCAGCTCTCCCCCTCACATTCCTCGACTTCCCCGACGCTGACCATCCGCTCGCACCGCTCACGCATTCTGCGTACCCTCCCCCGCACGCTCGACGGGTCCGACAGCTCCCTCGCCGAATTCGGCCTTTCGCTCTTTGACGGACCGGTCCGCCTCGAGCGCCGCTTCGCTGGCTGGTAGAACTAGGGTTTGCCCTGCCTTATTGAAGATGAGATAGTCAGACCGTGAAAACCCTCAAGGCCTTCGGAAAAGTCCTGCTCTGGGTGCTGGCTGCCCTGCTAGTGCTGGTGCTCGTGGTGCTTGGCCTGCGCGCATTCAACGGACATGAGTACCCGATCACCAGCTTGAACGACGAGAGCTTCAGCGACGACAAATCCTCCTACGCAACCTCGGACCGGATAGCCGCGATCGAGGGCAAGTATCTCAACGGCTTCCACTTCCGCCCAGAGGAGAAGAAGCACAAAGGCGTCATCGTGGTCTACGGCGGATCGGAGGGGTCCCCGGACTACGACCGGGCATCGGCGCTTGCCGACGACGGCTACGAAGTCCTCAGCCTGTTCTTCTTCGGCCAGCCCAACCAGGCACCATCTCTCGCCAATGTTCCGCTGGACCAATTCGACGAAGTCAGGGACTACATCAAAGAGAATGCCGAGGATGAAGGGCCGGTAACGGTGATTGGCACGTCGAAAGGCGCTGAATTCGCGGAGCTGCTCGCTGCTAAGGGATTCGCCGTCGATAATGTGGTGGCTTTCGCACCGGGCCACTATTCGTACAGTGGCCTGGATTTCTCCAGCGGCGAGGACCTGCCCTCCTTCACCAGCCGCGGCAAGCCGGTTGAATGGGCGTCCTTCAGGAAGGCCTCCATTACTGCAGGCGCGAAAGTCATGTGGGACATGGCCACGAAATACCCGGTCTCCTACCGCTCAACATATGAAAGCGCGGCAAAGAATTCGGACGATAGTGCGCGCATCAATCTGAGCAATTTCGACGGGAATGTTCTGCTCTTCGGCGGCGAAGACGACCAGATGTGGCAGTCCGATGTCGCGGCCCGTGCGCTAGCGGAGCAGGGCGGGAACATCGAGGCACACGTCTACCCCCGTGCCGGGCATATTTTCGCGTACTTCCCCAATTCCGAGGAGATGCCGAACGGCTGGCAGATCATGTTCGGTGGCACAGCCGAGGGAAACCGAGCCGCCCACGACGACACGGAGAGGATACTGCGCGAGCGGCTCGCGCAGTGGCACGGCTAGCTCACGCAGTTCGGCGGTAGGCGCGCAGAAGGCGGCGGATATCCCCGATGAGTTTCCCGCGCATCACGTCGCGCCACCCCGCACGGATCACGGTGAGTCCCAGACTCTGCAGCTGCTTCTGGCGCTCCAACTCCGCAAGCATCACGTCCGTGGGGGCTCCGTACGTGCCCTCGTATTTGAGCCGACCGTCAAGCTCAACGACGAGCCACCCGTTGATCAGCATGTCAACGACCGCCCGGCAATACTCACCGAACGGCCCGGCATATTCAAACGCCACCTGAAACTCGATCTTCTCTAACTCTGGGATATTCGCCCGTAACACCGCGTCGCGGCCGATCGTCTCCAACGGGCTTTGCGATGTCCCCGCGCTCCATCGCACCAGTCCCTCAAACCCCCGGATCCCGTTAGCCCTGGGTAACTTGCTTTTGATCGCATCCAGCAACGTTTCCTGCGAAATGCGCTGGTGAAAACGCAGATGCTCCAACGGCACCAGCGCCTCGCGACGTCCGTAGTAGCGGTAGATGTCGAACAGCACCTGGATTGGATGCACAGTCGCAATGCCATTGCGTTCTTGGACGAGGTCAGGATTCAACCGTCCGCTGCGATAGATCACTCGTGGGTCTTTCGGCTGCTTTCCCGGTTTCGCCCCCGACAGATACCGCAGGTCCACCGCCTCCACCCACCCCAAGGTGGGAAGCCCCAGTGCGAGCGCGGCAGCTGGTCCCGTAGCTGCCGCACGGGGAAAGACGGCTGCGATCTGCCGAATCTCTTCCAGGCTCATCCCCTGTTGTTTGCTGTGTTTCCCCCTCACACTTTCCAATGATTCCTCTTCTAGGGCGGTCGCGTGAGGAAAGAGTGTCCATTTGAGTGGACACTTTCGCCCCCCATAGGTGAAGTTAGTCCCGTTGCAGTGTGGCGCCACACCAGCCACAGCCGACCTGGCCTTTTGGGGAGCCCATCTCGGACGGGACTAACCGCGCTGAGCACGACGGGACTAACTCAACCTCAGCGCCCATCGAAAACCACCGAAAAACGACCGGAAACCCGAAAAACCCGCTCCGGAGAGCGGGTCAGGCGAAGCAGCGCGGAACTAGCGCGGAACTACAGCGTCTTCGGTGCCGGGATCGCCTCGGTCTCGCCGGTCTCCTCGTAGCGGGCGAGGATGTCGATGCGGCGCTGGTGGCGCTCCTCCACCTGGTGGTCCGGGCCGATGCCGACGAAAGCGTCGACGATAGCCAGGGCCTCCTCGAGCGAGTGCATCCGGCCGCCGATGCCGATGAGCTGGGCGTTATTGTGCTCGCGCGCGAGCTGCGCAGTCTCAACAGACCACGCGAGAGCGCAGCGGGCACCCTTCACCTTGTTCGCGGCGATCTGCTCGCCGTTGCCCGAACCGCCTAGGACGATGCCCAGCGAGGACGGGTCGGCGACGGTCCTCTCGGCGGCGGCAATGCAGAACGCCGGGTAGTCGTCCGCGGCATCGTACTCGTGTGCGCCGCAGTCGATCACCTCGAAGCCCTTAGCCTTGAGGTGCTCGGCAATCTGGTTCTTCCGCTCGAATCCGGCGTGGTCCGCTCCTAGGTAAATACGCATGGCGCCCAGCCTACGGGAACTTCACGTCGCACATCCCGCGCCGGCGCGGGCCGCACCGGAACGATTTAGACCTGCGGCGCCTCGGTGCGGGAACGCTTGAGCTCGAAGAAGTACGGGAACTCGGCCAGGCCCACGGCGTGGTCGAAGAGCTTGCCGGCTTCCTCGCCTTCCGGCACGCGGGTGATCACGGGGCCGAAAAAGGCGGTGTCGCCCAGCTTGATCACCGGGGTGCCCACCTCGTCGCCGACAGCGTCCATCGCGCCCTGGTGGAAGCCACGCAGCTGCTCGTCGTACTCCTCGGTGTTCGCCACGTCGGCGTAGGAGGCATCGAGCCCGACCTTGTCGAGAGCCTTAGAGATGATCTCGTCGTAGGCGCCGTAACCTTTCTTGCCGCCCTCGCCGCCGGGGTGCACGAGGGTGCCCATGGCGGTGTACAGCTCGTCGATCTTCTCCGGTGCCTCTGCCTTCACCTTTGCGAAGACGCGCGCCGGCCCCCAGTTCGCTTCCATCGCCTTGGCGTAGTCGGCGGGGATGTCGGCGCCGTCGTTGAGCACGGACAGGGACATGGGGATCCATTCGACGTTCACGTCGCGGACCTTCTCCACTTCCTTCATCCAGCGCGAGGTCTGCCAGCAGAACGGGCACGCCACGTCGAACCAGAAAGTCACTTGCTCGGTCATAATCCACTCCTCTAGAAATTGGTAACGCCTCCAACGGTACGTTGGTTTGCATGAAGACGAATTTGCTGCGATCCGATGCTCAACACCGCGCCGAGTTGATCAGCGGGGTGCATTACAGCATCGCGCTGGACATCACCGGCACGGACACCTTCACCGCCCGCACGAGGGTCACGTTTGAATCAAAAGAGGGAGAGACATTCTTCGACCTCGTCGCGGACAGCTTCGAGGCAACGCTCGACGGCACGCTTATCGACGGCCGCTCCCTCCCTCTTTCCCCCGGCCCCCACGAGCTGGTGGTCACCTCCACCCACTCCTATTCCCGCACCGGTGAGGGCCTGCACAAATTCACCGACCCGGCTGACGGCAAAGATTATTTGTACACCCAGTTCGAGCCGGCGATGGCGATGCGCACGTTCGCGTGCTTCGACCAGCCCGACCTCAAGGCGACGTATGAGATCTCAGTGACCGCACCGGAGCGACATGTCGTCGTTCTCAACGAGGCTGTGCAGCGCACCGACAACGGCGATGGCACTGCCACCACCAGCACGACGATCGATTATCCGCTGTCGACGTACCTCATTTGCGTGTGCGCCGGCGAATTCGAGCGCGTCACCGACACATACACCTGCACCGACAACGGTGAAGAGCGGACAATCGAGCTGGGCCTGTACGCCCGCGCGAGCCTCATTCCGCACATGGACTCGGAGCGGCTGTTCGCGCAGACGAAGAACGGCTTCGACTTCTACCACGAGAAATTCGGTCGCGCTTACCCATTCGGCGACAAATACGACCAGATCTTCTGCCCGGAGTACAACATGGGCGCGATGGAGCACGTCGGCGCGGTGACGTACCGCGACGAGTACGTCTTCACCTCCGAGCCGACTCCCTACCGCCTCGAGCGCCGCAACGACACCATTCTCCACGAGATGGCCCACATGTGGTTCGGCGACTTGGTCACCATGAAGTGGTGGGACGATCTGTGGCTCAACGAGTCATTCGCCACCTGGTCCGCGGCGGCAGCCCAGGTGGGCATCGGCGAGTACCCGGAGGCGTGGACCACGTTCGCCTCGGTGGAGAAGGCGTGGGCGTATAACCAGGACCAGCTCCCGTCGACGCACCCGATCGCGGCGGACGCACCCGACATCGAGACCGCCGAGCAGAATTTCGACGGCATCACTTACGCCAAGGGCGCCAGCGTGCTCAAGCAGCTCCAGGCGTACGTCGGCTACGAGGAATTCTTCGCCGGGGTGCGCACGCACTTCGACAACCACGCCTATTCCAACGCCGAGTTCGCGGACTTGCTCGGCGCGCTCGAGGAGGCCTCCGGCCGCGACTTGTCCGACTGGGCGCAACAGTGGTTGCGCACCACGGGCGTGTCCCGCCTCCGTCCGGAGATCACCCCGGACAGCTTCGCCGTCGTGCAGGAGTCCGAGGTCATGCGTACGCACCGCGTTCGTGTCGGGCTGTATTCGCTTATCGACGGCTCCGTCACCCGCATCAAGCAAGTCGAGCTCGATGTCGCCGGTGAGCGCACCGAGGTTCCCGAGCTGGCGGGAGTGGACCACGACCTCGCGCTGGTCAACGACGACGACCTCACCTACTGCCTGATGGGTTTGACGGAGGAGCACCAGCGGTTCGCGCTGGAGCACCTCGGCGAGATCGAGGATTCCTTGGCGCGCACACTCGTGTGGTCGTCGCTGTGGGAATCGGTGCGCGACGGCTTCGTGCCCGCCCGCCAGTTCGTGCAACTGGTCGCGCGCTTCGCCGGGCAGGAGACCCACCCGAGTGTGCAGGAACGCTTGCTCGCCCAGGCCACGCAGGCAGTCAAGCAATACGTCGCGGATGACTGGCGCGCCGAGGGCATGGCCTTGCTCAACACCGCGTTCCGCGGCGCCGAGCCAGCTGTCGTCTTCGACCGTGCCCTTGCCCGCCTCACCCCGGAAAAGGAGACGGTGGACCACTTCAGGGACCTGCTTGAGCGCACTGCCGATCCGGCTGATCCCGCACGCAACCAGGAGACTCGCTGGTTGGCGCTGACCAACCTCATTGCGGCGGGAGAGTTGCCGCTTTCGGCTGCCGAGGAGGAGAAGGACTCCTCCTCGGAGGGGGCGGTGTCGCGGTTGAGGGCGCGGGCGAGCGTCGATAAGCGATGGGCGTGGGAGAAGCTGGTCAGCGAGGATCTGACCAACCTTGAATCCCGCTACCTGATGGACGGGCTGACCTTCACGCGCGAGGGCCTCGAGGGCTTGACCGACGAGTATTTCCGTGTCGCGCCGCAGCTGTGGGACCGTTTGACCAACGAGATGGCGCAGCGCACGCTCGAGGGCATGTACCCGCTGTGGGATGTGTCGGAGGAAGCGATCGCCAAGGCCGACGAGTTCCTCGGCAAGGACATGCCGGCGGGGCTGCGCCGCATCATTACTGAGGGCCAGGACCGCGTCGCGCGGGCGCTGCGGAACCGGGTGGTGGACGCAGCCGCGATTTAGGGCGGGGAACCGCGGACCTCACCGTGGAACCGTGGACCTGACCGTGGATCTAGATGACACCGCGAAAACCTGAGCTGGGGTTTCGCACCCGGAAATGGGGCTAAATGTCATCCAGATCCACGGCGGCAAATTAGAGCTTCGCCAGCGCCTGCTCGAGGTCCGCAATGAGGTCCTCGGTGTCCTCGATGCCGACGGAGATGCGGACGAGCTCCGGCGGGACCTCGAGCGCGGAGCCGGCGACGGACACGTGGGTCATGGTGGCCGGGTGCTCGAGGAGGCTCTCCACGCCGCCGAGGGATTCCGCCAGGCAGAACAGCTTGGTGGAACGGCAGAACGTCATGGCCTGCTCGGCGGTATTGAAGGCCACGGAGACCATGCCGCCGAAGCGGCGCATCTGGCGCACAGCCAGGTCGTGGCCCGGGTGGTCCGCAAGACCCGGGTAGTAAACGCGGGAGACCTTGTCGGACTCGTTCAGGTGGTTGGCCACGGCCTCGGCGTTGTCGCAGTGCTTCTCCATGCGCACACCGAGAGTCTTCAGGCCGCGGGCGGTGAGGTAGGTGTCAAACGGCGAGGGGATCGCGCCGACCCAGCCGAAGAAGAAGCGGAGCTGCTCCTCGAGGTTGTTCAGGGCATCGAAGCTGCCCGCGGTGATCGCGGAGACACCCTCGTGTCCTTCTTCTGTGTTCCGGCCGACCACGACACCGCCGACGACATCGGAGTGGCCGCCGATGTACTTGGTGGTGGAGTGCAGCACCACATCCGCGCCGAGCTCCAGCGGCTGCTGCAGATACGGGGAGGCGAAGGTGTTGTCCACGACGAGGGTGGCGTCGCCCTTGATGCCGGCGAGCGCCTGGATGTCCGCGATGGACAGCAGCGGGTTCGTCGGGGATTCGACCCACACGACCTTGGTGTTGTCCTGGATCGCGGCGGCCACCTCGTCGACGTTGGTGATGTCCACCGGGGTGTTCTCGATCCCCCACAGGGTGAAGATCTGCTGGATCAGGCGGTAGGTTCCGCCATAGGCGTCGTTGCCGATGACGATGTGGTCGCCGGGCTTGAGCAGGATGCGCAGCACCGAGTCCACGGCTGCCATGCCGGAGGAGAACGCGACGCCGAAGTCGGCCTTCTCCAGCGCAGCGACGGTCTTCTCCAGCGCCGTGATGGTCGGGTTGCCCACGCGGGTGTACTCGTACCCGTTGCGGGTCACCGCCAAGTCATCCTGCGCGAAGGTGGTCGACGCGTAGATCGGCGTGTTGATCGACCCGTAAAGGGAATCCGGCTCGTATCCGGCGTGAATAGAATCTGTGTTGAATCCGGCAGACATCACAATCCTTTCTTCTCAACTACGCAGAATAGACCAAGCGGTCCATTACGCAGACGGCGGGCGCTAGTTTACATTCACAGCGGCCGGGAAGAGCCCGGGGAGCACCAGAGTAGAATGAGGGCCGATGACTATGAACGCGGGCGACGACGCACAGAACTCTGAAAACACAGCCCAGACCATGTACGAGGCGCTTGGGGAGGACTTCTTCCGCCGGCTCGTCGCGGGCTTTTACGAGCAGGTACGCGAGGATGACCTGATTGGCCCCATGTACCCCGAAGACGACTTCGAGGGCGCGGAGGACCGCCTCCGGTGGTTCCTGGTGCAGTACTGGGGCGGCCCGCAGACCTTCAGCGAGAAGCGCGGGGCACCGATGCTGCGCCGGCGGCACTTCCCCTTCCCCATCGGCATGAAAGAAGCGGAACGCTGGCTCGACCTGATGAGCAACTCGCTCGACCAATTCACCGGCGAAGAGCTACTGCCCGCCCAGCGCGACGCATTGTGGAACCACATGCAGCGGGTCGCCTACATGATGATCAACCAGCCGGAAGACCACCCGGGGATGCGGCCCCAAGGCGGGAGCTTGATGTAGCAGCCGCGCAGGGGACACAGCCAGGCGGGGCTGGAACCCACCATCAAAAAACCGAGCAGATAGTTAGCTTTATAGCCTTTCACCTATCGATGCCTCGGAGCACCTGCGACGGCTCTTCGGTTAGCAGCTGGCGCTCACGCCCGATCAGCCGAAGAGGTTGATGCCCCCGGAGGTGTAGTAAACACTGCCGAAAGGCGCGTCGAGTCGGATCCAGCGGCCGGCGGTGGACACTCGCAGGTGACGCGGGATCTCCACCGGCGCGCCGGGCCCAGGGATGAGCCCTAGCGACGTGCAGGTGAAGATCATGCGCATCGGCACATTCACAGCGGGCCCCGAGGTCTCCTCGGCGTCGGCGGTGAGCACGATCTGCTCGAGCAGGGAACGCGGCGGCCCCATCGGCCCCGAGAATTGCCGGGCTAACCGCCGGCCCTGATCCGCCAGATCCCGCACCACGTTGACGGGCACGATGTCGCGCTCAGTGAAGCCGGTCTTCGGCGACAAAGCGCCGAGCCAATTCGCGTCGCGGGCGGGCCCGATCTCGAGTGGGCGCGCGATTTCTGCATTAGCGTCCCCGGCCGCGAGAGCGTCGCGGAGGTCCTGCAGCGACACCACGGCCCCGTCACGGGATGCCTGCCCCGCCACCCGGCGCGATGCGACGCAGTTGAACGGAGTGGTGACAAAGACATCGACGGCGGGGGTATCGGGGTTGGCATCGAACGTCGAAAAGCGTGCTGAACCCGTGCTGTCCAGGGCGAGCGCGCGTTCAACGAGCGCTTTCAACCCGGCTGCCCCGGCGTCGATACGGAGGGATTCGGTAGCCACTACTCCGCGGACTCGCCGGCGCCAGCGTTGAGAATGCCGCGTTCCGCCTGCGTGATCTCACGCGGGGCGGCGGTGGACAGATCCACTGCGACCAGCACGGTGTTGACCACGCCGCACACCCGGCCCTGGCGGTCCTTCAGGTCCTGGCGGGTCTTGAAGGAGGTGTTGCCGATCTCGGTCACCGTGGTCTCCACCTCTACCGCGGTGGTGTCCGCCATGACGGGGCGCATGTAGTCGATCTCCACGTGGCGCACGAAGACCCCGAATTCCTGCTCCTGGTCGCTGAAGTTCTCGCGCAGGAAGGCGATGCGCGCCTCCTGCGAGATGTCGAGGAACTTGCAGTTGTTCAGGTGATCGTAACGGTCGAAATCGTTCCAACGCAGAGTGATGTGCTGGATGTTGTTCGGTGCGTTGTCAGCCATGAGTCCAAGGTCCTTTCTGTGCGGATGAGTGGACTAGCGCGTCAGCTTGCGGTGTGTGACGCGGGACGGCTTCGCGGCTTCCTCGCCGAGTCGCTCCACCTTGTTGGCTTCGTAGTCCCCGAAGTTGCCTTCGAACCAGAACCACTTGCCCTCCTCAATATTGCCCTCCCAGGCGAGGATGTGGGTGCAAGTTCGGTCGAGGAACCAGCGGTCGTGCGAAATGACCACCGCGCAGCCCGGGAATTTCTGCAGCGCATTCTCCAGGGAGCCGAGGGTCTCCACATCAAGGTCGTTGGTCGGCTCGTCGAGCAGAATCAGGTTTCCGCCCTGCTTGAGCGTCAGCGCTAGGTTCAGGCGGTTGCGCTCACCACCGGAGAGAACCTTCGACGGCTTCTGCTGGTCCGGCCCCTTGAAACCGAAGGCCGACAGGTACGCACGCGACGGCATCTCGTTCTGGCCGACGTGAATGTAATCCAGGCCGTCGGAAACGACCTCCCACACAGTCTGCTCCGGGTCGATGTTCTCGCGGTTCTGGTCCACGTACGAAATCTGGACGGTATCACCGACCTCGACCGAGCCGGAATCCGGCTCCTCGAAACCGACGATGGTCTTGAACAGGGTGGACTTACCCACACCGTTCGGGCCAATGACACCGACGATGCCGTTGCGCGGCAGCGTGAACGACAGGTCCTTGATCAAGGTGCGGCCGTCGAAGCCCTTGTTCAGGTCCTTGACCTCCACGACCTTGTTGCCCAGACGCGGCGGGGTCGGGATCTGGATTTCCTCGAAGTCGAGCTTGCGGTACTGCTCCGCCTCGGCAGCCATCTCCTCGTAGCGTTCCAGACGCGCCTTGTTCTTCGCCTGACGCGCCTTCGGCGAGGAGCGGACCCACTCCAGCTCGCCCTTCAGGCGCTTCTGCAGCTTCTGGTCCTTCTTTCCGGCGATCTCGAGTCGCTCGGCCTTCTTCTCCAGGTAGGTGGAGTAGTTGCCCTCGTACGGGTAGAGCTTTCCGCGGTCGACCTCGCAGATCCACTCCGCAACGTGGTCGAGGAAGTAGCGGTCGTGGGTCACGGCCAGGACAGCACCCGGGTAGTCCTGGAGGTGCTTCTCCAGCCAGAGGACACTCTCGGCATCGAGGTGGTTGGTCGGCTCGTCGAGAAGCAGCAGGTCCGGCTGAGAAAGCAGCAGCTTGGCCAGCGCGACGCGGCGGCGCTCACCTCCCGAAAGGTTGGTCACCGGGGAATTCGACGGCGGGCAGCGCAGAGCTTCCATCGCCTGCTCAATCTTGGAGTCCACTTCCCACGCATCAGCCGCGTCGAGCTCCTCCTGCAGCTTGCCCATTTCCTCCATGAGCTCGTCGGAGTAGTTCATGGCCATCTCGGTGGCGATCTCCTCGAAGCGCTGCTTCTTTTCGAAGATGTCTCCCAGGCCCTCTTCGACGTTCTCGCGGACCGTCTTCTCCTCGTTCAGCGGCGGCTCCTGGAGCAGGATGCCCACGGTTGCACCCGGATCGAGGAAGGCCTCGCCGTTATTCGGCTGGTCGATGCCCGCCATGATCTTCAGCAGCGAGGACTTACCCGCGCCGTTCGGACCCACGACACCGATCTTGGCGCCGGGATAAAAAGCCATCGTGACATTGTCCAAAATGACTTTGTCACCGACGGCCCTGCGAACATTCTTCATCGTGTAGATGAACTCGGCCACTTCAGTCCCCTTTACATACGTGTAGGCAGAACGTAAATCACCACAAAGGGTACATCACGCTCCCCGCCCGGGAACCGGCAGTGACCGTCAGCGGTCGCTGTCGCGCACCCGCCGAAGCGGGCGCGCGGGCGTGCCGCAGACTAGCTGACGGAAACTGGGGCCCGGTTCTCTTCCACAACCTCGTGCTCGCGGTCGGCGAAGCTCATCTCTTCCGCCGTTCCGGTGCGCTCGATCACCCCGTCAGATGCCGCGCCATCCGCACCGTTGGTGTTCCCGTTCGTGGGTACGGTGTCGTTCTCCTCGGCGATGTCTTCGCGAGTGGTTTCGGCGACCTCGTCCATTCCCTTCAGCGTCCGCTTCTGCACACTGGTGGAACGCGAAGACACCTGGAAGCGCGTGAGCTCCAGCGCGATCTGGTTCGCCTTGATGATGTGCTTATACCTAGTGTTGCCCTCCGCGTCGGTCCATTTGTCGGACACGAGCCGGCCGACCACCACCACGGGCATCCCCTTCTCCAGAGAAACGCGTGTATTCACCGCGAGCTGGCCCCAGCATTCGACATCAATGTAGAGCAGGTCGGTGTCGGCCCACTGAGCGTTGCCGTTTTCGTCCTCGGAATCAGTGCGGACACGACGGCTAGTGGCCACGCGCATCCGGGTCAACGTGGTGCCGGTGTCGAAGGTCTTGCACACTGGGTCGTCGGTGAGGTTGCCAGACAGGGTAATGGGAAGTTGAGACATGATCGTTCGTACCTTTCGTTGTCAGTGAGTGACTTGCGCGTCACCTGGACCGATATGGCGGTGACGCTTCAAGCCTTTCCCACTTTTTGCAAGAACGCGATCATGCCCCCGAAAACCTGTGGATAGTTTTCAGTTATCCACAGGCGGCCTGTTTCGGCCTGTGTGCTCTAACTGCCGTCTGAGCCGCGATTCACTCGTTCCGAGTATTGCGACAGCATCTCGTTGTAGGCCCGCCACTGGGCGTCGTCGGATTCCTCCTCGCTCCGGTCAATATCCCTCGCATCAGCGCGATCGTCCCGCAACCACCCGAGAAGAAGGATGACAAAGACGAGCGCCATCGGGAATCCTCCGGCCGCCCAGCCGATGCCGCCGCCGACCTTCTGGTCGCGCAACAGATCGGGGTTCCATGGAAGTTCGAGCTTCGTGTAAAAGGTTTCCGCCAAAACGAAATTGAGCTGCATCAGGTACACGCCCATGAACAAGTGGATGGGCATGGAGAAGACGAACCACGCGAAACGGACCACCGTCGAACGCCGGTTGGGCACATAATCCGGACCAATGAGATCCCAGAAGTAGAAGTAGCCCGACAGGAGGAAGACCGCATTCATGATCAAGTGCCCGGCGTGCTCCGACACAGCGAACTCGTAGAAGGGCGGGAAGACGTAGAGCACGTAAAAAACCACGAGGAACTGCAGCGTGGACACCGGAGGGTAAGTGATCACACGCAGGAAGGTGGATTCCTCAAATGCCTCGACCCAGGCCCGGGGGTTGAACTCCCCTTCCGGGTAGGCCTCTTTGATCAATGTGAAAGGCGCACCCAGCACCAAGAAGACGGGCACGACCATGGAGAGAATCATGTGCACGACCATGTGGACCGAGAAGCTCGCTGGCATGTACATGCCGATGCCCGAGGACATAGTCACCGCAGTGGTCGCGCACCCCGCGAGCCACCAAGCTGTACGGGATGTCTTCCACCCGTCGACGCGCTGTGCCAGATGCAGATAAAAAACAGCGAGCAAGATCGCGATGATGCTGAAAAAGACCTCGAAGCGCCACATGCCGAAGACATTGGTCACCGATGGAGCCACCTCGAGGTTGTACCCCATCTGGATCTGCATCGCGCTTAGATCCGGTTGCAGAGGAGTCGGCGGCGGCGTGCGGCCCATCGACACGGCCACGCCCGTCACAGCCGCCATCACGAGCGTTTCGACGACCGCGATCCGCCCGAACAACTCCGGCCTCTTCCCCAGCTGAGGAATAGTCAACTGACGGTGCGCGAAACCCAGCAGCCCCAGCACAGCCAAGCCGATCACCTTCAGCAGAACCGTCCACCCGTAGGCGGTGGAGGTCAGATCGGAGAACTGCACCCGGATCAGCGCGTTGACCACGCCGGAGATCATCATGGCGAAAAACGCGAACAACGCCACTGCTGAATAGCGGCGCACCGCTGCAGGCATATTCGGTCCGAGCCGTCGGCCGTGCGCGACCAGAGCGAGCAGGCCACCCACCCAGACCATCATGAACACGAGGTGCCACAGATAGGAATTGGTGCCGTAGTCGTGGTTACCACCCGACGCGGAGTGGCCCGACAACCCCAAGGGCATGACAGTCAAAATCGCCCCGATGAACAGCGGGACCTGCGAACCCCACGAGCTGCACGCGAAACCGAAGACCGCGACCACCAACGCGATGAGTGCGACGATCAACCAGATCTTTGCGTCCGCCACCCGATCCACGGCCGTCGCCCACATCTGCGGCGAGAACATCACATCCCCCAGTGGTGTGCCCGACACATCCGATAAAACCAACGGGATCATCACCAGCGCTATCAAAGCCACTCCCGCGCTCGCCCACGCCGCGGTGCGGGCGGCAATGTGGCCGTCGACGGTGAGTGAAGCGTCGGCAAGCTTCTCGCTGTCCGGCGGAATCATGAACGCCGAGAACATGAACGACCCCGTAGCCAGCGCGGCGAGCAACCAGGCGATCCCCCGCAACGCCGGCAACCCTGCTGTGGTGAGCGGACCCGGATCCGGGATGCCCAACGACGCAAGCGAACCGCCCACGAATGAGAACGATAACGCCCCAGCCACCACGGCCCCGACCGCCAGCACCGCAAGATACACAGGCCAGGCCGATTGCACTGCTTGCTTTCTCGACATGGCACTCACCCTACTTTCGATGGACTGCAATATGGAAAGCCACCGCTCGTGCGTTACGATGATTCCCGCCCGGTACGTGCGCAACGGGCAAGCCTCCATAGCTCAGTGGATTAGAGCATCCGGTTTCTACCCGGCTGGTCGCGGGTTCGAGTCCTGCTGGGGGCGCCACAGTTTTTCGACTGCCTGCATTCACGCTGCGCACTAAAGTGCGCACTCTACGTGCGGAAACAGGGCGACATTGTCAGCGAGCGAACTTAACATGTGGGCATGGGCATCACCGCGACTCTCAATGACCTCGAATTCCTCATGGCCACCGTCCACCCACCGGCTTTCCTTGCGCTCGGCGACGGGTTGCCTCTGAAAGTCATTCAAAGAATTGTGAACGCGTACACACCCGTTTTAGAGAAGGCCGGCGTGGACTTCCCCACCGAGCTGGTTGAGCTCTATCACTGGCACAACGGCTCAAACCAGGAAGAAATCATCGGTGTTGTTGAATTGCTCAGCCTCGAGGAAGCCTTGGAGACATGGCACGCGCTCACAAACGCCATCGGCGCTGAGTTCACCGTCGAGGACTGGTACTACCCCAGCTGGATTCCCTTCGCTAAATCCTGGTCCAATTGCTTCCTCTGCTTCGACTCGGAGGGCGTCGCCGGCGGCGATCGAGGTCAGATCGTGGTCTTCGAACGGGAGCACTCCGACCGGACCGTCCAAGCTTTCTCGCTGCAGGATTGGCTCGAGGCGGTCGTCGACGACTACAAGATTGCCGAGAATATTCGCATGGACGGTGTCGCTGCCGGCGACGAGGGCGACGACGGACTCTACGATTACGACCCGGACGAAGCCCCCGAGGGGCCCAACTGCCACGTCCGCGACTTTACGGCGGGTGAGTGACCCCGCCGGCAACTCACCTCATCCAGGCTATTTCCAGTTCACCACCACCGAAGAATAGCTACGCTGGACCATGTACAGCGTGAACAACGTCATTCAAGGAGGACACCATGTCCAACGAAGGCCCCATCCGCGAGGACAGCATCGAGGACCTGACCGATCCGGAAGCAGATGCCGATCTGCAGGAACGTGCAGACAAGACCGGCGAGAAAGACACGGAAACGGACGCAGAGGAGCAGAACTAATGTCTGAGCCACACAGCAACGCAGGCGGCGAGAAGGACAAGCTTCTCGAGGCAGCGACACGCCGCATCGGCAACGAACCCGATACTGACCCGATCTCCGATCTGGACCGGCTGGAGTCGCGCGATCTGGACAACTTGGACAACGAGGAGAACGTCGAGGACGACAGCAGCTACGCCAACGACAACCCGGACGGCCCGAGCGAACTGGTTTAAACGCAAAGTTCAGCTCTACCTGGTCCGACCACGCCATCCTGGAAACAGGGTGGCGTTTTTCGTGCGCAAACACTTTACTCCCTATCGAATAGCGCGCAAGGCATGTTCGCCATAGCACTCGCCATCACATTCATCGCTCTACTCGCCACCTTTTTCTTGGTCAGCACCGTTTTCAGCGATATGCCGAAAGACAAGGTCTTCACCGAGCGCAATGCACGACGTCTCACCGGCGGGAGCATAGCCTCGAGCCGCGGGTGGAGTAGCCTTTCTAACCGTGTTCCGCACCATGTTGAAGTCCAAGATCCACCGCGCCACGGTCGCCCAGGCAGATCTCCACTACGTGGGGTCCTGCACGATAGACGCCGAACTCATGAAGGCAGCCGATCTGCTCGAGGGCGAGCAGATCGACATCGTCGACATTGACAACGGCCACCGTTTGACCACCTACGCCATCGCGGGCGAGGCAGGCACCGGCGTGATCGGGATCAACGGCGCCGCCGCTCACCTGATCAGCCCGGGCGACTTGGTGATCATCATCGGCTACGCCCAGTACACCGAGGAGGAGCTGGGCGGCTACAGCCCGCGCATCGTCCTCGTCAACGAGCAGAACGCAATCCTAGAAAACGGCGAGGACCCGGCCCACGCTCCAACAGGTTCAGGGCTGAAAGATCCCCGGCATCCCGACGAAGTCTAAGGTCGCCGAAATTCTTTCGATGGCGGCTTTTCCGTTCCACACCTTGACACCTTATCGAATAACGATATTATCGAATTACGACAACATCGGGATTCGATAAGAAAGGTTTGAGCCGTGAACGCACAAGACGTTGACCGCACATCCCCCGCACCTGATCCCACTCCAAAGAATCGCAATAAGCGTGCCCAGATCACGTGGTGGGACGGCCTGGCCGTCGCCATGGCCTTCGCATGGATTCTCCCGGAGATCGGTGCACTCGCCTCGAAAGGCACCATCTCAACACGCCTCTCCCCCGCCATCGAGGGCGGCCTGCATTTCGCCGACCTCAGCTCCGGCCCCCAGTACCTGTTCATAGCCGCTCTCGCCCTAAAATTCATCGCGTTGCTCACCACAGTCTTCCTGGTGGTCCACTCCTTTGGAGACATGGCTAAAGGCGAGGTCTTCACAGAAAAGAATTCGCGCCGCCTCGTCGGCGGCATGGCCGGCATTTTCGTTTTCCTCTTCGCCCGCCTGGGGCTCGAAGGCATGGCCAATAACTGGGCATCAGCGGAGCTGGGCATCGACTGGTGGCACGACGCGGGGACCAGCACCCCACTCTCCGACATGGCACCAGCACTTGTTCTCGCCTGCGTCTTGGGCGCGCTGGCCACGATCCTGCGCCGCGGTGCACAGCTCGAAGAGGACGTGGAAGGCCTTGTCTAGCCCGAGTAACGAGCCACAGGTGATCTGCCACCTCGACGAGCTCATGGCCGCACGCGGCATCACCGGCGCGGCGCTCGCGGAGAAAGTGGGCATCACCCCCGTCAACCTCTCCGTCTTGAAAAATAACCGCGCGAAAGCCGTCCGGTTCACCACCCTCGCCGCGATCTGCGAAGCGCTGGATTGCCAACCGGGCGATGTCTTCTCGGTCCGGCGCCCCAGAGCCGACGCATAGGCCCCTGTAGGCTCGCAGGCATGAGTTTCCCCTCCCCGACACGGAATTCTTACGCCCTGATCACCGGCGCGAGCCAAGGCATCGGCGAAGCCATGGCGCGTGATTTCGCTGCCGAAGGCCACAACCTCATCATTGTCGCCCGGCGCGAGGACGTCCTGTCCAAACTCGCGGCTGAGCTCGAGCAGAAGCACGGCATCGACGTCATCGTGGCGGCGCATGATCTGTCGGTCACGGAAGACGTCGATAAGCTGCTTTCGCTTATCGACGAAAAGTGCGTCTCCATCTGCGTGAACTCTGCTGGAATCGCCTCCTTCGGGCCCTTCTTGGACCAGGACTGGACGTATGAGACGAACCAGTTCAACCTGAACGCAACGGCCGTCTTCCGCATCACCAAGGCGGTGCTCGACCACATGGTCCCGCGCGGCGAGGGTGCACTGTGCAATGTCGGGTCCGCCGCCGGTAACGTCCCGATCCCGAACAACGCCACCTACGTGCTCACCAAAGCCGGCGTCAACGCGTTCACCGAAGCCCTCCACTACGAACTGAAAAAGACCGGCGTGCACTGCACCTTGCTCGCACCCGGCCCGGTGCGCGATGCCGTCATCCCGGAAGAAGAGCAGTCCATCGTGGACAAGGTCGTCCCCGACTTCCTCTGGACCACCTACGAGTCCTGCTCGCGCGAGACCATCGACGCCATGAAGAAGAACCGCCGCCGCATCACGCCCGGCCCCCTGTCCAAGGCCATGGACTTCGTCTCTTCCTACGCGCCCCGTGGTGCGCTGGCTCCTGTGATGGGCTGGTTCTACGCCAAGATGGGCTAGCGTGGGGCCCATGAGTGAAGCACTGGCCGCGAAAGACGACCGCATCGTGTGGGTCGATTTGGAGATGACTGGCCTCGATCCCGACCGCCACGTGATCGTGGAGGTCGCCGCCCTGGTCACCGACGCTGACCTGAACATTCTCGATGACGGCATTGACCTGGTCGTCCACGCGAGCGACGAAGAACTGGCGGAGATGGATGACTTCGTCACAGAGATGCACGGCTCCTCCGGCCTGACCGAGCAGGTCAAATCCTCCACCGTCAGCATCGAGGAAGCGGAGGAAGCCGTTTTAGGCCTCCTGGAAAAGCACTGCGGGGAGCACCGTCCGCCGTTGGCCGGTAATTCCATCGCCACCGACCGGACATTCATTCGGGCGCAGATGCCGCGACTAGACGCGGCTCTCCACTACCGCATGATCGACGTCTCCACCGTCAAGGAACTCACACGCCGCTGGTTCCCTAAGGCCTATTACAACCAGCCTGAGAAGGGCATGGCGCACCGCGCGTTGGCGGACATCGTCGAATCCATTCGCGAGCTCGACTACTACCGACGCGCCGTGTTCGTCCCCGCTCCGGGTCCGTCTTCCTCCGAAGCACATGAAAGCACGACAGCCGCAACCGACGCGTACCAGCAGTTTTTGTAAATGCGCGAGTGTGAACTAATGTAGAAGACCGCTGCTTCAGCAGCGATGGTGGCTGTAGTTCAGCTGGTAGAGCACCAGGTTGTGATCCTGGGTGTCGCGGGTTCGAGCCCCGTCAGCCACCCCAAATTCATCAGTCGCGACATTGTTGACAGATGAGTCGCGACAAAGTGGACAAACCGGCGCCTTGGTATTTTCATTTTCCCAGGGCGCCGGTTTCGAAGATTGAACGAAAGAGTGTATCTGGCTCGGCGTGTTGTTCAACGCGTTATAACACGTGCCGATCACAGCCTCAGCGCTTCGCTTGCGCAGCCCGCAGGCCGTTCAAGATCACGATGACTTCGGCGACCTCGTGAACCAACACGACGGCGGCCAAGCCCAGCACGCCGCTGATCGCCAGCGGCATCAACACGATGATGATGGCCAGAGACAGCACGATGTTCTGGTTGATGATCCTGCTGCCTCGGCGGGCGTGCTGCAGCGCCTGCGGGATCAGCCGGAGGTCGTGGCCGGTGAAGGCGACGTCAGCGGACTCGATCGCGGCGTCAGAGCCGGTCGCTCCCATCGCGATGCCCACCGTTGCGCCCGCCAGTGCCGGAGCGTCGTTGATGCCGTCGCCGATCATCGCCGTCGGCGTCTTGGAGGAGAGTTCGGCGACGATGCTTGCCTTGTCCTCTGGGCGCAGCTCGGCGCGCACGTCGTCGATCCCGGCGATTTCAGCCAGCGCCCGGGCGGTGCGAGTGTTGTCGCCGGTGAGCATGCTCACTTTCACGTCGTTGGCGTGCAGGGTCTGCACGGCTTCGGGCACCTCGGGCCGCAACTCGTCGCGGACCCCGATCGCCCCGGCGAGAGCGTCATCGACGGTGACCAGGACGCAGGTCTGGCCCTCGGACTCCATACGCCCAACGTCTGCCTGCAGTCGCCCGGCGTCGATCCACCGGGGGCTGCCCACCAGCACCCGTCGGCCTTCGACGGTGCCGCTGATGCCGTGCCCGGCTTCCTCGCTGATGTCCAAGGCGGCGGGCGCTTCGGGCCCCGCTGCCGCGATCGCCGCGGCGAGGGGGTGCGTCGATTGCTGCTCAACTGCCGCCGCGAAGGCAAGCACCTGCGCCCGATCGAATCCGTCTGCCGGGACCACGCCGGTAACCTCGGGCTGGTTGAGGGTGAGGGTTCCGGTTTTGTCCACCGCCAGGTGACGGATGCCGCCGAGCCGCTCGAACGCCGCGCCGGACTTGATGACCACGCCAAACTGGCTGGCCGCGCCGATCGCGGCCACGACCGTCAGCGGCACGGAGATCGCCAGCGCGCACGGCGACGCTGCGACCAGGACCACCAGCGCACGGGTGATCCACATCTCGGGGTCGCCCAGCAGCGAGCCGATCACGCCGACCAGCACCGCAAGGATCATCACTCCGGGCACTAGGGGCTGGGCAATCCGGTCGGCAATCCGGGCGCGGTCGCCCTTTTCCGCCTGCGCCTGCTCGACCAGGTCCACAAGTGTGGTCAGTGAGTTGTCCGTTCCAGCTGCGGTCGTCTCGACCTCCAGCACACCGGCGGAGTTGATCGCTCCCGCGGGCACCTCGTTGCCGGGCGCGACCTCCTCCGGAATGGATTCTCCGGTGACCGCTGAGGTGTCAATGCTGGAACGTCCGGAACGAATGATGCCGTCCGTGGCGATCCGCTCCCCGGGGCACACGAGCATCATCTCGCCAGCCACGAGGTCCTTCGCTGCGACCTCGACCGCCGTGCCGTCGCGCAGCACCGTCGCGGTCTGCGGCACCAACTTCAACAGTGCCCGCAGCCCGCCTTGGGCCCGGTCCATTGCCTTGTCCTCCAGTGCCTCAGCGATCGAGTACAGGAACGCTAGCGCCGCGGCCTCTCCGACGAAGCCGAGGATCACCGCGCCGACCGCGCTGATCGTCATCAGCAAACCAATGCCGAGCTTTCGCTTCGCGACAAGGTTCCGGATCGCTCCAGGCGCGAACGTGTATGCGCCCAACAGCAGGCCTACCCAAAACAGTACCGTCGCGGGCGTCTCCAAGTCGGACCAGTCCAGCACCAGGCCTATGCAAAGGGCTACACCGGAGAAGATCGGCAGTAGCAACTCGGGGTCCTTCCACCAAGGCCGATCGCGCTCTTCGATCTCCGTGGTGGGTTCGTGTTCGCATCCACACGCCGAGCTCATGCCTCCGCTCCTTTCCCGCCGCAGCCGGGCACCGAGCACTCAGGGTCGATGCACGGGGCGTTTTCGTCGACAGCCAACGTCGCGTTCACCAGCGCGTCGAGCGCTGCCGCGAGGTGCGGATCGGCGATTTCGTAGCGAGTCTTCCGGCCCTCCGGCTCGGCGACGACGATGCCACAGTCACGCAAGCAGGTCAGGTGGTTCGAGACGTTCGAGCGGGTCAGGTCCAGGTCGCGCGAAAGCACGGCCGGGTAGCTCGGGCCGTCAAGTAGGGTCATCAGGATTCTGGAGCGCGTCGGATCCGCCATGGCCCGGCCGAGCCGGTTCATGACGTCGAGGCGTGAAGCAATAGTCAGCATGCGCTAAACTATACAGCAGACGCTGAATTATTCAAGATAGACTGAACTTACATGAACGCGCAGTGCCTGCGACCGGCAGGAATTAGTCGATGGGATAGCCGGTGACTGGGCCTTCGCGGTTCGACTGCCAACCCAAAGCGGGGGCGACATGCGTGGCGAAGTTGTCCAAGATCTTCACGTTGACGTCCACGCCCATCCCGGTAGGGATGGTGATAAGCAGGGTATCGGCGGACATGATGGCGGGGTCGGCTTTGAGCTGCTCGATGAGCTTGTCCGGCTCGGCGGCGTAGGTGCGGCCGAAGGTGGTGGATCCGACATCAGGCAGCGCGCCCACCTGGTCGGAACCGGAGGCCTGCATGCCGAACATCTGCATGTCCGCGTCGTCGACGATGGGGAAGATGGAGCGGGACACCGACACGCGCGGCGTCCAAGCGCGGCCAGCCTCCTTCCACGCGGCGCGGTAGCGGCTGATCTGGTCCGCCTGGATTTCGCCCAGGGTCTCGGCGGTGGTCTCGGAGACCAGGGTGGACGACATCAGGTTCAGCCCGTCCTTGGCGGTCTGTTCCGCCGAGGTGTGGGTGCCGGAGCCGTAAAAGATGTGTTTACGCAGCTCGGGCGCCATGGGGAAGACCGGCAGAGCGGAGCCAGGCTGGAACATGTTGGGGTACTGCCGGTCCAGCGGAGCGGCTGCAGCAAATCCGTTGCCGTCCACTGCAGCCATGAACGCCTCGAGGTGGCCGCGCGCAACGTCCGCTCCGCTGGGCGCTTCGCCCTTGTAGCCGAAGGCCTCCCAGCCGCGGTCAGCCACCTCTGGGGCGCCGCGCGAGACGCCCAAGGCCACGCGGCCACCGGAAATCTGGTACAGCGACGCAGCCTCTTCGGCGAGGTAGAGCGGGTTTTCATAGCGCATGTCGATGACACCGGTGCCCACCTCGATGTATTTGGTGGTGGCCGCGACAGCACCGAGCAGCGGCATCGGGGCGGAGGCCTGCGGCACGAAGTGGTGGACGCGAAAGGACGCATTGTTCACACCGATCTCGTCCGCAGCCTGGGCGATCTCCAGGTGAATCTTGGCGATCTTTTCCGCAGACGGCCCACGCTGGCCGCCGAAGGCGTAATGCCCGAAACTTAAGAATCCGAACGCTTTCATTGAACAACACTCCCTTTGATGACATATCAACAAGTAAGGTAATACTTCGCTTCAGGATTGTCACGGGTGGCGGCGGGTTGAAGAGTCCCGGGCTTTAGGAGCGGACGAGGCGGGCGATGGCATCGGCAGCTTCAACAAGTTTTTCTTCGGCGGCTGGCCCGTCGGTTTGGGCTGCACGAACGACGCAGTGGCGCATATGGTCATCGAGCAGGCTCAGCGCGACGTTATTTAGGGCTGAGGTGATGGAGCTGATCTGGGTGAGGATATCGATGCAATATTTCTCTTCATCGATCATGCGATGAATCCCGCGGGCCTGGCCTTCAATGCGTTTCAATCGGGCCAGGTAGCGGTCTTTGTCACTGATATAGCCGTGATCAGCGGAATCATCATGCGGGGTTTTAGTCATGGGCCTGCTTTCTTCGTGCACCAGAGTTGTCACAGCAGTGTCTCATGTTAGGCATCCACGGTTTCGGGTGTACGGCCAAGGGACCTGGCAGCACTGGCAGCTGGGGTTAGATCCAAGCGGCGCAGCAGCTGGGCGTTGAGGGCTACTACCACAGTGGAAGCCGACATCAGGATTGCACCCACGCTCATCGGTAATACGAACCCGATCGGAGCCAGCACTCCAGCGGCCAAGGGGACAGCCGCGATATTGTAGCCGGCAGCCCACCACAGGTTCTGCTTCATTTTCCGGTAGGTGGCCTCGGAGAGCTCAAACACGGACAAGACCGAGCGGGGATCCGAGGAGGCCAGGATGACCCCGGCCGAGCTGATGGCCACATCGGTGCCGGCACCAATAGCGATGCCCACATCGGCCTGAGCCAAAGCTGGGGCATCGTTGACCCCATCACCGACCATGGCCACTTTACGGCCCTCGGCCTGGAGTTCGGCGACCTTGGCGGCCTTATCTTCGGGTCGGACCCCAGCAAAGACCCGGTCAATACCCAGCTCTTTGGCCACGGTCTCGGCCACGGCTTGGGCGTCGCCGGTGATCATCACGACCTGGACCCCGTGGGCATGCAGGGCATCCACGGTGTCACGGGATTCTGGTCGGATCTCATCAGCTAAACGCAACGCGCCGATAACCTGGCCATCGGCCAGCACGTGAAGAATGATCGCGCCTTCTTCGCGCCACTGCTCAGCGATGCCTAACTCATCTTGGGAGTGATGGTCTAACAGGTAGGGGCCCCCGACTTCAATGACCGTGTCATTGACCGTGGCTTTGACGCCTACAGCTGGGGAAGAGGAAAAATCAGTGGCGCCTGGCACATCGAGTTTCCGAGCGCGGGCAGCGCCGACAATGGCCTGCGCTAAGGGGTGTTCGCTATCGGCTTCAGCAGCAGCGGCCAACGCTAACACCTCATCTTTGGTCCGATCACCGACGGGGTGGATCCCGGTGACGGTGGGTTCACCTTTGGTCAGCGTGCCGGTTTTATCGAACAGCACTGAATCCACGGTGCGCATCGATTCCAGCGCCAGGCGATCTTTGATCAGCACCCCGCCACGAGCTGCACGCTCGGTGGCAATCGATACCACCAATGGAATGGCGAGACCCAAGGCATGAGGACAGGCAATGACCAGCACCGTAATTGTGCGTACTACGGCGGTGCCGGGCATGCCCAGTATGGACCACGCCAGCGCGGTAATTACCGCAGCCACGAAGGCGAACCAGAACAACCAGCCGGCGGCGGTATCGGCGATGCGTTGGGCTTTGGAGGATGAGGCTTGGGCATCGGCGACCAGTTTCTGGATACCCGCCAGTGCGGTGTCATCTCCAGTGGCGGTGACTTTGACCCGCAGCCCGGAATCTGTGGCGACAGTGCCGGCCACGACGTGCTCGTTCAGCCCGCGTCGAACGGTTTTGGATTCCCCGGTGACCATGGATTCATCCATGGACGCACTACCATCGATGATCTGGCCATCGGCTGGGACCGCAGCCCCTGGCCGGACAATGACGATATCCCCAACGACCAGCTCCGCCGGCGTGACGGTGACGACATCATCGCCGTCGACCTTCTCGGCTTCATCCGGAAGCAAGGCGGCCAGCGAGTCTAAGGCGGAGGAGGTTTGGGCCAGGGAGCGCATTTCAATCCAGTGGCCTAACAACATAATGACCACCAGTAGGGCCAGTTCCCACCAGAAGTTCAGCTCGTGATCCAGGATGCCCAGGGTCGCCCCCCAGGAGGCGACGAAGGCCACCGTGATGGCTAACCCGATAAGCAGCATCATGCCCGGTTGCCGGGACCGGATCTCCGAGACTGCCCCAGCCAGGAATGGCCGGCCGCCCCAGCAATAAATGACCGTACCCAGGATCGGCGATACCCACCACACCCACGCCGCGTCAGGTAACTGATAGCTCAAAAGGTCCGCAAACATCGGATCGAACGCGACCACTGGAATACCCAGCACCAACATGATCCAAAATAACCGCCGGAATTGTCCGACATGATCCCCGTGGCCCCCGTGGCCATGTCCGGCATGGCCTCCGTGCATCTCGTGGCCGGAATGGTGCTGGCCTTTCTGGCCGTGCCCGCCTGGGGCGTGTTCGTGATGCTCATTCCCGTCGTGGCCCATGCCGCGATCTTGACTTGATTGATGTTCCTCTTGGTGGAAGGCGGTTTCAGTAGCACGCTCCTGTTGATGCGCAGTGTGGTGCGTCGGGTGATGGTGGTCGTGGTGATCGCGTTCAACCATGGCGGATTCCTTTCCGTGGAGGTGATCATGAATTGTTTCCATACCCGGAGAACCGGGAGATACCCATCGAGCGTGTAGCGCCTCGCGAGCGCCTTCGGGCTCATCAGTCGTTGGGCTGGGTGATGGTTTCAAACTAGTCACTCGATGCTCGATAACCCGCCACATCGACCGCGGCGAGCACGCCAGCATCATTAACCCGCTTTTCACCGGTGACGGCCAATCAGTCTGATCGGGCACCGACCTGGACATCGCCGCCCCAGGAAGCGGTGAGACGGGCCCTCCTTTCAGCTCGCTTGCTCTTCTACCCTATACCCCTATAGGGTATATGTCAATGGATTGAACCGTCCAGCGATGCGTTGCACGACAGGAGTACTGATGAACAAACTGACCCAGATAACTCGACTTACCCTCGTCGCAGCAGTGGGTACTTTGGCCCTGACCAGCTGTGCCGAACCCGGTGACGACGAGACTGCCCCAGAATCCGCGCCCACCAAAGACCAGGTGCGCACCGATACCTCCAGTCCCGATACACAGGCCCACGATCATGACTCGGATGGCGGCCCAGCACCGTCGGGGATTCATGGAGCCACCGATCCCACATATGCCGTCGGCGACTTTGTGATCCTCAAAGCCGACCATATGCCCGGCATGGATGGCACCGAAGGCAAAATTTCTGGTGCATTTGATACGACAACGTATTCAGTGAGCTATACGCCCACCGATGGCGGTGAGGCGGTGACGAACCATAAATGGGTCGTCCACGAAGAACTCGCAGATCACGGCGAAGCACCGCTTGAAACAGGCAGTCAAGTCATTTTGAACGCCGATCACATGCCCGGAATGAAAGGGGCAGAAGCCACCATTGATAGCTCCACCGACGAAACCGTCTATATGGTCGATTTCGAGATGGACGGCATGAAAATGACCAATCACAAATGGGTAGTGGAAAGCGAAATCCAATCCCGCAACTAAGGCGCCGAAATAAAAGCACCACCCTGTGCAGTTCCTCTACGTGAGGATCAGCACAGGGTGTTCGCGTTGGTCTCGGTCCGTCTAGCCTTCGTCGACGTTGCCGGCCTTGAGGGTCTCCCAATCAAGGTTCCAGTACCCCAAACCGTCCAAACCTTGCAACGTGCCGCCGCTGGTGTTCACGACTTCTACCGGGTCGCCCGGCTTGACGTAGTTCATGAACCACTGAGCGTCGTCTGGGGTGGCGTTGACGCAGCCGTGCGACTGGTTGTAGCTGCCCAAAGCACCAATTGCCCACGGTGCCGAGTGGACGTAAATGCCGGACCAGGACATCTGCGTGGCGTAGTTGACGGAGGTGCGGTATCCGCCATTTTCCAGCGCTAACCCGTAGGTCGTGGAGTCCATGGTCATGGATTCATTCCTGTCGCCGACCACGTAAAGACCGTTCGGGGTGGCGAACTCACCGTCACGCCCCAACGACACAGGGAAGGATCTCATCTCTTCGTCGTTGTGGTACACGGTAAGCGTCTTGGTGTTGTCGTCCACAACCGCCTTCACCAGATCACCGATGGTGAACGTGGATTTAGCGTCCTCCGCACCGTATATGCCATCGCCGAAACTCTTGCCGTAGATATCGGCTGTGACCGTCACCTCGGTTCCGGGCACCCAATACTCTTTCGGACGCCAGATCAGGTGCTGGGAATCCAACCAGTAAAACGCGCCCTCGGTGTCGTTCGAGGTCTCTATCGTGATCGCGTCCTGAATGGCTTGACGGTCTGCCGGTGCACTGTCGAAGTAGACATTCACCGCGTGAGCGACTCCGACTTCCGAACCGTCCAACGGCCCGATGTAGGCGGAGATCTGTCCGTCGGGCACAACGGTTGTGAAAACAGACTGCGAGGTCTCGCCATTGACCGTCACCGCTTCGACGGTGTATTCACGCCCGTAACCTAGTGGTTCCGTTGTGGTCCATTCGGTCTTGTCGGGATTGAACTCGGCCTCGACCTCCCGGCCTTCCTCGTTCTTCATGGACACTGACTCGAGGCCGTCAGGCGCACTCACGGTCACTGGATCGCTCGGTTCCACGTCCTCCGCACCATCCGCGACAGAGATGACCGCGGGGTCGTGCTTTTCCTGCTCAGCGCTCTCCGAGTCCGCCACGTTTTCGGGACGGTCGATAGTGCACGCTGCCACAGTGCCCCCGACCAACATCAGGGCCGCTCCGGCAGCAATGAGCCGACGCCAACGCGACACAGAATTTTCAGTCATTAGCAACCACGCAACCCTCGAATCCGCCGATGAAGAAACTTCTCATCCCCAACGCAATGTGAACTCACACTATAGGTCGGACCGGACCTGAATCCAGTTACACGCGCGGGACATGGGGCGCACTCTCCATACACCCCAACCACCTCCACAACGCACGCGCCGCGGAAGCTATTCCAGATGTTATACCCGCACCCGAACCATCGCCGTGACCAGGCGATTTCACACGTTGAGGACGAGCTGCTATATTTTCTTCTCGTTGCCTTCACGGTAGCCGCAACAAGCGCCATTAGCTCAATTGGCAGAGCAACTGACTCTTAATCAGTGGGTTCGGGGTTCGATTCCCTGATGGCGCACAGTAACCAGGCCGAGCAGTCCATACTCTCCGGCCTGGTTTTTTCATGGCACCTTCCCTCACGGGTCCCGGCCGCTAAATTGGAAGTCGTGAGTACCGAGCCTTTCTCCCCCAGTGCCCCGATTGCTGCTGTCACGGTATTTGCCGGCGCGCGCGAAGGGGTGGACGAGACGATGACTACGGCCGCGTACAACTTCGGAACAGCTCTCGCCCGCAACGGCATCACTCTCGTCTACGGAGGCGGCCGCCTGGGCATGATGGGAGCCGTCGCGCAAGGCGCGATCGACGGTGGCGGAGAAACGGTCGGAATCATGCCTAAGCACCTCGCCCAGCACGAGATCGCTCATACGGGTCTGACCGAACTCGTCTTGGTGGACAGCCTCGCAGAACGCAAACGCGTCATGAACGAAAGATGCGGCGCATTCGTCGCGCTCCCCGGAGGCGCGGGCACACTCGACGAGCTTTTCGACGAATGGACCAACCAGCAACTCGGCCTCCACACCAAACCCATCGGGTTGCTCGATGCGGCTTTCTGGCACCCCTTGACCGCCATGATCGATCACCTGGTCGCCGCGGGCTTCGTCCGCCAGGCAGACCGCGACAGCCTCATCGTCGCCGACTGCCCCGACGCGTTGTTGCAGGCCTTGGCTGACTGGGAGCCGCAACCGCCTCGGTGGGGACAGCCCACGTTGTAGGCTCGTTTTCGTGGACACAGCGAACACTGGAAAACGAGCACTCGTCGTTGTCGACGTGCAGAACGACTTCTGCCCGGGCGGTGCGCTGGGAACCGAGCGGGGCGACATCGTCGCCGAGAAGATCGCGGACTTGATCGGCGCCGACGGTGAGGGAGCCGGCACCTACTCCCGCATCGTCGCCACCCAGGACTGGCACATCAACCCAGGCACGCACTTCTCCGAGACTCCCGATTTCATTGACTCGTGGCCTGTTCATTGCGTGGCCGAATCCGAGGGGGCGGCGCTGCGCGAACCGATCGCCGACGTCGCCTTCGACGAGTTCTTCCGCAAAGGCGAGTACGAGGCGGCGTACAGCGGGTTCGAGGGGGCGTCGATAAGCGAAAATGCCCTGCTCGCGGAATGGCTGCGTGCGCGCGGCGTCGACGAAATCGATGTCGTGGGCATCGCGACCGACCACTGCGTGCGCGCAACCGTGCTCGACGGGCTGAAAGAAGGGTTCAGCGTACGCGTTCTCAGCGATTTGTGCTCGCCGGTGGACGACGTGCGTGGCGCCCACGCCCTCGACGAGATGCGCGAAGCCGGGGCGGTCATCGCATGAAAAACGCGCCGCCCCCAATCGTATGGAACGGCGCGCAGCCCCTAGGGCTTAACGCTGCGACAGCAGACGCTGCAGCTCCTTGAGGTCCTTCTTCTTCTTGCGCTTGTTGGCGAAGCTGACCGCCACGAGCGCGGCAACCGCCACACCGATGCCGGCGAGCACCTTTTGCACGGACTCGTCCTGCAGTTTTGCAGTGACCTGCTTCTTCGCATCGTTCGCCAGGTTCTCCGGGCTCGTACGGTCCGCCAACTCGTCGATGGTGGCGGCGAGGTTGCCGCGGGTGCGCTCAATATCGCGCTGAATGTCGTTGATGTCTCGTGCCACTTTCTGCTCCCAGGTCGAACTTGGATATAGCTTTGTCTCGCTCCCACAGTACTTGATGTCGCTACAGTGGCGGGCATGACTGAAGCAACGCGTTTGACTGAAGGCGACAAAGCGCCGGATTTCTCCCTCCCCAACGACAAAGGCGACACCGTCTCACTCGCGGACTACGCCGGTAAGCGCGTCATCGTGTACTTCTACCCCAGGGCCAACACCCCGGGGTGCACCACCGAGGCGTGCGACTTCAGCGAGAACCTCTCCGAATTCGAGGAAGCATCTGTCGCCGTCATCGGCATCAGCCCCGACTCCCCGGAGAAGCTGGCGAAATTCCGCGCGGACCACGACCTGACCATCGAGCTGCTCAGCGATGAATCCAAAGAGGTCATGACCGCCTACGGCGCCTTCGGCGAGAAGAAGAACTACGGCAAGATCGTTCAGGGTGTCATCCGCTCTACTTTCCTCGTCGGTGCCGACGGCACCATCGAATCCGCCCAGTACAACGTCAAGGCAACCGGCCACGTTGGGCGCCTGCTGCGCGACCTGGATCTATAGCACCAGCTCTTCCACCCCTCCCCCCACGCAGTCCCCCGGTGTATCGGCGGGGGGCTGTTTCCCCACCAGGTGCGCAGGCGGTACACTGTGAACCGCTTCAAGCGCCCGTGGCGGAATTGGCAGACGCGCTGGATTTAGGTTCCAGTGCCGTAAGGCGTGTGAGTTCAAGTCTCACCGGGCGCACCGTTTTGCACGAGGCGGCTTTCGTCGATGACGGTCCGCCTCAAACTTTCGGTGGGTGCAGGCACCTTGATAGAATGCCCAGCGTGAGTAACGCAGCGTCAGACCCCACGACCGGTGACACCCCCGGCGACGCTGCCGGTGCTAACAGCACCGAAGCCGGCGCTGTGAACGAGGCACCCAAGCGGGAGCACATACGTGTCCGGGCGTGGCACGTTGTCCTGCTCGTCGCCGCGGTGATCGCTACCCTGCTTCTCGCGCGGTGGCAGTGGATGCGGTTCCAATCGGGCACGGGGTCCCTCCAGAACTTGGGATACGCGATGCAGTGGCCGTTCTTCGGGGCTTTCGTGGTGTTCATCTACCGCGCCGGCATGCGCATGGAGAACGAGAAGATCGATGCCGAGAACTCCGGCGACACCATGCAGGCTTTATACGAAGCCGATAAGGCAGTCTACGGCGACCCCGGGGCCATGACCGAGATCGACGAAGACTTCCTGCCCAGCCGGCCCACAATGGACATCGACGAGTACAACGAACGGTTCGCTCCGCGCCGCTTCGGCGCTGTGGAAGACACGGGCACCCACGGCTCACCGGAGCGCACCGCAGAACAGAAAGATAGGTGATTCACCATGACTGACACGACAGGACAGCCCGCGAACACGGTTGGTACCGCAGCTCCCCGCATTCACCCGGAACGCCAGCGCCGGGTGCGCACCGCTTTGCGTTTGTTCTCCGTCGCAGCCTGGGTCACGGGCGTCATGCTGTTGCTACTGTGCGCCCGCATGATCATGGAATATGGCTTCCACATGGATGTCAGCGCGTTGAGCTGGGTGGCTATTTTCCATGGCTGGATGTACGCCCTGTTCCTGCTCGCCACCCTGAACTTGGGCATGAAGGCGCGCTGGTCCACAAAGCAGTGGATTGTCACCGCGATCGCAGGCGTGGTGCCCTTCCTGTCTTTCTTCGTCGAGGCGTGGCGGCGCAAGGAAGTCACCGAGGAATTCGCGCTTTAGTTTCTCACCGTATATATTTCCGCGCGCAAAGAAGCGGCTGCACAGTGTCATCGGTGTGATGCCACCTGTGCGGCCGCTTTAGGTTCTGCGCTATTTCCGCGCTACCTCTGCTCTACTTCGAGGCGCGGGTGAGGACGAGGATGTCCTTCGCGTCGCCGCCCTTCGGGGTCAGGGTGAGGGATTCCTCGGTCTGCTCCATGTCGTACTTCAGATCACGGCCGGTATCGACATCAGCCAACTTGATGCTGTCACCGCTCTCCTCGCAGCGGGCAGTCTTCGTCTCGCCCGATGCCGGGTCGGTGACGGACCACGTGCAGTCTCCACCGTCAATCTCGAGCTTGACGTTACCAGCGGCGGCACCCGTGTTGGCATCCTGGCCGGAGCCCTCCCACGTGCCGTCTAAAGAATTGCCGCACGCTGCCAGCAGACCCACGGACATCACAGCGGCACCAGCGAGAACAAACTGCTTCTTCATAATTGCGCTCCCTTAAAAAAGCTTTTCGACGTTGCGTTTTCCCCTTCGACCCTACCCGTTCACCAGCTCTGCGATGCGGGGGGCCAACTCGCGCAGAGCCGTGCCGCGGTGGGAGCGGGCATTCTTCTCTTCCGGTGTGAGCTGGGCGGCGGACATGCCCGGCGCGTCGGCAGGAGCGAAAATCGGGTCGTATCCGAACCCGCCTGCCCCCTGGGGCTCACGCAGCAGGGTGCCTTCCCAGCGGCCCTCGGCGGTGAACTCCTCTCCCGCTGGGGTGACCAACGCGCAGCAGGACACGAATGCGGCGCCACGGTGCGCATCGTCGACATCGCTCGTTTGCGCGAGCAGAAGATCGTTATTGGCGCGGTCATCCCCGTGCCGTCCGCACCAGCGGGCGGAGAGGATGCCCGGCATGCCGTTGAGCGCGTCGACGGATAGCCCCGAATCATCGGCGACGCAGGCCAATCCGGATTGCCGTGCGCCCTCACGCGCCTTGATCAACGCGTTCTCCGCGAACGTCAGCCCATTTTCGACTGGCTCGGGATAAGCCGGGATCTCTTTGAGGGAGACGAGCTCGACAGCCTCGACTCCGAGCTCTTTCAACACAGTCTCCAGCTCCACGAGCTTCTTCGCGTTGCCGGAGGCTACAAGCACCTTCACAGGGGTCACCATCCCAGTGCCGCCTTCTGCGCCGCAATGAGCTCTGCACAACCTTTCTCTGCCGAGTTGAGCATCGCGTCCAACTGTTCACGGCCGAACACTCCGTGTTCACCAGTGCCCTGCACCTCGACGAAATTGCCGGATTCGTTCATCACCACGTTCAGGTCCACCTCAGCGCGAGAGTCTTCCTCATACGGCAGGTCGAGGCACACGCGGCCGTCGACAATGCCGACAGACACCGCAGCCACCGGGGGAAGCAATGGCTCGCCCGGCACAAGGCCGCGCTCTTTGAGGTGCGCGATCGCATCGGCCAGAGCTACGTACGCACCCGTGATGGAGGCGGTGCGGGTTCCGCCATCCGCCTGCAAGACGTCGCAGTCGAGCTGGATCGTGTTCTCCCCCAGCTGCGTCAGATCCACCGCAGCGCGCAGTGAACGCCCGACGAGGCGGGAGATCTCGTGGGTGCGACCTTTGACCTTCCCTTTCATGGACTCGCGCGGCATGCGCTCGTGCGTCGCCGAGGGAAGCATGGCGTATTCGGCGGTGAGCCAGCCCTCGCCGGAATCCTTCTTGAACCGCGGCACCCCCTCTTCGGCACTGGCGGTGCACATCACGCGCGTGTTGCCGAATTCGACGAGGACGCTTCCCGCCGGGTTCGTTGTGAATCCGCGGGTGATGCGGACCGGCCGCATCTCATCGAGCGCCCGGCCGTCGGCACGGACGAATTCATCGGAGTCAAGAGCGCTAAAGGTGTCTTGTGCTTCAGTCATGGACCCGAGCCTACAGACCGGCCACGGCTACACCTCGCAGCTATACCTCGTAGACGTCCTTCGCGTTGCCGACGACAATCTCGCCGTCGAATTCCTCGGCCGCGGCCCGCAGGGTGGCATCCTTGTCCGTCCAGGGTTGGATGTGAACGAGGACCAGCTTTCTCACTCCCGCTTCCCGGGCAATCCGGCCAGCTTCCCGGCCCGACATGTGCATCCCAGCAGGCGTGTTCTCATCTGTCTCCGGACCCCACGCGGCTTCGCAGAGGAAGAGGTCGGCGCCGCGTGCTGCGTCGATAAGCGTGGGCGCGAACGCGGAATCGCCGGAGAAGGTGATTACCTTGCCCGAATCCCGGTGCTCGATCCGCAGCGCATGCGATTCAACGGCGGGGTGCACGACAGGGAACGGAGTGACCGTCACTTCATCAATGGTCAGCGGTTGCCCGTTCCATGACCGGACATCGAACGTGTCCGAAATATCGTCGATATCATCCGGGCCATTCGCCCCCAGCCGGCCGAGGTGCTCCGGCGCGTAGCTCGGCCCGGCGAGAATGTGGCGACGGGTAGCAGGCGCCGTCGGATGGAAGCGACGCCACACGATCAACGACGCCGTGTCAGAACAGTGATCGGCATGCAAATGGCTGAACACCAGATGCGCATCGGACGGATCCGCGACATCCTGCAATGCAGCTAGTGCCCCAGGCCCGAAGTCCATGAGAATGCCAGGCTGTCCCTCATCTGGATTGACCAGATACGACGAGCCGGGATTGCCCGGTGCCGACAACGACCCCGTGCAGCCGAGAACTGTCAATTTCATGGCATTACTGTGCCACGAACCAGGGAGAAAATCTAAACGAAAATCAACTTTTCTATTCCGCGTTTTCTATTCCGCGCCGCACCGCGTGCGGTGAACCGTTCACTACGCGTCGTGCGCGACAGCGGACACCTGCGGCCCCAAGAAACGCGCGGCGAGTCGGTTGAACGATTCCGGATCACCCGTGGACTCGAATGTGCGCGCCGGGGCCTGATCGGGAGCGGCGAACATGTCCTGCTCAGTGAGCACGCGCAGCACGTCCTTCGCCGTTTCCTCCGCCGAGGAAACCAGCGTGACGTCGTCCCCGATCGCCAACTGGATCACACCGGAAAGCAACGGATAGTGGGTGCACCCGAGCACGAGCGTGTCCACCCCTGCCGCTTGCAACGGCTCCAGATATCCCTGCGCCACACCGAGAATCTGACGGCCGGACGTGACACCCCGCTCAACAAACTCGACGAATGCCGGACACGCCGCCGCCGTGACCTCGATCCCTGAGGCGATAGAGAACAGATCTTGGTACGCGTGCGAACGGATCGTCGCCTGAGTACCGATCACCCCTACCTTCCCGTTGCGTGTCGTTGCAATAGCGCGGCGGACCGCCGGTTGAATCACCTCGATGACCGGGACGCTGTACCGCTCTCGCGCGTCGTGGAGGAAGGCGGCCGATGCGGTATTGCACGCGATCACGATCATTTTGCAGCCGCGCTCCACCAGCTCGTCCGCGATCGCCGTCGCGTGCTCACGGACCTGCGCGATGGGCTTCGGCCCGTACGGGCCGTTGGCGCCGTCGCCGATATAAAGAATGGACTCGTTGCCCAGCTGATCCATCAATGCACGGGCTACCGTCAATCCCCCGAAACCCGAGTCGAAAATGCCGATGGGCGCGTTGTTGTACTCGCCGTCGTAACTGCTGCTGAAATCATCCACCTCAACCACGGAGTTGGATTCTACCGCGGCCAAATGACACCCCAGGTCAGGCAGCGCCAGTGGCTCGCAACCCAGTGCTGGAATATTCGGGAGCAACCTCACCAGACATCGTCGAATTAATGCGGGCGAGTGCGGAGGCGAACACTTCGAGCTCACTCTCCGTCAAGTTGTCGAAAAAGATGCGGCGGAGTTCTGCGACATAACCCGGCATCCCTGCGGCGACGGCGCGCTGCCCGGCAGGGGTCAACGCGGCAAACGTGGCACGACCGTCATTCGGATCAGGAATGCGCGCCACGAACCCTTTCTTCTCCAACCGGGTGATCACCCGGGAAAGATGCGACAAGGACATCGTGGTCGCCTCCGACAAGTCCGTCATCCGGCGCGACGAGTTCGGACTTTCGCTGATTTTCAGCATGGCTTGGAACTCGTAGTACGTCACATCGGAGTCCCGCTTTAGCTGAGCATCCAGCGCACACGGCAGCTGCATATGGCATGACCACATGCGCGCCCACGTGTCCGCCTCGAACGCCGTGAGAGTGTCCTTGTTTTCCATGGAACTTATTTTAATCTAAGTTTTAAGGCCCTACTAACCGGAACTGCGTGAAAAAGCGGATCTCACATGCCTTTTCACCGCATGTCAGCTTCCTGGCCCGCCCCTTCTGTTTAAGAAACGGCTTACCTTGGCGGGAAACCGACAAAAGACCGCTATAAGCCGGTGCGAGATTCCGCACCGTCGCCTCTCAACGGCTCACTCACCCCGCGAGCTTCTTCTGCCGCTTCACCGCTTTTCGCGCCTGCAACGCCGGCGGATCATCCGAGGTGATCACAACACCGGCCGCCACACCCCCGATGGCCCCGAACAAGTGAGCCTGCCAGCTGACTCCCGCATCGATCGGGAGCACACCCCAGATCAAGCCGGAATACATCAGACCCAGCAGCAGGCCCAACGCAATCTGGGAAGCAGACCTGTTGAAAATGCCGCGGACAAGCAAGTATGCCAGCCAGCCGTAGACGAGCATGGAGGCGCCGACGTGGTTCGTTCCCGGACCACCAAGAACCCATGTACCCAAACCTCCGACAACAACGACGAAGGCAGTCACCTCCCAAAACACCCGATGCCCCGAGTACCCGACCAAGAACGCAAAAATCGCGCCCGGCACCGTGTTCGAAATCAGGTGTTCAAAATTAACGTGCAGGATGGGCGACGTGAAAATGAACGGCAGGGATGCCGGCTCCAGTGGGTGAATGCCGAAATACACCAAATCGCCGCCGAATACGAACACGCTGACCAAGTGCACCGCCCAAATGACGATGATGTAACCGATGGCGTAGGCCAGACCGACCTTGGCCTGCGCCCGACGGCGACCTTGCCGCGGCGGCGCCGGCTGCCCCATCGGCTGCACCTGGCCTCCAGCATAACCAGGTTTCCCAAAAGGGTTCGGCTGCTGATTCCAGGCGTTCTGCGCCGAAGAAGAGGCTGAAGAATACGGGTTATAGCTCATGGTGCCGTTCAGCTTAATGCGCGTTTACTGCGATGTCGCTCCATGCCACGACGTTGTAATCCGGCTTAGCGGACATCACCGCGTCCACGATGGCGGCCTCCACGCAACGGGTGGAGGCATCGCACAGGGCATAGTAGAACTCCGGATCAGCATCGGCGGGGCTGTGCGCGCCGTACGTGTCTGCGCCGGCGGTGGAGACGGCAAACAGCGTGTCCCCGTCTAATGGAGAATGGGAGGGGCGTACCGCGCGGGCGATTCCGTCGTGGCCGGTCATAGCCAGCCGCTTCAACTGGGACTGCGGCAACGGACAGTCGGTGGCGATCACGCCGATCGTGGTGTTTAGCTTCGGAGCTGGGCGCTCCAGCTCGCCGAACCGAGTCACGTCCACCGGAGGCCGCGTGGCATCACCGTAGAATCGCCCGGTCTCCGGATCGATCACGCTGCCCAACGGGTTCGCCACCACGAGAGCGGCGACGGAGAACTCGTTTTCTTCCCCAGCGTTGACCGCCGTTTGAGCGACTCCGACTCCGCCGCGCAGGACCCCAGCTGTTGCGCCGCATCCGGCACCGACGCTGCCGCTCAAGCACATGCTGTGCATCTCACCTGAAGTGCCACCGTCGAGCGCCGCTGTGACTGCCGCTGCCCCATCGGCTGACCCAGGCCGGTGAGACGGGTCACCGATGATCAGGTCGAAGATGACAGCTGCAGGAACGATCGGGACACGGGGCCCGGGAACGTCTTCCCCGAACACTGCGAAGCCGTGCCCGCGGGACTCTAACTCACGCATGGCGCCATCGGCCGCCGCCAAACCGAACGCGGAGCCACCCGACAGCACGACCGCGCTGACGCGTTGAACCGTGTTATGCGGGTCAAGCAAGTCCGTTTCCCGTGTCCCGGGGCCGCCGCCGCGCACATCGACGGCACCGACCATCCCGCCTGGGTCGGCGGAGACTAGCGCTGTCACGCCAGTGTCGCCGAGGGAGACATGGCCGACACGAATACCGGGGATGTCGAATGTCGCAGTCGGCTTCACCGCGTCACCTCCGGCCACTACTCCCCCAGCAACGCCTGCAGCAGCGAGTCCTGACAGAACGCCAACCACTCAACGAGGTTGTCGCGGTCCTGCTCAGCAGCTTCGTTCTGGGTCTCTGCGGACGCGACGTACAGACGCATATCGTTCAAAGCTGCGATGACCCGGTGCGCGTCCTCTTCCTCGATGGTGACAGCGACACCACCGGTGGGACCCAGCGCTTCGTTGATCACCTGCAGGTTGCTCAATTTCGCCTTAATGATGTCAGTTTCATGCAGGCTGCGCAGGAGCGAATTATCCCCGTCGAATTCCTCATCCCCCTCGCGCTCAAAATCCGGGAGGAGTCGAGCCAGCGACGGATCCTGCGGAGCCTCGGTATGGCCGGACGGCATGTCCATCATCGCTGCCAGCTCGTCTTTGGGAGCGGACTGAGCCCGTTGGATCAGCGTCTCAGACACCGTGGCTGTCAGATCACCAATGACTTCGCGCTCCATCGGGTCGAACACGGTGCTGTAACGCGGGGCGCGCATAAGCCCCTTCTTCCGCCGCCACGGCTGCATTGACTCGCCTCTTCCTCGAACTGACAGTTACTTGTACGGCCTTAACCGGCCTGCTGCATTGTGGCCCACAGGCCGGCGGTGTGAAGTTTCTTCACATCGCCTTCGACCTTGTCCTTCTCCCCCGAGGAGACGACTGCTTTGCCCTCGGTGTGCACCTGCATCATCAATTCCTGCGCTCGCTTACGGCTATAGCCCAGCACCGTCTGGAAGACGTACGTGACGTAGCTCTGCAGGTTCACCGGGTCGTCCCACACAATGCACATCCAGGGCAGGTTCTCGGCGACATCGACATCGACGTCGATCTCCTCGTCGAGCTCAGGCGTAGCCATGGGGGAGCCCATGCGAATCTCGCGTGTGACACCAGTCATAGGTTCAACACTACTAGACTTCCCCGCGCCGGCGGGCGACCGTCCCCGGGAACCCCCACCGACTAGGATTGCGCACATGACTACGCAAGAGGCGGACATTCAGTTCAGCGATCACCAGACCTCCACCGCGTTTCTGACGGACATGTACGAGCTGACCATGCTCGATGCCTCGATGAAGGACGGCACCTTTTCCCGGGAGTGCGTTTTCGAGGTCTTCGCCCGCAAGCTGCAGCACGAACGCCGCTACGGCGTGGTCGCGGGAACAGGCCGCCTCATTGAAGCCGTACGCAAATTCCGCTTCACGGAGGAGCAGATCTCCACCGCAGATTTCCTGAGCGAGAAAACAAAGGATTTTCTCCGCAACTACCGCTTCAGCGGGCAGATCGATGGCTACCAGGAAGGCGAGCTGTACTTCCCCTACTCCCCGATCCTGACGGTGCGGGGCACGTTCGCCGAGTGCTGCATTCTTGAAACAGTCATCCTGTCCATCCTCAACTCCGATTCCGCTGTAGCCACTGCCGCATCCCGCATGGTCACCGCTGCGGACGGCCGGCCCATCATGGAGATGGGTTCGCGCCGCACCAACGAACAGGCCGCGGTGACTTCCGCCCGCGCCGCCTACATCGCGGGTTTCCAGTCCACCTCGAACATGGAAGCGAGCTTGCGCTACGGCATTCCAGCTGCCGGCACGGCAGCGCACGCGTGGACATTGCTGCACACGAATCCGGATGGCACCCCGAACGAGAAAGCCGCGTTCCAGGCACAGATCGATTCGCTCGGTGTGTCCACGACCTTGCTGGTGGACACCTACGACATCACGCAGGGCGTGGCCAACGCGATCGAGGTGGCCGGGCCTGAGCTCGGCGGAATCCGCCTCGACTCGGGTGATCTTGGCATCATGTCGCGCCGCGTACGCGCGCAGCTCGACAGCTTGGGTGCGTACAACACCAAGATCATCGTCTCCAGCGACCTCGACGAATTCGCCATCGCCGGTCTGCGCGGCGACCCGGTGGACGGGTTCGGCGTGGGCACTTCCGTGGTCACGGGCTCCGGCGCACCGACTGCGGGCATGGTGTACAAACTCGTCGAAGTCGACGGGGTACCTGTGGCAAAGCGCTCGTCGGGCAAGCAGATGAAGGGTGGTGCGAAGGGGGCAGTGCGCACCTACCGCGGTTCCGGAGTGGCCGTGGACGAGATTGTTTACCCACTGTCCAACCCGCCGGAGAATCCGACTGCGCTGGATTACCGCCAGCTCGTTGTCCCGCTCATGCGCGACGGAGAGATCGTCGACGGACAGGAGGACCTCGAGGCATCCCGCGAGCACTTGGCTAAACAGCGCGAAACCTTGCCGTGGGAAGGCCTGTCCCTGTCCCGCGATGAACCGGCTGTGCGCACGCGCCTGGTCGGTTTCCCTGGAGAGTGACGGGCACCGAGCCGGAACAGGACCGTCCGCTGTCGCTGTCCACAGAGGAGCTTCTCGACGCCGCAATCGATTCCCTCGGAGGCTCCCGGCGCTCGGGCCAGATGGCCATGGCGGAAGCTGTGTCCCACGCGTTGGAGACAGAACGGCACCTCGCTGTGCAAGCTGGCACCGGCACCGGTAAATCTCTCGCCTACCTGGTTCCGGCAATCCGTTACGCGCAATCGACGGACACGACGGTGATCGTGTCCACGGCGACACTGGCGCTGCAGCGTCAGTTGGTGGACCGCGACCTCCCCCGCCTCGTCGAGGCACTCGAGCCTTTGCTGCCGCGCACCCCGACCTTCGCGATTCAAAAGGGGCGCTCGAATTACCTGTGCCTGAATAAGCTCACCGTGGAGCAGGAGGCGCCCGAAGCACTCATGGACACCGAGGATGTCTCGTGGTTGGGGCGTCACATTAAGCGTGTCCACGAGTGGGCGGACGAGACGGGAACGGGAGACCGCGATGAGCTTGAACCCGGTGTTCCGGACGCCGCCTGGCGCCAAGTCTCCGTCACCGCGACAGAGTGCGTGGGCGCGACGCGTTGCCCACACGGCGAGGAGTGCTTCGCAGAAGCCGCGCGGCGACGCACACAGGACGTCGACGTCGTGGTCACCAACCACGCACTGCTTGCCATCGACGCCATGTCGGATGCGAATATCCTCCCCGACCACGACGTGGTGATCATCGACGAGGCGCACGAACTCGACGGCCGAGTCACCTCCGTGGCCACGAACGAGCTTTCTGCCCGTGCGCTCACACTCGCCGCGCGCCGCGCCGGGAAGCTCAAAGCAAAGACCGAGCAAAGCAAGCTCGAAGAGCTTATCGACGACTTCTCCGCCGTGCTTGACCTCGAATCCCCCGGCAGATGGGAGACGATCTCAGACCCTGCCCGCGCCTCCTTCGTCGCGGTGCGCGACGCGCTGTGGCGGACCCGCGAGACAATCGCCCGCGGCCCGGAGGGGGAATCCACCAATGCCCCGGAAACATTCGCCGAGCGGGAAAACCTGAAGAACCACCTGACCGAATTGCACGATTCGCTCGTCCGCATTCTGGAGGTCTTCGACGAGGAGGACCCGGCGAAGCATTTCGATGTTGTCTGGCTCACCCGTTCAGAACGCTACGGCGATTCTGTAGCGGTCGCCCCGCTGTCGGTATCTGCGCTGCTACGCGAGAGGCTGTTCAGTGAGCAGACCGTGGTGCTTGCCTCAGCCACGCTGGCAGTCGGCGGCAACTTCCGAGCCATGGCCGCCAACTGGGGGCTGCCCGACGGCTCGTGGGACAGCTTGGACGCCGGCACTCCCTTCGACCCCCGCACCAGCGGCATCCTCTACATTGCCAAACATCTCCCGCCACCGGGCCGGGACGGACTGCACCCCGCCACACTCGAAGAAATGGCCGAGCTGATTACTGCGGCGGGAGGTAGGACTCTGGGGCTCTTCTCATCCAAACGCGCGGCAGTGGAAGCTGCAGAAGCGCTACGCACGCGCCTGCCCTTCGACATTCTCGTCCAGGGCGACGATTCCATTGGTGCCCTGGTCAAGGAGTTCACCAACAACGAGAATTCCTGTCTTTTCGGCACCCTCACCCTGTGGCAGGGTGTGGACGTTCCAGGCAGCTCACTGTCCCAGGTAATCATCGACCGCATTCCCTTTCCCCGCCCCGACGACCCGCTGCTGCAGGCACGCAGCAACGCTGCTGACGCCGCAGGCCGCTCCGGCTTCATGGAAGTCTCCGCCACCCACGCCGCCCTTTTGCTCGCTCAAGGTACCGGGCGTCTGCTGCGCAGCACCACCGACAGAGGCGTCGTCTCTGTTCTGGATAGCCGCCTCGCCACAAAGCGCTACGGGCAGTTCCTCCGAGCCTCGCTTCCCAGTTTCTGGGAGACAACCGACCCCGACGTCGTGCGCGGCGCCCTGCGCCGCCTCACCGCCCCGGGGCAAAGCGAATCGAAGCGCAGCTAAAAGCACAGAAGTAACAGTGCGAACTAGGAGTACCTACCGGGCAGCGCCACCACCGTCGTGGAGCCAGGAGCAACCTCGGTGAAACCGCTGTCCTGCACAGCTACCGCCGCGGGGTGCTCAGCCAGATCGGCGAACACGCTCCGCGGCACCTCGCGCACCTGCAGCGGGAAACCATCGGCAGCCCACTCGACTACCGCTTCACCGGACAGTGCCGCCGCGAGCAGCATCGAGCCGTGTCCCGCCTGCGCCGCGGCCTTGCCCGCAGTCATCTCCAACGACGCGTCCACCGCGATAGTGGGAATGCCTGTTTCGCCCGGGCTGTCCTCCTCGAGCGGGAGATCGGTCCCCCGAATCTGCAATTTGGAAATCGCATGCGGCACCTCCGCCACCGCCGACGGGATGAAGGCGCGGGCGGTCGCGCCTCTGACCACAGCAGTGCAGCCCGGCAACGCCTGCACCCCGTCCCAGGCTGCGCCACGGGCACGGCGGGCGATCTTCCGGATCCGATGGCCGTACCACTGTTCAAGGGCGTCGCGCCACGAGCCCGGATGCGCAGCCCTCGAGTCGAGGCACACCTCCACGACAGCCTGCGCAGCCGCCGCGAGTACTTCCGTGCGTTTGGGTAGATCCGCCTTGGGCAGGTGCAGCGCGATCTGCATCGCCTGCACGGTTTGCGGGTCGTCTGGGTCCTCGGCGCCCCGCCCCGGGGAGGACAAGCTGTCGCAGAGGAACCCGTGGGCGTCGATAAGCTCGCTGCCCATTAGTTGAGCGCGACCTTGCCGTCGATCCCATGCTCCTCATTGAGCACGTCGATCTCATGGCGCGGCACACCCATGATGTACAAGACTGCATCCAGGAACGGGTGATTCAGCGCCGTATCCGCCACCTCGCGCAACGCCGGCTTCGCATTGAACGCGATACCAAGCCCTGCCTGAGTAATCATGTCAATGTCGTTCGCGCCGTCGCCCACTGCGACGGTCTGCGACATGCGTAAACCAGAGTCCTGGGCGAACTCGGCAAGGAAATCAGCTTTCGCCCGCCGGTCCACAACCTGACCGATGACCTCGCCCGTCAACTTCCCGTCAATGATCTCCAATGTGTTCGCGCGCACGTAGTCGAGCTGGAGCTCTTCCGCCATCGGCTCGAGCACCTGAATGAACCCACCGGACACCACAGCGGTGCGGTACCCCATCTGCTTCAGCGTCCGGATCGTTGTGCGCGCTCCCGGGGTCAACTCAATATCGCGTGCGACCTCGTCGATCACCGACGCGTCCAGCCCGGCGAGGGCCTTCACCCGCTCCCGCAAAGATTCCTCGAAGTCCAGCTCACCCCGCATTGCGCGCTCCGTGACAGCTGCGACCTCTTCTTCACGGCCCGCGTGCGCGGCGAGCATCTCAATCACCTCACCGGTGATCAGCGTTGAATCGCAGTCGAAGCAGACAAGCCGCTTCGACCTACGTGCCAAACCCGCCCGCTCGATCGCAATGTCCACCCCCAGACCGGAAGACAGCTCCGCAAGGGCCTTGCGCACTGTATGGCTAACCTCGTCGCCCTGCCCCGGAATCGTGATGGACAGCTCAAGCCCAGTCACCGGGTAATCGGAGATGCCGCGGATACGGTCGATATTCGCGCCAAAATCCGCCAGTGTACGGCCGATTTCCGAGACTGCCTGCGCCGTTACCGGATCACCTAGCACCACCACTGCATGGGTGGAACGCTTGCGTTGCGGCGCCAGAGACTCCGCCTCCGTCTCAATGAGGACCGTGTGGTCTGCCAACTGCGGTGCCGCTTCCAGATCCCGTCGCAGCGTCTCCACTGCCACAGGGTTCACGCCAGCGAAGGCCGCCAGGGCCAGTCGACCACGGAAATTAGCCTGCTCGACATCGAGGATCTGCACACCGTGCTGCGAGAGGATGGCGAAGAATGCCGCGGTCACACCCGGACGGTCCGCACCCGTCACGGTGATCACAGCGTAGTTGAGTTCAGGTTGCAATCGCACGGCATAAGTCATGGCTACGAAAGTACAGCAAGAAGCCCCACACCACGATTTATGTGGAATGGGGCTTTCAATCAGGAGCGGCTTGTGCAGCCGCTGAGCCGAAGGATTAGTCGGTCACCTTGGTGGAGCCGGAGGCGGGGCCGCGGCCTTCAGCCGGACGCACGGTGGTCACCGTCTCGGTGCGCACCGTCTCAGCGGTGCGGGTGGAGCGAGCTCCGCCATTGGTCTCGTTCGGCGTGGTTGCCTCGGAGCGTGGATCGTGGTGGCCGGTGTGAGCCTCACGGCGCATGGTCTCAACCATGTGCGGGTAGTGCAGCTCGAAGGCCGGGCGCTCCGAACGGATGCGCGGCAGGGAGTCGAAGTTGTGGCTCGGCGGCGGGCAGGTCGTGGCCCACTCGAGGGAGTTGCCGTAACCCCACGGATCATCAACCGTGACGATCTCGCCGTAGCGCCAGGACTTGTACACGTTCCAGATGAACGGCAGGAACGCGATGCCTAGGATCAACGAGCCGACAGTGGAGATCTGGTTGAGCAGCGTGAAGCCGTCAGAGTCCAGGTAGTCGGCGTAACGGCGCGGCATGCCCATGTTGCCCAGCCAGTGCTGGATCAGGAAGGTCATGTTGAAGCCGATGAAGGTCAGCCAGAAGTGCCACTTACCCAGAGTCTCGTCGAGCATGCGGCCCGTCATCTTCGGGAACCAGAAGTAGATGCCGGCGCACGATGCGAACACCACGGTACCGAAGAGGGTGTAGTGGAAGTGCGCAACCAAGAAGTAGGTGTCAGCCAGCTGGAAGTCCAGCGGCGGGGAGGCCAGCATGATGCCGGTCAGACCACCGAAGAGGAAGGTGAACAGGAAGCCCATCGCCCAGATCATCGGGGTCTCGAACGTCAGGTGGCCGTTCCACATCGTGCCGACCCAGTTGAAGAACTTCACACCGGTCGGAACAGCAATGAGGAAGGTCATGAACGAGAAGAACGGCAGCAGAATCGCACCGGTGACGTACATGTGGTGCGCCCACACAGCCATGGACAGGCCGCCGATGGCCAAGGTCGCGAAAACGAGGCCAATGTAGCCGAAGATCGGCTTACGGGAGAAGACCGGAACGACCTCGGAGGTGATGCCGAAGAACGGCAGCGCGAGGACGTAGACCTCCGGGTGGCCGAAGAACCAGAACAGGTGCTGCCACAGGACGGCGCCGCCGTTAGCCGGATCGAAGATGTGTCCGCCGAGCTTACGGTCGTACAGCACGCCCAGTGCTGCTGCGGTCAGCAGCGGGAAGATCATCAGAGCTATGATGGATGCCACGAAGATGGTCCAGGTGAACGCCGGCATGCGGAACATGGTCATGCCCGGCGCACGCAGGGTCAGGACAGTGCTGACCATGTTGATGGCGGACGCCAGGGTACCGATACCGGTAGCACCCACACCTAGGATCCACAGATCAGCGCCCACACCCGGGGTGTGGATGGCGTCTGCCAGCGGCAGGTACATGGTCCAGCCGAAGTCAGCGGCGCCGCCCGGGGTGAGGAAGCCGGAGAGCATAGCCACGATACCGGCCTGAGTGATCCAGAAACCGAACGAGTTCAGACGCGGGAAAGCCACGTCCGGTGCGCCGATCTGGAGCGGAAGCACGAAGTTGGCGAAGCCCCAGACGATCGGGGTACCGAACGCCAGCAGCATCACCGTGCCGTGAAGAGTGAACAGCTGGTTGAACTGTTCGTTGGACAGGAACTGGAGACCCGGGGAGAAGAGCTCCGCGCGGATCAACAGGGCCATAAGACCACCGACGAAGAACCACACAAAGGACATGATGATGTAGAAGATGCCCAGCTGTTTGTGGTCTGTGGTGGTCAGCAGGTCGTAAAAACGGGTGCCTTTACGTGCCTTTCCGGTCGGCTCTGGCCGGACCGGGGGGACAACGTCGGTACCGACCTCGTTGTCGAGCCGTGGTGCCACAGCAGTCATTCGATTCCTCCTGATTGAGACTCAGTCACACCACGTCCCGGGCTGTTTTCCCTGGGCACCCCCGCGCGGATACGCGGGTAGGCGCAACTAGTACCGCTTCATCTTAACGGCCGCCCCAGCCAAAATCCAGACATCACAGGCCACACCCATATTCAGTGCGGCACCTGCCGGTTTATGCGTGTGTGATTGACCCCGGATGAGGGAGAGGGACCGCGATGAAGCCACGGTCATTGAATTGTGTCTAAACGCCCGGTCCTAGAAATCCCAGTCGTCGTCCTGAGTGTCCTCAGCCTTGCCGATGACGTAGGAGGAACCGGAGCCCGAGAAGAAGTCGTGGTTCTCGTCGGCGTTCGGGGACAGCGAAGCGAGGATCGCCGGCGACACACGAGTCTCGTCCGCCGGGAACAGCCCTTCGTAGCCGAGGTTATTCAAGGCCTTGTTCGCGTTGTAGCGCAGGAAGCGCTTGACATCCTCGGTCCAACCCAGCGGATCGTAAATGTCCTCTGTGTACTGGGTCTCGTTGTCGTACAGATCATAGAGCAGGTCGAAGGTGTACTCCTTCAACTCGTCGCGGCGCAGCTGTGTCTCCTCCTGCACACCGCGCTGGTACTTGTAGCCGATGTAGTAACCGTGTACAGCTTCATCGCGGATGATCAGGCGAATGATGTCGGCGGTGTTGGTCAGCTTGGAGTGGCTGGACCAGTACATGGGCAGGTAGAAACCGGAGTAGAAGAGGAAGGACTCCAGCAGGGTGGACGCAATCTTCCGCTTCAGCGGATCGTCCCCCTGGTAGTAGCTGAGGATGATCTTCGCCTTGCGCTGCATGGCCTCGTTCTCCTCGGACCAGCGGAACGCGTCGTTGATCTGTGGGGTGGACGCCAGCGTCATGAAGATGTTGGAGTAGCTCTTAGCGTGCACGGACTCCATGAAGGCGATGTTGGTCAACACGGCCTCTTCATGCAGCGTTTTAGCGTCCGGCAGCAACGAGACAGCGCCGACTGTGCCTTGGACGGTGTCCAGCAAGGTCAGGCCGGTGAACACGCGCATCGTCGCCGTCTGCTCGTATTCGCTGAGCGTGCGCCAGCTCGGGATGTCGTTGGACACCGGGATCTTCTCGGGTAGCCAGAAGTTGCCCGTCAGACGGTCCCAGACTTCCAAGTCTTTCTCGTCGGGAATGGAGTTCCAGTTGATCGCCTTCACGGGCTTATCGTGGGATTCCAAGTACGAGTCGTAGTCGTGCGCGTCAGTCACGCAGATCATCCTATCTGTTTGCAGGGAAAAGGGGTGTGCGGAGGCGTCGTCAAGCGTGCCTTACAGCATGCAGGACACGCAGCCTTCGATCTCGGTTCCTTCCAGCGCCATCTGGCGCAGGCGGATGTAGTAGAGGGTCTTGATACCCTTGCGCCACGCGTAGATCTGCGCGCGGTTGAGGTCACGCGTGGTCACAGTGTCCTTGAAGAAAAGCGTGAGTGACAGTCCCTGGTCGACGTACTTCGTGGCCACCGCATAGGTGTCGATGATCTTCTCGTAGCCGATCTCGTAGGCGTCCTTGAAGAAATCGATATTCTCGTTGTCCATGTGCGGCGCCGGGTAGTAGACGCGGCCGATCTTGCCTTCCTTGCGGATCTCGATCTTGGAGGCGATCGGGTGGATCGACGAGGTGGAGTTGTTGATGTAGGAGATCGAACCGGTCGGCGGGACAGCCTGAAGGTAACGGTTGTAAATGCCGTCGCGCGCGACCTCTTCCTTGAGCTGCGCCCACTGCTCCGCGGTCGGCGGCTGCGCGGAGGAGTTGGCGAACAGCTCCTTGACCCGCTCCGTCTTCGGCTGGAAGTCTGACGGGTTGTAGCGGTCGAAGAATTCTCCGGTGGCGTACTCGGAGCGCTCGAAGCCCTCGAACGCTTCACCCTTCTCCACCGCGATCGCATGTGACGCCTTGATGCACTCGTAGAGCACGGCGGCGAAGTAGGCGTTGGTAAAGTCCAGGCCTTCCTCCGAGCCGTAGTCGATATGCTCGCGGCCGAGGTAGCCGTGCAGGTTCATCTGGCCCAGACCGATCGCGTGGGAGGCGTCATTGCCCTCGCGTACGGACGGCACCGAATCAATCGACGTCTTGTCCGCAACGGCGGTGAGGCCGCGGATAGCCGTCTCGACCGTCCGAGAGAAGTCGTCCGAATCCATCGACATGGCGATATTGAGCGAGCCCAGGTTGCAGGAGATGTCGTTGCCCAGCTCCGCGTACGTCAGGTCCTCATTGAGCACGGACGGCGTATTCACCTGCAGGATCTCGGAGCACAGGTTGGACATGTTCACGCGGCCGATCTTCACCGGGTTCGCCCTGTTCGCCGTGTCCTCGAACATGATGTACGGGTAGCCCGACTCGAACTGGATCTCCGCGATGGTCTGGAAGAACTGGCGGGCGTTGATCTTGGACTTGCGGATTCGCGGGTCCTCGACCATTTCCTCGTATTTCTCCGTGACAGAAATGTCGGCGAACGGGACGCCGTAGACCCGCTCCACGTCGTACGGGGAGAACAGGTACATGTCGTCGTTGCGCTTGGCCAGCTCGAAGGTGATGTCCGGGATGACCACGCCGAGGGAGAGCGTCTTGATGCGGATCTTCTCGTCGGCGTTCTCGCGCTTCGTGTCCAGGAAGGACAGAATGTCCGGGTGGTGCGCGTTGAGGTACACCGCGCCGGCACCCTGGCGCGCACCGAGCTGGTTGGCGTAGGAGAAAGAGTCCTCCAGCAGCTTCATCACGGGGATGACACCGGACGACTGGTTCTCAATGTGCTTGATCGGGGCGCCCGACTCGCGGATATTGGACAGCAGCAACGCCACTCCCCCGCCGCGCTTGGACAGCTGCAGCGACGAGTTGATGGCGCGACCGATGGACTCCATGTTGTCCTCGATGCGCAGCAGGAAACAGGAGACAAGCTCGCCGCGCTGCGCCTTGCCGGCGTTGAGGAACGTCGGGGTGGCGGGCTGGAAACGGCCCGTCATGATTTCATCCACCAGCGAGGTCGCCAGTGCCTCATCACCGTCGGCGAGGAACAACGCGGTCATGGACACCCGATCCTCGAACCGCTCGAGGTAACGGCGGCCGTCGAACGTCTTCAACGTGTACGACGTGTAGTACTTGTACGCGCCCAAGAAAGACTTGAAACGGAATTTGTACGAATAGGCCCGCTTGAACGTGTCCTTAATAAAGGACCACTCGTACTTTTCAATCGTCTCCGGCTCGTAGTACTTGTTCTCCACCAGGTAATCGATCTTCTCTTCCAAGTCGTGGAAGTAGACCGTGTTCTGGTTGACGTGCTGGAGGAAGTATTGGTTCGCCGCCTCACGGTCTTTGTCGAACTGGATCTGGCCGTTCTCGTCGTAGAGATTCAAAAGCGCGTTCAGCGCGTGGTAATCGAGCTGTTCGGACTGGTCGACCGGCTCGGCAACAGTCTTACCCAGGGTGTCGGACACGGTTCATCGGACCTTTCTCAAGCAGTGGTTTTATTTGAAAATAGAGCTAAACAGTTTGGTAACGGGCGCGCAGCCGGGCAAGCCGCTGGGCGCTTTCCGACGTCTCCGCCCGACGCACCTCAAGCACCTCACGCTCATGCGCGGTGAGCGGTTCAAGGCCGAGCTTATGCGCGTTGCCCACCAAGTTCTCGCGCACCATCTCCACGTCCTCCTCCGAGCCCATCAACTCGAAGCGGTACAGGTACGGTGCCCCTGTCTTGGCGGCAATGACATCTCCGGCCTTGCAGAAGTCAGGACCGAAATTCGAGTTGCCTCCGGCGATGACGCCGCGCAGCAGGTTCCGGTTCGTTTCATCGTTCAGGAAACGGATCACCTGCACCGGAACCGGACGAGAATTCTCGTGGTTCAACGAGACCCCGCCGCCATATGTCGGGCAAAGCAGCACATAGGGCTGATCCACCTTGAGCGGAGCATCTGTGCGGCGCAGTGGAATCCGGGCGCTGGGAAGACCGAGCTTCTCTACAAAGCGATGCGTATTGCCCGTCGCGGAAGAAAAGTAGACGACCAACATGGCAGATAGCTGACCTCAAAAATGAACGTGAGCAAAAAAGTGAACGTGAACGCGGCTGGCGGACTGACCTGCTATGTGGGGATGGTGCCGAACCGGTGCCCCAGAAAGGAACACCCTCCCCGGACCGCTCGCGAGTCACTCCGGCAAAACGTTAAGCTGCCAACAACGTGACGGCTTAAGCTTCTTTCGAGCGGTTACGCAGCACCCTCGGCGAGCGTGCGGATCCGGTCCGGGCGGAAACCAGACCAGTGATCCCCATCAACCTCCACAACCGGGGCCTGCAGGTAACCGAGCGCCATGACGTAGTCGCGGGCGGAATCGTCCATGGAAATGTCCACGGTGGTGTACTGCAGACCTGCACGGTCGAGCGCCTTCTTCGTCGCATTGCACTGGACGCAGGCCGGCTTGGTGTAAAGGGTGATCGACATTGTTCTCAAGGCTCTTTTCTTCTCAGAGGATGTTCGGGGGCTAGTGAGACTTACCTGGCGGCCCCAGGGGTGCCGCTAGCGCTCGAATCAACGTAAGAGTGGTGCGGCATCGAGCGATGCGCCGCGCCCGCACCCCGTCGGGGGCGAACACCTTGAAACACTATACGTTGTGCCAGATTATGGCAAGCGATACTATATATAGTAGTTACACGCATGGTATTCGCAGGATAGCCAGGGGAAATAACCTACATGTAGTTCTGCCACACGCGTTCACACACGAAGACTGGCTTACACGGGTGGAATTTCACGCGGAATAGTGTCACCCCTCCGCACCAGAACCCCGACACGGCCCCCGGTCAGTGCGAGCAATGAACGCACAACGCCCCCGCCGCGAGCACACCGCATTCAATGCGTGCACCCTTTGCGACGGGGGCGTTAGGAAACTGCGACTAGCCCTGACGAGCCTTGAAGCGCGGATCCTTCTTGTTGATCACGTACACCTTGCCGTGGCGGCGGACAACCTGAGCGCCCGGCTTGTTCTTCAGCGACCGAAGGGACTTACGGACCTTCATCGGGCGCTCCTTTCTACTCGTTCGTTTTTCCGGATGCCCGCCGCGGTTTCACGGATATCCATGCAGGTGGCGGCGGTCAACCGGTTCTTTAGTCGGCGCGCCACAAGATGGCGCTGCCGTGCAACGGGTGTCAATGCTACCTGACCGGCTCCGCAGCACCAAAACGGCGGAGCTGGGGAATGCTTCCGCGCTACGATGGCGGGCATGTCACTCGAGTCCGACACTACTTCTGACGCTACTTCCGGCACACCCACCGCCGCACCTACCGCACACCAGTTCGAACACCCGTCCCACGACGCGATCGGGGCCACCCAACAGGAAATCATTGCTGCTCTGGGGATCCAACCCGTCATCGCTCCCGCCGGGGAGGTCGCCCGGCGCGTGGATTTCCTCGTCGACTACTTGGAAAAGACTGGTGCGAAGGGCTACGTTCTAGGCATTTCAGGCGGCCAGGACTCGACGCTCGCGGGCAAGCTCGCGCAATTGGCAGTGGAGAAGACACGGGAACAGGGACGCGAGGCCACATTCGTCGCCGTGCGTCTCCCCCACGGCGTGCAGGCGGACGAGGACGACGCCCAGCTCGCTCTCGACTTCATCCAGCCCGACCGTCGCGTCACCGTCGACATCGAACCAGCAACGACCGTGCTCGCTAGCCAGGTCGCCAAAGGTCTTGAACTGAACAAGCTCAGCGACTTCAACAAGGGCAACGTCAAAGCCCGCCTGCGCATGACCGCCCAGTACGCCATCGCCGGCGAACTGGGCCTCCTGGTAGTCGGCACCGACCACGCGGCGGAGAACCTCACCGGCTTCTTCACCAAATTCGGCGACGGCGCGGCCGATCTCATCCCCCTTGCCGGACTGAACAAGCGCCAGGGCGCACAACTTCTAGCGCACCTCGAGGCGGACAAGCGCCTCTATGAGAAGGTGCCCACCGCCGACCTGGAGGAAGACCGCCCGGCACTTCCTGACGAGGAAGCACTCGGAGTCACGTACACCCAGATCGACGACTACCTCGAGGGCACGCTTATCGACGCCTCCGCCGCCGACCGCCTCGAACACCTCTGGGCCGTCGGCCAGCATAAGCGCCACCTGTCACCCGGCCCCGCCGAGACCTGGTGGCGCTAGCGGACGAGCCGCAGCGTTTCCTCCGCCGCCCGCACCAGCGCTGAACCGTAGCTCGGACCATGGGTATAGGCGTGGACTGCGAGCGGGTGGAGCTGGTGGATCGGAATACGCCGCTCCCAGTCCCCGCCAAATGCATTGCCGAGAGCGCCACCGGCGGCTAGGTAGCCCTCGATAATTGCGCTCAAATGCGGCGCTCCAAAGAGCTCGAGCATGGCGATGTCCGTCAGCGGGTGACCTCCGTGCGCCGCCGGGTCGATAAACCGCGGTCCGGTCGATGAGAACAACAGGTTGCCAGCCCACAAGTCGCCGTGGATACGTGCGAGCGGTGCGTTTTCATCCTCGTCGAGCAGCGCATTACAGGCCCGTTTGACCGTTTCAAGACCGCCCGCGTCCACATTCCCCCTGCGGTTGGCTTTCTCTGCGAAAGGCAGCACACGCTGTGCCGTGTAGAACTCCGCCCACCGCTCTACCGGCCTGCACTCTTGCTGCGCGCGGCCGATGAAATTGGGGCCGTCCCAGCCGTCGGCTGGAGCACCGAACGCATCGGCGCCCATCGCGTGGATCGCGGCAAGCTCGCGCCCTGCTTCACGTGCGGCATCGGCAGTCGGACGGGCGCTGTCGACGCGCTCGATGGTGACGGTGTTCGCGCCCTCATCCAACTCGATGACCTCGACCACGGCGGCGGATCCCTCTCGTAGCCACCGAAGGTACGCGGCTTCCGCCGCGGCCGCACCGGGCGCACTGCCCTGCTTCACAAAGACATCGCCTGCAGCAAAGGCCTCATCGCGTGCGTTCGACATCGATTCCCTCTAATCCGAGCAAGAAACGCTTCATCTCGGAGCCGCCGCGGTATCCGCCGAGTTCACCGTCCACGCGCAGCACGCGGTGGCATGGCACGAGCAGCGGCAACGGATTATTCGCGCAAGCGCCGCCCACAGCGCGAACGGCTTTCGGGTTGCCCACTTTTTTCGCCAACTCGCGGTAGGTCGTGGTCTGGCCGTACGGCACTCGGGCCAGCTCGCGCAGCACTTCCTCCCGGAAGCCGGTGGCGAAACGGAAGTCCAACGGCACAGTGAATTCGCGGCGCTGCCCCGAGAAATATTCGGACAGTTGGGCCGCTGCCAACGGCACGACCGCCTCTGCGCCGATCTTCTCCCGCTCTGCGTCGATGTCGTCGGACTCGAAGAGCACCTTCGCCACCCCCGCCGGCGACACAACCACACCGATCCGGCCGATCGGCGAATCAATCTCGTGGAACTGAAGCTCATCCATGCACCCCAAGATAGCGCCGCCTGCGGTGTGCGTGCAGCGAAGAACCCCGCGACCTGTGACAGATCGCGGGGTGAAAGTGGTGGAGCTAACGGGATTCGAACCCGTGACCCCCACACTGCCAGTGTGGTGCGCTACCAGCTGCGCCATAGCCCCATTACTGCGGCGGATCTAGCCTCTGCTGTTCAAGCAGCAGCGCCCGCCGAGCGACTTTGATAAATATACACCGGCGTGCGGGCGAGACCCAAATCGCCCGCTGCCAGCGTATTTAGCTAGCCAGGAGGTCGTCGATCCAGTTCTCGAGGGGGTTAGACTCGACATCCTTGCCGTCGACAAGCACGCGCGGGGAGGACAGCTCGCCGGTCTTGTCCTCCAAGTCCTGCTCGTTTGCCACGCCGACTTCTTTGGCCTTCTCCTCATAATCGCCGTTGCGGATAGCCTCAACTGCATCCTTGGACGCACCGAAGTCCTTCGCCATGTCGGCCAGCGTGTTCGCGTCAGCGCTGCCGTACAGGCTTTGCTGCTGCTCGAGGAGAGCCTTGCGCAGATTCCAGTAGGCCTCAGTCTCGCCCTTCTCGGCGAGCGCGAGCACCGCTGCGAGCGTGTGGGTGGAATGGCCCGGGTTGTACTGCCCGCCCGTTCCGTCGAGGAAGATCATCGGGTGGATCTTCACCGTGAGCTCACCGGACTTGATCTTGTCCAGCATTTTGTCGTCGGTCTTCTCAGCCAGTTCCGCGCAGTAGTGGCAGGAGAAATCCTCGTAGAGGGCTGCTTCCTTCGCACCGTCCGCGCCCTCGCCGCTCAGCGTGAAGGTATTGTCGGTGAATTCCATGTTCACGCCGTCGACGTTTTGGATCTTCTCTGCCTGACGGTCGGACTGCGCACCGCGGCCGTTGTACACGATCAGGCCAATCACCAGCGCGCCAATGAGCAACAGGGCGAGAAGCACCCACAAGAAGCCCTTGCTACCGCCGGTGTTCGGGTTGACCACCTTCGTGGAGCCCTTTGTCGTTTTCGGCTTGGAGGAAGCCAAAGTTCATCACCTTCTGTGTGTTGAGATGTTGTTGAGGTCGAACTGTTTCACCGCGAAATATTACGGGTACAGCGCGAATTTCTTAAACGGCCGGTAAATCATGAATAGCGTTACGGCGATCAGGCCGATGTCGCGGGCAATAGCCCACAACAAGTCGCCGGCGTTGCTGTCGGGTTGGGGCCCGAAACAGCCGCAGTCGAGCTGCAGTCCCCGGTGGTGAGCGGAGCTCAGGCCGATGATAAACAGGACGAGTACGCCGAACGACACCCACCCTGCTGGGCGGATCTTGATGCCCAGCAGCAGTATCAGCCCGCCGGCGATTTCCGCCGGGCCGATGATGTTGGCGAGCAGACTGGACCAGTACGGCGTGAAAATCTCGTACGCTTCGATGCTCTGCGTCACGGTCATGTGGTTGCCCAGCTTCGTCGAACCCGAGTAGATCCACATCAGAGCCAGGCCGAAGCGCGCGAGAGCAGAGAGAGCGTCGAGCATGAATTCGCTTCTCGACGTCTCCCCCGCCCCCCGTTCCACCTGCCCCTCCTCGGGGACTTCCAGCGGTTGGGCCTCGGCCATCTGCACGTCCTGCTTGGTTGTCACCTCAATGACATTAGCCCATGAGCGAGACACCGAGGAAGATCCCCGCAGTGAGGCTTGCATCACCACACTGAGGGGATCACCGGTTCGCCCTCAATTTTTCCAGGGCCTACTCACCGAGCACTGCGCGGACGACGTCCTGCGCTTCTTGCTGCACCTGCTCCAGGTGTTCCTGCCCCTTGAATGACTCAGCGTAGATCTTGTACTTGTCCTCCGTGCCGGACGGGCGGGCGGCGAACCAGGCGTTGTCGGTGGTGACCTTCAGCCCGCCGATGGCGGCTCCGTTGCCGGGGGCCTCGGTAAGCTTCGCGGTGATCTCGTCGCCGGCGAGAGTGGTGGCCTCCACTTGGTCCGGGGAGAGCTTCTTCAACGTCGCTTTCTGTTCGCGGTTCGCCTCGGCGTCGGTACGGGCGTAAACAGGCGCGCCGAATTCGGCCTCGAGCTCCGCGTAGCGTTGGGACGGGGTCTTGCCCGTCACTGCAGTGATCTCGGACGCGAGCAGGTCCATGATCAGACCGTCCTTGTCCGTCGACCACACTGTCCCGTCCTTGCGCAGGAAGGAGGCTCCAGCGGATTCTTCGCCGCCGAAGCCGACGGTGCCGTCGATAAGCCCCGGCACGAACCACTTGAAGCCGACGGGAACCTCGACGAGCTCGCGGCCCAGCGAGGCGACCACCCGGTCGATCATCGAGGACGACACCAGCGTCTTGCCCACGGCGGTGTCCTCGCCCCAGCCCTCGCGGTGGGAGAACAGGTACTCGATTGCCACCGCGAGGTAGTGATTCGGGTTCATCAGGCCCGCGTCCGGTGTGACAATGCCGTGGCGGTCCGCGTCCGCGTCGTTTCCTGTGGCGATGTCGTACTTGTCGCGGTTGGCCACCAGGCTCGCCATGGAATTAGGCGACGAGCAGTCCATGCGGATCTTGCCGTCGGTGTCCAGCGTCATGAACCGCCACGTCGCGTCCACCTCCGGGTTCACCACGGTGAGGTTGAGGTTGTGAGCCTCAGCGATCGCTCCCCAGTAGTCCACACTCGCCCCGCCCATCGGGTCGGCGCCGATCCCCAAACCAGACTCGCGGATCGCATCGATGTCCACCACGTTCGGCAGGTCCGCCACATAGTTGTCCATGAACGGGTGCCTTCCGGCGCGCTCGTCCAGCACCCCGCTGACCGGCGTGCGCGCCACGCCGTCGAGCCCCTTGGCCAGGTAGTCGTTCGCGCGAGCGGCGATCCAGTCGGTCGCGTCCGTGTCCGCCGGGCCGCCCGACGGCGGGTTGTACTTGAAGCCGCCGTCGCGCGGCGGGTTGTGGGACGGGGTGATCACGATGCCGTCGGCGCGCTTCGGGTCGGTGCCCGTCACACCGCCGGCCAGCTTCGCGTTGTGCGCCAGGATCGCGTGCGAGACGGCGGGGGTCGGGGTGTAGCGCCCCGCGGCGTCGACAAGCACTTCGATGCCGTTAGCGATGAGGACCTCAAGCGCGGAGACCATCGCCGGCTCGCTCAACGCGTGCGTGTCGCGGCCGATGTAGACGGGGCCGCCGATGTTGTTCTCGCGGCGGTAATCCACAATCGCCTGCGTCGTCGCCCAGATGTGCTGCTCGTTGAACGCGTTGTCCAGGCTCGACCCTCGGTGACCGGAGGTGCCGAAGGCCACCTGCTGGTCCGGGTCTGCGGCGTCGATGTCTCGCGTGTAGTAGGCGGTGACTACCTCCGCGATATCGATGAGATCCTCCGGAAGTGCTTGTTGGCCGGCTCTCGTGTGCGCCATAGTTGCTCCTTAGATGCTTCCTTGTGCGTCGGTGCTGTCCCTGTACCTCCCATCTTCCCCCGGTTTCCGCTCCTCCGCCACGATCCGGGCCGTTGCCCGCACGAACGGGGCGTGCGTTACCGTTGAAATGTGGTTGACGCAGCACTCAAGGAAGGCCTCGCGATCGGGTTCGGCGCATCCTTCGGCGCCCTCGCCCGCTTTGCCTTCACACCGCTGATGGCTCCCGAGCCGCCCGCCGAAATCATCATCATCTTCGTGATCAACTTCATCGGCTGCTTCCTCATGGGGCGCTTCGACCCGGGCCCGTTCTTCGGGCGTGGCATGATCGGCGGCTTCACCACATTCTCCGCTGTATCGTTCTTGGCCATGCAATCCAGCGCTTTGATCGCGCTGCTCTTCATGGGCGGGACCATGATCATCGGGCTCGCGGCATGGGAGCTGGGCAACGCTTTGCGGCACCGACGCGCCCGCCCCGCGGAGGTGACTCCATGACCGACCTGACACCCCGTACTCCCCAATTCCAGGGCCCCGACGGTGTTGTCGGCTCCCACCTGCTTGAAGCCCTGAGCACCGGCGATGGTGCGCGCACCGTCTTCCTGCTGTTTGTCCTCGTCGGCTTCGGCGCATTCCTCGGCGGACTAGCCCGCTGGGCGCTGAGCGTCGCACTGCCCGGAACCGTGGGCACATTCGCCGCGAACATGGTCGGCTCCGCCGTCCTCGGATTCTCCGCCGCCATGCCGGTGATGTGGCCGGCGTTCCTCGGCGCCGGATTCGGCGGTGCCGTGTCCACCCTGTCCACGATGGCAAAAGAAATGGGCGGCATGGTGGCGCAGAAGCAGTGGTGGCCGCTCACCCGCTATGTCCTGCTCACCTGCGCCCTCGGTGTCGCCTCGGCGTGGTTCGGGTTGCGGTACGGGCTGCGGGTGATCCCGCCGTTCTAGGCCGCACCCGGGGCGCCCCCGATCAGGCCCAGCTCGTTCAGGACCCAGCTCACTCCGCGATCGCGTCCAGCGGCGGTGTTTTCGCCGCGCGCTGCGCCGGCCACAAGGCCGCCACGACACCGACGAGAACCGAGCCGGCGAGCATCACCGCGATCATCGTCCACGGGTAGGCGATATTCTTCAGCCCCTTATCGGCGAGCACAGTCAGGAATGAAGTGTCCTGGGTTTAGTTCCGATCGTTTCTAGAGGAGGATTGGACCATGCCTAGGAAGTTCAGTGACGAGTTCAAGGACAAGGCGGTGCGGTTAGCCGAGGAGCTCGTTGAGCTTGAGGGGTGCTCGAAGTGGGCGGCGGCGGAGGAGATCGGCGAGAAGCTCGGTGTCTCGGCGCACACGCTCAACAACTGGTTGAAACCTGTCAAAGCGTCCCCCGACGTTCAGCGGAGCACTGGCGAGTCGGTCGACGACGAACTGAAGCGTCTGCGGCAAGAGAACAAAGAGCTGCGCAGGGCAAACGAGATCTTGAAGACCGCTTCAGCTTTTTTCGCAGCGGAACTCGACCGTCCCACCAGAAGATGATCGAATACATCGACACGTATCGCGATCGCTTCGGGGTCGAGGCCATCTGTCGCACGTTAAGGCAGACAGAATGTGGGTTTATCACCTCTCGTGGCTACCGAGCAGCGAAAACACGAGCCCCGTCGGCCAGGAGCTTGTCAGACGCGCTGCTTATCCCCGAATTGGTGAAAGTCTTCGAGGACAACTTCAGCGTGTACGGGGTACGCAAGATGTGGAAGGCCATGCAGCGCGCCGGCTGGGACATCGGTCGTGATCAGACGGCACGGTTGATGAAACTCGCCGGCATCCAAGGCCGCAGAAGGGGCCGCACTCCGATCACAACGCTTCGGGCTGATGTCCCGGATTGTCGTCCTGATCTGGTCAATCGTGACTTCACCGCGTCAGCGCCGCACCGGCTGTGGGTCGCTGACATCACCTACGTGCGTACCCTGTCGGGGTTTGCGTACACCGCGTTCATCACCGATGCGTACTCCCGCAAGATTGTCGGGGTTGCCACCAGGGCGAGCATGCGCACCGATGAGCTGCCTCTTGAGGCTTTTGAGCATGCTCTTTATCACGCAGGTGATCTCCGTGCTGAAGGACTTGTCCATCACAGCGATCGCGGCTCGCAGTACGTGTCCATTCGTTACAGTGAGGCGCTTGCTCACGCTGGGATTGATCCGTCCGTTGGCACCGTCGGCGATTCCTACGACAACGCGTTGGCGGAAACGGTCAACGGTCTATACAAGACCGAGCTGATCTATCCCCACCGGCCGTGGGCGTCGGTTGGGGAAGTCGAGATCGCGACCCTTCGCTGGGTGTACTGGTGGAATAACCATCGCCTGCACGAGTCATTGGGATACATCACTCCACAAGAGATGGAAGACGCCTACTATCAACAATCACACGCCCACCCGTTGGGCGTTCAATAAGCGGAACGAAAACCAGGACGCTTCAGGAACGCCCAGCCCAGCAGCAGGCCGGCAGCCACACCGAGCAGCGCACCGAACACTGCGATCTGCACCGACTCGAAAATGATCATCGTGCGGACCTGCCCGCGCTGCGTGCCTACCGCACGCAGCATCCCGATCTCCTAGCGGCGCTCGATCACCGACAGCGTAAGGGTGTTCACAATGCCCAGGATCGCGATCGCCACCGCCAGCGACAACAGCGCGTACAGGATGTTGAGCATTTGCTTGACCATCTGCAGCGCTTCCCCGCCGACCTCCTCCGAAGAGCGGACCTGCACCACGATGTCGTCGTGCACCGCATCCTGCGGCGAAACTCGTAGCTGACACCATCCAACGCTCTCACCTGCGTCCCGCCAGAACCATAGGCCTTCACCACAGTCACCGCTCGCGCCGCAGCGGTTTTCGTCTTATCGACGCCCCCTACTACCCCCTCCTCCGACGCCGAATGCCCGCCCATTGTCCCACTCCTTTAGCTCTGGATGCATCTGTTCAACCTGGCTAAATCCACGCAGACTTAGAAGCCTACTGAAACGTGTGGGCGTCGAGCTCTGCCTGCACCCGATGCGCCGACGAGCAAAGCGCCAGAAACACGAAAACCGGTCACTGTCCGTTGATCGGGTGGTGACCGGTGTATGTGTGAAGTTTTTGGTCGGCGGTAACTTACTCTCCCACACCCTCCCGGGTGCAGTACCATCAGCGCGGGTGGGCTTAGCTTCCGGGTTCGGAATGGGTCCGGGCGTTTCCCCACCGCTATCAACCACCGACACACCTTTGGGGTTTGTCGTCATGGTCGCACCACGTGGGTGTGGTGCGGGTGTATGTAGTTTTTTTGGGTGGCCACACAGTGTGTGTGTGGTGTGTCAGATACTGCATAGTGGACGCGGGTAGACGTTTTTGTCTGTGTTTTTTGTGTTGTGCCCTAGGTTGGGTGCACGTTGTGGTTTGTTGGTTGGTGTATTAGTACCAGTCACCTTCGCACATTGCGGTGCTTCCAGATCTGGCCTATCAACCCCATCGTCTATGGGGAACCTATGAAACCTCATCTTGAAACAGGCTTCCCGCTTAGATGCTTTCAGCGGTTATCCCTTCCGTACGTAGCCAACCAGCGGTGCTCCTGGCGGAACAACTGGCACACCAGAGGTACGTCCGTCCCGGTCCTCTCGTACTGGGGACAGCCTTTCTCAAGTTTCTGCGCGCGCGGCGGATAGAGACCGAACTGTCTCACGACGTTCTGAACCCAGCTCGCGTGCCGCTTTAATGGGCGAACAGCCCAACCCTTGGGACCTACTCCAGCCCCAGGATGCGACGAGCCGACATCGAGGTGCCAAACCATCCCGTCGATATGGACTCTTGGGGAAGATCAGCCTGTTATCCCCGGGGTACCTTTTATCCGTTGAGCGACACCACATCCACAAGTAGGTGCCGGATCACTAGTCCCGACTTTCGTCCCTGCTCGACGTGTTGGTCTCGCAGTCAAGCTCCCTTGTGCACTTACACTCTAAACACCTGATTGCCAACCAGGCTGAGGGAACCTTTGGGCGCCTCCGTTACTCTTTGGGAGGCAACCGCCCCAGTTAAACTACCCACCAGGCACTGTCCCCAACCCAGATCATGGGCCAAGGTTAAGACATCCACTACGGTCAGAGTGGTATTTCACTTGCCGACTCCACACCCACTAGCGTGAGCGCTTCATAGTCTCCCACCTATGCTACACAAACCGCAGTAAACACCAATACCAAGCTATAGTGAAGGTCCCGGGGTCTTTTCGTCCTGCCGCGCGAAACGAGCATCTTTACTCGTAGTGCAATTTCACCGGGCCTGTGGTTGAGACAGCAGGGAAGTCGTTACGCCATTCGTGCAGGTCGGAACTTACCCGACAAGGAATTTCGCTACCTTAGGATGGTTATAGTTACCACCGCCGTTTACTGGGGCTTAAATTCTCCGCTTCGGACAGGTGTCCTAACAGGTCCTCTTAACCTTCCAGCACCGGGCAGGCGTCAGTCCGTATACATCAACTTAACCGTCTTCGCACGGACCTGTGTTTTTGATAAACAGTCGCTTCCCTCTCTTTTCTGCGACCCCAACACGCTCACCGACGCATGACCGGTTCACCTGTTGTGGCCCCCCTTCTCCCGAAGTTACGGGGGTAATTTGCCGAGTTCCTTAACCACAGTTCACCCGACCGCCTGAGTATGTTCTACTTGACTACCTGTGTCGGTTTCGGGTACGGGCCGTACATACACATCGCTAGAGGCTTTTCTCGACAGCATAGGATCACCACCATCACCCAATAAGGGTTACGCATCACGCCTGGCACTTATGGCACCCGCATTTCACTAGGTGCCGTGCTGCACGCTTGCACCACAATCCAATAAGTGGCGTAGCTACCAAACTGTGTCACCCCATCACTTGACTACTACAGATCAGGCCCCACGCATCACACCCACCCAACCATCAAAGATGGCCATGGCAGGCGGTCAGGGTGGTTAGTATCACCGGTTCATCATTGGGCGCATACATACGGGTACGGGAATATCAACCCGTTGACCATCGACTACGCCTGTCGGCCTCGCCTTAGGACCCGACTCACCCTGGGAAGACGAACTTGACCCAGGAACCCTTAGTCATTCGGCGGATACGATTCTCACGTATCATTCGTTACTCATGCCTGCATTCTCACTCGCATGCAGTCCACACGCCCTTACGATCATGCTTCACCCCACATGCGACGCTCCCCTACCCAGCAATACTGCTGCCGCGGCTTCGGCGGTGTACTTGAGCCCCACTGAATTGTCGGCGCGCAACCACTCGACCAGTGAGCTATTACGCACTCTTTCAAGGGTGGCTGCTTCTAAGCCAACCTCCTGGCTGTCTTCGCGATTACACATCCTTTTCCACTTAGTACACCCTTAGGGGCCTTAACCGGCGATCTGGGCTGTTTCCCTCTCGACTATGAAGCTTATCCCCCACAGTCTCACTGCCGCGCACACATGTAACCGGCATTCGGAGTTTGGCTGACATTGCTAAGATGATAGTCCCGCTCAACCAACCAGTAGCTCTACCTCCGGCACACCTACGCGACGCTGCACCTAAATGCATTTCGGGGAGAACCAGCTATCACGGAGTTTGATTGGCCTTTCACCCCTACCCACAGCTCATCCCCGCAGTTTTCAACCTACGTGGGTTCGCGCCTCCACAACCTCTTACAGCTGCTTCACACTGGCCATGGGTAGATCACCCCGCTTCGGGTCCAGGACATGCCACTTACAACACACAATTAGCATTCGCTTTCGCTACGACTACCCCACACGGGTTAACCTCGCGACATGCCGCTGACTCGCAGGCTCATTCTTCAAAAGGCACGCCATCACACACAAAGAGGTGCTCTGACGGATTGTAGGCACACAGTTTCAGGAACTATTTCACTCCCCTCCCGGGGTACTTTTCACCATTCCCTCACGGTACTTATCCACTATCGGTCACACTGAGTATTTAGGCTTACCGGGTGGTCCCGGCTGATTCACAGCAGATTCCACGAGCCCGCTGCTACTCGGGGCACATATGGCCACCACACGCACATGCACATTCACGTACAGGACTCTCACCTACTCCGGTGGGCCATCCCAGACCACTTCCGCTTACACACGCACCATGTGGACGCATCTGGCAGAACACGACCAGCCACACCCCACAACACCGCACACGCAACCCCTGCCAGGTATCACACGCACACGGTTTAGCCTCATCCACGTTCGCTCGCCGCTACTAGCAGAATCATTATTATTTTCTTCTCCTGCCGGTACTGAGATGTTTCACTTCCCGGCGTCACCCCCCGACCAGCTATGCATTCACTGACGGGTAACCGCACACAACCACGGCCAGGTTTCCCCATTCGGACACCCTCGGATCAACGCTTTGTTGACAACTCCCCGAGGCATAACGCAGTCTCACACGTCCTTCATCGGCTCAGCATGCCAAGGCATCCACCATGCGCCCTTAAACAACAAACACACACGAATAACCCAACACACAAACAAAACACACACAAACAAAAAACAAGATGCTCGCGTCCACTATACAGTTCTCACACACCACACCCACCACCACCAACCAACACACAACCATGCCAGCCAGCAAGCAGTAAGCCACCAGGAACAACCACCCACACACACAAACCATGCATGCAAGCACCATGTGCTGCCCCAGACACCCAACAGTGCACCAATCATTTCCGCCCAGCAGGCCCACACAACCATCCACACACACCCCAGCATCCAACCGGGAAAGATGCGCATCCACCTGGAATTTCAAAAAACGTCAGCAGCACCACACACAGGCACTCAACCAACAACAACCCACAACCGTGGGCCAGAAAAAATAAACTCCTTAGAAAGGAGGTGATCCAGCCGCACCTTCCGGTACGGCTACCTTGTTACGACTTCGTCCCAATCGCCGATCCCACCTTCGACAGCTCCCTAACGAGTTTAGGCCACTGGCTTCGGGTGTTACCAACTTTCATGACGTGACGGGCGGTGTGTACAAGGCCCGGGAACGTATTCACCGCAGCGTTGCTGATCTGCGATTACTAGCGACTCCGACTTCATGGGGTCGAGTTGCAGACCCCAATCCGAACTAAGGCCGGCTTTAGGCGATTAGCTCCACCTCACAGTATCGCTGCGCGTTGTACCGACCATTGTAGCATGTGTGAAGCCCTGGACATAAGGGGCATGATGATTTGACGTCATCCCCACCTTCCTCCGAGTTAACCCCGGCAGTCTCTCATGAGTCCCCAACCAAATGCTGGCAACATAAGACAAGGGTTGCGCTCGTTGCGGGACTTAACCCAACATCTCACGACACGAGCTGACGACAACCATGCACCACCTGTACACCAGCCACAAGGGAAAGACTATCTCTAGCCCGATCCGGTGTATGTCAAGCCCAGGTAAGGTTCTTCGCGTTGCATCGAATTAATCCACATGCTCCGCCGCTTGTGCGGGCCCCCGTCAATTCCTTTGAGTTTTAGCCTTGCGGCCGTACTCCCCAGGCGGGGCGCTTAATGCGTTAGCTACGGCACGAACCCCGTGGAAGGGACTCACACCTAGCGCCCACCGTTTACGGCATGGACTACCAGGGTATCTAATCCTGTTCGCTACCCATGCTTTCGCTCCTCAGCGTCAGTTACTGCCCAGAGACCTGCCTTCGCCATCGGTGTTCCTCCTGATATCTGCGCATTCCACCGCTACACCAGGAATTCCAGTCTCCCCTACAGCACTCAAGTTATGCCCGTATCGCCTGCAACCCCACAGTTAAGCTGCGGTATTCCACAAACGACGCGACAAACCACCTACGAGCTCTTTACGCCCAGTAATTCCGGACAACGCTCGCACCCTACGTATTACCGCGGCTGCTGGCACGTAGTTAGCCGGTGCTTCTTATCCAGGTACCGTCACTTTCGCTTCGTCCCTGACGAAAGGAGTTTACAACCCGAAGGCCGTCATCCCCCACGCGGCGTCGCTGCATCAGGCTTGCGCCCATTGTGCAATATTCCCCACTGCTGCCTCCCGTAGGAGTCTGGGCCGTATCTCAGTCCCAATGTGGCCGTACACCCTCTCAGGCCGGCTACCCGTCGACGCCTTGGTAGGCCATTACCCCACCAACAAGCTGATAGGCCGCGAGCTCATCCCACACCGAAAAAACTTTCCACCACCGACACTAAACGGCAGTCCTATCCGGTATTAGACCCAGTTTCCCAGGCTTATCCCGAAGTGCAGGGCAGATCACCCACGTGTTACTCACCCGTTCGCCACTCGAGCACCCAAGCAAGCTTGGGCCTTTCCGTTCGACTTGCATGTGTTAAGCACGCCGCCAGCGTTCATCCTGAGCCAGGATCAAACTCTCCACAAAAAGTTTCAACAAAACCAGTGAAACAGGCCGTGAAAAGCCCAAAACCCAACCAAAACAAACCACACCACACAACACAACAAAAACCCATCGCATCATGCAGCCTGGCAATCCAAAAATTACTAGAACAAACCCACAAAAGGGTCCATCCACATTGCCACCCCCTCCGACGAGGAGAAAAGAGCAACAACAAACATCCAATCAGCCAATGCAACCAACCAGAACAGTGTCATCCCATCAATGGTTCAAACAACACCGACCAGCACACACCAAAAAGTGCACAAACAGCCACACAAACCAACCAGACAAAAACAATTGGCACACTATCGAGTTCTCACACAACACACGCACACCCAACAACAAACGGCAACAACCGCTCACCATCAAAGAGGCTTAAACGACCCTACACACACCCACACACCAAACAAAATCGCCCAATGCGCAGTGAACAAAAAGGATCCGCCAACACTCGTTTTCCTACCGCCAACTCACCAGAACCACAATCCAGCGGGGCGCTGTCGGTCGCGCTGACTCGAATAAACCTACACACACACCACACAACAACACAAACCCGCAGGCCACGGTAGCTTTTAAGGGGCGGGTTTTAGGGCTATGCGGTAACGTCGATAAGCGAAAGCCGCATTTTCCGCCTCTGATCTGGGCTAACGCACACGCTCGACGTGCGCCCCCAAAGCGTTGAGTTGCTCCACAAAGTGCGGATAACCTCGATCAATGTGCTCCACATCGTGAACGACAGTTTCGCCGTCCGCAACGAGCCCCGCAAGCACCAACCCAGCGCCCGCACGAATATCGGACGACCACACATCCGTCGAGGACAATTGATCCACACCGCGCAACATCACGTGATGCCCGTCCACCGTCGCGTCCGCGCCCAAACGAAGCATCTCGTCAACAAAGCGAAAACGCGACTCGAAAACGTTCTCCGTGATCACCGACGTGCCTTCCGCAATCGCGGCCAGCCCGATCGCCATTGGCTGCAAGTCCGTCGGGAACCCCGGGAACGGCAGCGTCTGATAATCCACAGCCTGCGGGCGCCCGTCCATCCGCACACGGAAACCCTGTTCGAACGTCTCCACATTCGCGCCGGCATTCTTCAATTTCGCCAGCGCCAGATGCAAATGCCGCGGCGCAATCCCCCCAACCGTCACGTCGCCGCGCGTCATCGCCGCCGCGTACGCCCACGTACCAGCAACAATCCGGTCACCGACCACCGTGTGCTCCGTGGGGTGCAGCTTATCGACGCCATCGATCGTCACCGTCGACGTACCCGCTCCCTGAATCTGCGCTCCCATCGAATTCAGCATGTCGCACAGATCAACAATCTCCGGCTCACGCGCCGCGTTGTCCAGCACCGTGCGCCCCTCCGCCAACACCGCCGCCGTGAGAATATTCTCCGTTGCACCGACCGACGGAAAGTCCAAATCGACCTTCGCGCCCGTCAACCTCTCAGCCCGGGCAACCACCGCGCCGTGCTCAATGTGAGTCCGGGCACCGAGCTTCTCCAACCCCGACTGGTGCATATCTAACGGCCGTGAACCGATAGCGTCGCCCCCCGGCAACGCTACAACCGCCTCACCGCAACGGGCAGTCAAAGGCCCCAGCACAGCTACCGACGCACGGAACTGCCGCACCGCATCGAAATCCGCCCGCGACGACACAGACGCCGGAGTGTGAATACGCACCACCGTACCCTCAATGTCCACCTCGCAGCCCAAGCCCTCCAGGACTTTCTGCATCAGAGGAACATCCAGAATCTCAGGGCAGTTGTTCAACGTCGTCGTGCCCTCCGCCAGCAACGCTGCCGCCATCAGCTTGAGCACGCTGTTTTTCGCACCCGCAACCCGGACCGAGCCCTGAAGACGCGTACCACCTTGAACCACAAAACGCTCTCTCACGCCCACCAGGGTAATGAAAATTCGCCAGCGGATGCGACGCCTCGCGCGATCCCGGCCACGTCTGCGTGAGCTCTCGCCGCGCGGCGATGAGCCCTTGCGCGCTCCTTCCAGCATGGCGTGCCTTGCCTCGCGAGCGCACCCCGCACGACCACCATGCGCGCCTAGCGCGCTCAGCTCCCGTTCGCCACAGCCGTTACGGCAAAGCACCGATCCGGCGGGCCGCGTTCACGGCCTCGTACCGGGTGTGCGCCCCCAGCTTGCGCATCACGCTGCGCAGATACGATTTAACCGTCTCGGCGCCAATGCCCATCTCCTCTGCGGCCTCGACGTTCGTGTGGCCAAGCGCAACACACGACAACACGTCGATCTCACGCGCCGACAGCTTCGTCGACTGCTTGACGCGCACGGGCGACACCATCTGGTCGCACAGCTGCTCCAGCTCTTTGCGCAGATCCTCGTCTTCCACCCGATTCGCGAGCATGCGCAGCTTCGAGTGCGTCGCGCGGATCTGCTCCCACTCCGCGCCGTTCATCACGCGCCCCGCCTTGGCGGTGCCCTTACCGCCTTCGACCCGCCGCAACGCCGAATTCACTGCCAAGTCCTGCTCCAGTGTGCGAGCAGTCATGGTGACCTCCTCGATGACCTTGTCCCCCAGGCGAACCGGCGAATGGACGCCCACGTAGAGCACCCCTCGAATCTCACGCTGCACGATCACGGGAACTGCCACCACCGAGTGCAGACCTTCGTCCTGGATCACCGTGTCATACTCGTGCGAAATGACGTTCGCCCGCGTGTAGTCCGACACACCGACAGCACGCCGAGTTCCCACCACACGTCCACCGACACCGTGGTTCGGCTCGATCACGAGGTTCTGAAGAGCAGGCGTGCGCAATCCGATCCATTGAGTGATTTGGAGCCGGTTATCCGCCAGCAATGTGCCGTACATCGCCACTGGGATTCCCGTCGCGGTCTTCAGCGACGTGAGCGAAGCGCGGATAGCGTCGTCATCGTCTTTGACCCGTTGCGAATCCATACAAAGCTCCTTACAGGATGCCCCCGTTAGAGTGTCCCCACGGCGGCCGAAATCTGTCTCTGCGGTACAGGTAGGACCATACTAACGCGCCTGCGGGGGTAGCAAAACCATTGACCAGGCCACAGAACTATCATCGCGGGCGCCCGAACCGCCCCGAACCCCCAGAGTCAACTACCCCCGATGGCGAGAACTCAGGCAATCGCACGTAAACACCCCAAACCATGCGGTACACCATTGTTGGACAACTCGGTCTAGATTTGCGGCGTTGATCGTGTACCATTGGGTCCGTACGCGGAAAAGCACGAGCTTTCCGCCGAACACAACCGCACCACAGCCGAGGCCACGGCCAGAGCTGAACCGCGGCAAACGAACTTCAAGGAGAGACAATGGGAAACGTTTACAGCAACATTCTCGACACTATCGGCGGCACCCCGCTCGTCGAGCTGAAGGGCATCACCGAGGGCACCGACGCAGCTAACGCACGCGTCCTGGGCAAGCTCGAGTACTTCAATCCGGCTAACTCCGTCAAGGACCGCATCGGCCGCGCAATTATCGACGCAGCCGAGGCCTCCGGCGAACTCAAGCCCGGCGGCACCATCGTCGAGGCGACCTCCGGCAACACCGGCATCGCGCTCGCACTGGTTGGTGCAGCTCGAGGATACAAAGTCATCCTGACCATGCCGGAGACCATGTCCGTCGAGCGCCGCGTCATCCTCCGCGCATACGGCGCACAGATCGAGCTCACCCCCGGTGCCGCCGGCATGAAGGGCGCCGTCGAAAAGGCGAATGAGATCGTCGAGCAGAACGAGAACGCCATCCTGGCCCGCCAGTTCGAGAACGAGGCCAACCCGAAGGTCCACTACGAGACCACCGGCCCTGAGCTGTGGAACGACACCGACGGCAAGATCGACATCCTCGTCGCCGGCGTCGGCACAGGCGGCACCATCTCCGGTGCCGGGAAGTACCTGAAGGAGCAGAACCCGGACATCAAGCTCATCGCTGTCGAGCCGGCTGCCTCCCCGCTGCTTTCCGAGGGCCAGGCAGGCCCGCACAAGATCCAGGGCCTCGGCGCCAACTTCGTCCCGGGCACCCTGAACCGCGAGATCGTCGACGAGGTCATCACCGTCTCCAACGAGGACGCAGTGGCCACCTCCCGCGAACTTGCACGCAAGGACGCTGTCCTGGGCGGCATCTCCACCGGCGCGAACGTGAAGGCTGCCCTCGAGGTCGCTTCCCGCCCGGAGAACGCCGGCAAGACCATCGCCACCATCGTCTGCGACTTCGGCGAGCGCTACATCTCCACCATCCTCTACGAAGACATCCGCGACTAAGCACATCGCGCTTTTCGACGTCTCCCCCTCCCGCTGAATTCAAACCTTCAGCGAGAGGGGTTGCTGTTTTTGGCGCTGTTAGACTACGCCCATGCTGAAGGTGAGCCCATGCTGAAGGTGATCAGGACCATTCGTGAGGATCTCGCGAACGCCCGTGAGCACGATCCCGCCGCCCGCGGCGATCTCGAGAACGCCCTCGTTTATTCGGGCTTGCACGCGATCTGGATGCACCGCATTAGCCATGCGCTTTGGGTGAGGGAGATCAAAGGCCCCGCCCGTATTCTGGCTCAGGTCACCCGTTTCCTCACTGGCGTGGAGATTCACCCGGGTGCCACCATCGGCCGGCGCTTCTTCATCGACCACGGAATGGGCATCGTCATCGGCGAGACCGCCGAAATTGGAGATGGTGTCATGCTCTACCACGGGGTGACTCTCGGCGGCCAAGTCCTTACCCAGACGAAACGCCACCCCACCATCGGTGACAATGTCACCATCGGCGCCGGCGCGAAGGTGCTCGGACCGATCATTATCGGCGAAGGTTCGGCCGTCGGTGCTAACGCCGTCGTGACAAAGGACGTTCCGGCGAACTGCATAGCCATCGGTATTCCCGCCAAGTGCCGCCCGCGCAAGAGCGATGAGCGCAAGCACCTCGTCGATCCGGACGCCTACGTCAGCGAAGACAACAACTACGTCATTTAAGGCCAGCGGGCATCCACGTCTGTCGCCCGCTAGACCCAGCACGTGCTACGCGACGAGGTCTTTGTACTCCTCATTCTTCTGCACAAAGTGCTCAACTGCAGAGCACGTCGGGATGATCTTCTTGCCGGTGGCTCGAGTGTCGTCGAGCGCCGCCTGCACCAGCTTTCCGGACAGACCTTGCCCGCGGAACTGCGGATCGATCACGGTGTGGTTGAAATCCCGGGTACCAGCATCCACTTCGCGGTAGTCCGCGAAGCCTGCCTGCTCCCCGTTCACCGTGATGACGTAGCGGCGGTCCGCTCCCTGGTGCTCGACGTTCACATTCTGCTCAGCCATATCTATCTCCTTCGAAGTTCCGGGACATATTCCGGATCGAGTTTCGGAGCCACCCATCATATGCAAAAAGTCCCCCCGCAACTGCGGAAGGACTTTTCTTGGTGTGGCCAGAGCCAGGATCGAACTGGCGACCCCACACTTTTCAGGCGTGTGCTCTACCAACTGAGCTATCTGGCCGGAACCGTTCACCGCGCATTGAATACGCAACAACAGTTCAGCGACCCTGACGGGACTTGAACCCGCGACCTCCGCCGTGACAGGGCGGCGCGCTAACCAACTGCGCCACAGGGCCTTATTCTCTTGTTTCATGCTTTAACGGAGGTTAATTATCCGCGTCTTGCACGAGTTGATACCTTACACAGAGGGTCCTCAGAGACACAAACCGGCATTAAAACCGCACTTTCTACAGCGTTCAGCTCCACCGCCCCGACGACCTGAAAAGCCCGAGCTGTCGCTTCCGGGCATGCCTGCGGGGCCGTGGGGCGTGCGTTGCCCCCGGCCGTGCGGCGTGTGTGTGGTTCTAGTTTCTGCCTCCCGCTGAGTTCCCCTAGATTCTCTTACCCCTGTCAGCGTGTCAGCACTGGTTATTCCTGTCGTTTTCCGAACAGCAGGTGCATTGCTCCGTACTGGTGGGTGGTGTTCGCCACCGGTGTCCCCCTCGGTGAGACCCAAACGGGTGTGCCGCCCCGGATCTGTATCCTGCCTCGGTGTTGGTGTGCGGGGTCGTCGTCGTTGGTGCGGTTGTGGTACCTGCACAAGATGGACAGGTTGTCCATGTTCGTCGGTCCGCCCCGTGCCCACGGTGTGACGTGGTGGACCTCGCAGTTATCCGCCGCGTGCCGGCACTCCGGCACCGGGCAGGTCGTCAACGTCGCCCGGGCCAAATCCCGCTGCTTCTGGTTCGCGAACCTGTGACCGGTGTACAAGTTCACCGGTCCTGCCTGCGGGTGGAACAACGCCACCTCAAGATCCTCCCCGCAGAACCGGGCCAAATATTCCGCACCGGTGATCGTGGTGCCATCCGACAACCCCAGGACGGTGTCGTCGCCGTCCCCGCGCAGGATTGTCGTGTGTTCCTCCAGTGGGACGACCACTAACGGGCGGGGAACAGCATCGGCGACACCACCGTCGCCTTTCAGGATGCCGGTGAGTGCTTCATACATTTGCGGGCCCGCAGGACGGCTGGGATCAACCCTTTGGCGCAGGGCGTATTCTAAAGCGGCGATATCGCGCTCGTGACCGGTGGCGGTAAAAGACCGTGTGCCTTTTCTTGTTTTGCTGAACCGGACCGTGGACTCCGGTGCTGGCTTGTCCAGATCGGGATCAGGGATGATGTCTTTGGCCCGGCGCTTGAGTGTGTCGTAGTTGCCCCGCACCGACAACAGCGCACGGCGTAGCCGCCACTTCTCGGACGGGTCTGACACAGCTTTGAGTTGGTTTTCGATCAGTACCAACTGATCCAACGACTTGTCCGTCTCACGGGCAACACGCACCGCCTGGGCTTGCTTCCGGGTGAACCGGGTCGGGCCGAAATAGACCCGGTGGAGTGTGTCCCAGTCGTTGATGGTTGCAGGTTTGACGCCGGCAGCACGAGCTGCCTGACGGTCGAAACCAACCAGGATGTCCAACGGGCTACCAAGAGAATTCAAAAAAGCGTCAAACGTGGTCACGCCCCACACGCTAAAACCAACCCCGAAAACCCGAAAGAACACCACCCTGACACCTGTGGACAAACAGAAACTATCCACAACCACCCGGTTCCATCACAGGACGAGAAACCACGAAACCGCAGAATGGCGAGGATAAAGACGCGGTTCCACCAAAGAGCAAAAATGCCCGAGCACAGTGCTCGGACCCGATCCGCGACCCTGACGGGACTTGAACCCGCGACCTCCGCCGTGACAGGGCGGCGCGCTAACCAACTGCGCCACAGGGCCTTGGTACCCCCAACGGGATTCGAACCCGTGTTGCCGCCGTGAAAGGGCGGAGTCCTAGGCCTCTAGACGATGGGGGCATGCTGTTAGACAGCTCGATCATCATAAACCAGGCGTGGATTTTTCAACAAACCAACAGGTCGCGGTTGGTGCGGCGGGCTACCCGAGTAGCGCGAGGCTCAGCGCCATGACGGCCATGCCACCGATGAGGCCGTAGATGGCGCTGTGGTGCCTTCCGGTTTCGATGGCGGTGGGCAGCAGCTTGTCGAGGCTGACGAACACCATGATTCCGGCGATGACGGCGTATGTGACGCCGAGAGCAGCGGGGCCAAGGAAGGGCCGCAGGAACAGGTACCCAATGACGGCGCCGATGGGCTCGGCGAGTCCGGATAACGCGGCCCATCCGGCGGCGGTCCATTTCTTGCCGGTAGCTTCGCGTAGGGGCACGGCGACGGCGACGCCTTCGGGGATGTTGTGGATCGCGATGGCGATGGCGATCGGGGCGGCGAGGACCGGGTCTTGCAGGGCGACGAAGAAGGTGGCGAAGCCTTCGGGGAAGTTGTGGATCGCGATAGCGAGGGCGGCCATGACTCCGACCTTCCGCATGCGACCACCGCCGGCGGGTGCGTGGGGTTCTTCGTGTGGGTTGATGTCGTCGGGCACGAACCTGTCGATAAGCGCGATAAGCAGCACGCCGCCGAAGAATGCAACTGGCCCCCATATGTCAGCGGACGCGAAGCCGGCTTCTTCGAGTCCGTCGACGCCTTCAGGGAGGAGCTCAACAAAGGAGATGTAGAGCATCACACCCGCGGAGAACCCGAGGGAGGACGCCAGGAAACGTTCACTGGGGTGGCGCTGGAGGGCGACCAGGAGGCCGCCAAGGGCCGTCGATAAGCCTGCGAATAAGCAAATTGCAAACGCCGTCATGCGCGCAGCATACAGTAGGAGACATGGCTACCGCGAAGATCTACGACGCTGAACTTGACCCCACAAAAAACGAGCTTGTTGCGCGTTTCTCCTCAATTGCGCAGCTCCAGGGTTCCTACCGTGCATTCGATCGCGACGACAAGGTCGGCATCGAGGTGCACGTGGGTACCGACGAGGAAGGCAGCCTCACGCAGTGCGGCGTCACCTACCGCGAGGAAGCAATGGCGCTTGACGACGCTTTGACGCCGCTCACCCACTCCGTCCTCGGCCCCCGCTCCGTAGCGCAACTGACCGCGGATCCTGTGGCGGTCCGCGAGTTCGTTCAAATGATTCTCAACGGCGACGCAGGCGCGGATTTCTCCACCGGCGAGCCGATCTTCGCCGTCCGCGGCACCGGCAGCGGCGACGCGGTTGTGGAAGACGTGGAAATCGAGACCCACGACATGCTGAACTCCGTGGGCACCCTCACCGTCGACGGCGAGGAGAAGCGCTACCAGCTGCGGCTGCAGCGCATCATCAGCGATCAGCCCGCAGCTGATGAGGGTGACCTGGCGCTCGTGCGGGAGGACGGCGCGATCCTGATGAACCTCAGTCTGTGGGACTAGCTGCAGCTGCCACGGTCTAGCAACCGCGGTCTTGTAACCGCGGTGTAGCTGCGGCTAGCTAGCTGTCACGTTCGAGGCGGGCGAGCAGTTCGTCGCGTACCTCGCGGCGGCGAATCTTACCCATCTGGTCTTTCGGAAGCTCCTCGAAGTGATAGAAGCTGCGGGGGACTTTGTAGCGGGTGAGATTCTCGCGGGCGAATGCCTTGAGGCTGTCCGGGTTCATCTCCGCGCCGCGGTCGAGTACGACGCAGGCGACAACGTCCTCGGAGCCGTCGGTGCGCGGGCGGCCCACGACAGCGACGTCGAGGACATCGCGGTGGCCGCGCAAGGTGTCCTCCACCTCCGCCGGGTAGACGTTGAAGCCGCCGGTGATGATGAGCTCCTTGATACGGGAAACGAGTTTGATGAAGCCGTCTTCCTCCATCACACCCATGTCGCCGGTGCGGAACCACCCATCGTGGAAGACTTTCTCGGTTGCCTCGGGATTGTTCAGGTAGCCGCCGAAGACCTGCGGACCCTTGACCAGGATCTCTCCTGCTTCGCCGTACGGCCTGTCTTCGTCGGGGTTGTCGGGGTTGACAATGCGGACCTCAGTGTCCGGGAATGGAACGCCGATGTACCCGGGGCGGCGGTCGCCCGTCTCCGGGTTGCCCACGACGATCGGCGAGGTCTCCGTCAACCCGTAGCCTTCGACAAGGCGTCCGCCTGTGACGTCCTCCCATTCCTGGATGACGGTGGCCGGCAGCGAGGACGCGCCGGAGAAGCCGATCTGCGCCTGGGAGAGGTCGACGTTCTTCTCCCGTGCCGTCTGCACAATCCGCTCGAAGACCGTGGGCACGCCCGGAACGAACGTCGGCGGGGTCTTTTTCACCGCCCGCATGATCAAGTCCATCGTCGGCGCCGGCAGCAGGATCAGCTCACTGCCGATGAAGAACGTCAGGGTCAGCGAGAACGTCAGCCCATAAGCGTGGAAGAAGGGCAGGGTGGCCAGCATGCGTTGCCCTGGTTCCTGTAGTTCTTTCACCCACGCGCGCCCCTGCACCGGATTTGCCAGCAGGTTGCGGTGCGTCAGCACTGCACCCTTCGGTGCGCCGGTGGTGCCGGAGGTGTAGAGCACCAGTGCCGGGTCGTCGGGCCAGAGATCCCCCGGGGTGTGCACGCGGAGCGGGACGACCTTTTTCGCACCCATCATCTTTTCCCACGGCAGCGTGTCCGTTGCCGTGGCGGTCAGCTGCTCCCGCGCCTTCTTCAGCTTGCCGACGGGCACCCGCAGCACCGCCTGCTGCACCCGCGGCATGGCCTTAGTCATGTCGACGCTGACCACCGTCTCCAAATCGGTGCTCCCGTCGGCCTTGAGCTTGTTGGCGGTCTCCGCGGCCTTGTCCCATACCACTGCCACGCGCGCGCCGTGGTCCGCGAACTGTGGGAGCAGCTCATGCGCAGTGTAGAGCGGGTTGTGCTCCACCACGATCGCCCCGAGCTTCTGCACGGCGAAGAACGCCACCACGTGCTGGGGGCAGTTCGGCAGCAAAATGGCAACCCGGTCGCCCTGCTGGACGCCGAGGCGATTGAGACCGGCGGCGGCGCGGCGTACCTCAACGTCCAGTTCCCGGTACGTCATGGTTCGGCCGAAGAAATTCGTGGCCGGCTTGTCGGCGTTGGCGGCCAAATTGTCGTCGTAAATCTCGACGAGCGTCTTCTCCGGATAATCCAGGCTATGGTCGGTCCACTCGGGGTAGTAGCGCAGCCAAGGTTTTGCGGGATCGAACCGATTGTCGTCCCAGGTCGTCTTCTCTACAGCCATGCGTCTACCCTACGCGCGAACCCTGCGAGCGGCGGGGTACGCGGCATGCGCTAGAGGGCCTCCGGGAGCGGGCCTGGGCTCTTGTCGCCGCGCAGGCGCTTGATCACGTTCTCCGCGGAGATCAGGCACATGGGCACACCGACCCCCGGCGTTGTCGTAGCTCCAGCGTAGTAGAGATTCTCCAGTTTCCGGCTCCTGTTTGAGCCCCGTAAGAACGCGGACTGCCTCAGAGTATGGGCGGGGCCGATGGATCCGCCGGACCACGCGTGGTACCGCTCGGAGAAATCTGCCGGGCCGAGCGTTCGCTTGACGACGATCCTCCGGTCCAGTCCCTCCACCCCGCACCACCGAGAGATCTGTTCGACCGCGGCGTCGGCGATGCTCTCGACCTGCTCGCTGGCCCGGTCACGGTACATGTCGCCGTGGCCGACGGCTTCTTCGGCGGCAACGGGAACGAGCACGAAGAGGTTCTCGTGGCCCGCGGGTGCGACACCGGGGTCGGTCGCGCTCGGTTTGGACACGTAGATCGAGCGGGATGAGCCGAGCGGCCGCTGGGGCACCGGACCGTCGAAAACCGCGGCGAAATCGTCGTCCCAGTCACGGGAGAAGAGCAAGTTGTGGTGGGCCAGCTCGGGAATTTGCCCTTCCACACCCAACATGACCAGGACTGTCCCCAGACCAGGGTCGCGGGGGGCGAAATACGCTTCGTCGTAGGTCCGTTTCTCTCTGGGCAGCAGGCGGGTTTCGGTGTGGTGGAGATCCGCGCAGGAAATGATGGTGTCGGCATAGAGCTGGCGGCCGTCGCTAAGCGTGATGCCTGTCGCCGCGCTCCCCTCGTAGTTGATGGCGGCGACCTCCGTGTTGAAGGAGAACTGAGCACCCTGCTCAACGGCGAGGTCGTGGAGCGCATCCATCACAGAGGCGAAACCGCCCTGTGGATACAGCACGCCTTGGGTGAGGTCGGTGTGGCTCATCAGGTGGTAAATCGAGGGCGTGCGCCCCGGATGGGAGGAAAGGAACACCGCGGGGTAGGTGAGCATTTGGCGCAGGCGGGTATCGGTGAAGCGGCGGCCCACGAAACTGTCGATCGGCTCGGTCAGGTAGCGTGCGAGCCTGCCGTAATGGCGGCTGATTCGCGTGAATGGCCGCACGGAACGAAACGTCGTGTACAGGAAGTACTCGAGCGCGAGATCGTAGACCTCCGCCGCGCTGTCCAGATACTCGTCGAGCCGGGCTCCGGCCCCTGGCTCAATCGACTCGAAAAGCGCTGCGGCGTTAGTGCGACCAGAAATAACGTCCAGTGGCGCATTGCCCTCTGGAAAAAGCCGGTAGGCCGGCGTAAGCGGGATGAGATCGAGCACCTCGGCGGTGCGCTTTCCAAACAGCGCGAAGAAGTGGTCGAAAGCATCGGGCATGAGGTACCAGCTAGGGCCCGTGTCGAAGCGGAAACCGTCAACCGACTCATTGCCAGCGCGGCCACCGTGTGCCGGCAACTTCTCCACCACCGTGGTCTGAATGCCTTCCTTGGCCAAAAGCGCGGCTGCGGCCATACCGGCCACACCAGCTCCAATCACAATCGCTGTGCGGGGTTGGCTCATTCGGTTCTCGCTTTCCGGATCGCCCGCGCTGTAAGGAGCAGTTTGCGGTGGGTGGGCACGCTGATTCTGGTGGAGACGACCTCGGCGGCCGGCGCCTCGGCGATCCGTTCGTTGAGCTCCCTGAAGAGGGCTTCGGCTGCCGCGACTCCCCCGCGCGCAGATGCCGGGAGGAGAGGAATCGCTTGGCGAGCTACACGCAACTCGGCGGAGATCTCTTCCGTAAGGGTGCGCTTGAGGTTCTCGTTGAGAGTGGTGCCCAGGTAGGCCCGCCCGAGTTCGTTGCGGTCCTCCGTGAAGTCACGGAGGAAGTTGACCTTCTGGAAGGAGGACCCCAGTGCGCGGGCTCCCTCCTCCATGGTGCGGCGGTCCTTGGCGCTGGGGTTGTGGCCGAGCAAAAAGATGTCTAAGCACATCAGCCCGATGACCTCCGCGGAACCGTAGATGTAGGCCCCGAGCTCCGCCGCGGAAAAAGGTGGATTCGTTGCGATGTGGGAGTGACTGTCGCGCGTATCGTGCCGCATGGAGGCGAAGAAGGCGCGCACGTGCTCGTCGTTGAGCCCGCAGCGCCGGTGCGTGTTCGCCCACGCATGCAGGACCGGATCGGTGTGGAAGCGGTGTCGCGGAGCGTGAAGGACCTGCTCCTCGTAAAGATCGAGAGCGGTTTCTGGGCATTCGCTCGCCTCGGTGGCGGTGCCGTCGACGATTTCATCCGCGATCCGCACCACCGCATAGACATTGGAAATGTCGCGGCGCGTCTTACCGTCGAGCATCCGCGCGGCCAGAGAAAAGCTCGAAGAATACTGCCGAATTACCTGTGCCGCAGCCTGATCTGCCATGCGGTCGTAACGGGAAAGGTAAGTCTCTGTCACGGTGGGCCTTCGGAACTGAAAAGATGATCGCCGTTAGCCTACAGCCCCGGCTCAACCCCTGTTAACGCCTAATGCGCAAGCAGGCGACTCCACGGCGGAGAGACAGCGAAACGGCCCCTGGCGCGTCATCGCCAGGGGCCGCGGTGAATTGTGGGCCCTCCGGGGCTCGAACCCGGGACCTGCGGATTAAAAGTCCGTAGCTCTACCAACTGAGCTAAAGGCCCGTGCGCATTCATGGTAGCGGGCGGAGGGCTGGGGGGTGAAATCGGGGCGTCGATAAGCGAATGCCCACGTCAGTTTGTGCGACCGCGACGGGAAAGGGAACAATGGGCGACGTGACTTCGACGATTCCGCAGCTGCGCATTGGCGGCATGGAGCTGGCTTCACCGGTGATTCTCGCGCCGATGGCTGGCGTGACAAACATGCCGTTCCGTGTGCTGTGCCGGGAAATCGAAGAGGAGCTGACGGGAACCGCGTCTGGGCTGTACGTCTGCGAGATGATCACGGCACGAGCACTGGTCGAGGGCAACGAAAAAACGCTGCACATGACCACGTTCGCGCCCCAGGAAACACCGCGCTCGATGCAGCTGTACACCGTCGACCCCGAATACACGTACCGCGCGGTGCGCACCATCGTGGAGCGGGACATGGCGGATCACGTGGACATGAATTTCGGTTGCCCCGTACCCAAAGTGACGCGGCGCGGCGGCGGTTCCGCTCTGCCCTACAAGCGAAAGTTGTACGGACAGATCGTCGCTGCAGCGGTCCGGGCGACAGAGGGAACCGATATCCCTGTCACCGTGAAATTCCGCATCGGCATCGACGGCGACCATCACACGCACCTGGACGCAGGGCGAATCGCAGCGGAGGAAGGAGCAGCCGCCGTCACGCTGCACGGACGCACCGCGGCGCAGCGCTACTCCGGCGACGCTGACTGGGACGAGATCGCCCGGCTTGTGGAGCACATGGACGGCACTGGCGTACCGGTCTTGGGCAACGGCGACATCTTCGCGCCCCAGGACGCGCAGGCCATGATGGACCACTCTGGGTGCGCGGGCGTGGTGGTCGGGCGCGGGTGCCTTGGCAGACCGTGGCTGTTCGCGCAGCTCGGGGCCCAGCTGCGCGGTGAAGAGGTGCCTCCGGAGCCGACGTTGGGCGAAGTCGCGCGCATCATGGCACGCCACGCCGAGCTCCTCGCTGAGCACGAAGGCGAGGATAAAGGCTGCCGAGAAATGCGGAAACACGTAGGCTGGTTCCTTAAAGGCTTTCCAGTCGGCGGAGAATTCCGCGGCCAGCTCGCCCGCGTGTCCACGCTCGCCGAGCTGAACGAGCACCTGTCCACCATCGCCGGCTCCACCGAACGAGCACAGGCCGCCGACTCCGCGCGCGGGCGTCAAGGTTCCGCAGCCAAGGTGGCGCTCCCCGACGGCTGGTTGGACGACCCAGAAGACGACACCGTGCCGGTCGGAGCCGAGATCGACTCCAGCGGCGGATAGCGAGGCCCATCATGCGCACCATCTACCGCGAGCACCTCAACGCATTTTCCAAGGACTTGCAGATCATGAGCGACACGGTGCGCAGAGTCATGACGTACGCATCCAAGGCGCTTATCGACGCCTCCCTGGACGACGCCGAAGCTGCCCTCACCGAGGCCGACACGCTAAAGGAGATCCGTGTCCGCTGCGAGGAACGCAGCATGGCTCTTCTCGCACTCGAGAACCCCGTCGCATCCGACCTGCGGCAAGTGTTCACGTCCATCTACATCGTGGAGGACTTCAACCGCATGGGTGCCCTTGCCCGCCACATTGCCGGCATCGCGCGGCTGCGGCACCCCGACTACGTCTACGACGAGACCATGCGTCCGACTGTCGTGGAGCTCGCCCGCCTCGTGGACACCATGAGCGACCTCATCCACGATCAGCTCATCAGCCCCGACGTGGACGGGGCGCTGGAAATGAGCAAATTCGACGACGAGCTCGATGCCCTCAATGAGCACCTGCTTAGTTCCGTCACCGCGCGCTCCTGGGAAGGATCGAACCGCGTCGCCGTCGACCTCGCCCTCGTCGGCCGCTACTACGAACGCTATGCCGACCACTGCGTGAACGTGGCTGCCCGCATCGTCTTCCTCGTCACAGGCCTCACGCCCGAGCGCTACGTGAGCAGGAAAGACGCGGAAGGGCACGACGTGGAAATGGATGAGCGATTCCGCGAACTCGAGCGCTACTTCAGCCAGGGCAACTAGAAGCACCACCCGCCGAGATCGGCGCGCCCCGTCTCTGGAAAGCAGCAGCCCCCGCTGGAAACCGTGTGGTTTCTAGCGGGGGCTGCGCTGCGGGGACGCTTTAACCGAAGCGGCCGGCGATGTAGTCCTCGGTCTCCTTACTCTCAGGATTCTCGAAGATGGTGTTGGTGTCGTTGAACTCCACGAGGTGGCCCGGCTTACCGGTCGCCTCAAGGGAGAAGAACGCGGTCTTGTCGGACACACGAGCAGCCTGCTGCATGTTGTGGGTCACGATAACGATGGTGTAGTCATCCTTCAGCTCGTGGATGAGGTCCTCCACAGCGAGGGTAGAGATCGGGTCCAGAGCGGAACACGGCTCGTCCATGAGCAGAACCTCAGGCTGGACTGCGATCGCACGGGCGATGCACAGACGCTGCTGCTGACCACCGGAAAGGCCGCCGCCCGGCTTGTCCAAACGATCCTTGACCTCGTCCCAGAGGTTCGCGCCGCGCAGGGAACGCTCAGCAATTTCCTTGAGCTTGGCCTTGTTCTTCTCGCCGGATAGCTTCAGGCCGGCGACGACGTTGTCCTCGATGGACATGGTCGGGAACGGGTTCGCCTTCTGGAACACCATGCCGATGGTGTTGCGGACAGCCACCGGGTCGACGTTCTTGGCGTAGATGTCGTGGCCGTCGAGAAGCACTTCGCCGTCGACGGACGCGTTCGGGATGACCTCGTGCATGCGGTTCAGGGTGCGCAGCACGGTGGACTTACCGCAGCCGGACGGGCCGATGAACGCGGTCACGGCCTGTGCGGGAATATCCATGTTGACACTCTGCACGGCGTGGAAGTCGCCGTAGTAAATGTCGAGGTCGTTCAACTGGAGCTTGATAGACATTGTTCTCTCCTAGAGGGGAATGAAAGGGCGAGGCGACTTACTTCTTGACCGAGAACTTCGACGCGATGAAACGGGCCAGAAGGTTCAGGACAACGACGAGGATGACCAGGGTGAGGGCTGCACCCCACAGGCGGTTGAGGACCGGCTCGGCGGAACCGGACTTCCACATGTCGAGCATGAACAGCGGCAGCGAGGACTGCGGCTGGTCGAACAGGCCGAACCAGTTGGTCATCGGCGTGGAGCCGACGAGGATCAGCACCGGAGCGGACTCACCCATGACACGGGCGATGGCCAGCATGATACCGGTGACAATGCCGGACAGGGCGGTCGGAAGCACGATGCGCGCAATGGTCTTCCACTTCGGCACACCAAGGGCGTACGACGCCTCGCGCAAGTCCATGGGGACGACGCGGAGCATCTCTTCAGTGTTACGGACAACTACCGGAACCATGAGCAGGATCAAGGAGAGCGACACGGCGAAACCGGAACGCTGCTGACCCAAAATGGTGATCCACAGTGCGTAGATGAACAGGGCGGAAACGATCGACGGGACACCGGAGAGGATGTCCACCATGAAGGTGGTCAGCTTGCCCAGCTTGTTGCCGTTGGAGTACTCCACCAGGTAGATAGCGGTGAAGATACCGATCGGAATGGAGAACAGGGACGCGATCAGGGTCTGCATGATCGTACCGGCGATCGCGTGGAGGGCGCCGCCGCCTTCAGCGCGGTTGCGGACACCTACCATGTCTTCAGTCCACCACTCCGGGGTGATGATGGCGTGGTAGCCGCGGGACACGAGGGTGAACAGCAGCCACAGCAGCGGGATGAGCGCGAGGATCATCGCCAACCACATGAGGCCGCCCATCAGGGAGTTGGTGGTCTTGCGACCCGAGGAAATGTCGGTGAACGGGTTGCCACTTACCGGCTTCGCTTTCGCACGGGTGGCTGTCGCGGCCGCAGCACCAGAGTTGGCTGGGACGGTCTCCGACACTTGGGCGTCCTTCTTGGACTCGCCAGCGTTGTTACCGGGGTATGCAGTGCTCATGTCATACACCTACTTCTTGTTGACAATCGCGCGGGCGATCGAGTTGACGATGAAGGTCAGCAGGAACAGGACCAGACCCGCCGCGATGTAGGCACCGGCGGACGTCGGGTTGTTGAACTCTGCCGAGGCGTTTGCGATGGCGGTAGCGAACGTCGAACCGCCGTCGAAAAGCGAGCCACGGAACTCGGGGCCCGGGGAGACAACCATGTAGAGCGCCATGGTCTCACCCAGTGCGCGGCCGAGCCCGAGCATGGAACCGGCGATGAAGCCGGAGAGGCCGAACGGCAGGACGGTCATGCGGATGACCTCCCAACGGGTCGCACCGAGGGCGAGAGCGGATTCGATCTGTCCCGGAGGGGTCTGCACAAAGATCTCACGCGCTGTTGCGGCGATGACCGGCAGAATCATCACTGCCAGGACGATGCCACCGGTGAGCATGTTACGGCCGGTGTCGAACGACGGGGAGTTCGCGTACTGCTTGAACAGGAAGAAATCGCCGCCCCAGGAGTGGATCCATTCGTAGAAACCGGAGAGTTTCGGACCGAGAACCTGTGCACCCCAGAGACCGTAAACGATCGACGGGACTGCGGCGAGCATGTCCACGAGCGTTCCCAGCGGGCGGACCAGCTGCTTCGGCGCGTAGTTGGACAAGAAAATTGCGATGCCGAGGGCGACCGGCATAGCGATGATGAGAGCGATCAGCGAGACCGTGATCGTGGTGAAGAACAGGTTCGGGATACCGAACTGCATGTTCTCCAGGTTGGCGGTCTGCCACTGGCCGCCGTAAGTGAGGAAGTTCTCCTTGTTCAGGCGCAGCGGATCGAAGGCCTGGATGAGGAGGAAGAGGCCCACCGCAATAATGATCACGGTGATCAGCGCGGCGGAAATGGTGGACAGTGCTTCGAAGATGCGGTCGCCCGGACGCTTCACGCCTGCCCCGGAGGACGCGTTGCCAGCGACGGGTGTGTTGGATGCAGCGGGATCTTGGCCCTTCTCACGCGGAGTAGCCTGCGAAGAGGCAACGACGGGATCTTCGCGGGTGGCGGGGCCAGCACCGCGATCGTCGTGCTCAGTTGCCGGCAATTCGTTGTCAGCCATAGTGACGATTCCTTTGGTTTGTGAACTTCAGTGTGCGTGAGCAGAGGGTTCAAGAGCCGCTCACGCAGATTCCAGGCGTTCGTCCGACCGTGACCTGCCGGAGACGGTTTACGAACCGCCCATCACGTAGACAAGCCCCCGGCTCACAGAGGTGGCGGGGGCAAGTCGTGCTTTCAGACTGTGAGGACTGAAAGCGGGAGCGAAACTGTCTTAGCTGATCGCGTCGACAGAGGTCTTCAGACGCTCAGCGAAGGTGCCGGAAACCGGGATGAAGCCAGCGTCAGCGAGCTCCTCGTCCTGGGACTCGAGGACGACGGTCAGGAAGTCCTTGACCATGTTCTTGGTCTCCTCGTCGTAGCCCTTGGAGCAGACGATCTCGTAGGTGGTCAGGACCAGCGGGTATGCGCCCTCGTTCTTGGAAGCGAACAGAGCCTTGGAATCGACGACGAGGTCGTTGCCCTCGCCCTTGAACTCGGCGTTCTCCAGAGCCTTGTTGACGGACTCGTCGGAGAGCTCGACTGGGCCAGCACCGAAGTCGATGTTTGCGGTGCCGAGGTCGAGGTCGCGAGCGTAGCCAGCCTCGACGTAGGTGATAGCACCCTCGGTAGCATTGACCTGCTCAGCAACAGCGGTGGAGCCGTTAGCGCCAGCGCCGACACCCTGCGGGAAGGCCTTGCCCTCGCCGGTCCACTTGCCATCGGAAGCAGAAGCCAGGAACTTCTGGAAGTTGTCGGAGGTGCCGGACTCGTCGGAGCGGTAGATCACGGAGATGTTGGTGTCCGGGAGGTTCGCACCGTCGTTGTTTTCGGCGATCTTCGGGTCGTTCCACTTGGTGATGGTGCCGTCGAAGATCTCGACGATGTTGTCAACGGTCAGGTTGAGCTCGTCGACGTCCTTCAGGTTGTACGCAACTGCGACCGGGCCGATGACCATCGGCAGGTGCCATGCGTCGTTGCCGCCGCAACGCTGCTTTGCAGCCTCAACCTCGCCCTTGTCTTCCTTCAGGGCGGAGTCGGAGCCAGCGAAGGTGGCCTGGTTACCGATGAAGTTCTTGATGCCGGAGCCGGAACCGGTGGCGTTGTACGCGAGGTTCGCACCCGGAACTTCCTCAGCGTAACGTGCACTGAAGTAGTCCATGGCGTTCGCCTGGGAAGTAGCACCCTCAGCGACGAGCTGGCCGGTCTGGCCGGACAGACCCTCGATGGAACCCTTGCTGTCGTTGCTGTTCTCGGTGTTGGTTTCGTTGGAGTCACCGCATGCAACGAGGGTGACGGAAGTCAGTGCAGCAACACCTGCGATTGCTGCAGAGCGCTTGATGTTACGGATCACGAGGATACCTTTCCGGTGCGAATTCAGATTTCTTCTGAGCATCGGTCTCAGGCCACCGGGAAACGCCATAACGGCGCACCAGTGCCGTGCCTGAGTGCTCACATCTGTGCAAGCTACGTGCCCAGTGTTAACCCCGAGGCCCCTAAACGGTTAACAAAGAGTTAACTTTGGGAACTCCTGTGAATTAGTGGTGCGCTTTATGACCCATTTGGTGCCGGAGGATCTTTTATTCCTCCCTCATTCCTCAGCACCGGCGCCGCTTCGCGAGTACACCACGTGACGCTCCACGACAGCGAAGCCCATTTGCTCGTACCGCCGGACCGCTGGGCCGTTGTCGGCTTCAACGTACAAGATCACCCGGCGAGAGCCGCCTGCGACGAGGTGCTCTAGCCCTGCGCGCATCAGCGGGTCACCGAGGCCCCGGCCACGGAAATCGGAGGCGAGGCCGACAACGTAGACCTCTCCCAGATCGGCGGAGTGGCGCTTGGTCCAGTGGAAGCCAGCGAGCACAGGCAGCTCAGAATCCGTTTTCTCGGCGACAGAGCGGTCATGGTCGGACTCTCCTGAATGGGCAATAACCCAGAGCAGCCGCACGCCGTCCGGGTCGAACCACTCCGTGTCCATGGCATCGTGCAACGCATGCATCGTCCACCCACCCTGCTCTGGGTGCCATGAGAACGCGTCGTTGTTGACATCCAGCCAGGCACGCTCGACGGCATCGTGGCCCCACCGAGCCACCGAGTCGGGGTAGCTCAGTTCGATGAACCCCTCGTCGAGCGATTCAGCTGCGGAGCGGGCACCGCCGACCTCCTGCAAAACTGGCCCATCCAGCGCCATGACGAGCAATTCGCGGGTCGGAGTCAACGACAGGCGTGAAGCGAGCGCCCGCGCCGCGGGGAGATCGCCGTGCGCCCACAGCCCTGAGTCGGGGCGAGCGTTCAGCACCGTTTCCGCCATCTCTTTGCCGTGCCCGTTTCCGCGTGCGGAAGGGTCCACAACTAATTCAGCGGACCCGTCGGGGGCGTAAGCGGCGAGGGCGCGGGGGGTGCCGTCGGTAAGCAATGCCCAATGAACATGGGTAGATGTGCGACCGAGCTCCTTGCGGAAGCCCTCGGAGAACGCCTCCACCCCATCGGTTTCGTGCGCGCGATCGAGCAGCTCTCGCACCTCGCTGAGCAGCGCAGATTCGGCTGATAGATCGACGCGTTGCACTCCGGACAAACCCTGTGTCATGCCCCCAGGCTACGGTAAAAGCATGAAAGCGAAGGGGTTAACGGCCGCAGCGGGCGTGCTCGCAGGAATTGTCGCTGTGGCGTTCGGCGCGGATGCTGCCGTTGCCGCGCGTGTGGAACGCACCCTCGCCGCCCACGCGCGGGAAGCGGACGGACTGCCCGCGGACCCGGACACGTACGTCGGCGGTTTCCCTTTTGCCCAGGTCGCGTTCTCCGGCAAGGTGACGCGCGTGAGCTTCCAGGCACTTGACGTGGATGTGGAGGGCGTGGGCATAGCCAACTCGCGCACAGATATATATGACATCGTCGTGGACGCGAAGAAGGCGGTCGGCGCGGATTTCATAGGCAGCGAGGCCAAGCGGGTCGAGCACACGCTCTCTCTCGACGGCGTGGCCTTCGGGCAACTGCTCGGTATGACAGACCTGGACATCGCGAACCCGTACGATATTTCGCCGACCGGCGGCACCGCCAGCGAAGCACAGCTCACCGGCACCGTCCCCGGCACGGACGAGAAAACGTCGGCAGTGGTCGCCCTCCGCCTCGACGGCGCCACATTCCGCATGGAACCGGTCCAGCTTATCGACGTCCCATCTGATCTCATCCCCGCCGTCACCTCCGCTTATACGCTGGAGCTGGACACCCGGAACATCCCCATCGGCGCGCAGGCCGACAAAGTCGAAGTGGCAGGCGGCTCCATCCGTTTCTCTGCGCAGCAGCACGCGGTGACCCTGACACCCGAGCTGCTCTCCCCCATCGCTGCTCCCGCCAATGCGTGACTACCCTTGACTGGCATGAGCCAAAACAACGAGAACACTAACGACGCCGAGAACACCGACAATGTCGATAACGTGGCGACCGCCAAGCTGAACGGCAATGACGCCGTGAACCTCGCTGCGGAGCAGTCCAAGAACACTGCCCACCGCAACATCCCGGCGCTGGGCTTGGATGATATCCCGTTGCCGGACGACACAGCCAACCTGCGCCAGGGCCCCAACCTGAACGATGGCCTCCTGGGGCTACTGCCGCTGGTAGGCGTGTGGCAGGGCACGGGCCAGGCCGTCGAGCTCCCGGCATCCCCCGACGAGGATCCGGTTGAGTACGCCTTCGGCCAGCAGCTTGTCATCTCCCACGATGGCGAGAATTACCTGAAATTCGACTCCCGCATGTGGCGCATCGATTCCGATGGAAACTCCACGGGCGCAGACCAGCGCGAGACGGGTTTCTGGCGCATCTCGCTTAAAGATGAGATCGAGGTGACGCTGACCAACTCGCGGGGCCTCGTGGAAATCCTCTACGGCTCCCCGGTCAACGAGCGCGCCTGGCAGATCACGTCCGCGTCCACGATCGCCACTGAGACCGGTCCGGCCAACCACGGCCCGGGGAAGCGCATGTACGGCCTGATGCCGAATAACAACCTGGGGTGGGTCGACGAACGCGTGGCTGCCGGCTCCGCCGGCGACGAGCTCGTCTTCATCCCCCACATGTCCGCGGAATTGAAGCGCATCGCCGGCTAAACCTCGGCTGAAACCCCGCTCAACCGCCGGGCACGAAACGGCAGCGGCGAGCTCTACCGCGCCATCGCCGCGCTAATGAGCTTTCGCAGCTTCGCTTCTTCTTTCTTGCTCGGCGCGGGAAGTTCTTTGCCGTCAATGGCGGTCACGCGCACCCCGCCGCGAACAGAGCTGACGAGCCACACCTGGTTGGAACTGAGTAAATAGTCGACATCGAAGTTCTTTTCCTTACATCGCCAGCCGTGCTGCTCGGCCTCAGCGAAGAGGGCGGCCTGCGTCGTGCCGGGCAGGACATCTCCGCCAGTGGTGGGCGTGCGCAGCTTGTCGCCCCTCACAGCGACGACGGAGGACGTCGCTCCTTCCAAGACGCGCCCGGTGGCGGGATCGACGTAGATAACATCGTCGAAACCCTTGCTCTTCGCCCAGCGGACAGCCGACATCGATGCCGCGTAGTTAAGCGTCTTCGCCCCGACGGTGAGCCACGGGGTCTCGTCGGTGGCCGCAAGCGTGTACCCGCGCGGGGCGGTCATGACCTTCGCACCGCGCTCACGCAGCTCAATCTGTTCGCGCGGGATCGGGCGGACCGTCACCCATGCGCTGGGCACGCCGGTTGATTCGCGGCCCCGGGTGTACGTCCATTGGCATTTCGCCTCCACCTCCTGCGGCTCGCACCCGGACTCGCGCACGAAATCGGCCACGGCCTGCTCCGTCGCGGTGCGCCAGGCCCCAGCGGGAGGTTCCGGGAGGTCGAGCAGCCGCGCCGAATTGGCGAAGCGCTTCAGATGCGCGTCAATATTGGTCGGGGCACCGGCAGACACCAGAATCGTCTCGAAGCACCCGTCCCCGCGCGTCACCGCCGCGTCGTCCCAGTACACGTGCGGCAGGTTCGCATTCTGCCGCCGCAGGGAGCCTCCGAACGGCTCAACGAGATAAATGACAGCGTGATTGGGGCCCATACCGGCCCATTATGCCCGCGTAGAATCGGGCCCGTGAAGAACTACCGATCGCCCCTACTGAGCTTCAATGGAGCGGCCGAGCTGCCCGATGCGACGAGCACGCTTATCGACGCCGCCGGCGTCCCCTCCCACTACGGCGACCCCCTGCGGGAGCAGCGTTTCGTGGAGCGCGGCGGCGCCGCTGTCGACCGCAGCCACCGCTGCGTGATCCGCGTGGCCGGACCCGATGCCGCGGAATTTCTGAATAACCTGCTCTCGCAGAAGCTCGACGACACACCCGACGGGTACAGCGCTGCGGTCTGTGACTTGGACATGCAGGGCCGCATCCTCCACCACGCCGACATCACGCGCGTCGGCGACGCCTTTTATCTGGACACCGCGTCGTATGCCGGCGAGTCCTTTGCGGACTACCTGACCAAGATGATCTTCTGGTCCGATGTCACCGTCGAAGAAGCTGATTTGGGCATCATCACGGTGCTCGGTGCGCCGATGTCGTTCACTGTCTCGGACTCGATCAGTGCCGTGTTCAGCCGCGAAGTGGACTGGGCAGGGCCGCGCCGCATCGACATCGCCGTGCCCCGAACGCAGCTCGCAGACGCATACCGTGTTCTCACCAGCCCCGAGTCTGGGCTGGAACGCGCCGGTCTCATGGCGTTCACCGCCGAGCGGGTCAAGGCCCTCGAACCGGAGCACCGGGCAGACTTGGACGCCAAGTCCATCCCCCACGAGGCCCCGACCCTCATTGCCCGCGGTGGACACGTCGGCGCAGTCCACCTGAACAAGGGCTGCTACCGCGGCCAGGAAACAGTCGCGCGCGTGGAGAACTTGGGGCGCTCTCCCCGACTGCTCGTCCTTGTGCACCTAGACGGCTCCGCACCCGTTGAGCCCGCAGCGAGCTCCCCCATCACATTGGGTGGGCGCACCGTGGGCCGGCTAGGCACCGTCGTGCACGACTGCGACTACGGTCCGATCGCTCTGGCGCTGGTGAAGCGCTCCGCTCTGAACATTCCGGCCGGCAACACAGCCGGCGGCTCCGTCAGTTCAGGCAGCTCCCCAGCCCCAACCGCAGGCACGCCGGCCGGGATCACATTGGACATTGAGACCGGGGACGAAGAAAACGGCACGATGACAGTCACCGCTGCCGTGGACATCGATTCCTTGCCGGCGGATGAGGGGGAAAGGGCGGGGCGCCGGGCCGTCGACAAGCTGCGTGGGCGCTAAGTTGCGCGCCCACAAGATGCGCGCGATCCCCATACCCCACGCGTCACACGAGATCTGAGGTTTCGCGTGCGGGAAATCACACGGATCTGGTTCGCGTCTGGCTAGCGCCCGTCTTCGTCTGCGTCCCAGTCGGCGTAGTCCGCATACTGCGGGTCGACATCGTAATCGTCGTCCGAGCTATCGTCCCACTGGTTGGAAGGGGCCTTGCCCGCGAGCTCCCGCTGGAGCGAATCAAGATCCATGTCGGGCGTGTTGTACTTCAACTGGCGTGCGACCTTGGTCTGCTTTGCTTTGGCGCGTCCGCGACCCATGGCGTGACCCCCTTGAGGTGTCTAAAGAGCGGCTCAAATAGTCGGCGACCCTTTTTAAAACGTCTGAAAATTTGTCCTGCATGCCATAATAGCGTGCGCGTCAAATTATGTCGCTCACGGCCGTCACCTGCACAAACCGCGGGGATAACGGGCCTACGCGGGTGAGGCGAGGCTACTTAGTACACGTGAGAGCCGACGAGCGATGCGCGGCGACCGCCGTCCTCCTTGGTCGCGCCGCGGATAACACCGAGCTCCCAGCAGTCGACGTGGCGGGCGGTGAGCATTGCCAGGGCACGGTCCCGGTCCTCCGGCGCGACGATTGCGACCATGCCCACGCCCATGTTGAACGTCTTCTCCATTTCGACGCCGGGGACCTTGCCCACGGTGCGGATCGTGCGGAAGATCTGCGGCGGTTCCCACGACGTGCGGTGCATCTCCGCGACCTTGCCCTCGGGAATCACGCGCTCCATATTGCCCACCAGGCCGCCGCCGGTGACGTGACAGAACGTGCGCACCTCACACTCGTGAGTCAAGGCGAGGCAGTCGAGGGAATAGATGCGAGTGGGCTCCAAAAGCTCCTCGCCCAAGGTCCGACCGAGTTCCTCGATGTGCCCGTCGAGCGGCAGACCAGCCTTCTCCAAAAGCACGTGGCGCGCCAGCGAGTAGCCGTTCGAATGCAGGCCTGACGACGCCATACCGATGATCACGTCACCTTCGCGCACGCGGTCCGGCCCAAGCAGTTCATCCGCTTCCACCACGCCCACTGCGGTGGCGGAGACATCGTACTCGTCCTCCCCCATCACGCCCGGGTGCTCAGCGGTCTCGCCGCCGAGCAGAGCGCAACCGGCCTGGACGCAGCCCTCGGCGATACCGCCGACAATCGTGGCCACTTTCTCCGGAATGACCTTGCCCACGGCGATGTAGTCCTGGAGGAACAGCGGCTCAGCGCCGCACACGACCAGGTCATCGACGCACATGGCCACCAAGTCGATGCCGATGGTGTCGTGCTTGTCCATCGCTTGCGCTACGGCGAGCTTCGTGCCCACTCCATCGGAGCCCGCAGCCAGCAGCGGTTCCTTGTACTTGCCCAGCGCGAACAGGCCCGCGAAACCGCCGAGGCTGCCCCGAACCTCCGGGCGCGTCGCACGCTTGGCGTGCGGGGCGAAGAGCTCCACCGCCTTATCGCCGGCCTCGATGTCCACGCCGGCTGCGGCGTAGGAAACGGACGCGTCGGTGCTTTCCGGGCTACCTGCGCCATTCGAGCTCTCGGGAGTCTCCGGTGCGCCCGGTTGCTGGTTGTCGGGGGTGGGGGTGGTCATGGTGCTTTCGTCCCTTCCTGGATGCGCCGGACGGCGTCAGCGTTGGCATTGTTCTCGGGCAACCCGAGCGGGTAGTGGCCGTCGAAGCAGGCGGCGCACAGATTATTGGCGGGCTTGCCGGTGGAAGCGATCATGTCGTCGATGGACACGAAAGCCAGGGAATCCGCGCCGATGACGCGGCAGATATTCTCCGCTACAGCTTCGTCGTTCCCGCCGGCGTTGTTGGCAATCAGTTCACCGGGGCTGGCAAAGTCGATGCCGTAGAAGCACGGCCACTTCACTGGGGGCGATGCGATACGCACGTGCACCTCGGCCGCGCCGGCCTCACGCAGCATGCGGATGAGTTTGCGCTGCGTATTACCGCGAACAATCGAGTCGTCGACGACGATGAGCGACTTACCCTCGATGATTTCGCGCACCGGGTTGAGCTTCAGGCGCAACCCCAGCTGGCGCAGCGTGTCCGACGGCTGAATGAAGGTACGCCCCACATAGGCGTTCTTCATCAGGCCCTGAGCGAACGGAATGCCGGATTCCTCGGCGTACCCTATGGCGGCCGGTGTGCCGGATTCGGGGACCGGCATGACCACGTCACCGTCGACAGGCACCACATGCGACAAGCGGCGGCCGATTTCCAGGCGGGCCGCGTTGACCGTAGTGCCCTCCACCACCGAATCGGGACGGGCGATGTAGACGTACTCGAACACACACGTCTTCGGGGTGGCCTCGGCGAACCGCTCGGAGTAAATGCCGGAGGAATCGATGGCGATGAGCTCGCCCGGCTCGATATCACGGACGAACGAGGCGCCGGTGATGTCCAGGGCTGAGGTCTCACTGGCGATCACCCAGCCCTGCTCGAGACGCCCCAGCGACAACGGCCGCACACCGTGCGGGTCGCGGGCGGCGTACAGCGTCTTGCCGTCTGTGAAGACAAGACAAAAAGCGCCTTTGAGAGTGGGCAGCAGATTGCGGGCGGAGTCGAGCAGGGTGCGGCCCTCCCGGACACCGTCGGCAAGCAACGCCGACACGACTGCCGTGTCGGAAGACGAGCCCTGCCCCTCGACGCCCTCCTGCGGAACGAGCTTGCGGCGGATCGCCTCATCCTGCAGCGTCTTGTAGTTAACCAAGTTGCCGTTGTGGGCCAGAGACACGTCCGTGCCGTTCGGCGACGTGCGGAACATCGGCTGGACGTTCTCCCAGTTCTGCGCGCCCGCCGTGGAATAGCGCGTGTGACCGATCGCCACATCGCCCTGTAGGGCATCCAGAATCGCCTCGTCGAAGACCTGCGAGACCAGACCGCTGTCCTTGAACACCACAATGCGGCCGTCATCGCCCACCGCGATACCGGCCCCCTCCTGGCCGCGGTGCTGCAAGGCGAAGAGGCCGAAATACGTCAGTTTAGAGACGTCCTCGCCCGGCGCCCATACACCGAATACGCCGCACTCCTCGCGCGGCTCGTTCTCCTCAGCATCCATGTCACGCGGAGCACACGGAACGCCCCGAGGCATGTCAGCATCAACAGCATCGGCATTCAAGCTTTGCACGGGCTCAACCCTAGTGGATTCACTCACCTAGAGGGCAATCACCGGCAGCCCCGCGGTGACCTCCCCGGCGCGGGAACCCGAGGCCTCCACGCGGCCGTCGTCCACGGCTGACGCGTAACCCACTTTCCCTGTGGCCAACTGCAACCACACCAGAGGCGACATCTCCACCACGTTCGGCGGTGTGCCACGGGTGTGCCGCGGACCATCAACACACTGGACAGCCACGAACGGAGGCACCCTCAGTTCCACCGTGTGTCCGGGAAGTTCGCCGGCAAGGGCACGCGCGGTGCGTCGACAAGCGTCTGCAATCAGCCCCCGCGCCGGAACGGGCGCTCCATCCGGGTCCTCGATCCATCCTTTGACCGCCTCGACAGCGGCGCGAGTTGCCTGCGGGTCGTTCTTAGGAGCCATGAACGCAGTCTACGTATTACACTCACAGAAATGACCGAGACAGCGGAAACTGTAGACAAGTCCTCATCCATCACCCTCCGATTCATGGCGGCCCCCACCGACGTGATCCACGCCGGTGCCCAAGGCGTTTCCGGAGGCCGCGTGCTCGAGTGGATCGACAAAGCGGCCTACGCCTGCGCGGTCCAGTGGTCCTCAACCTACTGCGTCACCGCCTACGTGGGACACATCCACTTCACCCGCCCGATTCCGTCCGGCCACATCGTCGAGGTGCGCTCCCGCATCGCCATGACCGGCCGTTCCTCCATGCACATCGTCAACGAGGTGCTCTCCGCCGATCCCCGCGAGGGCGTGTTCACCCGCGCCTGCGACTGCCTAGTGATCTTCGTGGCCAAAGACCCCGAGACCGGCAAGGGCATGGAAGTGCCTAAGTACATCCCGGTTACCGAGGAAGAAAAGCGCGTCGAACAGGCCGCGGAATCCCGTCTCCAGCTCCGCAAAGACATCGAAAACGAGATGCTCAAGCAGACCTACGACGGCGACTCCAAGGCCCCGCGCACCATCCACCGCTTCATGGCCAAGCCGACCGACATCAACTGGGGCGGCAAGGTCCACGGCGGCACCGCCATGGAGTGGATCGACTCCGCCGGCACGTCCTGCACCATGGAATGGTCTGGCGAGCAGACCGCCGCTGTCTACGCCGGCGGCATCCGCTTCTACCGCCCCATTTCCATCGGCGACCTCATCGAGGTGGACGCCCGCCTGACCCGCACCGGCGAACGCTCCATGAGCGTGAGCACGCACGTCCGCTCCGGCGACCCCCGCGGCGGCCGCGAGAACCTGCAGACCGCAATCCACGCCACCTTCACCTACGTGGCCACCGACATCGACGGCGACCCGTTGCAGGCCCGCCAGTTCGTCCCCGAGACCGACGAGGACAAGGCCCTGTGGGAGCACGCCGAGGTGCTCAAAGAGCTGCGCGAGGAGTACCGCCCGATGCCGCTGGTCAGCCCGAACCCGCCGCATCAGTCGATCGACTAGAACGCGCCGCGTCCTACACGCCACGTTCCGCGCGACGAAAAGCGCCGGGGAGATTGTTTTCCTCCCCGGCGCTTTTTGTGTCGCCTACTGCCCAATCAGACAGCGGCGCTCGGCATTAAACGGCGGCGTTCGGCGCGTCCGCGTGAGCGAACAGCCCCGGCAGCGTCCCGGACCACGCCGTGCGCAGCGCCTCCATGCTGACGGACTGGCCCGCGGCCGGAGTCCCGTCGGCGAAGGTGATCTCGCCGCTGGTGTTTGTCGCACCAATGACGGCGGCAGGAATGCCCAGCTCCACAGCCTCGGCAACCACACGGTCCACACGGTCCGGGCTGCAAGCGACGAGCACGCGGGAGGCGGACTCGGAGAACAATGCGGTGAACGCGTCCTCGTGCACATCGGTGAGGTCGAGTTCCGCTCCCTTGCCAGTGTCCTTGAGCATCTCGAAGACGGCTTGGCCCAGGCCACCCTCTGAGAGGTCATGGGCGGCGGTGAGGCCGAATGCCGCGCCGGATTCATCCCCGCGCTCGGCGGAGCCGCAGAAGAAGTCCGCCAGCTTCGCCTCGTTTGCCAGGTCGACCTGAGGCGGAAGCCCGGACAAGCCCGCGCCGGAAATGTCCTGCCACACGGAACCGCCGAACTCGTCTTTGGTCTCACCGAGAAGGACCAGCACATCGGAATCGCCGTTGTTGACCACGCGGTGGCTCACGGAGTGCGCGACATCGTCGATCACACCCAGCACGCCGACCACCGGCGTTGGCAGGATCGGGGTGTCGCCCGTCTGGTTGTAGAAGGACACGTTTCCGCCGGACACGGGGATCCTCAGCTCATTCGCACCGTCGGCCAGACCGTGAACAGCTTCGCGGAACTGCCACATCACATCGGGGTTCTCCGGGGAACCGAAGTTGAGGCAGTTGGTCACGGCCACCGGGCGGGCACCGGTCACAGCCACGTTGCGGTAGGACTCCGCCAGCGCGAGGCGCGCGCCCATATTCGGATCCAGGTAGGAGTAGCAGCCGGATGCGTCGGCAGAGACGGCGACACCGCGGCCGGAGGTTTCGTCGATACGCAGGACACCCGAATCCGCGTGGCGCGCTTGAACAGTGTTGCCGCGCACGTAGCGGTCGTACTGCTCGGTGATCCAGTCGCGCGAGCACAGCGCGGGCGACGCGACGAGCTGCAGCCACGCGTCGACGACATCAGCAGGCTTATCGACGTCCCCCTGCTCCTGCACCCCGTCCTGCCACTCCGGGCGCGCCCAGGGCCGCTCGTAGACGGGAGCTTCATCTGCGATGGTCGACGGCGGCGCGTCTAGGACGATCTCGCCGTTGTGCTCGATGATGAGGCGGTCGGCTTCGCCGGTCACCTCGCCGATCTCCGCGCAGGCGACATCCCACTTTGCGCAAATCGCCTTGAACTTCTCCACGTTCTCCGGTGCCACCACAGCGCACATGCGCTCCTGCGACTCGGAGGCGAGGATCTCCGCAGCTGTCATGTTCTCCGCCCGCAGCGGGACCGCGTCGAGGTTGACGCGCATGCCGCCGTCACCTGAAGCAGCCAGCTCGGAGGTGGCGCAGGCCAGACCCGCACCGCCCAGGTCTTGGATGCCCACGACCACGTCTGCGCCGTACAGCTCGAGGCAGCACTCGATGAGGACCTTTTCCGCGAAGGGGTCGCCGACCTGCACCGCCGGCAGCTTGCGCTCTGCACCCTCCTCGAAAGTCTCCGATGCCAGCACCGACACGCCGCCGATGCCGTCCAGGCCCGTGCGGGAGCCGAACAGCATGACCTTGTTGCCCTGGCCAGAAGCGAAAGCGAGCTTCAGATCCTCGACTTTCAGTGTGCCCACGCACAAGGCGTTGACCAGAGGGTTACCCGCGTAGGTGGCGTCAAAGGAGGTCTCGCCACCGATGTTCGGGAGACCGAGCGAGTTGCCGTAACCGCCGATGCCAGAGACGACGCCGGGCAGGACGCGCTTGGTGTCATCCGCGTCCGCCGGGCCAAAACGCAGCTGGTCCATCACTGCGATCGGGCGCGCGCCCATGGCCATGATGTCGCGGACGATGCCGCCGACACCCGTCGCCGCACCCTGGTACGGCTCAACGTAGGAGGGGTGGTTGTGGGATTCCACGCGGAACGTCACCGCGTTGCCGTCGCCGATGTCCACCACACCGGCGTTCTCGCCAATGCCGGCGAGAAGCTTCGCCCCCATCTCCTCGGTCATGGTCTCGCCGAAGTAGCGCAGGTGCACCTTGGATGACTTGTAAGAGCAGTGCTCGGACCACATCACCGAGTAGACGGTCAGCTCCGCGTCAGTGGGGCGGCGTCCGAGGATCTCGCGGATGCGGGCGTACTCGTCGTCTTTCAGTCCCAGCGCTGCGTACGGCTGCTCGTGCTCCGGTGTCGCTTTCGCGGCCTCCACAGTGTCGTTGTGCACGAGCGGGTTCTTTTCCTGTTCGTTCACGCGAATCACGCTCCAATCTTCGAGATTTCGGCAATGGCGGACTGGATCAGTCCCAGGCCGTCAGTGGACGGCCCGGTGAGCAGATCGATCGCGTGCTCCGGGTGCGGCATGAGCCCCACGACGCGGCGGTTCTCACTAGTCACGCCAGCGATGCCGTTCATAGAGCCGTTGAAGTTGTCGGTGTAACGGAACACCACACGCCCCTCGGCCTCGAGCTCGTCCACAGTGGCCTGGTCCGCCTGGAAGCGGCCCTCACCGTGTTTTGCGGGCACGAGAATCTTCTGGCCCGCCTCGAACTTGCTCGTCCACGCGGTCTCGGCATTGGCCACCTCAAGGTAGGTGTCCGTGCAGTGGAAGTGCAGGCCCTTATTACGGGTCAGAGCACCCGGAAGCAGTCCAGATTCAGTCAAGATCTGGAAGCCGTTGCAGATGCCCAGCACCGGCATGCCTTTACCGGCAGCCTCGACGACGGCCTTCATCATCGGTGCCATCGCCGCGATGGCACCGGAGCGCAAGTAGTCACCGTAAGAGAAACCGCCCGGAACGATGACAGCGTCAATGCCCGTCAAATCCTGGTCTGCGTGCCAGAGAGATTTCGGCTCCGCCCCAGCGAGGCGGGCGGCGCGGAGCGCATCAACGTCGTCAAGCGTGCCGGGGAACGTGATGACCCCGATGGTCGCTGTCATGCTTAAGCCTCCCCTTCGCCCTCGCGCACGACGACGAAATCCTCGATCACGGTGTTGGTGAGCAGCGTCTCGGCGACGCGGTGCAGCTCCTCGTCCGTGACGGAATCCGCCACCTCGAGCTCGAAGCGCTTACCTTGACGGACGTCGGCCACCCCGTTCACCCCGATGCGCCCCAGCGCACGGTGCACGGCCTGGCCTTGCGGATCCAGAATTTCAGCCTTGGGCATGACATTGACAACGACTCGTGCCATGAGAATCCTTCACAATTTGGGGTCTGAAGACGCGGTTCAGTATATCCGACACCCTGACCATTCCACTTTTTCCGGGCGATCCCATCACGACCCATTAAAAACAGTTTTCATTACTGCTTAGATATTCCCCATGCGAAAAACCCTCACCTATCGTTCCGTCTTCGCCTTCGCCGCCCTTGCCCTCGTCGGCGCGAGCGTAACCGCCTGCTCCTCCGGGGAACCGGACTCCGCAGACCCCTCCGCCACCGGCCCCAACGGCGACAGCTCCGTCCTGGCCACCACCAGCGTCTGGGCCGACGTCACGGCAGCCGTCACCGGCGCACAGGTGGAGGCGATCATCTCCGGTACCGACATCGATCCGCATCACTTCGAGCCTTCCGCCAAAGACCTCGCCCGCGTCCGCGAGGCCGGCACCCTCGTCGCCAACGGCGGACCCTATGATGCAAGCCTCTACACAGTCGCCGAGCAAGATCGCATCATCAGCGCCATTCCCCTCGTGAACAAGGAAGAAGCCGAAGCGCATTCCCGCGAGCTTGATCACGCCCACGGCAACGGGGAGAACCACGGCCACAGCCACAGCCACGACAGCACCCCCGGTAACCCAGACGACCTTGAGCACGCGTGGTTTTCCACCGAGAAAATCAAGCAGGTCGCATCCGCACTGAAAGAGAAGGTCGGCGGTTCGACTGAAGACGTGGACACACGCATGGACGCAGTGAACCAGAAACTCGCCGAGCTGCCGCACACGCACGTGGCCATGACTGAGCCCATCGCCGCCCCCCTGGTGTGGGGCACCGAACTGCACGACATCACGCCCGAGGGATATATGCGCTCCGCGCTCAACGAAGCCGATCCGTCGGTGCAGGATGTTGCCGCTTTCCTCGACGAGATCAAAGCGGGCCACGTCGACATTCTGATTGCGAACCCCCAGAGCACCAACAGCGCCACCGAGCAGTTGACCAATGCCGCCCGCGAGAACAACGTGGCCATCGTGGAGATGCGCGAGACTCCGCCCGAAGGCGTGAACTTCCTCGACTACTTCGACCAGGTCGTCGATCAGCTCGTCGACGCCGTGAGTAGCCTGCCGCAGGACGGCAACGACGACACACACGACCACGGCGATCCACACAACGATGAGGAGCACGCCGCCTAGATAGTCCGATTGTCACCGTTCAGTTATCTTTACAGCGTTATCAGCGATTGAAATTGATTTTCAGCAGTGGTTTGATCAGACAGTGACCTTCACACCCGCCTCTCCCCCGGAACCAGACGGAGCAAGCCGAGCGACTGGCACCGCGGCACCCTCAAACTCGCCGGTGATGCTGCAGCTCGCCGACGCAGCCGTCAGTCCACTGTGGGCCGATCTGAACCTGGAGCTCCGACGCGGGGAATTCGTTGCGGTGCTGGGGCCCAACGGCGTGGGCAAATCGACGCTGCTCCACACGATCATGGGTACGCGGAAGCTCACGTCCGGCACGGTTGAGGCAACTGACCGGGTGGGCTTCATTCCGCAGCAACACATGTTCCCGGCTGATCTGCCGGTCCGTGGCCGGGACCTTGTGTCGCTGGCATGCGCGCACGGCATCACACGACGTCGACCGCTGAAGGGAAAGGTCGACGACCTGCTCGAGCGCGTGGGGGCCACCCATTTCGCGGATCAGCGCGTGGGTCTCCTGTCGGGCGGGCAGCAGCAGCTCATCCGCCAAGCCCAAGCACTGGCAGGAGATCCGGAGCTCATGCTTGCCGACGAACCCCTCCTCTCCCTCGACCCCGCCCGCGAACGGGACACCGTCGATAGGCTCGCTTCTCTCGATGCCGCGGTGCTGTGCGTGACGCACTCGATCAACCCGTTCTTGTCGGTGGTGGACAGGGTCCTCTACCTCGGCCCGGAAGGCCACGTCGTGGGTGAAGTAGGCGAGGTGATGCGCTCGGATGTTTTGAGCGACCTGTACGGAACGCACGTGGATGTGGTGGAGGCCAACGGACGGATGGTGGTTCTGTGACGGAAGCATTCGAAACGACCCAGTACTTGCTCGGCCTCGACTTCGTTCAGGTCACGCTGATCGCCTGCGCGCTACTCGGTCTCTTGTCAGGGGTGATGGCGCCCCTGATCGTGGTGCGGCAAATGTCGTTCTCCGTGCACGCGACGTCAGAGCTCGCCCTCATGGGCGCATCAGCGGCGCTGCTGTTCGGCGCCAATGTCGGGTTCGGTGCAGTGGCGGGTGCGGTCGTCGCGGCAGTCGTGCTGGCGGCGCTCGGGTTCCGGGGCCAGCAGGACTCCGCAGTCGGCGTGGTGATGAGTTTCGGCATGGGCTTATCCGTTCTGTTCATCCACCTGTATCCGGGCAATTCCAACCGGGCGCTGGCGTTGCTTACAGGTCAGATCGTGGGCATTTCGGGGCAGAATATGTGGCTTCTCGCGGGTACCACGGTGCTCGTCGTAACTGCCGTGGCGGTGCTGTGGCGCCCGCTACTGTTCGCGTCCGCGGACCCGGCCATGGCGGCAGCGGCCGGGGTGAATGTGCGCGCCATGTCTGTCCTGTTCGCAGTACTGGTGGGTATCGCGTCCGCCCAGTCGGTGCAGATCGTCGGTGCGCTGCTGGTCATGTCGCTGCTGATCACACCCGGTGCGGCGGCCACCCAGATCACGGGCAGTCCGGTGCGCGCGGCCGTCTGGTCCATCGTGATCGCAGAGGTCTCGGCGGTGGGCGGCATGATTCTCTCCCTGGCGCCGGGTGTGCCGGTGAGCGTGTTTGTCGCGTTCATCTCCTTCGGCATCTACCTGGTGTGCCGGATCCTCGGCGGACTGCAGCGCCGGCGCATTGGAAGAGGAGCGCAGGGCCGCCGCATCGGAGGCAGGACGCGTCAGAGGTCCCGGTAGTTCACCGGAGTCAGGCCCTCTTCAGCGGCGGCAACAGCGGCCGCGATGAAGTCGTTGCGAACCTTCTTCTTCGATAGGTTCCTGCCTGAGACAGAAAGGCGAACGGTGTTTCCGAGCTTGGCGCTGCGCACGGCAGCGTCGATAATGCTGCGGCGCCACCACCCCGCCGCACCGAAGCCCTCACCGACGGAGAGGTTGCGAGAGTAGACGATCTCGCCCGTGCGCAGGAAGTAAATGCCCTTAGTTGATGCGGCGAGACGGAAGTCGAATTTCTGCAGCGCCTCCAAGGTACCGTCGGACATGCGCCAGCGCGGCGGGGCGAAGGTGTCCAGCTCGAAGCCGAGCTTTTCCATCTGACGCGTCGCGCCCTTGAGCCGCAGCTTCGCTTCATGGGCTTCTAGGTTGGCGAATTCCGCGCGGCGCCCCTGCACCGGCTGGTCGAAGCCATTGAGAATGAGACCGCGGCCGCCTTCCATTTGCTCCTTGAGCCAGCCACGGGTCTTCGCGTCCTTAGCCAAGTGCCATTTCTTGTCGATGTGCGGCGCCACAAGCAGCGATACCGGGATGTTCTCAAACTCCAAGTCGCTGACGAGCTTTTGCACGTCCTTTCGTGTCTCGTCGAAAATCGAAGAAACGGAGACGAGCAGGTGGCGGGACATGGGGATCATTCTACTTACACAGCAAAGCCCCCGCTCGATGAGCAAGCGGGAGCGCGGAGCTTAAGGTCAGCAGCCACTGAGGGTTACTGAACAGGCTTGTTGTACTGCGACAGGTCCACCTGCGGGGTTGGCTGCAGGTGCGCGGTCGCGGGATTATCCACGGAGGGGTTGGACAGCTTGACGTCGCTGTCGTCGTCAGCTGCTACATAGGGGTTCTCGCCGGACAAGACGCGCTTGACTTGGTCGTGGTCCACGGTGTTGGTCCAGGTACCTACGACGAGGGTGGCGATGGAGTTGCCGGCGAAGTTAGTCAGTGCGCGGGCTTCGGACATGAAGCGGTCGATACCGACGATGATGCCCACACCAGAAAGCAGGTCAGGGCGGAAAGCCTGCAGGCCGGCAGCCAGAGTGGCTAGACCGGCGCCGGTGACACCGGCGGCACCCTTAGAAGCGATGATCATGAAGACCAGCAGGGAGATCTGCTCACCCATGCTCATCGGCATATTCATGGCGTCAGCGATGAAGATCGAGGCCATGGTCAGGTAGATGGCCGTGCCGTCGAGGTTGAAGGAATAACCAGTGGGAACGACAATGCCCACCGTCGCCTTGTCCACGCCGAGGTGCTCCATCTTGCGCATGAGGTTGGGCAGTGCGGATTCGGACGAGGACGTGGCCAGGATGAGCAGGAACTCGCGGCCGAGGTACTTGAACAGCTTCCACGGGGAGACGCGGGCCACCACCCACAGCACGGTGCCCAGCACACCGAAGACGAAGAGGAAGCAGGTGATGTAGAACGCGAGCATGAGCACAAGCATCTGCACCACCGCCTGGATACCGGTCTTGCCCACAACCGCCGCCATCGCACCGAATGCGCCGATCGGGGCGACCCAGAGGATCCAACCGAGGATCTTGAACACCAGCTTCTGCAGGTTGGCGACGAAGTTGAGGATGGGTTCGCCCTGCTTGCCCATAGACTGCACGGCGAAGCCGACGAACAGGCCGATGAACAGCACCTGCAGGATGGAACCGGAAACGAACGCGCTGAAGAATGTATCCGGGACGATGCCCTGGATAAAATCGATCAACCCGCCGCCTTCGCCGGCCTTCTCGGCGTACTTCGCACCTGCCGACGCATCACCGCTCAGCCCCAGGCCTTCACCCGGTTTAATGATGTTGCCCACGACCAGACCGATGGCCAGCGCGAGGGTGGACATGACGGTGAAGTAGATCAGCGCCAGACCACCAGTCTTGCCCACCGTTGCGGCGGATCGGACAGAACCGATTCCGAGCACGATGGTGCAGAAGATGATCGGCCCAACGATCATCTTGATCAACGAGACGAACGTGTCGCCGACGGGCTTCAGTTGGACGGCGACATCGGGTGCCACGAGGCCGAGGACGATGCCGCCGATAACGGCGATGATGACTCCGATGTAGAGCCAGTGGGTGTTGTCTTTGCGCTTCTTCGGTTCAGCGATTTGCGGACTGCCGGAAGCGGTGGCTGTGGAGCCGGGCTGCACGGATGACATGGTGCTTCCTCTCAGGAATGAAAAGTAACAAGTCAGTAATACTCCTCACTCGAGAGATTTCAGACATCGACAGCGACCAGTGTGATTTATCTCATTCCACTAGCGAGCCGTCCGTCACCGCCCCCGCCGTGTGCAGCGTCCACGCGTACTCGAACGCGGTCTGCTTCCACTTCGCGTAACGGCCGGACACGCCGCCGTGGCCGGCTGCCATTTCGGTCTTGAGCAGGAACTGCCCGCCGGTGGCTGTGGCGCGCAGTTTCGCGATCCACTTCGCGGGCTCGACATACAGTACGCGGGTGTCGTTGATACTGGTCACGGCCAGGATGTCAGGGTATTTCTTCGCCTCGACGTTCTCGTAGGGCGCGTAGGTGGCCATGTAGTCGTACACCTCCGGGTCGTGGTACGGGTCGCCCCATTCCTCCCACTCGCCGACGGTCAAAGGTAGTTCCGGCTTGAGGATCGAAGTCAACGGGTCCACGAACGGCACGATCGCCTGGATGCCGGCGAACTTCTCGGGAGCGAGGTTCGCTACCGCACCCATGAGCAGGCCGCCGGCGGAGCCGCCTTCCGCGACGAGCATCGAGGGGGTGGTCACGCCTTCGCGGATTAGCGCGTCGGAACAGGCCACGAAGTCGGTGAACGTGTTCTTCTTCGTCAGCATCTTACCATTGTCGTACCACAGGCGGCCCATCTCGCCGCCGCCGCGGACGTGCGCGCACACCCACACCATTCCGCGGTCCAGCAGGCTCAGCCGCGCGACGGAGAAGCCGGGATCCGTCGACGCTTCGTAGGACCCGTACCCGTACAGCAAGCAGGGGGCAGGCTTATCCGCGTTGAGATCGACGCGCCTGACCACCGACATCGGCACCTTGGTGCCGTCCTCGGCTGTGGCCCACATGCGCTCGGCGACGTATTGGTCGGGGTTGTACCCGCCGCGGACTTCCTGCTCTTTCAGCAGGGTGAGCTCGCCGGTGGCGACGCGGTAGTCCAGTACTTGGGCGGGTTGGGTGAAGGAGGTGTAGCTGATGCGCACCACCGGGGCGTCCCATTCCGGGTTGCCGGCCAGGGCCGCGGTGTAGAGCTCCTCGTCGAATTCCAGCTCCCGGAAGGAGCCGAACCCGCCGGCGGTGAGGTCGGCTACAGCGAGGCGGCCGATCCCGCTGCGTCGATAAGCGACGAAGATGAAGTCGCGGTAGGCATCGGTGCCCTCGATGCGCACCTGGTCGTCATGCGGCATGAGCTCGGTCAGCTCGCGCAGGGGCGGCAGGTGACCGGCGGCAACCGGGCACACGCCCACGGAGGAATTCGGCCCGTGCGCGTTGTGGGTGACCACCCAGTGTTCTTTTTCGCTGCTTCCCTGCCCGATAACGGCGAGGTCGACGTTGTACTCCACGCCCGCCTCGCGGGGCCAGAGCACTTGGAACTCGCCCTCCGGGTCGCTCATCGGCAGAACGCGGTATTCGGTGGTCAGGGAGGACGCGGAAACGATGAGCACGTAGCGCTCCGAGCGGTCCGCGGCCACGCCGACACCGAATTTCTCGTCGGTCTCCTCGTAGACGAGCACATCCTCGGTGGAATCAGTACCGAGCCGGTGACGCCACACCTGGTGGGGGCGCCACGCGTCGTCGACGCGGATGTAGAAGATATGGTCCTCGCCGGCCCAGGTGGCGCCGTAGAAGATGCCTGGGATCTCGTCGTCAAGCAACTGCCCTGTCGTGAGGTCCTTGACTTTGAGGTCGAAGCGCTCGTCGCCCGCGGTGTCCGTGGAGTACGCGAGGTAGCGGCCCGATGTGCTGATCGACGACGCTCCGACGGAGAAGAACTCGTGACCCTCGGCGAGCGCGTTGAAGTCGAGCAAAACCTGCTCGTCGGGCAGGCCCGAGCCGTCCTCCGGAAGCTCCGGCGGCGACCATGGGTCGCTGCCGTCGGTGACCGGCACGCGGCAGCTGATGCCGTAGCTCTTGCCTTCCTCCGTGCGGCCGTAATACCACCAGTCGCCCTGGCGCTGCGGGACGGACATGTCCGTCTCCTTCACACGCGACTTGATCTCGTTGTAGATCGAGTCCGTGAGCGCCTCGAGGTGTGCGGTCTGTTCCTTCGTGTAGGCGTTCTCCGCCTCGAGGTACGCGAGGGTCTCCGGGGACTCCTTGTCGCGCAACCACTCGTAATCGTCGACGAACTCCCGGCCGTGGAAGGTGCGGGTGATCGGGTGCTTCGCGGCGATCGGTGCTTGCGGACCGACCGGATTCGAATGAGGAGTCTCAGTCATGCCCACCGAGTCTAGCCCGCGCGAGCTCAGGCGAACTTGCGGCCCGAGAGGCGCTCGTAGGCCTCGATGTAGCGGTCGCGCGTGGCCTCGACGATGGAGCCCGGCAGCTCCGGCGGCGGGGTGCCCTCCTCCGGGTCCCACCCGGACTTCGGGCTGGTCAACCAGTTGCGCACATACTGCTTGTCAAAGCTGGGCTGGCTTTTGCCTTCCTCGTAGGAATCGGCCGGCCAGTAGCGGGAGGAGTCCGGGGTGAGCACTTCGTCCGCGAGCACCAGTGCGCCGTCGGCGTCGAGGCCGAACTCGAGCTTGGTGTCCGCGAGAATGATGCCACGTGTCTCCGCGTACTCGGCTGCGCGGGAGTAGATCTCCAGCGTCATGGCGCGCAGTTTCTCCGCCAGCTCCTCACCGACGTGCTTGACCACGTACTCGTACCGGACGTTCTCGTCGTGGTCGCCCTGCTCCGCCTTGGTGGCGGGCGTGAAAATCGGCTCCGGCAGCTTGGACGCTTCCTTCAGCCCCTCCGGCAGGGCGACGCCGCAGACGGCACCGTTCGCGTCGTATTCCTTCTTGCCGGAACCGGTGAGGTAGCCGCGGGCAACGCACTCGAAGGGAATCATGTTCAGCTTCTTCACCACGAAGGCGCTGCCCAAGACCTCTTCGGGAATCCGTTCGTCGTCAAGCGGCCCGGCGAGGTGGTTGGGCACACCGTCGAGCAGATCGAAGAAGAACTCGCTGGTGTAGGTGAGAATCTTGCCTTTGTCCGGGATTTCCGGCTCGAGCGCGTAGTCGAAGGCGGAAATCCGGTCGCTGGCGACCATCAGCAGAGTCTGGTCGTCGATCTCATAGATCTCCCGGACCTTGCCTGCGGAGAGGTGGTTATAGTCAGAAAGCTCTGGACGCATGCGTGCGATGTTACGCCCCCGGCTACAGGATCTCTCCCGGAGTGTATCCGGCGGCCTCTGGGTACTTCTGGGCCCAGACGTGGATGCGGTCCAAAACGTTGTCCACCTGGGCTTCCGCGGCGCCGATGAATGCGTGGCGGTCGGCCAACGCCTCCTCGAGCTGCTGTTGGTCAAGCGGCAAGCGGTCGTCGGCGGCGAGACGCTCGACGAGGTTTTGCTCCGCACCGTTTTCGCGCATGTCCAGGGCCATGGCCACCGCGTGCTCCTTGATCACCTCGTGGGCGGTCTCGCGCCCCACGCCCGCGCGCACCGACGCCATGAGGATGCGCGTGGTGGCCAGGAAAGGCAGGTAGCGGTCCAGTTCGCGGGTGATCATGGCCGGGAAGGCGCCGAATTCCGCCAGGACGGTCAGGAAGGTCTCCATCATGCCGTCGATGGCGAAGAAGGCGTCCGGTAGCGCGACGCGGCGCACCACGGAGCAGAACACGTCGCCCTCGTTCCACTGCTGGCCGGACAGGTCGCCGACCATGGTGAGGTAGCCACGCAGAATCACCTGGAAGCCGCAGATGCGCTCGCAGGAGCGGGCGTTCATCTTGTGCGGCATGGCGGACGAGCCGACCTGGCCTTCCTTGAAGCCCTCGGTGACGGTCTCGTTGCCGGCCATAAGACGGATGGTGGTAGCCAAACTCGACGGGCCGGCGCCCAACTGCACCAGCGCGGAGACCGCATCAAAGTCGAGGGAGCGCGGGTAGATCTGGCCCACGGAGTCGAAGATCCGCTCGAAGCCGAGATGCTGCGCAATGGCCTGCTCCAACTGGTTCAGCTTCGCCTCGTCGCCGCCGACCAGGTCGAACATGTCCTGTGCCGTACCCATCGGGCCCTTGATGCCACGCAGCGGGTAGCGGCCCAGCAGGTCCTCGACGCGGTCGAGTGCCACCACCATCTCATCAGCCGCGGAGGCGAAACGCTTGCCCAGCGTCGTCGCCTGCGCCGCCACGTTGTGGGAGCGGCCCGCCATAACCAGGGAGCGGTACTCGCCCGCACGGTTGCCGATGGCGTTCAGCACCGCGATGGCTCGGCCACGCACCAGCTCCAGGGAGCGGTAGATCTGCAGCTGCTCCACATTCTCGGTCAGGTCGCGGCTGGTCATGCCCTTGTGGATGTGCTCGTGGCCCGCCAGCGCGTTGAATTCCTCAATGCGCGCCTTCACGTCGTGGCGCGTCACCCGCTCGCGCTGCGCGATGGAGTCCAGATCGACCTGGTCCACGACCTTTTCATAGTCCGCGATCGCCTCTTCCGGGATGTCGATGCCCAGGTCACGCTGCGCGCGCATCACCGCGATCCACAGCTGGCGCTCCAGCACGATCTTGTTTTCCGCGCTCCACAGCGTGGCCATCTCGGCCGACGCGTAGCGGTTGGACAGGACATTCGCATTACGGGGTTTCGAGTCAGTCACGCGCACCATTATCGCACGGCGCCCGCTTTTCGACGCCTCCGCTGCCCCCGTCCCAGTCACCCGCACGACAGCGTGGATCTCGTTTACACGCGCCTTGAACATCACCAGCAAACGCGCAGGTCAAGCGGTCGAGCTGTGAAGGCTGATCACTGGAATGTCATCCAGATCCACGCGCCCGCTTTAAACCTGGATCTCCCCGTCGATCGCCGGGCGCGCGATGTCGCGGCGGTAGAAGGAGCCATCCAGGTCGATCTGCTCGATCGTCTCGTAGGCCGCGTCCACTGCGTCTTCGAGAGTCGCGCCCGTGCCGACAATGTTGAGCACGCGGCCGCCCGCGGAGACATAGCCGCCGTCCCGGGAGGAGGTGCCGGCGTGGAGGACGCGCGTGGGGTCGCCCAGAAGCCCGCCCTGCGCGGTGATCGGGTCGCCCTTGCGCGGGTTGGCCGGGTAGTTCTCGGCGGCCAACACCACCGTCACGGCGAAGCCGTCCTTCCACTCGAGCGGGGCCAGCGCATCCAGGGTGCCGGTGGCCGTGGCGTGCAGGACGTCAGCGAGCGGAGTCTCCAGCAGGGCGAGCACGGCTTGCGTTTCCGGGTCGCCGAAGCGGGCGTTGAATTCCACCACGGCGGGCCCGTCCGCACCCCAGGCCAGCCCGGCGTAGAGCAGGCCGGAGTACGGAGTGCCGCGGCGCACCATCTCAGCCGCCACGGGGGCGACCACCTCGTCGACGATGCGCCTAACGCCGTCAGCAGGCAGCCACGGCAGCGGGGTGTAGGCGCCCATGCCGCCGGTATTGGGGCCCTCGTCATTGTCGTAGGCGCGCTTATGGTCCTGGGCCGGGATCAGCGGCACGACAATTTCACCGTCGACGAGGCAGAACAGGGAGACCTCCGGGCCCTCGAGGAAGGACTCGAACAGCACGGGGTTGCCGGCGGCGATGACGGCCTCGGCGTGCTCCTTGGCTGCGGCGCGGTCCGGCGTCACCACAACGCCTTTGCCGCCGGCGAGACCGTCATCTTTGACCACCCAGGTGGGGCCGAACGCGTCGAGCGCCGCCTCCATCTCGGAGGCATCGGTGACCTGGCGGGCATCGGCGGTCCGAACACCCGCCGCAGCCATGACGTCTTTCGCGAACGCCTTCGAGCCCTCCAGTGCGGCGGCAGCTTTGGAGGGACCGAAGACGGCGATGTCCGCTTCCCTTAGCGCGTCGGCGACACCGGCCACCAGCGGCTGCTCCGGGCCAATGACCACCAAGTCCGCACCGATGGACTGGGCCAGCGCGACAGTGGCGGGACCATCGGTGACATCGAGCTCGTGCACAGCGGCCAGGCCCGCGATACCGGCATTGCCCGGCGCGGCATGCAGCTCATGCTGCCCGTCCCCGGGTGCCGGTGCGGACGATGCTGCCAGTGCATGGACAAGGGCGTGTTCGCGGCCGCCCGAACCGATCACGAGGATGCGCATGCGGCCCATAGTATCGCTACCCTGGGCGGGCATGAGCACTGTCAGCACTGTCTTCACCAAGATCATCAACGGGGAGATCCCCGGCCGTTTCATCTACCGCGACGAGACTGTCGCCGCGTTTTTGACCATCGAGCCGATCGCGTACGGCCACACGCTCGTGGTTCCGGTCGCCGAGGTGGACAAGTGGACGGACCTGGATTCGGCGACGTGGCTGCACGCCAACGAGGTGGCACAGGAGATCGGCCAGGCTGTGATCACGGCCTTCGGCTCGGAGCGCGCCGGCTACCTCATCGCGGGCTTCGAGGTGCCGCACGCCCACATCCATGTCTTCCCGGCCAACGACATGTCCGGCTACAGCCTGCAGAACATCATGCGCGCCGACGAAACGGACGATGCCGAGATGGACGCCGCCGCCGAAAAGCTGCGCGCTGAGCTGGGCACCGGCCCAGACGGCCGCCGCGCCTAGTCTTTCCCGGTTCTTTCTAGCTCTCCCCGGCCGGCTGCTCCGGCCCACCGCCGCCGATGCGCAGCCACGGGAGACTCACCGTGAACTTGGAGCCCTCACCAGGCGCAGACTTCACGGTGATGGCGCCGCCGTGCTGCTCCACAATGGACTTCGTGATGGCTAGCCCCAGCCCGGAACCGCCGGCGCTCTTGGAGCGGTTACGCGAAGAATCCGCGCGGAAGAACCGCTCGAAAATGTGGTCGGTGTCTTCCGGGTTCATCCCGCAGCCGTTGTCGGCCACATCGATGTAGACGTTGTCGAGGTATTCACGCAGCGTGATGGTCACTTCTGCGTCATCACCAGCGTGTTTGAACGCGTTACTGACCAGGTTGAGAAGCACTTGGTGGAGACGGTCGGGGTCACCGGACACCAGTGGGATGTCGGTTGCCTCCTTCTCCACGGTGAGCGAGCGCCCGGGAAACGCCGCCCGAGCGGAACTGCTGACAGACAGCACGAGTTCGAGAACGTCGACTTCCCGCATGTTCAGCCGCGTTCCTTCCGCGCGCGTGAGTGCCAGGAGGTCCTCCACCAGCAGCTTCATACGCGCCGATTCTTCGTCGATCTTGCTCAACACCATATCTGCGTCGTCCGTCGCACCGGCACGGTACAGCTCGGTGTAACCCCGCACGCTCGTTAGCGGGGTACGCAGTTCGTGCGACGCATCGCCAACGAAGCGGCGCATCTGCTCCTCTTTCTCCCGGGATTCGTCGAGAGTTTCTTGCAGCTGGCTGACCATCGTGTTCATCGCGTACGACAGGCGCCCGAATTCGGTGTCGCGCGGCCACGCAGGCGCACGGCAGTTGATATTCCCGTCCGCGATCGCCAACGCCGTGTTCTCCAGATCCTTCAGTGGAAGCAGCGCCCGCCGGACAAAGAAAGTTCCGGCCGCGCCCATCACCGTCAACGCAAGCAGGCTTATCGACGCCAGCACCACCGCCAACGCCTCGAGCATCTTGTTTTCCTGCTCCAGCGATTTGGCGACGACTGTCGCCGTCCCGTCCGGCGCCTGGACAGCGATGACCCTGAACTTCAAATCCGGTTGATCGCCGAAGATGCAGTCCGCCCCGACGGTGCGGGGGCGGCGATCGAAGATCAACTCCGACGTCCTTGGAAAGCAGCCGTTCACTTTGTCGATCCGCGGTGCCTGCCCGGGTACGACCGTCATGAGAAGGAACTGGCTGGGCAAGTACGTGTCCACGGAGGAATTTCGCACCTCCGGGCTGAGAGCCCACGTGGTGAGCCCCTTACGCAGGTCCTTATCCACCCGCTCGTACGTCTGATCGCGGGTCAGCCCCCACACAGCCGCCGACATTCCCGTCAGACCCAGCCCAGAAATGACCATCAAGATGATCAGCAGCCGGGTCCTCAGCCGCAATTTGGGAACACGGCTCGCGGCCAGGCGTGTCAACGTCGCCGGTGCAACCTCCGGCCGAAGCGACGCCATTACTGGCGCGGAGTGCGCAGCACGTAGCCCACGCCACGAACAGTGTGAATGAGCGGGGTGTCACCGGTGTCGACCTTACGGCGCAGGTACGAGATGTAGGATTCCACCACGTTGCCGTCGCCGCCGAAATCGTAGTGCCACACGTTGTCGAGGATCTTCGCCTTGGACAGCACCACTTCCGCGTTCAGCATCAGGTAGCGCAGGAGGTTGAATTCCGTCGGGGACAGTTCAACGATTTCTCCGGCCTTGGTCACCTCGTGGGTTTCGTCGTTAAGCGTCAAATCTGCGTAGCGGATCGTCGAATCCTCGACCTCGCCCTCGGTGACGTTGCCGCGGCGCAAAATGACGCGCAGTCGCGTGATCACCTCTTCAAGCGAGAACGGTTTGGTCACGTAGTCGTCCGCGCCGATGGTCAGACCGTGGATGCGGTCCTCCACACCGTCCTTTGCCGTCAGGAACAGCACCGGAGCATCCAGACCTTCGCTGCGCAGCTTGGCCAGCAGCTCAAAACCGTCCATGCCCGGCATCATCACGTCGAGAATGTAAGCGTCCGGCTTGATTTCGCGCGCCAGCTTCAGCGCCTCCTGGCCAGATTCCGCCGACTCGACCTCGAAACCCTGGAACTTCAGCGAAACAGTGAGCAGCTCAACAATGTTCGGCTCGTCATCGACAACGAGCACCTGGACGTTCTGCGGGGTAGGCGTATCAGCCATGACAGTCACTTTCTTCCTTGAGCGGGGTGACTAGCCGCAAGGGCACTCAAGCAGCCCCTGCGCACGCGTCACGCGGGAACGAACCTATTCAACAAGCAGAAACTGAACGTTTCCTGTATGTCTACTGTACCGCTGTTTCGTCTTGAGAGGGAGTTCGTGGGGCGCGCTCAACACACAAACAAACCCCAGCTCAACGTAGATCGCAGAGCTGGGGCCGTACTTGAGCTGGAGACGAGACTTGAACTCGCAACCTACGGTTTACAAGACCGTTGCGCTACCGATTGCGCCACTCCAGCACTGGCCGAGATTCTACAAGCAGAAGCACCCGCACGACAAAAGGGGTCTCTCCTCGCGCCGTACAGATCGGACAGTTAGTGTGTCGGTGTGGCAACGGTGTTCAAAAATATGCGGGAGTCGATGCGCACCACCAGCCCGGTGGCGACCATCGACCAGGCGCGGACGTCTCCCCCGCCGTCCGTCCTCGCGCCCGTCGACCTGACCGACCCGACACAGGTGGCGGCAGTGATGACCATTGGCGCACGCGTCGGCGAGATTCTCATCGCGAACGGAACAACCAGCTCTGACGCGAAAGCTCAGATTCACGCTGTAACGTCGTCGTACGGTCTCCACTACTGCCACGTGGACATCACGATGAACACCATCACGATCAACTCCCAGATCGGCACCGTGCGCAAACAGCCCGTCAACGTGTTCCGGGTTGTGACGGACATGTCCGAGAACTTCTCCAAACTGCAAGAGGTGGACCGCCTGATCCGCTCAATCCGTGCGGGTGCGACACCACCAGACATCGCGGAGAAGATTCTCGACGAACTGGAAGCAGCTCCGCCACCGTACCCGGAGTGGGTATCCGTCGCCGGGTGGTCGCTTATGGGCGCGTCCATTGCGATCCTGCTCGGCGGCGATCTACTCATGGCTGCGCTCGGCACAGTCACCGCCGCATTGATCACCATCATCAACACCTGGATGAGCAAGAAGCAGCTTCCGTACTTCTACCACTGCGTCGTCGGCGGCTTCGTGGCCACGGTGCCGGCCGCCGTGTTCTATTCGCTGGCCACGCGAGCAGGCACGACCATCGTGCCGAGTCAAGTCATCGCCACCGGCATCGTCGTCTTGCTCGCCGGCCTAACCCTCGTCCAGTCACTGCAAGACGGCGTGACCGGCTCCCCCGTCACTGCCAGCGGCCGCTTCTTCCAAGCCATCCTTTTCACCGGCGCGATCATCGCCGGAGTGGCCGGCGGCATTCAAGTGGCCGATCTCTTCGGTGCTGGCCTCCCCCCAATTGAGACGCAGCCCCCCACACCGACCTACGGATCGGCGATCGTGCGCAGCCTCGGCGGTGTTTTCGCCGCAGCCGGCTTCGCCCTCGCGGTGTATGCAGAAGTCCCCGCCATCATCGCGACCGCGGTCACCGCCTTCTTCGGCGGATTCACCTACTACGCCGTGCTCATCCCCTTCGGCTCGGGCCGCTTGTTCGCCACCGCACTGTGCTCGATCATGGTCGGTCTTGCCGGTGGTCTCATCGCCCGCCGCTACCTGATCGCCCCGCTGATCACCGAGGTCGCCGGTGTCACTCCGTTCCTGCCGGGTTCGGGCGTGTACCGCGGCATGTACGCCCTGCTCAACGACCAGACCGTCCTGGGCCTGAACAACATGTTCATCGCGGTGAGCACCTGCATGGCCCTCGCTGGCGGCGTGGTGCTCGGCGAGTGGATCGCCCGACGCATCCGCCGCCCCCAGACGTTCAACCCCTACCGCGCCTTCCGCGCGGCAGGCCGCATGACGTTCCAGCAGATTCAACGCGCCGAGCAAGCCGCCGCCCGTCGCCGGGCCGAACAGCTTGCGAAGAACCAGGCGAAGAAAGAGCTGGCCAAGAAGACCCATCCACCGAAGCAGGTGAAGAAACAGCAGTCCAAAAAGCAGCAGCCGGTCAAGAATCCGCTGGCGAAGAAGCCCCCGAAGCAGACCCCGGGCGCGACCCCCAGCGCGGGCGGCGATGGCGTAGAATAGACGGGTCAAAACTGTTTACCGCCAGGCAAGACCCCCAGGAGGTTTTTCGTGCCCCCCAAGATCACCGACAGCCGCCCCAACCCGGACGCAGCCGTCCACACGGTCGAGGAGCAGACGGCCTCCGGCGCGCGCCGCATCGTGGCCACCTACGCGGAGGATCTTGTCGACGGTGTGACGCTCATGTGCATGCTCGGCATCGAACCGCAGGGTTTGGTGTACAAGCAATTCGCCGAGGACTACGAGGCTGAGATCGCCGCGGCTGAGGAGGAAGAATCCTCCGCGAAGAAATCCACCAAGAAGACCACGAAGAAGGCATCCAAAAAGATGTCCAAGAAGTCCACTAAGAAAACTGCGAAGAAAGCCGCCAAGAAGACCACGAAGAAAGCCACCAAGAAGTCCACCAAGAAGACGACCAAAAAGGCCGCCAAGAAGACAACCGGCGATGAGGGATAACCAGTTCGTTGTCGTAGCCAACCGCCTGCCAGTCGACCGAGTCGACGGCAGGTGGGTGGCTTCTCCGGGCGGGCTGGTTTCCGCCCTCGCACCCGTGCTCAGGGCCAATAAGGGCTGCTGGGTGGGGTGGCCCGGGGAACCGGGAGCGTACTTTGAGCCATTCGACAACGACGGCATCACCCTCCACGCGGTGCAGCTGGATGAGGAGGACTTCCACCAGTTCTACGAAGGCTTTTCCAATTCCACCCTTTGGCCCCTGTACCACGATCTGATTGTCACGCCGGAGTACCACCGGTCCTGGTGGCAGCGCTACCGCAGCGTGAACGAGAAGTTCGCGCGTGTAGCCGCCGATGTCGCCGCCGAGGGTGCGACTGTCTGGGTGCAGGACTACCAGCTCCAATTGGTGCCAGGCATGTTGCGCGAGATGCGCCCCGACGTGACCATCGGCTTCTTCCTTCACATCCCCTTCCCCAGCCCTGACCTCTTCCGGCAGCTGCCGTGGCGTGCAGAGGTACTCCGCGGGCTGGAAGGCGCCGACCTGATCGGTTTCCAAAGGCAGCGCGACGAGTCCAACTTCCGCGACCTCGCCGTGACCTGCCGCAGCCCGGAGCTCCAAGGCAGGGAAGCCGGCAACACCGCAGGCACCACAGGCACCGCAGTAGCCCGCGCAGCAGACGACGCGGCAAACATCCCCCGGACCGGCACCTTCCCCATCTCCATCGACGCCTCCGAGTTCAGCCTCGCAGACGAATCGGCGATCGCCGCAGTCCGCGGTTCCGTGGCCAACCCGCGGACGCTCATCCTGGGGGTCGACCGCCTCGACTACACCAAGGGGATTCTCCAGCGCCTCACTGCGATAGAGGAGCTGCTCAAGGAAGGTCGGCTCGAATCCGTCGCCATGATTCAGGTGGCCACACCGTCGCGCGAGCGCATCGCCAGCTACCAGAAGACCCGCGCGGGCGTGGAAGAAGCCGTCGGGCGCATCAACGGCCGCTACGGCTCTCTGGGCAACCCAGTCGTGCACTACGAACACCACTCCATGCCCAAATCGCAGCTGCGCAACTACTACTCCGCCGCAGATATCATGCTGGTCACCCCATTCAAGGACGGAATGAATCTCGTGGCCAAGGAGTACGTCGCGTGCCACCCGGACGGCAGCGGCGCCCTGGTGCTTTCGGAATTCGCGGGGGCTGCAGTAGAGCTTGACCAGGCTCACCTGTGCAACCCGTTCGACGTGGAGTCGGTGAAGGGGGCGATCATGGCGGCCGTCGATAAGCACGGCTCTGAGGAGGCGCGCGACGCGATGCTTGCGATGAATGCCCAAGTCCTCGAACACGACGTCGCGCGGTGGGCTGATTCCTTCCTCGAGGCGCTCCGCGAGGTCGAGCGATGAAACACCTCGTCACCGCCCTGTGGGTACTGTGCCTGTTCCTGTCCTTGGCTGCCTGCGGGAACGAACCCGACCACATGCTCGCGGGCCGCACGTGGGAGGTCACCGCCGTCTACACCGACCCCGAACTCCCCGGAGCCGTGCCCGGTGACGCCGCCGGTCGCGCCCTCATCGTCTTCGGCGCCGAGTCGCTCACCGCCCGCACCGCCTGCGCCCCGCTCCAGGCCGGCGCCGAGGTCAACGACGACGAAGTGCGCCTCAAAGGTGTCCGTGTCGGCGACGTCCGCGACGACTGCATCGGCGGCTCCCGCCGCGTCCACGACCAGCTGACCAGCCTTCTCACCGAGGGCGCCGAATTCGATGTCGCGCACCTCACCGACGACGTAATCACCCTCAAGCTGCGCTCCGACGTCCTCGACCGCCCGACAATCAAACTGGTGGCGCAGTAACACCATCCGCCAGGAAGGATCAGCAATGCTCCCCTCCCCGCACACCTCCATCGAACGCCTCGCAGGTGCCGACACTCTCCTGGTCTGCATGGATTTCGACGGCACCATCTGCCCGCTCGGCACCGATGCCTACACCGTCACACCCGACCCGCGAGCCATCGCCGCATTAAAGACGCTCGCCCAGCTACCCGGCACCGACGTGGCCATCCTGTCCGGCCGGCACCTCGATGGCCTGCGGAAGGTCTGCCCGCTCGGCCCACCCGTCACGCTGGTCGGCTCCCACGGCGCAGAACCCACTACAGGGGGACCCGAACTCAGCCCCGACGACCTCGCGTACCTCGCGGAAATCCAGCACTCACTCGAGCAGCTTATCGACGCCTCCTCAACCACACTCCCCGGCGCCTTCGTCGAGATCAAGCCCTACCAGCGAGTTTTGCATGTGATGAAGCTCGCCGAATCCGATCCAGCCGCTGCAGCCGCGATCCTGCAGCAGGCCGAGGACCTGCCCAGTCACGGCCGCCCCGTCACCCCGGGCCACAATATCCTAGAGTTTTCTGCCCTCGACATCACCAAAGGCAGCTGGCTCGAAGCCGAGAAGACCCGGTACTCCGCCACGCTCTTCGCCGGCGACGACGTGACCGACGAGACCGCCCTGAAAGTCCTAGACACCAGCCCCGGCGCGGATGTGGGCATCAAGGTGCGCCCCGCCGGGGCCGGGAACACCGGCGGGGCGTTCTCAGACACCGCGGCGAATTACCAGATCGGCTCGGTTTCCCAGGTCGCAGATTTCCTCACCGAGCTCGCGGCGGCGCGACAGTCCGCCCACGCCGAAACTCCGTCGGCAAAATGACCCGCGGCGCTGTCTCCGGCTCGGCGCGGCGCGAAGCAACTGGCGCGGGCTGGTCGTCGCCGGTCGCGTCGAGAAGCTCACTGAGCACCTGCCCGACTGTCACGCCTTTACGCCGATTCGGCTGCACAACCGTGGTCAGTCCGCGGGCGAGCGCCTGCTCCACCCCATCAAAACCCGTCACGGAAACATCCCCCGGCACATTCAAGCCAGCTTCCCCGCAATAGTCCAGCACACCGAACGCCATTGAGTCGGTGGTGCACAGAACAGCGGTCACGTCGGGGGCAAGAGTGAAGAGCTCACGGGCGGCGTCGATAGCCGAGGTGTGGTCGTTGAAGTGGCGGGTGACGATGGGCACATCCCCAATGCCGGCTTCGGCGAACACCTCGAGCGCCCCCGTGATGCGTCCGCGCTGCACGTGCATGTCCGCGCCCGTCACGTCCGCCGGGCTCACCGCGCCCTCGCGCGACTCGTCGCCGAAGAGCCGCTTGCCCACAATGCCCAGGCGCCGGTGCCCCGCCTCCACCAAAGCACGGGCGGCGGGTTTGATGGCCTCCGCGTCCTCGATGCCCACATACGCGATCCCCGTCGTCCCGCCGCCAGCTGCCGCATCGGCAGGGTACGGCTGGTCGCACACCACCACCGGCACACCCCTGGCCCGGACAGCCTCGAGATGGGGCTCGGATTGGGGGACGGAGTAGACCACGAAGGCGTCGACAAGCGCCGCCCCGATGAGCGGGCTCGCCGCCGTTTCCTGATTGGGGCCCAACGGAATGAGCGTCAGCGCATTACCCGCGCCCGCGGAGCTCTCACTGAGCCCCGCAAGAAAATCTATCGACGCCTGATCCTCAAACGCATACGCTAAATGCTCCGTCAGAATCACCCCGACCGCACCCGCCTGACGCGTACGCAAACTCCGCGCCGTCGGATCCGGCCCCGCATACCCGCGCGCCCGCGCCGCCGCCAAAATCCGCTCCCGCAGCTCCGGCGACAACTGGTCCGGGTGGTTATACGCATTCGACACCGTCGTGCGGGACACCCCCACCTCCGCCGCGATCGATGCCAACGTGCCCCGTCTTTGAGCCATGTAGCTACCCTATACAGCGTGATTGTGAACCGCCGCACCATCGAGCACGACGGCATGCAGCGCCGCTTCACCGAAGTGTTACCCGACTCCCCCGCCGACGACGCGCCCGTCGTTCTGTTCCTGCACGGTTCGCTCCAATCCGGCAGCGTCGCCCGCCGCTTCACCGGCAACACCTTCGACGCGCTCGCCGACCTCGGATGCATCGTGCTCTACCCCGACGGCGTGGACAGGCACTTCAACGACCACCGCGTCGGCTTCCAGGAAAAAGCGCGCCAATTGCTTATCGACGACACCTCCTTCCTCTCCTCCCTCCTCCCCCCGACAACCGGCCCCGTGATCGGCTGCGGTTTCTCCAACGGCGGCGCGATGATCCAACGCTTCGCCCTCGAACGCCCCGGTGTGCTGGACGGCATCGCCTGCTTCGGCTCCGCCTGGCCCACCGACGACAATCTGCTCCCTGAGCTGGCAGCCCTCACCGGCAACTGGGTTCCCACACCAGTCCTGTGTGTGCAGGGCACCGCCGACCCCCTCGTGCCCTACAACGGCGGCCCGTCCGGCATCGGCACCGCCAACCGCGGAACCGCCCGCTCCGCCATCGACTCCGCCCGCCACTTCGCCGAGCTCAACGGCCTGAACCCGGCACACCACACCACCGCCTCCGCCGACGGCGTGCGCGTGGACCGCTTCGGCCCCGGCCTGCCCGGCTCCCCCGCACGCGGGGGCTCCGCCTCCGCCTCCAGCGAATCCAGCCCCGTCCCCTCTGCCGTTCCCTTGCACACTCCCGCCCCTGTCGAGCTATGGAGCATAGAAGGCATGGGCCACCTCGTACCCAGCCCGAAAAAGCTGGATGACAAGATCGGCCCAGGCACGGACATAGTAGTCGGCGCCGAGCTGGTGGCTCAGTTCTTCGGCTTGTGAGCCTCCGGCATGGAGGCCTCCAGCGAGCATCCATGAGCATGAATTGGCACGCGCTTGCGGGGAATTATCCCCAGAGATCGGGAGACGGAGCCGGAGAGAAGCGGCAGCTACGCGTCGCCCGGTTTCGCGTTCACACGGCGCTGGCGGGCGAACTCGCTCAACACCACACCAGCTGCGACGGAGGCGTTGAGGGATTCCACCCAGTCCTCCGTGGGGATGGACATGATGACATCGCAGTTTTCGCGTACCAGGCGGGAGATGCCCTTGCCCTCGGAACCGACGACGATGACCACGGGGTCGGTGGCGGCATGGAACGTGTCCAGGGTGTGCTCCCCGCCTGCGTCCAAGCCGACAACCATGTAACCGTTGTCCTTGAACTGCTTGATGGTGCGGGTGATATTCGTCGCGCGTGCCACCGGCAGTCGGGCGGCGGTGCCGGCGGAGGTGCGCCACGCAACACCACTGACCTGCGCGGACCTACGCTCCGGGATGATCACGCCGTGGCCGCCGAACGCCGCGGTGGAGCGGATCACTGCACCCAGGTTGCGCGGGTCGGTGATGTTGTCCAGCACCACGAACATGCCCGTCTGGTTCCGCTCGTTGACGGCCGCGATCAGGTCGAAGACATCGGCGTACTTGTACGGCTGGATCTTCAGGCCGATGCCCTGGTGCATGCCGTTGCCGGTCATGGCATCCAGCTCCCGGCGCGGAACCTCGTGGACCGGGATCTGCCGGGTGTTGGCCATGAGCACTGCCTCGCTGAGACGGTCGTCGTGGCCGGTGCCCTGCGCGACGATCAGGGCTTCGGCCGGCACCTTGGCCTGCAGGCACTCGATGACTGGGTTGCGCCCGACGACGAGGTCGGCCTGCTCACGTTCGTGCCGGCCGGAATCGCGGCGCTGCCGCTCCAGCTTCTTCTTGTGGGCGGAGTGGTAGACACGGTCCTCGGCTTTCGGGGTCGGCCCCTTGCCGGCGAGACCACGGCGGCGTTGGCCGCCGGACCCTTTGGTGGCACCCTTCTTGTTTCTCTTCTGCTTATCGGGGCGTTCGTACGGTTTAGCCATTGCCGTCCTCCTTCGGGTCCTTCAGCGACCACGTTGCACCGTCGGGGGTGTCGGTGACCTCAATCCCAGCGGCAGCCAACCGGTCGCGCACGTCGTCGGCGGTAGCCCAGTCTTTTTCGGTGCGGGCCTGCGCACGGCGGTCCAGTTCGGCCCGGACGAGCGTGTCCAAGGCGGCCTCGGCAGCCGCGCCACCGCCAGCACCAGCACCGGATCCAAAGCCGGCGCCACTAGCGGCACCGGCCCTCTCCGCCCACTCGACAGGGTCCACACCGAGCACGGCAGTCATCGCCCGGACGGAACCAGCCAACTCGCGGGCCTTTGCCGCGTCGCCGTCCGCCAGTGCCTTATTACCGGCGCGTACAGCGTTGTGGATCTCGGCCAACGCCTTCGGCACACCGAAGTCCTCGTTCATCGCCGCGGCGAAGGCATCTGTCCACGTACCGCGCTCAACGGGGCCGGTGGCGGAGGTGCGGGAAATGAGGTCCTCGATGCGTCGATAAGCAACTGCCGCTTCTTTGAGCGCTGCCAGCGAGTACTCGAGCACGCTGCGGTAATGCGCGGACCCAAGGTAGTAGCGCAGCTCGACTGGGCGCACAGTGTCCAGCATGTTGTCGATGCTGAGCACATTGCCCAGAGACTTGGACATCTTCTCGCCCGCCATGGTCACCCAGTGGTTGTGCATCCAGTAGTTCGCGAAACCGTCGCCCGCGGCATGGGACTGCGCCTGCTCGTTCTCGTGGTGCGGGAACTGCAGGTCAAGGCCGCCGCCGTGAATGTCGAACTCGCCACCCAGGTACCAGGTGGACATCGCGGAGCACTCCAAGTGCCACCCCGGGCGGCCGTCGCCCCACGGCGTAGGCCAGCTCGGCTCACCCGGCTTCGCCGCCTTCCACAACGCGAAATCGTGCGCACCGCGCTTGCCGCGGTTGTCCGACTCGCCTTGCTCCATCTCCTCGACACGGTTGCCGGACAAGGAGCCGTAATCCGACCCCTCGGCCGCGACCCACGCCGCGACGTCGAAATACACCGAGCCATCGGCGGCGTACGCAAAGCCGTTATCCATCAGGCGCTGCATGTAATCGACCATCTGAGTGACGAACCCGGTCGCGCGCGGCTCCACGCTCGGCGGAAGCACCCCCAACGTGTTGTAGGCGCGGGTGAATTCGCGCTCGTACGTGGACACCCACTCCCACCAGGGGCGGCCGTTCTCCGCCGCCTTGGTGAGAATCTTGTCGTCGATGTCCGTCACATTGCGCACGAACGCCACATCCTGGCCATTCGCCAGGAACCAACGGCGCACAATGTCGAACGCCACCCCCGAACGCAGATGCCCGATGTGCGGCGAGGACTGCGGAGTCGCACCACACACGTACATCGAGACATGCCCCTCACGGACAGGCTCGAAATCGCGGAGAGAGCGGGTCGCGGTATCGAAAATGCGTTGAGTCACAACCGCAGTCTACAGATCCGCAGACTCCATCCTCAGCTCCGCATACCTCGCCTCAGGGAGGGTGAAAGCATATTGCTTGCCGACGGCACCCCACACCTGATCCTCCCCGCACCGCACGTCTTGGGCATCACCGTCGAGCATGGTAAAGCCCCAGACAAGGCGGCCCTGGGTATTCGGGGTGAGTGTGTACGGACCGACCTTTTGATTCAGAACCCACGTCACCTGGTGCACGTACTTCCAGCCGTAAGCGCGCGACATATTCTTCACCAGGTCACCCTTCGGGGTGAAGGTCCCCGAGACCTCGAGTGTTTCCTCCCGCTTCTCCTTCACCGTCTGGGAGACCGGGACTGGCTTATCGGTGAAATTAGCCACGCTGGCAGCGTCGGTCTGCTTGAACCAGCGCCGTTTAGCCGTCACGTACGTGTCCGTCTGCCCTGGTGTCGCGCAGTGCGATCCCGGTGCGAGATCATCGTTCCAGCGTTGCGGCAATTCGAACTCTGCTGGGGCCGTCTGCGCGGGCGCTGCGAGGGCCACAACAGTGGCAGCTGACAGGAGCGCCGCGGTGAATCCCTTCATTTACGCGCCCCGGTCCATGTTGTCGCGGGTGCTCACACGGACGTGACGCTCCTTCGGCATTGTCGCCGTGAACGTGTTGCCCGCAGCATGCCACGTGTTGTCATTGCCACACACGGTTTCCTGCCCCTTGAAATCGGAGACGATCCAGCCAGCCTGCATGACCGCCGTCTTGCCCGGCGCGACGTTGTACGGCCCTACCTGCTCGCCGACCTCATACGTCTGTTGGGTGGTGTAACTGGTGGAGAAGGTGAACTGGATCAATTTGGCCACGTCGAAGCTCAAGCCTGCGGTGACGTTCCACGTCTTGGTCTTCGTCTCTTTGATGGAACGGGTCAGCGGCAGCGGCTCGTCGTTGTAGTTCGACACCGTCCACGTGCCTGCGGACCCGTCGAAGTAGCTGCGGACGATCTCGACGGTCTGGCCGCGGTCACCTGGGTTGGCGCAGCGTTCGCCGATAGTAGTGGGGTTCGTGGCGTCGAAGTCGCGCTGCGGCAGTGCGTTCACGGCGGGCGCGACGACAGCAGGTGCAATGGCGAGGGTCACAGCGGTGGCTGCGGCAATGATGCGTTTCATGTCCGATTCCTTTTTGGTTCAGTTGGGGCTTAGTTAAAGGTGGGTCTGGGTGGGGACGGGGAGGTTACGGTACTCCTCCGGCGTGACGTCGAGAGTTCGCGTTGCACCGCCCGGGCTTGTCACGGTGGCTTCGGCCCAGAAGCCGCTCGGTGCGCTGGACTGCGGTTGAGCAGTGATTCGGGAGTATGTTCCGTCGCGTCCGGCGGAAATCTCCCTGTAGTTGATTCGGATCATCGTCGTTCCGTATTCCACGCGGACGCGCTCACCCGGCTTCAAGTCGATCGGTTTCAGCGCTGTGCCCACCGGCATGTACGCGCGTTTGACCGCACCGACTGAGGTGAGCCAACCGGCGGGGAGTCGGCCGCTCTCGCCCATCCAATTGACGTACTGATTGTTCTCCGCGCCGACGACGTAGTCCGTCACCGGCCGGAACGTGTAGTCGCCCTTGGACCAATTCAGGAAGTCCTGGGAGTACCCGGGTTTGCGGTAGGTCGGCGCGAGCGCCTCAATGTCGTACGGGTAGTAGGACTTGTCGCCGCTTTTGGCCGGCTGGCCTTTGGCCGGCCACTCCGCATCGCGCCGAAAGCTGGCATCCGGCATCACTGTCGTGTCACGGTCGCTCGCGATCTTCTCCAAGCTTGGCCCTGAGGTTGCCGTGTACGTTTTGCCCGCCGGCTTCGAGTTCGCGCCTTCCGCCCGCGACGGGATCTCCATTGCCAGGTTGGACACGGAACCGTCAGCTTTGATGATGTAGGCGAATGCGTAGCGCTCCGCTGGGCCGGTGCCACGGATAACGTTCGCACCCGGGGCGTTGCGGAGCACGCCGCCGTCGCAGGTTACGAACATGGAGATGAAGTCCTTCTCCAGCACCCCATAATCCACCCGGAATGATTCGCCGGGGCCGAGCTTGATCGGGCCGAACGTCTCGCCCTCGATCCACCCATTAGATTCCTTCAGACCGATGTCCATCTTGGCCGTGGTGTCCCAGCCGTTTGGGAGCGCCGCCTTCGAATTGGCTTCGATCTTGTGGTTCGTTCCCGTCTCCACTGTCGCTGTGTAGGGAACAGTGTGGTCAGTGCGGTTGGTGAACTGGAACGTGCCGTCCGCGAGGTAGCGCCGCGCCGTTTCCCCATACCGCCATTCCGGGGTCACACCGGCAGCGCACTTCGTGTCGAGGTTCTCGATCGGGTACCCCTGCGGCATCGCGGGGACCGCCTCGGCAACCGGCGCCTGTATGAGTGCGAGCGCCGCCGCAGCCGCCAGAGCCCGTCTTGTCAATGTCTGCATGACATCAACGTAACCCTGTGTTCCGCTGGGCGAAACCTGAAACAGCAGGTAAGAGACTTAAGTTCTTAGAGTGGGTACTTTCGTTCCACCAGCGCGGTCGCAATCGCAGCCCTGCCTTGGCCGTCCCCGGTGAAACCCATGTGGTCCGTCGTCGTCGCGCTCACAGACACCGGCGCGCCCAGCGCTTCCGACAACACCTGCTCCGCTTCCTCGCGTACCGGCCCCATCTTCGGCGTCTGCGCGATCAGCTGCGCCGACACGTTCACCACGCGGAAGCCACGCTTATCGACGAACCCCCTCAACTCCCCCAACAACCTCTCCCCCGTCACACCCGCATACTCCGGACGACCGACCCCCACGAAGCTGCCCAGGTCCCCCAGCCCCGCAGCGGAAAGTACCGCATCCACGATCGCGTGGGAAACCACGTCCCCGTCCGAATGTCCCTCACAACCAGCGGCGTCCTCAAATAGCAGGCCCGCGATCCAGCACGGTTTCCCGTCCTGAATCTGGTGAGCGTCAAAAGCAGTGCCGACGCGCAAATCAGTCATGACCCCGACCCTAGCTGTATGCCGGGGCTGCCGGTGCTGCAAGCGGAGCCGGATGCCAGAAGCAGAACTAGCTACCGACCGCGGAGCTAGCTGTCAGGCACGTCGAAGACAGTGGGCTCCGCTTCCTCAGTGATGCGCTCAGCGAGCACCAGGTCAATGGGCGTGGTGATCTTGAAGGCCATCGGGTCGCCCTGCACCGTCGTCACAGGAACACCGAACCACTCCATCAAGCTAGCGTCATCCGTGGCGGTAAAGCCGGGGTGCCCAACACCGGTGGCTGCGTCAGCCCCTGAGGCGGCGGAGCCTGCGGCGACAGTTTGTCCGCCGGTATCTCCGCTGATTCTTCCAGCCGCAGCCGAGCCGACCTGAGCAAAGTATTTCTCATTCGCTGCGCGCAAGGTAGCCAAGTCGAAACCCTGCGGTGTCTGCACAGCCCGCAACGTCGCGCGGTCGGGAGTACCCGCCACGGTCGCACCGTCCTCGGTGACGCGCTTGATTGTGTCGGCAACCGGCAAAACTGGCACAACCGCCGGTGCCCCGTCCAGGACTGCACGGGCGACACGGGCGATCATTCCGGGCGGGGTCAGGGCGCGGGCGGCGTCGTGGATGAGCACAGTGGCGTCGATAGGCGAAAGTGCCTTGAGGCCCTCCCACACAGAGTCCGCCCGCTCGCCGGCACCGTGAATGAACTGGACGTCGTGGCCGCGCAACAAATTGCGCGCGTGCGACTCCATGTCAGGGCTGACAATCACGCCGATGTGATCGACGATCTCGGACGTCTCCATCGCGGTTACCGAGCGCTCCAGCAGCGACCGGCCGCGCAACGGCACGTACGCCTTCGGAATCTCCGCACCCAGCCGCGTCCCACGGCCGGCGGCGGCGATCAACGCGACGACTGGGGAACTCGTGCCGTTGCCCCCGCTAGTCCTCGCTGTCATCGTCGTCGAAGCTGAGATCATCCAGATCGACGTCATCCTCAGGATCGAAATCCTCGCGCGGCTTCTCCACAAGCCCCTGCTCGACATGGCGCGCGATCACCGACTGGATCTCCTTCTCCATCCCGTCGGCCTTCTTCTCATCCACCGGCTCCGCAAGCGCCAATTCGCCCACGAGGATTTGGCGGGCCTTGCCCAGCATGCGCTTCTCGCCGGCGGACAGGCCACGACCTTGGTCACGGCGCCACAGATCACGCACGACCTCGGCGACCTTATTAATGTCACCCGATGCGAGACGTTCCTGATTCGCCTTATAGCGCCGGGACCAGTTACCGGCCTCCTCCACATCCGTCTCACGCAGGACAGAGAAAACCTTCCGCAGGCCCTCCTCACCCACAACATCGCGGACACCTACCAGCTCCGCGTTCTTCACCGGCACACGCACCGAAAGATCAGACTGCAGGATGTTAAGGACCAAGAAGTCGAGTTCTTCCCCGCCCATCTCACGCTTTTCAATGTCGGCGATACGGGCCGCACCGTGGTGCGGGTAGACGACCACTTCTCCGACTGTGAAATCCATGAAGTCTCCTCTTTAAGGCGGGTTCCAAAGCAACGAGACGATTCTAGCACCTGCTTTAACCCGGCTGCCCGCCCGCCGCCGGGACGACGACGCCGCACCGGCAGCCGCCCTTCGCCCGCGCCCGCCCCCACGCGGATACCCCCGGATGACCCCTGTTTGGGCGTGGGGTACGTCTCCGGAGCCCACAGAAACTGTGTATTGGGACTGCCGAAAGGCTAAGGTGAGTCGTTGATACGCCTTAAAAAACTCTCTATGGAGGACATCGACGTGAAGTCCCTGAAGTCGGTCGCTCGCCGCGGAGGCGCTGTTTCTGTCGCCGCCGCTTCCGCATTGCTGCTCGCTGCATGCTCGGCAGGCCAGATCACCCAGACCTCTTCCCAGGTCGCGGCCGTCAACGGCGCCAGCGCCCAGACCGAGGACGGCTCCGTCGCCGTCCGCGACGTCACCGTGCTCCTCGACGAGTCCGGCCAGGCCGCGCTGAAGTTCACCGCCACCAACCAGGACTACGACATGCGCGAGCACCAGCTGCAGTCCGCGGAGGTCGACGGCCAGGCAGTCCAGCTCGGTTCCGTCAAGCCGATGGGCTACAACACCAGCATCGTCGGCGACTCCACCGAGGGCCTGCAGAAGATGCCGCAGTCCGACAGCGAAACCATCCAGTACGTGGAGACTTCTCTGAACAACCGCGACTTCGCCTACGGCGGCAACCTCCCGGTGACGTTCACCTTCGACTCCGGCACGATCGAAACCGTCGCCACCATCTCGGCTCCGACCGTCGAGTCCGGCCAGACCGACCGCGAGCCGGAGGCCGAGAAGGCCCTCGAGGAAAAGCACCACTCCAACTAGTCCTTGGACAGGCAGTGCCACCTCTGCGCGGCGGTGCCACGGACTAATCAGGCTAATCAGGCTGCCGGGGGATGAAGAAACGCACCGTCCACACCTGCACCGAGTGCGGTTACTCGTCCCCGAAGTGGCTCGGCCGCTGCCCAGAATGCGGCGCGTGGGGCACCCTCCAGGAGCTGTCCAGCGCCCCGGCCGCGAGTTTGTCCCGCTCGCCCGGCTTGAGCGCCGGCGCACCCCGCGGACTCACGCCCACCAGCGCCGCCCAGCCAATCACGAAAATCACGGCCAGCTCGGCTTATCGACGCCCCTCCGGCATCTCCGAACTCGACCGCGTCCTCGGTGGCGGCGTTGTCCCCGGCTCAGTGGTTCTCCTTTCCGGCGAGCCCGGTGTGGGCAAGTCGACCCTGTTGCTTGAGGTCGCGAGCCGCTGGGCTGCCGCTGACGGCACCCCGGCCACGGCCTCCGGTGCTACGGGCACCGCAGATGCCGTCGCTCAAAGCCAGGCCAGCCAGAGCGGTTCCTCGCAGAACCACACCGATCAGAACCATCTCTCTTACGGGCGCACCGCCCTTTACGTCACCGCGGAGGAGTCCGCTGCCCAAGTCCGCGGCCGCGCGGAGCGTACCGGCGGACTCAACGACAGGCTCTACCTCGCCGCAGAATCCAATCTGGACGTGGTGTTCGGGCACGTCGAACAGGTGAAGCCGAGTTTGCTCATCGTCGACTCAGTGCAGACCATGCAGGCGCCGGGCGTAGAGGGCGTCGCGGGCGGTGTCGCCCAGTCGCGCGCTGTCACCGCAGCGCTGACCACTCTGGCGAAAACGACGAATCTGCCCATTCTTCTCGTCGGCCACGTAACCAAAGACGGCAACGTCGCCGGGCCCCGGGTCCTGGAGCACCTCGTCGATGTTGTCCTCACTTTCGAAGGCGACCGACAAACAAGCTTGCGCATGCTCCGCGGGCTGAAAAACCGTTTCGGGGCCACCGACGAAGTCGGCTGCTTCGAGCAGACGTCCGACGGCATCCGCGAAGTCGCCGACCCATCCGGGCTCTTCCTGTCCCACCGCGGCCAGACCCCGGACGGCTCCGCCGTCACTGTGGCAATGGACGGGGTGCGCCCGATCCTCGCCGAGGTGCAGGCCCTCACCGTCGACCCCGTCAACAAATCGCCCCGCCGCGTTGTGACCGGGCTGGACTTCAACCGTGTCCCCATGGTGCTGGCGGTTCTCCAGGCGCGCTGTGGGGAGCGCACCAACGACAAAGACGCCTACGTCGCCACCGTCGGCGGAATGCGCATCACAGAAACGGCGACAGATCTCGCGGTAGCGCTGGCTACCTGGTCGAGTCTCCACAACCAGCCCCTTCCCCCGAAGACAGTCGTGATCGGCGAGGTTGGTCTCGCGGGCGAGCTGCGGCGCGTCCCCAACCTCGACCGCCGCCTCGCTGAAGCTGCGCGACTCGGGTACCAGAACGCCATCGTGCCCGCCGGCAGCGACACCCGGATCCCCGGCATGAGAGTCCAGGGGATGGGGACGCTGGGGGAGGCGATCGCGTGCGTCGATAAGCGGAAGTAGACTGCGTTTCTTATGACCTTCATGCGTGACACGCTGCAACGCCTCGCGCCCGGGACTGAGCTGCGCAACGGCCTCGAGCGCATCAAACGGGGCCACACAGGCGCGCTGATTGTGCTCGGCGACGGCCCCGAAGTGGCGGAGGTGTGCGACGGCGGCATCGAATTCGACGTGCCGTTCACCCCGACGCTGCTGCGCGAGCTGTCCAAGATGGACGGCGCCGTCATTCTTTCCGACGACGCCACCCGCATCACCCGCGCCAACGTCCAGCTCGTGCCGTCGCCCGCGTTCCCTACGTCGGAGACCGGCACCCGCCACCGCGCCGCCGAGCGCACCGCTCTTCACACTGGTGTGCCGGTGGTGTCCGTGTCCGCGTCGATGAACATTGTCACCGTCTACGCCGACGGCAAACGGCACGTGGTCGAGGAGCCCGTCGTCATGATGACGCGCGCCCGCCAAGCGATCGCGACGGTGGAGCAGTACCGCTCACGCGTCGACAAAGCCAACCAGCGCCTCAGCGTCGCGGAGATGAACCGCTACGCCACGGTCGAGGACGTCCTGCACCTCCTCCAGCGCCAGCTGCTCCTGCAGCGCGCCGCCCGCGACGTCGACGACCAGATCCTCGAGCTCGGTTCCGACGCACGCCAGCTGCGTCTCCAGCTCAGCGAACTCCGCGGCAATATCTACCACGACATTGCCATGCTGGTGTGCGACTACCTCGTCGCCGACGGCACGCCGAGCAATTCGCTTATCGACGACACGATCGCCTCCCTCGACCTCCTCCCCGACCCCGAACTTCTCAACACCTCCGCCCTGGCCAGCACCCTCGGCCTGCCCGCGACCGAGGAGAACCTCATGGAGGCCGTCACCCCTCGCGGCTACCGCGCCCTGACACGCATCCCCCGCGTGCAGAAATTCCTCATCGACTACATCGTCTCCGAATTTGGCGACCTGGACGCCATTCGCGCCGCCGATGCTCAGCAGCTCGCCGCCGCCGAGAATGTCTCGCCGCTGTGGGCGCGCCACATCGTGGAGGGGCTGCGCCGCTTCGCCTAGCTGCTGGGCCGGGCGCCTCGGGGGCCGGGCTGCACCGCGTGCCGGCACCCGAATTCCCTTGTGCTAGCCGGTGATGTTGAAGGTCACCGGGTCAGAACTCTTTTCACCAAGGAATCCGACGGCGGCGTAGGCGCCGGGGGCGGCGGTCTGGCGGGCGTCGCAACGCTGGGGTGCGGAATCCAGACCGGACCACTCCGCGGTGAACTTGCGGCTCTCACCGGCAGCGAACGTCTCTTTGCCAGTGATCATCGGCTTGTTGCAGTCGGTGTCGCTCCAGATCTGCTGAAAGCCCTCGCGCTCAATGGAGAACGCGGCGAAACGCAGCGGATTCTCATCAGTGTCGATCACGCAGTCCCCACCCGTCGGGTTATGGATAACCACGCTGAATTTCCGCTCCGAGGCAGGATCCCCCGGGGCGAAGGCAGTCTTGTTCAGCTCGGTGGTCAGCTGCAGATCACTCAACTCACAAGTCGTCTTGGCTGCCAAGGCCTCAGCGTCCTCCTTAGCGGTGGGTTCTGCCCCCTCAGACTCGCCGAGCTTCTGCTCCTCCGTCGCTGCGGCATCGCTCGAAGCCGTCTCGGTGCCGGAGGAATTGGTCTCCGTCGCTGTTTCGGTGCCTGATGTCTCCCCCGGGTTCGGCTCCGTCGGAGTGGTCACAAGCGTCGACGGCGCAGCCGTCGGAGTCTCCTGCGCATCATCCCCACCTGACCGCGCGAACGCGGTCAGAGCCCACACCACCAGCGCCACAAGCGCCAGAATCACCACGACAGCCGCGATACGGCGCCGGGTGTAAATCTCCTGCGGCAGCGGCTCTCGACGCTCCTCCCCATAACCATCGGAAGAACCGTGGGGATCTGCGCTGTTCACACCGTTCACACGGCCAGAGCGGCCGGAGTGGCTAGAACGGCCCGCAAGGTCCGGTCGGCTGGAACGGTCGCTAGGGCGGTCAGGTCGGTAGGGCGGTTGGTGTGTCACACCGTGATCCTATCCCGCGAAATGCTCCTGAACGCTTGTGACGCGGCCATCTTCAAGCCTGTATCTTGCGGCGACAACACCGACGCTGCCATCCTCAACCTTCTCCTGCAGGGAAGGAATGCGCGCCATGATGTGCTCCGCGGTCACCTCCGCATGGACTTCCTCGATCCCGGCGCGGTCCGAACGCCCGGACTTCTTCGCAGCCAAGACACTCGGCGCGATCTTCTCCACGAACACGCGTGTCAGGTCCGCCGGCAGATCCCCGTCCTCGAAAGATGTCACCGCCGCCCCGATCGCGCCGCAGCTCTCGTGGCTCAACACCACGATCAGCGACACGCCCAGCGACTCCACCGCGTACTCCAGGGAACCGGTCACAGTCGCGTCGACACAGCCGCCGGCGGTGCGGATGACAAAGAGGTCGCCGAGGCCGGCATCGAAAAGCATCTCCACCGGCACCCGCGAATCCGAGCACGCCAGCACAGCGGCGAAGGGTTCCTGGCCGGAGCGGAGCTCGAGACGTCGATAAGCATTGGTGTTCGGGTGCTCAGGGGCATCGCTTGCGAACCTCGCGTTACCCGCGGCGAGACGCTCCCACGCATCCCGCGGAACCTTCCGGAAAGTCATGGCCACTATTCTTGCACGCATTGTGATTGATACCGCCACAGTGATCGCCTGGTACCGCGCCAACGCCCGCGACCTTCCCTGGCGCCGCCCCGGAACCACCCCATGGGGCGTGCTCCTCTCCGAAGTGATGAGCCACCAAACCCCCGTCGCCCGCGTCGCCCCCATCTGGGAAGAATGGATCGCTCGCTGGCCCACTCCCGCCGACCTCGCCGCCGCCTCCACCGACGACGTCCTCCGCGCCTGGGGCACCCTCGGCTACCCGCGCCGCGCGCTACGCCTCAAAGAATGCGCACAAACGCTTGCCGATGACTGGTCCAACCACGTTCCCCCTTCCGTCCCCGCCCTACTCGCCCTCCCCGGCATCGGCGACTACACCGCCCGTGCCGTCGCCGCCTTCGCGTACGGCCAAGCCGTACCCGTCGTGGACACCAATGTCCGGCGCGTTTACGCCCGCGCTGTCCTCGGCCGGCCCATCGCTCGTCCACAGAAAGCGGAGCTCGAGTGGGTTGCCGAGCTGCTTCCCGGCGCTGCCGCTCCCGCCCCCGATGCCGCCGGTGCTGCTCCCGCCCCCCGCACTCCCGACCGCGCTACCGACGCCGCCATGTTCTCCGCCGGCCTCATGGAACTCGGCGCCCTTGTCTGCACCGCTACGAACCCGGCATGTTCCTCATGCCCCCTCCGCGATGATTGCGCCTGGCTCGCAGCCGGCTCTCCTGCCCCTACCGCCGAAGAGCTCGCCCGCCGCAAAGTCCAGAAATTCGCCGGCACCGACCGCCAAGTGCGGGGCAAGATCATGAAAATCCTGCGCGAGGCATCCGAACCCGTCCCCCAATCCGAGATCGACCTGGTCTGGTCCGACGATGCCCAGCGCTCGCGCGCCCTCTATTCGCTCCTAGAAGACGGGCTGGCCACCCAAGACGCCAATGGGCGGTTCCGCCTTCCTTAGCCTAGAGCGTGCAGGTCGACTGGGACCCCTACTTCCAACGCCCCCGGTACGTCATACCACCGGGCAACTTCACCCACACGCCACCGCGCGAGTTGACCGTAACCGGCCCCATCTTCGTGGACATCGACGCACCCGATTTGGACACGTTGATCCACGAATTCTTGCCGACCTTCTTCTTATCCCTGTAAAGCAAGCCCATGTCGAATCATCTTACGGCGGGTGAGGCTGGGCGGCCCCGCCCTCATATTCTTCAACCTAAAACCTCTATACCGAACCAGTAGTCACCTACGATTCCTCGCATGAACGTAATTTCACGGGCGACCCGTGCCACCGTCGCTCTTGCCTGCCCTCCCGCCCCTCACCCCCGGCCTCAAGACCGGAGGTAACCACTTGGTCGGCGTGTACTCGCATGTGCGCCCGTCGATGCGGTGGATGGTTAACCGCTTCAACGGGATTCCCAACCACTCGAACTGCGGCACGTTCTAACCCGTTCAAGGGAACAGGGTGAGCCAGCCCCCGACCACCCAGTGGTTGCACCGCCGCCCCCAGCGAGTAGACCCGCCGTCTCCAAGTCCGGCGAGGAGGTCGGTGGATGAAAGGAGATTCCGCCGCCCAACGCAGAACGCTCCCCGCTACCGAGCGATCACGAGAGATCGTCTCCAGCTGGCGGGAAGCGCTTTTCTTGCTGGTTGTTCTGGCTACGGGCGGCGCAGCGTTCTTGGCATTCGCTGGGTGCGCTGCGCGCGGTACCTTTCCCTGAGCCCTACGCCTTCTCGCCGTCGTCGCCGTCGGAGAGGTCGTCGGGTTTCGGGCCGTTGTCGTGACCCGCGCCGGTGCCGAATTCACCGGTACCGGACTCACCGGTGCCGGATTCAGCGTCGCCACCATCACGAGGCGGCTCGAGCGTATCGGTTCCCGTCCCGGTGCCACCGTCCTCGCCACCGCCATAGGTGGAGTCGAGGCCAGGCTGCGAGTCGGTGGATTCACCGTCAGCGGCCGAGTCGTCGGAGTTCGGGCCATCAGCGTCAGGCCCTTCGCTGTCATTCGGGTCCGGCGGGGTGGTCGCGCGGATCTGCACGTCCTCCTGGCCGTCTTCCGGAACGATGTCGCGGACCTCGTCCTCGTCAAGGTCGCCGAAGGTGTCCTCGGGCAGCGGCTTCGGCTTCGGGGAGAACGTGAACTCGGCCGATTCGTAGTCGCGCGGGCTATCGGTCTTGCCGTCCCAGTTCTTCACATCGACCTCGATGATCTCGCCTGCACCGATCTCACCGAAGAGGATCTTCTCGGACAGCACGTCCTCGATCTCGCGCTGCAGGGTACGGCGCAACGGGCGGGCGCCGAGAACTGGGTCGAAGCCGCGGGCGGCGAGGAGGTTCTTGGCGGCGTCGGAAAGCTCGATGCCCATGTCCTGAGCGGCGAGGTTCTTCTCCAGACGAGATGCCAGGAGCTCGACCATCTCCACGATCTGCTCCTGAGTGAGCTGGTGGAAGACGACGATCTCGTCGATACGGTTGAGGAACTCGGGGCGGAAGTGCTTCTTCAGCTCGTCGTGGACCTTGTTCTTCATGCGCTCGTACTGGGCGTCCGCATCCGTGGCGCTGTCACCGGTGAAGCCGAGACCGACAGCCTTCGAGATATCGGAGGTACCCAAGTTCGAGGTGAAGATGAGAACGGTGTTCTTGAAATCGACGTTGCGACCCTGGCCGTCGGTAAGCCGGCCCTCTTCGAGCACCTGCAAGAGGGTGTTGTAGATCTCCTTGTGGGCTTTCTCGATCTCGTCGAAAAGCACGACGCTAAACGGCTTGCGGCGCACCTTCTCGGTGAGCTGCCCGCCCTCCTCGTAGCCGACGTATCCCGGAGGCGCACCGAACAGCCGGGAGGCAGTGAAGCGGTCGTGGAACTCGCCCATATCGACCTGGATCAGCGCGTCCTCCTCGCCGAAAAGGAACTCCGCCAACGCCTTCGACAGCTCGGTCTTACCCACACCGGACGGGCCGGCGAAGATGAACGAACCAGACGGGCGGCGCGGATCCTTCAAACCGGCGCGGGTGCGGCGGATCGCACGGGAAACAGCCTTGACGGCGTCATCCTGGCCAATGATGCGCTTGTGCAGCTCTTCTTCCATGTTGAGCAGGCGCGACGATTCGGACTCGGTGAGCTTGAACACCGGGATGCCGGTCCAGTTGGCCAGCACGTCGGCGATCTGCTCCTCGCCGACCTCGGCGATGTCCTCGAGCTCGCCGGAGCGCCACTGCTTCTCTTTCTCGGCGCGCTCCTCACCCAGCTTGCGCTCGGTGTCGCGCAGGCCGGCGGCCTTCTCGAAGTCCTGGGCGTCGATCGCCGCTTCTTTCTCCTTGCGCACGTCGGCGATGCGGTCGTCGACGTCCCGCAGACCCTTCGGGGCGGTCATGCGCTTGATACGCATGCGGGCACCGGCCTCGTCGAGCAGGTCGACGGCCTTGTCCGGCAGGAAGCGGTCGTTGATGTAGCGGTCCGACAGGTTAGCGGCAGCCGCGAGCGCGTCGTCGGTGTAGGACACGCGGTGGTGCGCCTCGTAACGGTCGCGCAGACCCTTGAGAATCTGGATCGTGTCCTCGATGCTCGGCTCGTCCACCTGCACCGGCTGGAAGCGGCGCTCGAGGGCGGCGTCCTTCTCGATGTGCTTGCGGTACTCGTCGAGCGTGGTGGCACCGATGGTCTGGAGCTCACCGCGGGCGAGCTTCGGCTTCAGCAGGGAGGCCGCGTCGATTGCGCCCTCTGCAGCTCCGGCGCCGACGAGCGTGTGGATCTCGTCGATGAACAGGATGATGTCGCCGCGCTGGTTGATCTCCTTGAGGACCTTCTTCAGGCGCTCCTCGAAGTCACCGCGGTAACGGGAACCAGCCACCAGGGATCCCAAGTCGAGAGAGTAGACCTGCTTGTCCTTCAAGGTCTCCGGAACTTTGCCGTTGGCAATGTCCAGAGCCAAGCCCTCGACCACAGCAGTCTTACCCACACCCGGCTCACCAATGAGCACCGGGTTGTTCTTGGTGCGGCGGGACAGCACCTGCATGATGCGCTCGATCTCCTTGTCGCGTCCCACGACCGGGTCGAGCTTGCCCTCCTTCGCAGCTGCGGTGAGATTGCGGCCGAACTGGTCGAGCACCAGCGAATTGGAGCGCTCGCCGCCGCCACCCCGCGGGCCGCCCATACCGCCCTGGCTGGAGCCGGCGCCAGCAAGGCTCGGGCCGTTGCGGCCCTGGCCTTCGGCGACCTCGGGGTTCTGGCCGTCTCCACCCTCGTAACCGGAGAGCAGCTGGATGACCTGCTGCCGCACGCGTGGCAGGTCGGCACCGAGCTTGATCAGCACCTGAGCAGCCACGCCCTCACCCTCGCGGATCAGACCGAGCAGCAAGAACTCGGTGCCGATGTACTTGTGGCCCATCTGCAGGCCCTCGCGTAGAGCGAGCTCCAGCACCTTCTTCGCACGCGGCGTGAACGGCACGTGGCCGGTGTGCGGCTGCGAACCGCGGCCGATAATGTCGATGACCTCGCGGCGCACATCCTCGAGGTTGATCCCCATCGACTCGAGCGCCTTAGCCGCAACGCCCTCGCCCTCCTGAATCAACCCGAGCAGAATGTGCTCGGTGCCGATGTAATTGTGGTTCAGGTCGCGCGCTTCCTGCTGGGCCAGCACGATCACGCGACGTGCACGGTCGGTAAACCGCTCGAACATGTGGCAACCCCTTTTTTCGCTGTTCGTTAGAGCTAATGTGGTTTTAAGTTCCACCCACCATAACGCGCAGGTACACGACACAATCCCGCCTCGAAAGAGCAAACCAGCAAATTACCGCAAAACAGCAGTTCCTGGGGCTGTTCGCTGGTAGCGAACGGGGGGTTGGGACGTCGATAAGCGATAAAGAGAGGAGCACCCGCCATGCCAATCAGCCTGTCCGGCCGTAATTTCTTGAAACTGCTCGATTTCACCCCCGAAGAAATCCGGTACCTCATCGACCTGTCGCGGCAGTTCAAGAACCTTAAGCTCGCCGGCACGCCGCACCGCCATCTAGAAGGTAAGAACATCGTGCTGCTCTTCGAGAAGACCTCGACGCGCACCCGTTGCTCCTTCGAAGTCGCCGGCTACGACCTCGGCATGGGCGTCACCTACCTCGAACCCGGCTCGTCGCAAATGGGCAAGAAGGAATCCATCGCCGACACCGCCCGCGTGCTAGGCCGCATGTTCGACGGCATCGAATACCGCGGCTACGGCCAGGACATCGTCGAAGAGCTCGCCGCCAACGCCGGCGTCCCCGTCTGGAACGGCCTGACCAACGAATTCCACCCCACCCAAATGATCGCCGACATGCTCACCATCGAGGAGAACTTCCCGCAAGGGCTACGCGGCCTCAAACTCGTTTTCATGGGGGACGCGCGCAACAACGTCGCCAATTCGCTCATGGTCGCCTGCGCCAAGCTCGGCATCCACTTCGTCGCCTGCGGGCCGAAAGAGCTCATGCCAAAGCAATCGCTTATCGACGCCTGCACCTCCCTCCCCTCCTCCGCCCCCATCACCCTGACCGAAGATGTCGACGAAGCCGTCGCCGGCGCCCACGTCGTCTACACCGACATTTGGGTCTCCATGGGCGAGCCAGACGACATCTGGGCAGAACGCATCCAGCTTCTGGAGCCCTACCGCGTCACCTCCTCCGTCATGGCCAAAGCCGCCCCCGACGCCATCTTCATGCACTGCCTGCCTTCCTACCACGACACCAAAACCGAGATCGGCGCCGAGATCGCCGACAAATTCGGCATCACCGAAATGGAAGTCACCGACGAGGTCTTCGAATCCGCCCAGTCCAAGGTCTTCGACGAAGCCGAGAACCGCATGCACTCCATCAAGGCCATCATGTACGCGACGCTCTCCTAGCCTCCGCCCGGCTCACGCCCCGGGTTCTCACCTCGCTTCCGCCCGGCGCGTCCCCTGGGCCCTCACCTAGCCACCGAGCTTCCTGGTCTCACGACTTCCCAGCCCCCTGACTTTCGAGTCTGCTGGCCTCGCTAGTCGCCAGTCGGCGCACGCTCGCAGGCGGGCATGCCGAAACCGGCAAACACCCCAGCCCCTTGCTCACTCGGGTCTGCGCCGCAAAACGACATGCCGAAACCGGCCATCTCGCCCTCTTTGAGTGAGATCGCCTGGATCGCAGCTGGCGGTTGGTGCCGGCCGGTGGTTGTTAGTTACGAGATTCGGTTGGACGAAGGGTTCCGCCGGGCGGTTGTCACTTGTTGAAGAGCAGCTTCATCGCCCCGAAGGGATGTCGTTCGTTCTGGGCCGGTCTGCCTCTAGGGGATATCCAGATCGGCGAGCCGTTTCGGTTTTCTATTCGGCCGCGGTGCTGGTGGTTGGGGTCGTCGTCGTTAGTTCTGTTGTGGTACCTGCAGAGAATGGCCAGGTTGTCCATGTTCGTCGGCCCGCCTCGAGCCCACGCCTTGATGTGGTGGACCTCGCAGTTGTCGGCGGCGTGCCGGCAGTCCGGAACCGGGCACGTGGTCAGCGTCGCGCGGGCGAGATCGCGTTGTTTGGTGTTGGCGAAGCGTTGGGCATCGTAAAGATTCACCGCACCAGCCTGAGGGTGGAACAGGGCCGCTTCGAGTTGCTCGCCGTGGTAATTTGCCAGGTACTCGGCACCCGTCATCGTGGTCCCGTCCGACAAGCCAAGAACGGTCTCGTCCCCGTCACCGGCAAGGATGCGAATGTAGTCCGGTAGCGGGATCAGGATCAACGGGCGCGGCACAGCTTGGGGGATGCCCTTTCCCGCTAAGACGCCGACGTCGCTAGCCGAGCCGCCGTTTCCTCGTAGCAACTCCCGGAACGCCTCGTACATCTGCGGGCCCTCCGGCCTGCTCGGGTCGATCTTCTGGCGTAGGGAATGCTCGAGAGCGGCGATGAGGTGTTCTTCGCCAAGCACAGAGAAGGGTCGTTTGCCTTTCTTCGACCCTCCGAAGCGCACCGTCGGCTCAGGTGCCGGGCGATCATCTTCCGGGACGATGTCTTTTGCCTTGCGTTGCAGGGTGGCGTAGTCGCCCCGGGCAGAGAGCAGAGCAAGGCGCAGCTTCCACTTCGCCCTTTCGTTCGTGACAACCTTCACGCACTTTTCGACGAAAGCAAGCTGGTCCATCGCCTTCCCCGTCTCACGAGCGACGCGAACCGCATTCGCTTGCTGACGAGTGAACCGCGTTTTTCCGTAATAGACCTTGTGCAGCTTTTGCCACTCGTCGACAGTGGCAGGCTTCACACCGACGCCTAGGGCAGCCTGGCGGTCGAAACCAGCCAAAACGTCCATGGGGCTCCCCAAGGACTCGAGCAACGTGTCGAACAATGTCATGCCCAACACGCTAAGGCGAGAAAACTGATCGCGGAAGCGCGCCCCGAAAATCCTGTGGATAAGTGCGCTGACGCGTCACATACGTAGGCGTCTTATCCACAGGCTCCCGCGGGAAAGGAACACGAAACCGCCCCCTGACCTGAGGAAAAGGGGGCGGTTCCATCGACGCCGAAAAATCCTGGCGCGGGGCGCGGGCCGCTGGTGGGTCAGAGCGGTACGGGACCGAACTGCCGGCCCGGCCGAGCAACAAGCGCGTAGGCGGGGGCGGGGGCAGCCCGGGCGGCGGGCGCGCTAGATCAGGTCGCGGAGCACCGGGTCCGCGAGCCGAAGGGCGGCATCGCGGGCTTCCTTGGCGCTCCAGGCGTCGACGGCGTAGTTGGCCATTTGCTTGCAGGTCTCAAAGTCGTGGAGCCGGAGGGCGGCGCGGACTGCGGCGACCTTGGATGGCGCCATGGACAAGGAGGAGACGCCAAGGCCGACGAGGACGAGGGCCATGAGCGGGTCGCCGCCGGCTTCGCCGCAGACGCCGATGTGCTTGCCGGTGGCGTCGCCGCCGCGGCAGGTTTCGCGGATCATGGACAAAACGGCGGGCTGCCACGGGGACAGCAGCGGCGCGAGTTCACCTTGGAGGCGGTCGGCGGCCATTGTGTACTGCGACAGGTCATTGGTGCCGATGGAGGCGAAGTCGGCGATGGACAGCACATTCGAGGAGCGGATCGCGGCGGCGGGGGTTTCCACCATGATGCCGGCCTTGGGCAGACCTACGGCACGGCACTTATCGACGAACCACCGCGCCTCCTCCACCGTCGCCACCATCGGGGCCATGACCCACAGGTCGGACGACGGAACGGCTTCGCGTGCGGCGGCGAGAGCGGCGAGCTGATTGTCCATGAGCTCTTCGCGGACTTGAGTCAGGCGCACGCCGCGCTGGCCCAGGGCGGGGTTCTCCTCAGGGCCGAGGTCAGCGAAGGCGAGCGGCTTGTCGGCGCCGGCGTCGAGAGTGCGCACGACGACGCGGCGCTCCCCGAATGACTTCAGCACGGAGGTGTAGGTCTCGGTCTGCTCTTCCACGGTGGGTGCCTGTTCGCGGTCGAGGAAGAGGAATTCGGTGCGGAACAGTCCGGAGCCTTCGAGGTCGAGCGAGGCGGCGGAGGCGGCGTCGGCGGCGGTGCCGATGTTGGCCAGCAGCTTCACTTTCCGACCGTCTTTGGTGGCGCCTTCACCGGAGGACCCGGCGAGGGCACGTGCGCGACGGCGGGAGCGCTCTTCCAGCTCTTCGACGTCAGAGGCGGACGGGTTGACGATGACTTCGCCGACGCCGCCGTCGAGGGCGAGGGGGGTGGCGTCGATAAGCGATTCGGTGATTCCTGAGACCTTGACGGCGGCTGGAATGCCGAGCTGCGCGGCGAGAATCGCGGTGTGCGACGTGGCGCCGCCGGCTTCAGTGACGATGCCGAGGACCATGTCGCGGTCGAGCGTGGCTGTCTCGGCGGGCGCGAGGTCGTGCGCGACGAGGACGGACGGCTCAGTCAGGTCGGGCACACCCGGCTCCGGCAGCCCGCGGAGGCGCGCGGTGGCGCGGTCGCGGATGTCGTAGAGGTCGGTGACGCGCTCGGCCATGTAGCCACCGATTTTGCGCAGCTTCTTGGCGTAGACCTCCACCGCGTCGTGCACGGCGGCGGTGACACCCTTGCCGTTCTTGAGCTCCTTGTCGATGCCCTTGATCAGCCCGCGGTCCTTCGCTAGCGCCGCGGTGGCCTCGAGGATCTGCTTCGACGAGTCCGTTGCGTGCGCCGCGCGCTCCGTCAACCCAGCTGCGACCTGGTCGAGCGCGTCGCGCACCCGCTGGCCGTCGACCTCCACGTCAGCCGAGGCGGGCTCGTTGTGGTCGATACCCACTGCTGGTGTCACAAACGCGGCCGGACCCGATGCCGTGCCCGCTGAAACGCCGATGCCGTAAAGAACTTTCCTGTCAGTCATGCTCATTCCTTTCCGTGTCCGCCAACCTGGCGATGTGCAAGGTCAGGTAAGCGATTTCGTCTTCCGTCAAAGTCTGGTCGAACCGCAGCTCAGCAACGCGCGCGACTTTCCGGGCAAGCCTGTCATGCTGCGGAAATGCTTGCGCGATCTGCGTGCTCACCGCGTCGCTGCTGTGGTCGAGCTGCTCCCCGCGCGCCAGCCGCACAAACAGGTAGCGGACGTGTGTGATGAACCGCGCCACGCTTATCGACGCCTGCTGCAGTCCCACACCCCACTCCGCCCCGATGACGTCCAGCATCTGCTGGATCACGCCCGTCATCTGGTACGTGTAGCTCAGATCACCGGTGGTGAACCCCGCGTTCACGAGGTGCAGCGCGAGTGCCGTGGCCTCTTCTGCGGGCAGTTGCTTATCGACGCCGCCGTGCTCCCCTTCCAGCTCACCCCCCCTTTCGCCGGCGCCGTGCCCCCCGACTGCAAGCCGCTCGTTGATCTCGCGGAGCAGCGTGCGCGCGAGGGCGTGCTCATCGGGGTAGAGGCTGGCGACCTCCGCTTCGAGCGGGTACTGAATGGTCTCACCGCGCTCTGCTCGTACCTGAGCTTGCGCGACGTGGTCCGCGAGCGCGGTCACCAGAGTGAGCTTTTCCGGCAGCTTCGCCGACGCTCCGGCAGCGGCGACTGCTGCGCTGAGTGCCTCCGCGACCAACCTCATCGCGTCATAGGGCACATAGGCCATCATTTCGCCGGCGTGGTCCGGATCGCGTCCGTCCTCCGGGACGAAGATCTGGGCAATCTTGGACTCGTCGACGTCGTCGCCCTGGTGCGCCCCAAAGCCAACGCCTCGGCCAGTGACCACGACCTGTTCGACGGCGGGATTCATCGCTCCCGCACCGCTCGAAGGGACACCAGACACCGCGAAGCCCACAGTGCTGGACGTGCCCGAGGTGCTGGACGTGCCCGACGCGTGGGCCGGGCCTGTGGAGTTTCCACACGCGTAACCCGCCCCAGCTGGGCGCACGCGGCTCGCGAGAACCACGTTGTTGTTGAACACGCGCAGGATCTTCATGCTTTCCGTTCTACCGGTTTCCCCAGTCGTGTGACCGGGACTGGCCCGGTTACTTGGTCACCCGGAGCAGAGGATCGCCGGGCGTGACGTGGCCGGGGGCGATGTCGTCGATGCTCGTCATCTTCTTTGAGTTGACCACGCTGGTGATCACCGTGGGGTCGAATCCCGCGGTGTCAACCGCCGCGAAGTCGACGTCCGCCAGGGGCTCGCCGACCTCAACACGCTGCTTCTTCTCCACGCGCGGGGTGAAGCCCTCGCCGTCCATCTGCACTGTGTCGATGCCGATGTGAACGAGGATTTCCACACCTTCGTCAGTCTTGATGCCGTAGGCGTGGCCGGTCTTGGCCACCGAGATGACCTTGCCGGAAACCGGTGCGAGGATCGTGCCGTCAGTCGGGATCACACCGACTGCCTGGCCGAGTGCGCCGGCCGCGAATGCGGGATCCTTGATGGCTTCCTGCGCGACGACCTCGCCAGCCACTGGGGCTGCGACGTCGGTGGTCACAGCTTCGGCAGCGGCGGTGTCAGTTGCGGTGGACTCGGAAGCCTCGGTGGCTGCCGGAGCGGCGGTGGCACCAGCGGCCGGAGCGGCGGTGGCACCAGCGCCAGCCGGGACGGCGGCGGGAGCGGCGTCAGAGGTGGAGGGGGCAAGCGTGGCGTCAATAAGCTCTTGCTCCTTGCCCTCGCGGGCGAGGCGTGCGCGCTCGAGTGCTTCTTCCTTCTCTTCCGGTGTGCGGTAATCGGTGAACAGGATGATGAAGAAGGAGGTGAAGAACGCGACGGCGATGGCGATCATGTATACCCACCTAGGTTCGAACACGAACATGGTGGGGATGGAGGTGAACACGAAGGTGTAGGTCTTCACGCCGCCGAACGGGGTGCCCAGGATGGCGATGGTCAGGCCGCCGGCGAAGCAGCCGACGAGCATGCGCGGGTAGATCTTCTTGTAGCGCAGGTGGATACCGTATAGGGACGGCTCGGAGATGCCGCCGAGGAGGCCGGCGGCGAGGGCGGAGCCGGAGGTCTGGCGCATCAGCGGGTCGCGGTCGCGCATCGAGATGGCCAGGACTGCCGCGGTGGCGCCGAAGCAGGCGAAGTTCCAAGCGCCCATCGGACCCTGGATGAAGTCGTAGCCGAGGGTGTTGATGTTCACCAGCATCAGCGCGTTAAGCGGCCAGTGCAGGCCGAGCGGCACGAGGAACGGGTAGAGCATCGGGATCAGGATGGCGAAGAGGAACGGCGCGTTGCCGTTGAGCCATGCCAGGCCGGAGCCGATCCAGGCGCCGAGGAGGTAGCCGAACGGACCGATGACCAAGGCGGTGACCGGGATCATCACCAGCAGCGTCAAGAACGGCACGAAGACCATGTGCACAGACGACGGGATGATCTTCTGCAGGCCCTTGTACACGAGCGCGGCGATGGCGGCCATGATCAGCGGGACGAACACATTCCCTTCGTAGTCGTTGAGCACCAGCGGAAGACCGAAGACGTCGATGATATTCGTCTGGGTGCCCAGCACCGCGTTGTCGATGACGCGCACATCGGGGTGGTCCTTTAGCCCGACGAATTCGGGGGTGAACAGCGCCAGCATGATCGTTGCGGGCACCCACGGGTCGATCTTGAGTTTCTTGCCCGCGTTATACGCCACGGCGACGGGCAGGAAATAGAACACGCAGCGCCACATCGCGTCGACGAATTGCCAACCAGGGCTCTTCACGTCCGCGCGGAAATCGACGATGTTGAACGCGTCGAGGACAGCGGCGAACGCAATGATGAGCGACGCGCCGAGCAGCACGCCGAGGATCGGGCGGAACGAATCCGACAGGTACTCGAAGAAGGTGTCCAGCCACGGGAAGCGGCCCTGCGCTTTGGCGCGCTGTTCGGCTTTGACGTCGTCGTTGGATTTCGTCGAGCGGTTCTTCATGGCAGGCAGCGACTTGATGTCGTTGTACACGTTCGCTACATCGCCGCCGATGATCACTTGGTAGCGGTTGCCCGCCTGCGGGACTGCGCCCATCACCTTCGGGATCGCCTCAAGCTTTTGCTTATCGATGACACCCCCATCCCCCAATTCAAACCTCAACCGCGTCGCGCAGTGTGTAAGGGAAACGACGTTATCCGCGCCGCCGATCCCGTCGAGGATCTCCTGCGCCACCGACGTGGTCGGTGCAGCGCCGCCCGCGGCGGTCCCCGCACCGCTTCCGTGTGCCGTGGTCATGTTCAGCTCCTTTCGCTGTGTCGGGGTCGTGGTCGCGCAGCGCGGCTCGCCACCCAGTTCAGGCCGGCGCAGCCCTGCGCATGTGCGGTTTCCCCGTTCGCGGGTGTTTGAGGCACGAAAAAAGACCCGGGCGTGTTTAAACGCCCAGGTCTTGCCCCGCATCCGCGTGCGGGTAACAACCCTGTTGGTATGTTCCGGACATGAGTCTACCCCCGAGGGGCGGTGAAACCGGAAGAAGGGCCCCGGTTCCACTCCACTTTCGGGGGTAGCGGGCTGGTCTTACTGCAGGGGGACGCCGTTCGCGTCGCGGTCGTATCCACCGCCGCCGGTGAGAACCATGACGAACTCGACCATCTTCCAGATCCACAGTGCACCGAGGATCACGGCGCCGATGATGAAGATGAAGGTGAAAACGCCGATGAAGAACAGGACCAGCTTGGTGATACCGAGGTTGGTCTGCCCCATATAAAAGTTACCGATTCCGAGCTCACCCAAGAAGAAGAACAACAACGCGGCGACGATCTTGTTCTTCGGCGTCGCCATCGGCTGCTGGTACTGGTTGTACGGCTGGACCTGGCCGTGCTGCGGCTGCGCGTAGTTCGGCTGCGCCTGCTGCTGCTGCGGCTGAGCGAATGCCGCGTAGTAGTCGTTGTTGGAGCCTGCACCGGAGTTGTTCACGGGCAGACCGTCTTTGTCGTATTGCTGGCCGTGGGAGTTGCCCTGCCAAGAGGTGCTCATGGGGTGGGTCCTTTCAAAGATCAACAGTCTAGGAAGACTGTATCGCGCCGTTGCGTTTCGTGCGAGATTCGTAATCAGCTTCATCCCGGCGCACGCTCACCGTCGAGCGCCGGCTAGGCCCAATCCGACACCGGCACGGTTTAACAGGGGTCGAGAGCGCCCCGCACTTCATCAACATCCGAGTCAGAGGCATCGGGGAAAGATCCATTCTTCAGCGGGCGGACACTGCCTCCGTAGGTAGACTTCGCTCTGCAGGCTGCCGCCATGTCGGAACCGAAGTCCAAATAGACCGGGTAGATGTCGTTTCCGTGGACGCTCTTGCGCAGCGAGTCACACTGGCCCGGGACGGTGAATTCCTTACCAGAGGGGTTAGCGTGCAAAACAGCCTCAGCTAACTCATAGAACGTATCTAAGCCATCGCCAGAGTCGACCACCGAATCGAGGAGCAGAATGTAGCGTCCGTCGCACGCCGGGAACGAGGCCTTCTGCCCAGCTTCGCCGAGCCCCACCTCGACGATGTACCCGTCGCTGTTTCTCCTCGGGTAGCCGGATTGACCGCCGCCACCCGATGAACCGGAGCCACCCGAGTTCCCGTTCCCGCCGAAAAGCTCCTCCGAGGCGCAATCGTAAAGATGCGCCCTGACGCGGGGACCGACACCGAGACGATCAAGCGTGGACTTGTTGTAGCACGCTGGCTGGATTCCGTCTTCAAGTCGCCCGTCGGCCTTGAAGGTAGTCCACTTCCCGTCTTCCCACATGACTGGGAAAACGAAGTCGCTGTCGCTTTGACCGACGAAGGCGAAGTCTCCCTCGCACTCCATGACGACCCATTGTTCACCTTCGTGCCCCACTGAACCCTCCACCGCCTCGGGCGAGCAATCGGGCTTAGATCCGTTAGACATCGGCTCCGGTGATGCGGAGGGCTCGTCTTCAGCCTCTGCTTCAGCGCTGCTGGAGTCGGAGCTGACTTTGGTCAATTCTGGTTCTTCGATCGACCCGCCGGAGCAGCCGACTGCGGCGGAGGAAACAAGAACAATGCCGCAGACTGCGGACAAAATAGGGCGGGAAAATGAGCGCATGAATTCACTTTATCCCGTCAGTCATGCCGCCACGTGTCTAAGCGCGACAACGTGGAACGAGGCCAGTCGAGCCGGCAACCGGGAGCGCGCCTAACGGTGTCCTACGCCTCGGGGCGAACCATCGGGAAGAGGACGGTCTCGCGGATACCCAAGCCGGTCAGGGCCATGAGGAGGCGGTCGATGCCCATGCCGGTTCCGGAGGTCGGCGGCATGCCCTGCTCCATTGCTGCGAGGAAGTCCTCGTCGAGGACCATGGCTTCGTCGTCGCCGTCGGCAGCGAGGCGGGCCTGGTCTTCGAAGCGTTCGCGCTGTATAACGGGGTCAACGAGCTCGGAGTACCCGGTGGCCAGCTCGAAGCCGCGGACGTAGAGATCCCACTTCTCAGTGACGCGGGGCTTGGAGCGGTGGTCGCGGGTGAGCGGGGAGGTCTCGACAGGGAAGTTGATCACGAAGGTCGGCTCGTAGAGCTGGTCGGAGCAGAGCTCTTCCCAGATCTCTTCGACGAGTTTGCCGTGGCCCCATCCGGCGTTCTCGGGGACCTTGAGGCCGATCTCGGCGGCGATGCCCTTGAGTTCCTCAACGGTGGAGTCGATTGTCACCTCGGGCTGGCCGGGGAATTTGCGCGCCAGCGCTTCATTGAGGGACGGGTACATCTCCAGGACTTTCCATTCGCCGCCGAGGTCGTACTCGGTGCCGTCGGCAAGCGTAACGGTCGTGGAACCGAAGACTTCCTGGGCGCAGAACTGCACGGCGCCTTTGATCAGCTCGGCGCCGTCGCGGTAGGTGCCCCACGCCTGATAGGTCTCCATCATGGTGAATTCGGGGCTGTGGGAGCTGTCCACGCCTTCGTTGCGGAAGTTGCGGTTGATCTCGAAGACGCGCTCGATGCCGCCGACGACGCACCGCTTGAGGTACAGCTCGGGTGCGATGCGCAGGTAGAGATCGATGTCGAGGGCGTTGGAGTGGGTCGCAAACGGCCGGGCTGCGGCCCCGCCGTGGAGGGTCTGCAGCATCGGCGTCTCGACCTCGACGAAATCCTCACCGGTGAGGTATTTGCGCAGGGCGGCGATGACCTTGATGCGGGTCAGGGCGTTCGTGCGAGCGTCTTCGCGCATGATCAGGTCGGTGTAGCGGTAGCGGACGCGCTGCTCTTCGTTCATGTCGGCGAACGCAACGGGCAGCGGACGCAGCGCCTTGGATGCCATGTGCCAGGATTTCGCCATGACGGACAGCTCGCCGCGCTTGGATGCGATGACGCGGCCGCGGACGGAGACGATGTCGCCCAGGTCGGTGTCGGACTTCCAATCCGCGAGGGCTTCCTCGCCGACCTCGGCGAGCGAGAGCATGACCTGCAGCTGGGTGCCGTCGCCTTCTTGCAGAGTAGCGAAGCAGAGCTTGCCCGTGTTGCGCTGGAACATGATGCGGCCTGCGACCGCGACCTCGTCCTGCGTCTCCTGGCCAGCTTCGAGGACGGTCACGCCCTTTGAGAAAGCGGCAGAGCCAGCAGCCTCGCCCTCGGTGCCGAGAACGTCATCGGTGGCGACAACATACTTCGCACGCAGATCGCGCAGGGACGTGGTCCGGTCCACCTCGACCGGGTACGCCTCCTTGCCCTGCTCGAGGATTTTTTCGCGCTTGGCGCGGCGGATCTGTTCCTGCTCTGAAAGGTCCTGGTTAGTCACGATGTCCTACCGTAGTCGCTTCCGCCTACCAATAGTCCGGAAGGGTCCACACAGGCGGGTAGTCGACGCGGCCGTGCGGGGTGATGGTGCCACGCGCGCCGGAGATGGTGTAGCTCATGGCGTCGTCGGAGGAGCAGCGTAGCGTCGCATCGTCCGGCTAGGAGCAGAAACGCAGCTGGCACTTCTGCTCCCGCTGTTGGCGCTGCCGGTTATCCGCGCGATTTCTCACACAGGTTGAGGTACATGCGCTTGCTCTCCGCCTCGCCACCGTTGACAAGGAGGAGGTACTGCGAGTCCGCGCCTTCCGGGGCAATCCGGTACGCCGGCGGGGTCACGCCCTCCATTTTGTAGGAGCGTGCGGAACACACGTTGTTGCCGATGACTTCCGCGTCCCCCTCAGGCAGCTGCGCATCACGGTTGGCTTGGGTGCCGAAGTCCATGATGCTCACGCCGAGGTCTTTGTCGGAGCAGCGGATGCGGGCATCTTCACCGTTTGTCGCAGGCAGGGACGTGCACTTCATGCCCATCCAGCCGCGCTGGCCATCTTTCTCGGAGATGATCTGCGGGAAGGTGTCCGCCATCTCTTGCTCAGTAGCGCTCCATTCGGTGCCCTGGTTCTTCCACAGCCACCAGCCACCAGCGGCGATAGCCAACAGAACGAGGACGATCGCACCGATCAGCCATGGTGACGCGCCCTTCTTTTCCGCGTTCCCCTGGCCGGCCTCGCTGGATGCCGGAGCTGGTTGCGCGCCCGGGTCGGGTTGCACCGGCTGCATCTGTTGGACCGGCTGCACCGACGGACCCGTTTGCTGTGCTGGGTAGGGGTACTGCGGCTGGCCGGGGTTGTGCCCCTGGAAGCCGTACTGGCCGCCGGGCACGGCCCCTTGACCGGGGAACTGACCGTTCGTCGGGCCTTGGTACACGGGAATGTTGGTGGTGGTCGGGTAGGTGCCCGGGGCCCAGCCCGGCGCGGTGGGCTGCCCGTTCTTTGTGGGGCTCACTGTCTCCGCATTCGGGTCTGTGTCCGGGAAGTACTGCTTCGGCTTCTTGTGCTTTGGAGCAGACGGTTCGTGGGTATCGGATGCGGAGTCTGCGCCGGTGCTGTTCCCAGTGCTGCTGGCTGTCACCTTTGTGCTGCCGGAGCCGACCGAAGGGAACCCTGTCGTGGGAGCGCCAGGGCTGAACGGAGCGCCGGAGGCGGGAGCAGGACCCGGTTCGGCTGCTGCCATCTGGCGGAGAGCGCGAACATCGACGGTGGGGGCTGCCGGGTCGTCGAGACGCGTGTCGTAGACCTTTCGGCGGCCGGTATCGCCCAGGATGCGGCGGGCGACCTGGAGTTCGTCGCGGGTGGCGTCGTTAAGCTCTTGCGATTGGAGACGCTGATCGATCTCCTTGCCCAGCGCTTCCGCGTCCTTGCCGCGGTCGAGTCCGAGCGAGTCGTAGAAATTGTAGTGTGCCAAAGCGGTGGTCCTTATTGGTCCTTCTGCGTGGTCCGGGGCGCGGCCGGGCGTGACGAACAATCTGCTGCATTAAACATAGCGCGCAGATTATTTTAAGGCTCGGGCTGTTCGCCCATGTTCTTGAAACCGATACCGAGAGGCACCCCGACATTGTCGATCAGGCGCACGCCCCCGAAGGTCGCGGCGGCGAGGAGGCGGGCATCGCCAACCGCCGGTGCCTTACTGAAGCTGAGCGAACGCAGCGCCAGGTAATCGGGCTCGATGCCCGCCGCCTCGAGAACCCCGCGGGCAGTCTCAAGCACCACGTCAGGGCCGTGCTCAGCGGCGTGCGCGCCGGCAGTAAGGGCGGCCGACAGAGCAAGGGCGGCGTCTTGGTCCTGCTCCGGAACGCCGACGTTACGCAGCGACATGGCCACGCCGCCACCCGCCCGAACGGTGGGAAGGCTGTGGAGCTGAACCTCCATACGCAGGCCGGACACCGCTTGCTGAAGCGCGACGAGCTCCTCGAAGTCCTTCTCACCCACCACCACATCAGTCGCGTGCGTGGCGTTGATTGCGGCGATCGCGCGCGTGACGGATTCAGCGACCGCGGTGGGGTCCTCGAGGTGGTCCAGCTGCGGCACGACGCGAACCGGGGTGTCCAGCTCGCCGTGGAAGACGACATCGACGCCCTCGCGCGCGAAGTCCTCCGGGACCTCATCGCCGCAAAACGTCACCATGACCACCCCGCCGAGCAGCGACTTCGCGGCGCGGATCAGCGCAATATGCCCCGCGTGCAGCCCGCGCCCCAGCGGCACGAGCACCACCCGCTTGCCGGTCTTGCGGAACGCGCGGCCGTACGTGGCCAGCTGCGCGGCATCCGTGACCACCACAGCCTTCCCAGGTTCGAAACTCATGGGCTCCAGGGTACGGTGCTCACGCAATCCGCCTATCGACGCCTCCCCGCACGCCGTTCCAACCCCTCATACAGCTCCCGTGCTCCTGGGTCCGCAATCGCCGAACGCATTGCTTCAATCGCTTCCGGGCTCTGCGGGTAGGCGTAGGGCCGCTCGGAACCGTAGAGGAATTCGTCGGCCTTCACCTCGATGCCGGGGATCTCGCCGCGGAGAAGGGTGTAGGCGTCGAGCCGCACCAAGTACTCCAGCGCCCGCAGGCGCTGCGCAGCCATGAGCACCGGGCGCTGAGCATCGTCCACGGGGATCGGGGTACCGCCGATCTCACTGACGAGCAGGCTCACGGTCGCCTCCCCCAGCTCGTCCGCCGCCGCTGTCACCCAGATGTCGTCGAAGATGTGGTGCGCGGCCATCACCACCGCACCGTGAACTTCTAGGGGGTCAAGGAGCTGCACGCCTTCGTCGAGAAGCGTGTGCAGCACCATCTGGCCGTGCCGGACGTGCGGTTCCACAGCGGCGATGAGGGCGGGGGTGTGGGAGAGGTCGGCGGCGTCGATAAGCAGCAGATCGTTGTTCGCCGCTTCCGCGACGGGCGCATCGACGGTGACTGCGTGCCCCACACGCGCGAGTTCGTCGGAGAGCGTGCTGCCGTGGGAGGCCCACACCCGCAGGCGCGGTGGATGCACTACTGGCCTTTCTTGCTGCGCGCGAGCAGCTCGGCGACAGTCAACGCGCCGTCGCGGTTCTCGTCCGCGCGGCGGCGGCCCCGGCTCTCCTGCTCCTGCGCAGCTGCTTCCGCGCGGCGAGCTTCTTCCTCGCGCTGGCGGCGCTCACGCTCCGCGCGCTCGCGGGCCTCACGCTGCTGGCGTTCCTGTGCCTCACGCTGCTGACGCTCGCGCTCGGCTCGCTCACGCTCGAGCTCTTCCTGGCGCTCGCGGATGAGGTCCGTCAGCGGGTTGCGGCCCTCGGGCGCGCGGTGCGTTCCCACGCGACCGGCGACAGCGTCCGACGACGGTGCCCCATGCACACGCATCGAGCCCTCCGCCGGGCGTGCCTGCTGCTCGGACGCGGGACGTTGCTGTTTCGGGGCCTGGGGCCAGGCCGGCGACTGGCGTTGCTCCTGCTGTTTCGGCTGCTGCGGCTGCTTCATCAGCGCATTGATCGCCTGGTCTTCGTCGGCATCGCGCACTGGGGTGATGCGGGAGGTTTCCTCCGTGGAATTGGGGGCATCCCACCGGGTGGAGGCCCGACGCTGAGGCTGCTGAGCAGGGTTGGGCGCAGGCTGCGCCGGTGTGGGCGGACGGGTCTGCTCCGTGCGCGGCTGGTCGAAGGGGTTCTTCTGCGTGACCGGCTCCGGGCGCGGGTGCGCGCCAGGCTGCTGCGGTTCCTGCGGTTGCTGCGGGGTGCGAGCCGGCTCGGACGGAGCCTGGTGCTGTGCTTGCGGCTCGGGCTGCTGGGGGCGCGGTTGCGGTGTCGACTTCGCCTGCTGCGGTTCCGGATGCGGCGCGGGTTTAACGGGCTGCTCCTGGGGCTGGCTCGGCGTGGCAGTAGTGGAGGATTCAGCGGTCGGGGCGACGCGGCTGGCGCGGGCCTCGATCTCCTTGACGCGGCGGGCCTCGGCCTGAAGAGCGGCGGGCTCGTAACCGAACTCGCGGCCGGACAGGTCCTCGAGCTGTGCGCGGAGGGTGGCCAGCTCGGCACGGATCTCGCGGAGGACTTCCACGTCGACGGCCGGGGGCAGGCCCTCGCCGGCGCGGGCTGCTTCGAGGGCGGAGCGGTCAGTATCATTGCGTGCGCGGAGCACCTCAATCTCGGCTTGGTGCTCGCGCTCGCGGGCGTCGAGCTCGGCGCGGACACGGTCACGATCATTTCGGGCACGGCTGACCAACAGGAACCCGCATATCGCGGCCCACAAGGCAGCGAGGAGGGCGACCTGTAGCCACACTGCGGAATCGCTGAACAGCATGATCACCGTGGCGATGAGTGCCAGAGCGATCAGGACGATCATCCACACGTTGCCGCCGTCGCGCGACCGATTCTCCGCAGTCATGCTCAATACTCTAACCCGCAGCTTCACCTTCAGCAGGCGGCGACACCTCGCAGGAGCGTTCAAGAACCACACCAGCAACGGCCAGTGCCGCCCCACCGAGGGTCCCGGCGATAACACCGGGCAAGTCTGCTTCCGCCGCGGCAAGCGTGCTGATCCGCGGCAGCACCCACACCGCCAAGCCGAGGAACCAGCCGCCGAGGATCGCTCCCGACCAAGCGCTGGCCTTGCCGACAACCATGAAATTAGCCATCATCATCGGGTTGATCTGCGAGCGGTCCAACCCCACACGGCCTTCCTCGCGCCGGCGGCGCACCATGACGGCGAGGAACGCGCACAGTGCCGCAACCGCCCACAACGGCAAGGACCACACCACGGAGATTGTCTGCCACGCGCCGTAGAACCGCCGCACCAGAATCAGGGCGGCGGCCGCGAAGAATCCGGCCGCGCCCACCAGGGCGGTCACGTTGGTGCGGTTCATAGCGGGGTCACCTCGTCGTCGAGTTCAGTTACAAGCTTATTCACGTCCCGCTCACCCAACTGTGCTTCCCCATCCACCGCAAACCACGGGACGAGGACAAAAGCCCGCTCGTGGGCCCGGGGGTGCGGGACGGTGAGGTCGGGGGTGTCCACGGTGATCTCTTCCCCGTCGTCGCCGTAGAGGGCGATGATGTCCACGTCGAGTGTCCGCGGCCCCCACCGCACCTCCCGGACACGGTGCGCCTCCTGCTCGAGGCGCTGGCACCGCGCAAGCAGCTCGTGCGGCGACTCGTCCACGTCCACGATGAGGATCTGGTTGTAGAAGTCCGCCTGCTCCACCCCGCCCCACGGTGCAGTGCGGTATACGCGGGAGGCGGCGACCAGGTCCGCGGCGAACTCCTCTTCCACCGCCGCGAGGTGCGCCCGGGAATCCTCCATGTTCGACCCTGTGGACAACACTGCACGCATGCGGGGCTCCTATTTCTCCGGGGCGGCGGCCGAGCCAGCGTAACCAGCCGTGGCGGCATGCTTGCGGGAGCGGCGGGCGGTGACGGCGACGTCGTCAAGCACGAGACCGACAGGCGCATGCGGCTTGTGCACGGTGACTTCCACGGCGTGGACCTGCGCGAACGCGGCCATGGCCTGCTCGGCGATCTCGGTGGCCACTGTCTCCACGAGCTGGCGGCGCGTGCCCGAAACCGTGTCGGCGGCGAGCTGGGCCAGTTCGGCGTAGTTGACGGTTTGGGCCAGGTCGTCGTCGCGCGCAGCGTCGGCGAAGTCGAGCCAGGCGGTAATGTCCACGATGAACGGCTGGCCGTACTCCGCCTCGTGCGGCAGGACACCGTGGCCGGCGTGGACGCGGATGCCGGTGAGTTGGATGCGGTCGGCCATCTAGGCCTGCCCGTACCCGGCGCCGAGGTGCCATGCGGCGGCCACGTCGACAGCGTCACGGGAGACGTCGACCTCGTGCACACGCACACCCCACGCGCCGAGGTGCGCACTGATCGCAGTGACCGCGGCGGTGGCGGGGTCCGCGAGCGACGGGTTCGCTTCCAGACCGCGGTTCGCCCGGATCTCCGTGAGGAAACGCTTGCGGGACGCGCCGACGAGAACCGGCAGGTCACCGGCGATGAATTCGGGCAACGCCTGCAGCAGCGCCCAGTTGTCGGCGGCGGTCTTGGCAAAGCCGAGGCCCGGGTCGAGCACGATCTGGCTTTGCTCCACTCCGGCGGCCACAGCATTGTCCGTCAGGCGGGCGAGCGTCTCGCGGACATCGCGCACGACGTCGCCGCCATGGTCCGCGGAGCCGGCCGCGTTGCCGAACTCAGCGTTGTGCACCGTGCGCCAGTGCATCAGGCACACCGGCAGACCGGTCTCCGCCATGACCGCGTACATGTCTGGGTCCGCGAGCCCGCCGGAGACGTCGTTGATCATGTCCACGCCGGCCTCCGCCGCAACGCGGGCAGTGGCCGCGCGCATCGTGTCTACGGACGTGCGGATTCCCTCGGCGCGCAGCGCCTCGATCACGGGTTTCACGCGCTGGGCTTCCACACCCGCGTCGACGCGCGTGGCACCGGGCCGGGTGGATTCAGCGCCGACATCGATCATGTCCGCGCCTTGCGCCACCAGTTCCTTCGCGTGCGCGATGGCCGCGTCACGGTCTAGCCACTTCCCGCCGTCGGAAAAACTGTCCTGGGTCACGTTGACAATGCCCATGACCATCGTGCGGCCGGGCGCGGTCAAATCTTCGACGGTGACCATTTCTACCCCCTGATCAGGCTCAATACCTCCGCGCGGGAGGCAGCGTTGCGTTTGAATCCTCCGCGCACAGCCGACGTTGTCGTCGTCGCGCCCGGCTTGCGGATGCCGCGCATAGCCATGCACAGGTGCTCGCATTCGATCACGACGATCACCGATTGCGCATGCAGCTTATCGACGAGCGCATCCGCGATCTGACTCGTCAACCTCTCCTGCACCTGCGGCCGTTTGGCGTACATATCCGCCAACCGCGCCAGCTTGGACAAGCCGGTGACGTGGCCGTCCTCGCCCGGGATATACCCGATGTGCGCCACACCATAGAACGGCACGAGGTGGTGCTCGCAGGTGGAGTAGATCGGCACATCGCGCACGAGCACGAGCTCCTCGTGGTTCTCCGCGAATGTCTTCTCCAGCACGGTGGTCGGGTCGGTGTGCAGCCCGGCGAAGACTTCCTCGTACGCCCGCGCGACGCGTGCCGGGGTTTCTTGCAAGCCCTCACGGTCCGGGTCCTCCCCTACCGCAAGCAGCAGCTCACGCACGGCGGCCTCGGCGCGCTCGCGGTCGAAGTGCGGACGCGTCTCCAACAGTTCGCCGGTTTCCGGGTTCTTTTCCACATCACTCGTGGTCGGGACTTTTGTGTCTTCACTCATTGTCGGGTCTCCCGTGTCGCGGTTCGGACGGCACTAACGGTTCAGTCCACGTTGCCGGCGAATCCGGGCGCGGCAGCTGCTCCGTTGGTGCGTCGCCCTCGCGGGGTGTCGGTTCCGCGACACCGGCCGCGTCGATGCTCGGCGCTTGCTCTCCCGAGTCCTTTGAGCCGTCTGCCCCGTTCGTGTCGCCTTCGCGGTTCGTGCTCTCGGCGCGGTCGTCCCAGACGTGGTCTGGCTGCTCATTTTCCGGCAGGCGGAAGCCGATGATCTCAGTCTCCGGTGCCGGCGCGGCTGCCGGGGTCGGCTGGCCCGGCTGAACCGGGTACTGCGTTTGCCCGAGGTGCTGCCACGGGCTTCGCCCGGGATCGTGGGCGGGCTGGTGCTGTGGCTGCGGCGTCTGCTGCTGCGGCTGGGGAGCACGCCCGTCACCGGTGAAGGACCAGTCGGCGGGCGGCTGCGGTCCGTCATAACGCGGCTGGGTCTGCTGGGTTCGCTGAGGCTGCCCCTGCACCCCCGGCGCGGACGAGCCCGGCTGCCAGCGGGTGGAGCCGTCGCCCTGGGGACCCGGCTGACCCTTCGCGGGCTGGTTGCCCTGCGGGAGCCATCGGTTGTTCAGCTCGGCTTCGCGCAGCGCCTGTCGGCGGGCACGGGCCTGCTGGGACGCCTCGAGCAGGGAGAACTTCTTGGGCGGCTCCTCACCGCGTTCCTCGGCCAGCTCCACCGGGGTCTTCACGGGTTCGCGGCCGGGCTGGCGGGGGAAGCGGGCGTCGACAAGCTCGAGGCCCGAACCCTGCGGTTCGATGCCATCGAAGATGGCCTCGAGGTCGCCACGGCGCAGCGTCTCCTTCTCCAGCAGCTTGGAGGCGAGAGTGTCCAGGTAGTCGCGGTTCTCGGCGAGGATGGAGTAGGCGCGCTGATGGGCGGCGTCGATAAGCTCGTGCACCTCGCGGTCGATGGTCTCAGCGACAGCGGGCGAATAGTCGAGGCTGCCGCCGCCCATTGCGCGCGCGAACGGGTCGCCGTCCTCGTCGCCGTACTTGACTGCACCGAGCGCGGCGCTCATGCCGTATTCCATGACCATGCCGCGCGCGATCTTGGTGGCTTGTTCGATGTCGGCAGACGCGCCGGTGGTCGGCTCGCCGAAGACGAGTTCCTCGGCGGCGCGGCCACCCATGGCGAAGACGAGGCGGGCGAAGAGCTCGTCGCGGTTGTACATGCCCTTGTCGTCCTCGGCGGCGGTCATGGCGTGGCCGCCCGTGCGCCCGCGAGCGAGGATGGTGACCTTGTACACGCGCTCGATATCCTTGAGCGCCCAGGCGGACAGAGTGTGGCCGCCCTCGTGATAGGCGGTGACCTTCTTCTCCTTCTCGGAGATGACTTTCGACGAGCGGCGCGGACCGCCGATCACGCGGTCGGACGCTTCCTCGAGCGCATCCGCGGTGATCACGTTGCCGCCGATGCGGGCGGTGAGCAGCGCGGCCTCGTTGAGCACGTTGGCCAGATCCGCACCCGACATGCCGGCCGTGCGCTTGGCCAGGGACTTCAGGTCCACATCCGGGCCGAGCGGCTTGCCTTGCGCGTGGACGGCCAGGATCTGCTCGCGGCCCGCGAGGTCCGGGTTGGTAACCGGAATCTGACGGTCGAAACGGCCCGGACGCAACAGCGCCGGATCGAGGATGTCCGGGCGATTCGTCGCCGCGATGAGGATGACGCCCTCGCGGTCGCCGAAGCCGTCCATCTCCACCAGCAGCTGGTTGAGCGTCTGCTCGCGCTCGTCGTGGCCGCCACCCGTGCCGGAGCCGCGCTGGCGGCCCACCGCGTCAATCTCGTCGACGAAGATGATGCACGGGCTGTTCTCGCGGGCCTGTTTGAACAGGTCGCGGACGCGGGAGGCGCCGACACCGACGAACATTTCCACGAAGTCTGAACCGGAAATGGAGTAGAACGGCACGCCCGCCTCACCTGCGACGGCGCGGGCGAGCAGCGTTTTACCGGTACCCGGCGGACCATAGAGCAGCACGCCGCGCGGAATCTTCGCCCCCAGCTGCTCGTAGATCTCCGGATCCTGCAGGAAGTCTTTGATCTCCTGCAGCTCATCCACCGCCTCGTCCGCGCCGGCGACATCCGCGAAGGTGTTCGTTGGCATGTCCTTGGTCAGCTTCTTCGCGCGCGAACCGCCGATGCCGAACATGCCGCCGCCCGACTGCATGCGGGACATGAAGAAGAAGATAAGACCGAAGATCAGCACCATCGGCAGCATGAACCCGAGCATGGACAGCAGGAAGGACTCCTGCGTCACATTCGTGGTGTAGGAATCCGCCTCCGCGCCCTTCACCGCATTGAAGATGTCCGGGGTGGTTCGCGCGGGGTACTGCGCCTGGATATCCTCGATCCCCTCGCGCTCCTCGACGGTAATCGGCTCACGCAGAGTCAGACGGACCCGCTGCTCGCGGTCATCGATCTGCGCTTCCTCGACGTTCTTGTCGGCGAGCTGTTGCAGGGCCACCGAAGTATCCACCTCGGCGTAATTGCGCGAATCGTCCCCGATCAGGGTGACCAGGTACAGCAGAATCAAAAGGGTGGCGCCGATGATGCCGTAGCGCGCGACAGTTTTGTTATTCATCTAGTCCTGTTGTGGGTGATTAGCCGGAAGTTGTAGTTCTTACAGCCTACTCACCGTGGCAAATTCGGGCCCCGCGGTGGTGCACCGTCCCCGTCGCGTGGCCCTTTGGCGCTGCCGTGGCGCCGCGGGGACCTAGATCTCGACGCTCTCCGGGCCCTCGTTCCGCGACGGCACCGGCTCCTCCCCGGTTTCGGAGTACACGCGCGGGTGCAAGGTGCCCACATACGGCAGGTCGCGGTAGCGCTCGGCATAGTCGAGGCCGTAGCCGATGACGAACTCGTTGGGGATGTCGAAGCCCACGTCGAGCAGGTCGATTTTCGCCGTCTGCACCTCCGGCTTACGCAGCAGGGTGATCACGTTGAGGCTCTTCGGCTGGCGGCCCGACAGGTTCTTCAGCAGCCAGGACAGCGTCAGGCCCGAATCGATAATGTCCTCCACCACGAGCACATCGCGGCCGGAAATCTCCTTGTCCAGATCCTTCATGATACGCACGACGCCCGAGCTGGTCGTCGAGTTGCCGTAGCTGGACACGGCCATGAACTCCACCTCGGACGGGATGGACAGAGCACGAGCGAAATCGGTGAGGAAGTACACCGCGCCCTTGAGCACGCACACCAAGACGAGGTCGTCTTCCGCATCGCGGTAGAGCTCGGAGACCTTGTCCGCCATCTCCTGGATGCGCTCTTTCAGCTCATCCTCCGGGATGAGGATCGCTTCGACGTCATCGCCGTAGCGGTGCGCCGGGACATCGAAATTTTTGCTTTCGCTCAGCCTCGTTCCATCAGCCATACCGGCTATCTTGCCACGAGTTCGGTTGTGTGCGATGCCCCCGCCCCCACCATCACCCCAGTCCAAGCTGAAGTTTAAGAGTCTCGTCTATTTCCGCCATGAGGTCCGGCGGCACCATTCCGAGCATGGGACCGATGCGCGTCACATCTTGACGGACCGGCGGGGAGGGGTGGCGTCCGCGGGAAAGCCCGGACAGCCTAAGACGCGCTGGTGAGCTTGAGAGTTCCGCCGGCTCGAGCGACGCTGAAACCGCCACCAATCGTGACCGGCCCTTGACCATGCCAGTGCCTGCACAGGCGCTCGATGTCGGTGAGCTGGGCGCTGCTTGCTGTCAGCGGCTCCCCGGCCACACGCACCCCCTCCTTACGCAGCCACGCGAGGATGCGACGCTGCCGGACGGGCGAGGGGTCCGCGGCAAGGGCATCGCAGTCGTCTGTGGGACTGAGATCCGTACGTGCTGCAAGGAGTGCCTGGTCCGCCGCGATCCGCTCCGCTGTCCGCGCGAGTGCCGGCACCGCATCCCCGCCAATGAGGTTGCTCAGGGCGGGAATGATGTCGTGGCGGACGGCGACGCGCCGGTACGCGCGGTCATCATTCATCGGGTCGTGCCACGGCTCCAACCCCAGCTCATTGCATGCGCCGACGGTGTCTGCGCGGCGGATACCCAGGAACGGGCGGGAGAGGCGGAACGCGTGGGCACCGGTCTCAAATGAGGACACGGGCGCCATGCCCGCCGGGTTGCCGCGCAGGGCTCCGAGCAGCAGGGTCTCCGCTTGGTCGTCGAGGGTGTGGGCGACCCAGATCTCGCGGCCGTCTTGGGCGGCGGCGCCGGCGATGGCGGCGTACCGCGCGGTGCGGGCGGCAGCTTCGAGGCTCTCCCCCGGCGCGGTATCGACGGTCACGCGGACAACATCGGCGGGGACACCGAACCTCTCCGACTGGGCGGCGGCGCGGGCGGCCACATCGGCGGAACCGGGTTGCAGACCGTGGTCCACCACTACAGCACGGACATCCTTGCCTTCGGCGGCTGCGGCAGCAACCAGGGCCAAGGAGTCGGGGCCGCCGGAGAGCCCGATAAGGGCGGGGCGAGGAAAGGGGCGGACGGCGCGTCGGCAAGCGAGAAAGTGCGGCGATTGGCGCGGCCAGAACGGAGTCTGCGGCATGGCGGCTAGTACCGGCGGAGCGTGGACGCGAATTCGTCCATGAGGCGGCGTGCGGTGAGGATGTCGCTGCCGTTGCTGATCATCGCGAACGTGTACACGTTACCAACTTCGGACGTGACGGTGCCCACGAGCGCGGATGTGCCCGTCAGCGTGCCTGTCTTGGCACGGACCCAGCCCTTGCCGGGGAGGTCGCTGTAGCGCTCGTAGAGCGTGCCGTCGCCGCCGGCGATAGCGAGAGCTGGGAGCAGTTCGCGGAGCTCGTCGGTGGAGGTGGCGCGGAGCATGACATCGTCAAGCAAGCGCGGCGGGATGAGGTCGAAGCGCGACAGGCCGCTGCTGTCCGCCAACGTCACGCCGGCGATGTCGAAACCGTGCTCGGTCAGCGTATCCAGCGTGGCCTGCGGCGATGTTCCCCCGCGTGCGCGGGCGACCTCCCGGCCGATCGCTTCCGCCATGACGTTGTCGGAGTGCTTCATCATTTCCGGCAGACGCTGCGAGAGCGGCGGGGACTCCACGCTAGCCACCACCTGGCCGTCGGCGGGCGCGGGACCGAAACCGACAGTCTGCGCACCCACACGGTCCGCGAGCGCCTGAGCCACATCCCGCGCTGGCGTATGGGAACGCGGCACGTCGCCGCTTTCCTCGCCGCCGAGGCGCGCACCGTGAATCATCGCGGGCTCCATCGGGGCGACGAAGCCGCCGTCGATGTCCTGCAGGTCCCAACCCGGCATCACCGTTTCTTCGGGCCAGGCTGACGTGTCGATGAACACGGCGGAAGCGGTATCGATCTTTGCGGCGAGATTATCGAGTTTTGCAGGCGTCAACCACACGTCACCTGCAGCTTTGATGGTCACCGCGTCACCTGCGCGCACAACATCCGTTGTGATCGTCGCGTCCGGTTCAAGCGTGTACAGCGCAGCCGCCGCGGTGAGCACCTTCGTGGAGCTCGCCGGTTGCAGCGGGTCATTGGAGTCCTGCTCAAAGACCGTGGCTCCCGTCGTGCCGTTGCTCACCCGCACGTGCAGTGTGCCCAACTGCGGGTTAGCCGCCTGCGCCGACAGCTCCGCGCGCAACTTCGCTTCATCGACGGGCTCCGCCGACGCCGGCTCAACCGGAAACGCCTCCGGCTCCGCCATCGAATACGCCGGCGCATGGTTGAGATCACGCAGCTCCTGCTGCACCCACACGCCGGTGCCCACTGCCCCACCGACAGCAAACACCGCTGCAGCGCCCACGACCCACGGCCACACTCGTTTCATCATCGGGGACAAGCGTAGTGCAGGCTGGCGCTGTGTCTGCCCGGTGGGCGGTTCAAGCGCCTCGAGCTCCAGCGATCAGTCAGCGGGCATCTCTGACCTGAATAACGACATCATTGGCCACTGCCTCAGCAACACCGGCTTCAATGAAACGGCGAAGAACAACAGGACTTCTTCCACCTCTTCAAGTGCACCCCGTGCCGTGCGATGTGCGCTTCATTTGAGGTCAGTCCGTTTCAGTTCAATATTCTTCAAACCCCGTCCCCCATTCATGTACATATCGTGCACACGATTCGCGCACCTACGCTGGACTGAACAGCACGCCACGCACACCCCGCAGGCTACGATGGTGCCCAGACAAAAGCCCCCTCTACGTAAAGGAGCAACCATGGCCATTGAAGTCATCATTGAGATCCCCAAGGGTTCCCGCAACAAGTACGAGGTCGACCACGAGTCCGGCCGCGTCTTCCTGGACCGTTACCTGTTCACACCGATGGCGTACCCGGCGGATTACGGCTTCATCGACAACACCCTCGCGGACGACGGCGACCCGCTGGATGCCCTCGTGATCACCCCGGAGCCGGTCTTCCCGGGTGTCACGGTGATCGCCCGCCCGATCGGCGTGTTCAAGATGACGGACGAGGCCGGCGGCGACGACAAGCTCCTCTGCGTCATCGACGATGTGCGTTACGAGTCCTACCAGGACATCGACGACGTCTCCGACTTTGTCAAGGACGAGATCGAGCACTTCTTCGTCCACTACAAGGACCTCGAACCCAACAAGGAAGTCACCGGTTCCGGCTGGGGCAACAAGGCCGAGGCAGAGAAGATCCTTGAGGAGTCCCTGCAGAACTTCAAGGCCCAGGGCGAGGAGAACTCCCGAGAGAACCTTGAGGAGACCAAGGACGCCCAGACCAAGAACTAAAGTATTCGCGCTTATCGACGCCCCGTGCGCACCCCACACAACGGTGCCGCGGGGCGTCGGTGTTTCTCCCCCTTACTCAGGCTGATCCACAACCTCCTGCAACTGCCACCCCACTACTGCAAAGCTCACTTCGGCATCAGAACTGCCAGTGTCCCCGATACGAGCAATAGTGAGCAACCGCCCAGGCATGGGAACATTGCCCCAGATCTCGGTGGTTTGGGGGAGAGCACCCACGTAGGGTTTGTGCAGATCAGTGACCTGGTACTTCAGCCACCGGCCACCGGATTCACGGGTCTCCAGATACATGGAGTCGCCCGGTGACAATGACTGATCTCCACCGAGCAGCCGAAAGGCCCCCGTGTCGGCAGCGTCGCCGGCCAGAACCACGATGTCGCTGGAGGAGGTGCCAGGAAGCACGTAGGGCCGGTTGTCGACGGTGAACGCGCAGGCACGATCGGCGCTGGAAGACACGATGGCGCCCTCGATAAGTCGGCAGTCCTTGTCCTCGAATTCCGCGGTCATGTCCAGTCCCGGGATCTGCATCTCCACGGGGCGCGACGGTGGGATCTCCTCCCCCACGTCGAGAGGTTGCTGGGTCGCGAGGTTGGCTTGTTCCTTCCACGCCTTCATTTCGCGGTCGTGCTCGCTGGGCACGCAGGCGCGGATGAACAGGAGGACGAGCAGGATCAGCAGCAGGACGGCGACCCGGCGACGTCTCCTGTACACGTGCGGGGGTTGGGGTGCGAAGCGCCGCGGGGGCGCGGCGGGGTGGACACGGGCCGGCGGGGTTCTCCGCGGAGGGTATCCACGCACGTCATCGCCAGCCATAGCAACGACAATAGTTCATCTACACTGGCGCCATGCAGTCAGTACAAGTCACCGAAGTGCCAGAAAACGCCCAGCTTATCGACGTCCGCGAACCCGACGAGTTCTCCGATGTCCACGCCGAAGGCGCCGTGAATCTCCCTCTGTCCAATTTCGTCGCACTGGCGGGCCAGATCGATCTGGAGCAGCCGGTTTATGTTATTTGCAAGTCCGGCGGCCGGTCCGTAGAGGCGTCGCAGTACATCGAGGAAGTCCTCGGCACGGAGGCGATCAATGTGCTCGGCGGGACCCAGGCGTGGGTCAGCGCGGGGCTGCCCACGGCGCAGTAACCACAGGTAAGCACCAAAAGACACGGGCATGAGCCGGGTCCGCGAGAGGTTGGATCCGGCAGCGGGACGCTAGCTATTCAGCTGCGCCTCTTCGGCCGGTACAACGCCCCGCAGCTGCCAGCCGACCACGGCATCTATCACAACCGCTTTTCATACTGGAAAATGGCCCTTCGACGACCTGGTTAACCGCGCCTAGAACCATCCAGCAAACCGTGATACTCCACCAACCATGGGCGTGACCAACGGATGCTAGATTGGGTTCATGGCTGAAACTCTCGCGCACCCGCTTTTACTGGTCCAGTCCCCTTCTTTCCAGATCGAGCGCATTCGCCGCGCGACACGGGAAGAAGTGGAGAAGGCCTTGGCGGAGTTCAGCACCACCATGCGCGAGTTCTGGGTGCTCACGTGCACGCTTGAGCATGCCGCGAGCCAGACTCAGCTCTCGGAGCTTCTCGCGGTCGATGCTTCCGACATGGTTCGCCTGATCGATTCGCTGGAGACGCACGGTTGGGTCGCCCGTGAACGTGATGCGAAGGATCGCCGGCGCCAGATTGTCGTGCCCACAAAGAAGGGCGCGAAGATGCACACACGGCTCGCTCAAGTGGTGGCCGACGCGGAGAACCGCGCCCTCGACGCCACGACGACGAAGCAGCTCAAACAGTTGCGCAAGCTGTCCAAGGCCATCATGGCTCCGTCCGCGCCCCAGCCCTAAACGCTTTCAGGTACGCGAAAAGGGCCCGCCTTAAGCATTGCGCTTATCGACGGGCCCTTGCTCATCGCATCCCCACCCACCCATATCCTTCTGCAGGTTCTCCTTCCCATTTCCGGTGTCAACGAACCAGCAGATATATGCATGCGCGCCCTTGCTTGTCGTATCGGGCGCGGAATTAGGTCCAATTATTCACTGAAATAAGTACTTTTGATCGACGCTATCGTCGCCGGATTGCCCGCTGCACAGACTTTCGCAACTTCGACTGCATCGTCGTACATGCCACGGAGTGCAGCGAAACCAGAGTCGACAGCCACTGCAGCATTGAGCGGCATGCCCGTCATGAGCATCGTCCGGGCCCGAGCACCACCCACGAGACCAGCAAGTTCGGCCGCCAGGCCAGGCGGAACGGGAACGCCCATCTTCGCCACTGGAATGGCGAACCGCGCAGACGGCGCCACCACGCGGATATCGCACGCCCCCGCCAACATCGCGCCGGCACCGATCGCAGGGCCATTCACGTACGCCACCACGGCTTTCTCAGCGCCGCGGATCATGTCCACCACGCGCTTGAGCGACGGGTAGATCCCGGCGGGATCACCGGCCGATAGATCAGCACCAGCAGAAAAGGCGGAGCCGGCTCCGGTAAGGAGGACAGAGGAGGCGTCGATAAGCGCGCGCTCCAGCTCCCCCTCGAGCGCAACGAGCAATTCTTCGCTCAGCGCGTTACGTTTTTCATCGCGGCTGAGAGTCAGCGCGACGATGCCGTCGGCGGGGCGGGTGACGTTGATCAGCACAGTGTTGACACTAGGCCCCCCGGATAGGGCGCACAACGGTAACGCGAGATTTCGCGCGGAGGGGCCGGGACGAAAACGTTGGCACCAAAGAAGAACGCCTAGGAGCAAGCAACTGCTCCTAGGCGCATTCTCAGGCTGCGGCGACTAGTCCCCGATCTGGTCGCGGCCGCGCTTGACAATCAGCGGGTCCGGCTCCCCCACCACGTCGTGGTCCTTGTTCGTGTACTCGAACTTGGACAAGATGTAACGCATCGCGTTGATGCGGGCACGCTTCTTGTCGTTAGACTTGATGGTCACCCACGGGGATTCGTCTGTGTCCGTGTAGCGGAACTGCTCCTCCTTCGCGCGGGTGTAGTCGTCCCACTTGTCCAGGGAGGCGAGGTCCATCGGCGACAGCTTCCACTGGCGCACCGGGTCCACCTGGCGGATGGCAAAGCGGGTGCGCTGCTCCTTGCGCGTCACGGAGAACCAGAACTTGGTCAAAGAAATGCCCGAGCCGAGAATCATGTTCTCCAGCATGGGCACCTCACGCAGGAACTCCGCGTGCTGCGACTCGGTGCAGAAGCCCATCACACGCTCCACACCAGAGCGGTTGTACCAGGAACGGTCAAAGAAAACGATCTCGCCACCAGCCGGGAAGTGCTCGATATAGCGCTGGAAATACCAGCTCGTGGACTCACGCGGGCTCGGCTTTTCCAGCGCCACCGTCCGCGCACCGCGCGGGTTCAAGTGCTCGTTGAAACGCTTGATGGTACCGCCCTTACCTGCGGCATCGCGGCCCTCAAAGATAATGATGTGACGCTGACCCGTGTCCTTCGTCCAGTTCTGCCACTTCAGCAGCTCAATCTGCAGCGCACGCTTCACCTTCTCGTACTCGTCGCGCGTCATGCGCTCGTCATACGGGTAGTTCTCACGCCACGTCTGGATCGGAGTGCCGTCCGGCATCAGCAGCGTCGGGTCGTCCTCGTCCGTGTCATCGACGTAGTAGCCTTCGGTTTCCGTCAGATCGATCAAGGGCATGTCATCGTCATTTGCCATGCCCGCTAGTTTAGCGGGGGTCGCGCCCCACCGCTTGGCCTAACGCAGCCACTTCATCGAGGTTTCGGCGCTCCTCCATGCCCAGCATCAGACCGAGCCGCGGAATGGAGAAATCCCGCCTCCGGCCCCTCAGGTAGTGAAGCCGGATGAGTTTCAAAATTCAGTGACAGCCCGGCCGACTTAAGCCCCCCTCTCTTGCCTCCCGTATGGGGTAGACCAGCCACGCGGTTGCGGCTTACGGCCCCATCGGCCCCACGCACAAACGCGAAGCAGCCCCTCCAGTTCGAAAGGAACTGGAGGGGCAAGGATTCGTCGATAAGCGAATGCTTACATCATGCCGCCCATGGCCTCCGGGTCCATAGCGGGAGTTGCCGGCTCCGGCTTCTGGGCGACGACTGCCTCGGTGGTGAGGAACAGAGCCGCGATGGAAGCGGCGTTCTGCAGTGCAGAGCGGGTGACCTTGGCCGGGTCGGCAATGCCCTCGGCGAGCATCTCAACGTACTCGCCGGTGGCGGCGTTGAGGCCCTGGCCGGCCGGGAGGTTAACAACCTTGTCCGCGACAACGCCCGGCTCCAGTCCAGCGTTGAGGGCGATCTGCTTGAGCGGAGCGGACAGGGCCTCGCGGACGATCTTCACGCCCGTGGCCTCATCGCCCTCGAAGCCGAGGTCGTCCTCGAGCTCCTTGGCTGCCTGCAGGAGAGCGACACCACCGCCGGCGACGATGCCCTCCTCGACCGCAGCCTTCGCATTGCGGACAGCATCCTCGATGCGCAGCTTGCGCTCCTTGAGCTCCACCTCGGTAGCCGCGCCGACCTTGAGCACGGCGACACCGCCAGCGAGCTTAGCCAGGCGCTCCTGGAGCTTCTCGCGGTCGTAATCAGAATCGGAGTTCTCGATCTCGGCGCGGATCTGCTTCACACGGCCCTCAATTTGAGCCTGGTCGCCAGCACCCTGGACAATCGTGGTGTCGTCCTTTGTGATCACGGCCTTGCGTGCCTGGCCAAGCAGCGAAAGGTCAGCACCATCGAGCGTCAGGCCGACTTCCTCAGAGATGACCTGGCCGCCAGTCAGGATAGCGATGTCCTGCAGCATTGCTTTACGACGGTCGCCGAAGCCCGGAGCCTTCACAGCCACCGACTTGAACGTGCCGCGGATCTTGTTCACCACGAGAGTGGACAGGGCCTCACCCTCGACATCCTCGGCGATGATCAACAGCGGCTTGCCCGACTGCATAACCTGCTCCAGGACCGGGACAAGCTCCTTGACGTTGGAGATCTTGCCGGAGACCAGCAGGATGTACGGGTCCTCCAGCACAGCCTCGCCACGCTCCATGTCGGTGGCGAAGTACGCGGAGATGTAGCCCTTGTCAAAGCGCATGCCCTCGGTGACCTCGAGGTCGACGCCGAAAGTGTTGGACTCCTCGACCGTAATCACGGACTCCTTGTTCACGGAGCCGTTGCCGACGGCGTACATAGCCTCGGCGATCTTCTTGCCGATCTCCGGGTCAGAAGCCGAGATACCGGCGGTGGAAGCGATCTCCTCCTCGGTCTCGACCTCCTTCGCAGAGTCGAGCAGTACCTGAGACACCTTGTCGGTGGCGGCCTGAATACCGCGCTTGATACCCATCGGGTTAGAACCGGCAGCGACGTTGCGCAGACCCTCGCGCACCAGTGCCTGAGCCAGGACAGTCGCGGTGGTCGTTCCGTCACCAGCGACATCGTCAGTCTTCTTGGCCACTTCCTTGACCAGTTCGGCACCGATCTTCTCGTACGGGTCCTCGAGCTCGATGTCCTTGGCGATGGTCACGCCGTCATTCGTAATCGCCGGCGCGCCCCAGGACTTCTCCAGGACGACGTTGCGGCCCTTGGGGCCGAGTGTGACCTTCACAGCGTCAGCCAGGGTGTTCAGGCCCTGCTCGAGGCTGCGGCGTGCTTCCTCGTCGAATGCGATCATCTTTGCCATGTGAGTTTGTTGCTCCTCTATATAGGGAAAGGCGACGCCACTCTCACGTCTACAAGGTCCAAGCGGGCGCCCGCGACGGCACGGCTGGTGAGCGCAATTCAGCCTCACCCGCTCGAAATTGACTTTTAGCACTCACTTGGCGGGAGTGCTAGAGCCAGTTTTAGCAGTGCGAGGCTACGAGTGCAAGGTCGGAATGAAGAGCTGAGAGCTCACCGCCGCAGCCCTGCAGGGCCGCACCTGGCAACCCGCACAGATTTTCCATTAGCGGTCATCTCCTGGAGCAGGAATTTCCAGACCAACAGCAGCCTCCGCCAAGCAGAGGGGCACAATTGGCTATAAAGGAACAAGAAGCACACGTACCACTAGTGGGAGTTCACTCATGACCCTCAGGTCCAAAACTCAGGTGACCGCCTGCGCGGCAGCCGCCCTTACGGTTGGAATGGTCGGCGCAGTAGCCGCCGCTCCAGCCCACGCGCAGTCATCTCAGTCTTCATCGCAGCTGGCGCAGCGCTTCGTCGACAACGGAGACCCCATGCGGCCTGTTGCCCCGTACGACGGCACGCTCTACCGCAGTGACCTGCCCCATGTTGAACCGTCAGGCGAGCCCGGCACCGTTCTGGCCGAAGTACCCCTGGACCCAAAGGTCGGGCTCCCCAATGCCGCCGAGCAGTACCGCATCGCGTACACGACCACAGACAAACTGGGAAAGCCCGCAGTCGCCACCGCCGCGGTTTTCCTGCCCCGCGGCGAGCGCCCAGACAGCGGCTGGCCAGTTGTCGCCTGGACCCACGGAACAGTCGGACTGGGCGACGAATGCGCCCCGTCCATCAACCCGCGCATTCCACGGGACGTGGAGTACCTGGGCAGGTGGCTCGACCTCGGATACGCGATCGTAGCGCCGGACTACGTCGGCCTCGACACCCCCGGGCTCCACAGCTACCTCAACGGTAAGCAGTCCGCGGTTGAATCCGTCGACTCCGTAGCTGCCCTGCACAATATGAAGGCCACCAAAGACAAGAACGGGCCGGTCCTGGACAAGAAATGGGCGGTCATCGGTCAATCCCAGGGCGGAGGCGTCGCCCTACACGTCGCCCACCGCGCAACCGAGCTCAGCCAGAAACTCGGCCTGGACTACCGCGGTGCGGTGGTGACAGGAGCGCCCGCCTACATCGAAGAGTTCATCACCAAGCTCGGCCCCTCCTTCCCGCCAGTTCCTCTGCCCGCCGGAATGCAGGTGTACGGCCTGTACATCCTGGGCGCGGTGCGCGAAGCCTACCCAGACATCGACTTCGATTCAGCTCTCACCGACGAAGGCCGGCGGATGATCGCCGCGGCGCAGCACGGCTGTTACTACGAAGTCGAAGACGCGGTCCGGAATGTCAATCTCACCCGCGCTTTCAAGAAGCCGCTTAGCGACGTCCCCGGCGCAGACCGCGCCATCCGCGAATTCATGGCGACCCCTGTCTCGGGTTACGACAAACCGGTGTTCATCGCCCACGGACTCAAGGATGTCGACATGCCGGCCCCCATCGGCATGGCCTTGAACTCGGACATGTGGCTGCGCCAATTCATCGGCGCAGAGAAGAACAGCAAGGTGGAGGTTCGTTGGTACCCGACCGACCATGACGGAACGGTCAATGCCTCGACCCAGCACTCCGTTCCGTTCCTGCAGCAAATCATGCGTTAGCACCGCCCCAGATCGGGTACCGGCCCAGTGCGGGCATCGACCCGGGCGGGTACCGCCTGGAACGCGGCGAGGCACGGCGATGATGCCGTGCCTCGTTCATTTCATGCCCTCGTACAGCGCCTCGAGTCCGTACGGGGACTCAGGTCACTTCGACCGGTCGACAGCTGCCATTTTCTCCGCGGCAACCGCATCGGCTGGCGCAATGATAGGCAGGTCCTTCGCAGCCTTGGCAGTGCGGCTGTAGATGAACACGATTGCGGCCGTGAAGAGGACGCCACCGACCAGGCTGGTCCAGGCGTTCTCCTCGAAGATCTCCAGCGGGCTGTCACCCTGGGCGGCGGCAATGATGCCCGCGTTGACCACACCGAAAAGCGACTCACCGACGATGAGGCCGGTAGCACCGAGAGTGCCCATGCGGATCGCGGACTCCGGGTTGCGCTGGTGGGATGCCCAGCGGTTGTAGAAGTGGCCGATGATCGCGCCCAACGGCACCATCACGGTGACGCTGACGGGCAGGTACATGCCCATGCCCACGGCCAGCGGAGGCAGGGAGTACTTCTTGTCCGTGGTGGCAGTGAGAATCTCATCGACGATGATCACCGCAGTGCCGATGGCGGCGCCGAGGAAGATCAGATTCCAGTTGAGGGAATCGTCGAAAATGCCGGTGGCCACCGACGACATCAAGGCGGCCTGCGGCGCGGCCAGCGCATCGGGGCCGGCCCCCTCCATGCCCTGGAAACCGAAGCCGGTCAGCATGAGGTGCAGCACCGGCGGGATGACCACGGAACCGAAGAGCACACCAATGACCAAAGCGACCTGCTGTTTCCAGGGGGTCGCGCCGACGAGCTGACCGGTCTTGAGATCCTGCAGGTTGTCGTTGGAAATGGTCGCGATGCCGAAGACGATCGCCGCAGTGAAAAGTGTGTAGGCCACCAGGGAGGTCGCACTCGCGTCGGTGCCAGCCATGAACGCGGCGATGACCAGAGCGGACGTGATCACGGCGATGATGCCCACCGAAGAGATCGGCGAGTTCGACGCACCGATCAAGCCGGCCATGTAACCGCAGACCGAAGCGATGACCAGACCGACAACCAGAATGAAGATCACGGAGATCGCGGTCAGGCCGAACGCGTGCTCGTGAATATCGGTGCCGCGCTGGAAATCCCACAGCAAGAAGCCGATCGGGAACATGGACAGCAAGATCACACCGACGACGATCGGGAACGGGATGTCCTTCTCCGTGACATCCACCTCCGTGCCGGCCGCGCGCTTGCGCGAGCTGGACAGGGAGGCGCTCACGCCTTTGACCACGGGGCCCGCGATCTTCACCAGGGTCCACAGCGCCGCGACCGCCATGGTGCCCACGCCGATGAAACGGATCTCCGAGGCGAAGGTGGTGGATACGATCTCGGAGAGGTCGGTCACGGAGCCGTCGATAAGCGCGGATGTGCGCCACGGAAGCAACACGAAGAAGGAGATGACCACGCCGACGAGCATTGCGATACCGACCGTCATGCCCACGAGGTGGCCCACGCCGATCAGCGCGAGGGAGAGCGATCCGCCCAGCATGGTCGCGCCCTTGGCGAATTTGAATGTTCCCGCGATCTCGCTGGCCGCGGCCTTCATCGCTGCGAGCAGACCGTAGAGTGCAGAGACGATGCCGCCGATGACGATGATGCGGAGGCCCTTGATATTCTCCTCGTTATGCGGGTCACCGTCGCCGACCCGCAGCACCTCAGCCGCGGCCACGCCCTCGGGGTAGGGCAGGTCCGAGCCCGTGACCAGCGCGCGGCGTAGCGGGACCGAGAACATCACGCCCAAGATTCCGCCGAGGGCGCACACCAACGCAGTCGTCCAGAACGGGAAGCCCTGCCAATAGCCGATCATCACCAGACCCGGCAGCACAAAGATGATCGCGGACAAGGTTCCCGCCGCCGACGCGATCGTCTGCACAATGTTGTTCTCCTTCACATTGTGCCCGGCGAATTTGCGCAGGACAGCCATGGAGATGACCGCCGCAGGGATGGACGTGGCAAACGTCAAGCCCACCTTCAGGCCCAGATAGACGTTCGCCGCGGTGAACACGAGCGTGATCAAGCCGCCGATGATGATTCCGCGCAGCGTGAGCTCGCGCAGTTCCGTCCGATTATCCATGTCGAACCTTTCTAACGGTGTGTTTGCAGGAATATTACTTCCTGCGGGAACTTCACCCCAACCGTGCATACGCCGCTTTTCCAGGCGCTGGTACGTTCGAGGTCATGAGCACTTTCGAACCGAACCGCGAACGGATCTTCAACGACCTTTCCGCACTCGTGTCCTTCAACTCGCCCCACTCGGTGCCGGAACTCGCCGACCAGCACGCGGCCGCCGCCGACTGGGTGGCCAGCGCGCTCGCCGAACGGGGACTCGAGGTGGAGCGCCACGCAACGGTGGACAACGCCGACGCCATCATCGCCCGCAAGCACGTCAGCGACGACGCGCCGACCGTCCTGCTCTACTCCCACTACGACGTCGTCCCGGCCGGCGACCCATCCGCATGGACAGCCGACCCCTTCACCCTCACCGAGCGCGACGGCCGCTGGTACGGACGCGGTGCCGCAGACTGCAAGGGCAACGTCGCAATGCACCTCGAGGCACTACGGCTTATCGACGCTTCCGGCGGCACCGACGCCAACCTCGTCCTCCTCGTCGAAGGCTCCGAGGAGCTCGGCGGCGGTGGCCTGGAAAAGCTGATCGAGGAGAAACCGGAACTCTTCGCGGCCGACATCATCCTCATCGCGGATTCCGGCAACGTGGCCGTGGGCACGCCGACTCTGACCACCGCCCTGCGCGGAGGCGCCCAGCTCAAGGTCACGGTGGAAACCCTCCGCGGCGCCATCCACTCCGGCACCTTCGGCGGCCCCGCCCCGGACCCGGTCGCGGCGCTCATCCGCACTCTCGATTCGCTTCGCGACGACTCCGGCCGCACCACCATCGACGGCCTCGGCGACGCCTTGTCCGCCACATGGCCTGGCGAGCCCTACACCGCCGATGCGTTCCGCAAGGATGCCGGCGTACTCGACGGTGTCTCCCTCATGGGCGACATCGACAACGGAGGCGAGAACGCCTCCGACATGGTCTGGGCCCGCCCAGCCGTCACCGTTATCGGCTTCACATCCACCCCGGTCAGCGAGGCCGTCAACGCCATCATCCCGCGCGCCGAAGCCCAGCTGAACCTCCGTGTCCCCGCCGGCATGGACCCCGCCGCAGCCGCCGATGCCCTGAAGCAGCACCTCATCGACCACACCCCATGGGGCGCCAAGGTCGAGGTAGAGATCTTCGACATCAACCACGGCTTCGCCACCGACCCCTCCCGCCCCGCCATCGCCCTGCTCGGCGAGTGCCTCGAGGAGTCGTACAAGGAGGCCTCCACCTCCGACTCCGCGCCCGCTGCCTCCGAACCCGCCGCCTCCGCGTCCTCCGACCTGGTCACCGTCGGCTCCGGCGGTTCCATCCCGCTGACCGCGACCCTGCAGAAGCACTTCCCGGACGCTGCCATCGCCATGTACGGCGTAGAAGACAACAACGCTGGCATCCACTCCGTCGACGAGTCAGTCCATCCGTTCGAGATCGAGCGTGTCGCCGTCGCCGAGGCAAAGTTCCTGCAGCGCGTGACCTCGCTGTAGCTTCCCGCAGCCTGCCCCGGTGGGCCTGCCTGCCGGGACCGCACCTCCACGCCCGCGCCGCACCCTTCCACGCTGGCGCCGCCCGATCGGCGCCCCAGACGGCCCGTCGACGAACAACAATCCAAATGCAGCTACCACCTTGCAGCTAAAGCCCCTTTTGAGCCGCTTAGCTGCAAGGTGGTAGCTGCATTTGGTGTTTAGGGCGCGCTTGAGACTCGGTCGGCCGCGTTGGGGCGCATCCCAATCCGTTCCACATACCGGGAAAGTGAGAGTTTTTCTTCGAGATTGGTTTTGCCGCACTGAGCAGCACATATGCAGAAACTCGGGGAGATACGGAAAATATGATCTCCGAAATGTGTTGCGCGTCACCTTCGGTGCCGTTAATGTCTCAGTCATGCGTAAGCCGATTCTTCTACGAGCCCTAGTACTCAAGGTGGTACTACAGGCCACCGACCCCAACGCGGAGTAACCGACTCCCCGCGGCGTGGGGCAGTGGTCGTTAACCACCCAGTACAGCGAGTCGGTACAACCCCACACACTCCGCGAAACGTAGAAGGACACCGACGTGTTTTCCACCTCGACTCAGAACACGACCAACACGACCGACACCACCTCCACCCGCTTCACCCACACCGCTGACCAGCCCACCGATGTCGAGCAGATGTCGGCTCCGATTGCCCAGACGCCGATCCAGACCGTCGAGCGCGACCCGTTCCAGATCCGCTTCGACTCACCGCGCCGCTTGCCGCGCGAGCTGCGCGAGGAAGCAATGGGCATGAGCTGGTCTCTGTTCAGCGCCACGTACGCTCCGACCCCGCCGGTCAAGATCTCCGGAATCGAGTCGCGCCGGGATAATTGGTGCTACACTACTTACACCGCGGATATCACCCGCACGTCGAAGACTTTCCCTCCTCAGACCACTCACCACGAGGTCACGGCCTCTGGCCCGGCGCACGCGTTCGCGGCGATGCTGGCTGACGAGGGCCGTTACATCGAGATCCTCGAATTCCACCAGTTCCAGCTGCACGAGGCCACCTTCACCGCCATCAAGGCCGCACACCAGATCAACGAGCGCTGCACCGCATGGGCGGTCGGATTCGGTGCGACGAGCGAAACCTCCATCGCCGCGGCAATGGCGTCGGGCGCACAGCGTATCTACGGCTAAGCGCAGTCCGCAATGATGCGTGGCCTGAGAGGTTGAGACTGCTGGGCCTGAAGGGCTGAGGTTACCGGGGAATGCTGACTCGGAAACCAAATCGCATGCGACTGCACGTAGGTCGAACTAAATAGGTAGACTGCAAACGTTGGCTGCGCCTGCGATGACGCGCCTTTTTAATTTGGTTTTACGTTTTCCCAAGTTGGCAGGGTGTTTTCTCGCCCGCGCGCTGTCGGCCCATGCTCGTTCCGGTCGGATCACACTCGGATCACGTTCGGTTCGCCGGTGGGCTGGCATATTTTTTGACCCTGCTGTCTACGGGGCTTCACACGGTGGCTTTCCACACTGTTGGAAAACACTGTCGTAGAGCACTGTCGGACTCGTGGCTGGGATTTGAACTTGGGAGGGCCGTGACACCATGATCACTTTGCTCGTGGCACTGATCGCCGCCACTGCCGCGGCACCTGTTCTGCTCCGCACGATGGGCAGGCCGGCGTTCGGTGTCCTGGCGTTGGTGCCGGGGGCGGGGTTCGCCTGGCTGGTGTACCAGTTCGCGAACGGGACGTTCAAGAACGGGGGCGAGATCCTGGCGGCGTATCCGTGGATGCCGGGGATGCACTTGAATATCGAGTTCCGACTCGATGTCTACGCCGGGCTGTTCAGCCTGATCATCTTGGGTGTCGGGGCGCTGGTGCTGCTGTACTGCTGGGGGTATTTCGATTCCAACCCGCGGCGCCTGAGCGTCTTCGGTGCTGAACTGACCATGTTCGCGATGGCCATGTACGGGCTGGTCATCTCCGACAACTTCCTGATGATGTACATCTTCTGGGAGATCACCTCGGTGCTGTCGTTCCTGCTGGTCTCCTACTACGGGGAAAGGGCGTCGTCGCGGAGAGCGGCAACGCAGGCGCTCCTGGTCACCACGTTCGGCGGGTTGGCCATGCTGGTGGGCATCATCCTCTTCGGCACCGAGACCGGCGTGTGGAAGTTCTCGGAGCTGTCCGGGATGCAGGACCTGGACCAGGTCACGGGCATCACGGCTGCCGTGGTTTTGATCCTGCTCGGCGCGCTGACTAAATCGGCGCAGGCCCCGTTCCACTTCTGGCTCCCCGGGGCGATGGCGGCGCCGACACCGGTGTCGGCGTACCTGCACTCCGCTGCCATGGTGAAGGCAGGGGTGTATTTGGTGGGGAGGTTGGCGCCGGATTTTGCGTCAATAAGCGCGTGGCACGTTGTTGTCCTTCCCGTGGGCGTGTTCACGATGCTGCTGGGCGGCTGGATGGCGCTGAAGCAGCGCGATTTGAAGCTGATCTTGGCGTACGGCACGGTCTCGCAGCTGGGGTTCATGACGGCGGTGGTGGGTATCGGCTCGCGCGAGGCGGCGATGGCCGGGCTGGCGCTGGTGTTCGCGCACTCGCTGTTCAAGGCGGGTCTGTTCATGATCGTCGGCGCGATCGACCACACCTCGGGCACACGCGATATCCGCGAGCTGTCCGGGCTGGGACGCAAGGAGCCGCTGGTGGCAGTGCTGGCCACGGTCGCGGCGGCGTCGATGGCGGGCATCCCGCCGCTGTGGGGCTTCGTGGCCAAGGAAGCCACGCTTGAAGCCACGCTCCACGAGGAGCTGCTGGTGGGCATGCCGCGCCACATGCTGCTTGTCGGCTTCGTGCTCGGCTCCATTCTCACCATGGCGTACTCGCTGTACTTCCTGTGGGGGGCGTTCGCGCGCAAGTCCGACGACGATGTGCGCGTTGAGCTGGATCGCGGCACCTCCCCCGCCGTCCGCGACATGGAGCCCATCGAATTCCTGCAGTGGGCTCCCCCTGCCTTGCTTGTCCTGCTCACGGTCATTTTCGGGCTCATCCCGGCGCCGCTGTCGAACCTGTTCAACCAGTACCTGAACGTGCGCTTCCCTGACGCGGAGCGCCAGGACTTGGCGCTGTGGCACGGCATCACCATCCCGCTCGGTTTGAGCGCGGTCATCATCGCCTGCGGCGCGGTGATGTTCTGGCAGCGCGAGCTGGTCAAGAAGGCGCAGTTCGAGCGGCCTGCCCTGGGCGACGCGAATGTGCTGTGGGACAACATTTTGAAGGTGCTACGGCAGGCGTCGCTACGCCTGACGGCATCGACGCAGCGCGGTTCGTTGACCATCAACCTCGCCGTGATTTTCAGCGTGCTCATGATTGTGCCGCTTGGTGCGCTGATCCTCGGCGAGCGCACGAGCACGCAGATGATCCTGTGGGACAACCCGTGGCAGGGCATGATGGTGCTGGTGATGATCAGCGCCGCGGTGGCCGCGACGGTGATCCGCAACCGCCTGTCCATGGTGATTCTCGTCGGCCTGACCGGCTACGGCTCTGCGCTGATTTTCGCGCTGCACGGTGCCCCGGACCTCGCGCTGACGCAGGTGCTGGTGGAGACCTTAGTCATGGTCGTGTTCATGCTGGTTCTGCGCAAACTGCCCACCGAGGTAGATGCGAATAAGGACACGGATAACCGCCTGCGCGCGTGGCTGTCGGTGGGCACGGGCCTTTCCGTCGTCGTGGTGGCCATGGCGGCGATGTCCGCGCGGATCCACGAGCCGATCTCGGTGCTCATGCCGGACCTCGCCTACGAGATCGGCCACGGCCGCAACACGGTCAACGTGCTTCTCGTGGACCTGCGCGCAGGCGACACGCTGGGCGAGATCTCGGTCTTGGTCATCGCCGCGACCGGTGTGGCCAGCCTGATCTACCGCACCGAATCCTTCACCCGCGAGTCGCGCCGCCCGACCCTGTCCACGCGCCGCCCCCGCTGGCTCGCTGCGGGTGTGGAGGGCGAGAAGGCCCAGAACCGTTCGATCATGGTCGACGTGGTCACCCGCCTCCTCTTTCCGGCGATGGTGCTGCTGTCGGCGTACTTCTTCTTCTCGGGCCACAACGCCCCAGGCGGCGGTTTCGCCGGCGGCCTGGTCATGGGATTGGCGCTCACATTGCGCTACTTGGCGGGCGGCCGCGAAGAGCTTGAGGAGGCCTTGCCCGTCGACCCGTCTAAGCTACTCGGCACCGGCTTGCTGCTCTCCGGCGCGGCCGCTGTCATCCCGATGTTCCTGGGCTATCCGCCGCTAACCAGCAGCTACATCGAGCCGGAGCTTCCGCTCATCGGGACCGTCACGGTTCCTTCGGCCCTGCTTTTCGACGCCGGCGTGTACACCATCGTCGTCGGTCTGGTCATGCACATTCTCACCTCCCTGGGCGCTCAAATCGACCGCGAGGAAGACGAGCGTAAGGAGCGCGCACGCGACCGCGCCCGTGCTCTGCAGCGCAAGAACGAGGAACGCCAGCGCGCCCGGGAGGAGAGGGCGCGGCAGCGCCTTGAACGCGAAGGGCGGCGCTCCGGCGAGCGCCCCTCCGCCCGCATCGCTGAGCGTGCGGGCAAGGCGGGGCAGGCGGTGCGGGAGCGCGTCGATAAGCGTGCCCAAGCTGAACGCGGAATCTCGACAACTCGAACTGGGGAGGTGCAGTAATGGAAGCCAATTTGTTCTTGCTCATCGGCTCCGGTGTTCTCATCGCCGCGGGCGTGTACCTGATGCTGGACCGCGCAATGACGCGGATGCTGCTCGGCGTGATGCTGATCGGCAACGGAGCGAACCTACTGCTGCTCCAATCGGGCGGGCAGGCGGGCGCGCCGCCGATCTTGGACCGCGATTCCGTGGCTACCCAGCAGTCAGCGGACCCTCTGGCGCAGGCGATGATCCTCACCGCAATTGTCATCTCGATGGCGATGGTGTCCTTCATCCTGGCACTGCTGTACAGGCAGTACCGTTACCGCACCGACGATGTCATCGAACACGACGCAGAGGACCAGGCCATCGCCGCGCGTCCGGCCACCCCTTCGGCGGCGCCGGATGCGGATGCGTCCGATGACCCGGAGACCGGCCGGCTGCGCAGTGGCGGCGACGCATTCGGTCCGCGTTCCTTTGAGGAGCCGGTGAAGGAGGTCGACGATGACTAACCCCACGTTCACCGACCCGACGTTCTATGAGGCGTACGTCGACGTCCTGCTGCCTGCGATGCCGTATTTGATCCCCCTGCCGGTGCTGCTGCCGGCGCTGGCCGCCGCTCTGATCCTGCTGGCGGGCAAGCACCGCACACTGCAGCGCAATATCGCGTTCTTCACATTCCTGGCGCTGGCGGTCGTCGCGGCATCAATGATTCTGGTAGCGGATATCTCCGGCATCCAGACCCTCCAATTAGGCGGGTGGGACGCCCCGATCGGCATCACGTTCGTGGCGGACCGCCTCTCCGGTGTGATGCTGTTCGTGTCCGCGATCGTGTTGTTCTGCGTCATGTGGTTCGCAATCAGCCAGGGTATCCGCGACGGGAACGAGAACGACCCAGTGGAAGTCTTCCTGCCCATCTACATGCTGCTGTCTATGGGCGTGAACCTGTCGTTCCTGGCGGGTGACCTGTTCAACCTGTACGTGGGGTTTGAGATCTTCCTCGTCGCCTCCTACATCCTGCTCACCATGGGTGCCTCACCGCAGCGCGTGCGCGCGGGCATCGGTTACGTGATGGTGTCCATGGCGTCCTCGATGATCTTCCTGTTCGCCCTTGCACTGGTCTACGCGTCGGTGGGCACGGTGAATATGGCCCAGGCCGGCATGCGTTTAGAGGAAATCCCCGACGGCACGCGCACCGCGATCTTTGCCACCTTGCTCGTGGCCTTCGGCATCAAGGCGGCGATCTTCCCGCTCGACGCGTGGCTGCCGGACTCCTACCCCACCGCCGCGTCCCTGGTCACCGCAGTGTTCGCCGGCTTGCTCACCAAGGTGGGCGTGTACTCCATCATCCGTGTCCGCGTCACCTTGTTCCCGGACGGCCCGCTGAGCCACCTGCTCATGTGGGTCGCCCTGGCCACCATGGTCGTGGGCGTGATGGGCGCACTGGCGCAAAACGACATCAAGCGTCTGCTCTCCTTCACCCTGGTCAGCCACATCGGCTACATGATCTTCGGCATTGCCCTGGGCACCGCCCACGGCTTGTCCGGCGCGATCTTCTACGCCGTCCACCACATTCTGGTGCAGACTTCCCTGTTCCTCGTGGTCAGCCTCATCGAGCGCCAGATGGGCTCCTCCCAGCTGCGCCGCCTGGGCTCCCTGATGTACACCGCGCCCGTCATCGCGCTGCTGTACTTCATCCCGGCGATCAACCTGGGCGGCATCCCGCCGTTCTCCGGCTTCATCGGCAAAGTCCTTCTCATCCAGGCGGGTGCGGAGGAAGGCTCCTGGCTGTCCTGGGTCCTCATCGTCGGCGCGGTGGTCACCTCGCTGCTCACCCTGTACGCCATGATGATCGTCTGGTCCAAGGCCTTCCTCCGCGACCGCTCCGACGCACCCGAAGGCAACGTCGTCTCCGTCCGCCTGAGCCCGCTCGGCGACGTCTCCGACACCGTTGAGCGCGACGACAGCCACGACGCCGGCCGCGTCCCGGCCGGCATGGTCGCATCCACCGCCACCCTCGTCGCTGCGTCCGTGGCCATCACCTTCCTCGCCGGCCCCATTTCCGCAATCACCGGCCGCGCCGCCGACTCCGCGCTGGACACGGACCTCTACCGCACCGCGGTCCTAGGCACCGACTGGTCGAACCCCTCCCGCACTCTCGACGGGCAGACGCTTGACGACGACTCCGATGCCCTCCCCAACCGCATCCACGACGTCGAGGAACCCAGCGCCGGCGTGACAACGGTCCCGGTCCCCTCCCCCGGCCCCGAAGTCGACGGTGATCCGGTGGATGCGGACGAACCTGCTAACCCCGAGGAGGCGAACCGATGAGCCCCACTCCCCGCCGCACCTTCGGCCGGCACCTCGCTGACCGCTTCCGCCCCTGGTTCACCTTCTGGCTCGCCGTGATGTGGATCCTGCTCATGGGCGAACTCACCTGGGCCAACGTGGCCGGTGGACTCGTCCTCGGGCTGGTCATCACATTCTTGCTCCCGCTGCCGAAGCTGCCCACCGGCGGCGTAGACGTCGACCTGCCCAAACTGTTCGTGTTCCTGGTCAGTTGGGTGGGTGAGCTGCTCGTCGCGGCGGTTCAAGTGTCGTGGCTCGCGGTCCGCCCCGCGGACCCACCAAAGAGTGCCATCTTCAAAGTACCGATGCGCCTCAACTCCGAACTGGCCCTGTACTTTGCCACATGTGCGTACAACCTCCAGCCCGGTGGATGTGTCACCGACATCGATCTGGCAAACCGCACGTGGACCATCCACGTTCTGTCCGCGGGGACGCAGCAGGATGTGGAGAAGGCGCTGGCGGACGTCGATAGGCTTGAGCGCTCGATGATCGCTATTTTTGAAAAGAGGAAGGCCCCCAAACATGGATGACGCGATCTATAACTCTGTGCTCGCGGTAGCGGCTGTGCTGCTCGTCACCGGGTTTTTCATCACGACCTGGCGGTTGGTCATCGGGCCGAACTCCCTCGACCGCGTCGTGGCCATGGACGGCATCGTTGCCTCTATCCAATGCGCGCTAGCCACTTACATCTGCTGGACGCTCGACACCACCGTGGTCAACGCAATGGTCGTGGTGGCCATGCTCGGCTTCATCGGCTCCCTGTCCGTCGCGCGCTTCCGCAAGAAGGACGGTAGTCTGTGATGTCTCTGACTTGGGAATACATCTCCGACGTCCTGTCACTAATCTTCATCGTCATCGGCGCGCTACAAGTCTTCTTCGCGTCGGTGGGTATCGCGCGATTCCGCACCACCCTCTCACGCATCCACGCCGTGACAAAGCCGCAGACCGTTGGCCTCATCATGGTGATCCTCGGCGTGATCTTCCGCCTCACCGGCTCCGAGCACTTCGACGTGGGCCAGCGTGGCGACGTGGGCATGCTCTTCCTGCTCGTCCTCTTCGCGCTGATGACCAACCCCGTCACCGCGCAGCGTCTCGGCCGCGTCTCCCGCCGCGAGGGCCTCTACGGAGACGAGGACGAAATGTCCGTCAACGAGCACCCCGGCGACCTGCACCGGAACTCGTAGGTTTACGCGCTGTCTGCGCCCGGGTCTTTCACGGCCGGGTTTTAGGCGCTCGGGTGCCCGGCGCGCAGCTCCGCCACCGCCTGGTCCACCGCACCAACCCAGCTACCCGTCGCCTCGTGCACCGCACGTTGCCGCTGGTATGCCGCGCCGTTGTCCACGATCTTGTTCACTAACTCCAGCTCTTCAACACAGCCGAGACGCTTAGCGACGGGCCGCAGCTCCCCCACCATGTCTCTCAGCTCATCCGTAACCAGGCGCTCATCTGTCTCCCGGCTGGTGATCACCTCGGCCTCGAGACCGTACCTGGCGCCGCGCCACTTATTCTCCGCCACGTGCCACGGCTGAAGGGTGGGGAGTTCCTCACCACGGTCGATCATTTCGTCGTAATGCACGACGAGGCAGTGTGTCAGCGCGACGACGGCCGCGAGCTCCTCCAGGTTCGTGGCTGCGTCTGAAATGCGCACCTCGACGGTGCCCCATTTGGCGGCGGGGCGGACGTCGAAATGCATACTGCCCGTGTGCGACGTCACGCCGGACGTTGTCTGGTCCCGCATGAACTGCACCCACTCTTGCCAGCTACCGAATTGGTACGGCATGCCTGCGGTAGGAAGCTGCTGGTAGAGCATCGTGCGATTCGACGCATAACCGGTGTCCAAACCCTCCCATGCCGGGCTGGACGCCGAAATAGCCAGCAGGTGCGGGTACTTCGTCATCACCGCGTTGATGATCGGCCACACCCGGTCCTCGTGCCGGATGCCCACGTGCACATGCGTGCCCCACAGAAGCATCTGCTGCCCCCAGTACTGAGTGCGGTTGATGATCTCCGTGTACGTCGGCTTATCCCCCACCGGCTGCGTGCGGAAGTCCGCAAACGGGTGGCCCCCGCCCGCCCACAGCTGCAGACCCTTCTCATCGGCAACCTGCTGGATCTTGTCTTTCGTCTCCCCCAGGTACGCCATCGCCTCACCCGTCGTGCGGCACACCGGCGTGACCAGCTCAATGGTGTTCTTCAGGAACTCTTTCTCCAGATGCGTCTCCGGCCACCGCTGCTCCACCGCCTCGATGACGTCTGCCGCGCACGGCACCAAATCCCGCGTCTCCGGGTCAACAAGAGCGATCTCCCACTCCACGCCCAGGCTAGGGCCCTCCGAACGGGCGAAGTCCCTGAACGGGTCCATCACTGCCTGGTTTGCTGGCTGAGTCATTACTTCTGAATACGGCATGGACCGCCCCCGCGCAAATCAGTGCGGGGACGGTCCATGGTTTAGTTTCAGCGCCTGTTGCCTCGTACGTGTCGGCCGGTGTGCCTTAAATATTCACCGGACGGTTCTCCGCCAGCACCAGTGTCAGGGAGCCCGGCTTGCGAGCCGCAGCCGGAATGCGGTCGTCCGCCGGCACAGCGACGCCTCCGACCTTGTCCGCCAGCTCACGTGCGTATCGCTCCGCATCCGGCGTCGCTGGGTCATAAAGCACAGTGTTCTGCTCGAAGGTCACAGCCTCGCCTGGGATGTTTCCCACCTCACCGACTTTCGTACCCTTCGCCCCCACCTGGCCAGCAACCTGGTCGGCGAAGCCGTTGATCGCCGAGTTGTTGTAGACGTTGACCGTCTGGTTCTCGGGTGTCATCGGCCTATTCGCCCCCGCCGGGGCCGCGCCGCTCTGACCGTTCGGGTTCTGGCCGCTAGCTTGCTGACCCTGCGCGTTGGGGTCGTTCGGGTTCTGGCCGCTAGCTTGCTGCCCCTGCGCGTTGGGGTCGTTCGGGTTCTGGCCGACCTGGCCTTGCCCGTTCTGCCCCTGGCCGTTCGGGGTATTCGCGTCTTGCGCGGACTGGTTCGCCGGGTCGTTGGCCGCCTGATTATCTGAGCTGCCCTTGGTCATGGCGTATACGCCCCACAGAGCAAGAAGAAGTGCAACAGCGATGAGGATCATGGCCAGTCCCCGCTTGGGCACGCCGCCTGCAGCAGCCGCAGAGCTGGAGCCGCCGGCAGTTGCACTGGTCCTTGTAGATGCTGCCCCGGTTTCTTTGGCTGTTGCCGCTGCTGGGGCAACTACCGCAGCGCGGTCGTCGTAGCCCTCGTAGTCGCGGTAATCGCCTTCGCCGCCGCCATAGGCCTCATTGTTTTCGTAGTGTTCGTAGTTTTCGTAGGCTCCGGGATCGGATCCGTACCCCTCGGCGTAGTAGGCGTCCGAGGTGCCGGCGGGAGCGTCGAAATCGCGGTACTTGGTCTCAGCCGGATCCGCGTCAACCACCTCGACATAGTCGTCGTCGGCGAGTCCAGCCACCTCATTCTCACGGCGGTGGTGCTTGCCGAGGGGTGCTGTCTCCTCCTGCACAAAGTCGCCCTCACTGCGGGAGTCGTAGTATTCGTCGAGAGCCTCATCGAAAGTGCCGTCGCCGGCGGTTTCGTAGCGTTCCGCCGCTGGGTCCTGTGCAAGGTTATCCGCCAAGTCGTCGCGGTCCTGCAGTAGGTCGTCGCTCTTGTCGCGGCTGAAGAACTTGCGGGAGCCGCCGAGACGGCCTTTACGCGGGTCACGGTTACCAGGATTCACATTAGTCACAGCCGTCACCCTAATGTGCCCGAGTGGCGATTCTTCGCACGACGCGCCGGGAATCCCGAGCCTGCGGCAACTATGCGCTGCATAGCTGCTGGGTTTTCACGCGGCCACACGACAGTTTGACTGTAACTATGCGCTGCATAGTTGCTGCGATTTCCGGGCACCCCGCGCGGCTAAAGGCATTAAGTAAAGGCATTAAGGCAGTGGCGGCGAACAGTCCAGGTGCCGGGGAACCGCAAACGGTAGCTACTGAACGGTAACTATCAAACGGTAACCCCGACCTTTTACGTATACGCTCTAGGATATAAAAGCCAGCGCGGAAGCATTGTTACCGCTTGTTTGTTACCGTTCGCGTTTTTTCGGTGCCAGCGCCACGCGAAACCGAAACAGAACCACACCTATCCCCCGAGCACGCGCTGCTCGCGGATGCGCTGCAGCCGGCGCACGAGCTGCGGCCGCTCGGCGAGCGCTTCGGGAGAATCGATCAGCGCATTCAGGCGCTGGTAGTACCGGAAGGGCGAAATCCCCAGCTCAGTGCGGATTGCGTCTTCGCGGGCGCCGAGACTGCGGGGCGCGCGGCCGGCGAAGTCGAGAACGGCTAAGTCAAAGGAATCCACGGGTCGATCCTATACTGAGGTAATGATCCGACCGATTGTCATTTACGGCGACCCCGTCCTGCATACGCCCACGGAACCGGTGACGGAGCCGGTGGAGGAACTGCAAGACCTGATTGCGGATATGCACGAGACGATGGATGCCGCAAACGGGGTGGGGCTGGCGGCGAACCAAATTGGCATCAATAAGCGCCTGTTCGTGTACCACTGCCCGGACGGGGACACGATGCGCCGGGGCACGGTGATCAACCCGGTGCTGGAGACGTCGGAGATCCCGAGGACCATGCCGAAGGACGACGGCGACGACGAGGAAGGCTGCCTGTCTGTTCCGGGCGAGTCTTTCCCTACCGGCCGCGCGGACTGGGCGAAGGTGACGGGTTTGGACGAAAACGGCAATGAGATCGAGGTCGAAGGCACCGGTTTCTTCGCGCGCTGCCTGCAGCACGAGGTTGGCCACCTAAATGGCTACGTCTACCTGGATGTTCTCACAGGCCGCTACAAGCGCGAAGCCAAGCGCGCCATCAAACGCAACGGCTGGGATCACGCGGGCAACACCTGGATGCCCGGCGTGGACGCGGACCCGTTCGGCCACTAGTGTTCCGCACCGAGCCGATCTCGCCGGGCGACCGGGTGGTGGTGCGCCGCCGCTACGGCAACCACGCCACGGACGTCATCGGGCACGTCGTCGCACTCGACCCGCTGGTCATCCGCCCGCAGAAGGTCGGCGGCCTCCCATCGGACGCGCCCGCACTGACCATCCCCGCGAGCGACATCCAAGTCATACGCCGCCTCAGCCCGCGCCGCATCCGCAACAGCGACATCCGCGCCGTCGAGACCGCCACGGCCCGCGCGTTCCCCGGCCAGGAGCATTCGCTTATCGACGCCTGGCTTGCCCGCTCCGGCTCCTCCATCACCGAGCGGTCCAACAGCGCCACCCCAATCGGCCACTCTGCAGGTCTACAGCCGGTTCCGATCGATGCGATCACCGAGTTCTACCGCTCCCGCGGGATGCCGGTGCAGTTGTTGATCCCGGAGCGCATCGGTAAACCTGCCCTCCACCTGGTGGAACGTAACCCCGACGCGTGGGAGTTGGGTCCGGAGATCATCACCATGACCCGGTCCCTGACCGACCTCCCCGACCTGGCCAATCCCACTGATCCCGCAAACCCAGACCACCCCACCCCGACTTTCACTTTCCGCCTCGACACCATCCCCGACGACGACTGGCTGGCCATGTACCACTTCCGGGGCAAACCCTTGCCCCCGGAAGCCCTGGAAGAACTGGCGGAAGAGATCGACGGGGAGCTCGGCTTCGGCCGGCTGCTCGCGGAAACCGGAGAACACGCCGGCCGCACCGTCGCCATCACCCGCGGCACCATCACCTCCTCCGACGACGGCCGTGTGTGGCTGGGCTACTCGGCGGTGGAGGTGGCGCCGGGATACCGTCGCAAAGGGCTCGGCACGAAGCTGGGCAGACGGATGCTGCACTGGGGCGCGTCCCACGGCGCCACGGATGCATACCTGCAGGTCCTGGCCAGCAACGATGCCGGGATCGGGCTGTACGACAAGCTCGGGTTCGTGGAGCACCACCGCCACCGCTACGCCACTCTCAAAGACTGAGTGCCCCGGGTGATCTAGGGTAGAGCGCATGCGGATTGCCACGTGGAACATCAACTCGGTGCGGACCCGCACAGACCGCGCCGTCGCGTTTCTGGAACGCAACGACATCGACGTTCTGGCCATGCAGGAAACGAAGTGCTCGGACGATAAATTCCCCTACTCTGTCTTCGAGGCTGCAGGCTACGAGGTCGCTCACGTGGGCTACCACCAGTGGAACGGGGTCGCGCTGATCTCGCGGGTGGGACTGGACAATGTGCGGGACCACTTCCCTAACCAGCCCGGCTTCGACAAAGACCCCGACGCTCCACAAAAACGTGAAGCCCGCGCGGTGGGTGCGGCCTGCGGCGGGGTGGACATTTGGAGCCTCTACATCCCGAACGGCCGGGAGATCGGCGACCGCCACTACGACTACAAACTCGAATTCTTGTGGCGGCTCGCCGACGCTGTCGAGCCGGGCACCCCGCAGGTCTTCTGCGGCGACTACAACATCGCCCCCACCGACAAAGACGTGTGGAACCGCGCGTTCTTCGAAGGCAAGACGCACGTGACGGAGCCAGAGCGCGCGGCCTTCGACAACCTCCTCGAGTCCGGTCTCACCCCCGCAGAACACGAGGAGCCCTACTCCTACTGGGACTACAAGGCGATGCGCTTTCAAAAGAATGAAGGCATGCTCATCGATTTCCAGTTGTCGGGGCTTGAGGGGAGGGGGTTCGTCGATAAGCAAGAGCGCGAGGGCAAGGGCGCATCTGACCACGCACCCGTCGTCGCGGACTACGACGTGACGCGCATGCTTATCGACGACGTCCGATGATCCCCGACCTCTCCACCTGGCAACTGATCCTCATGGTCGTGGACTACACGATCAAATTCGCTGTGATCGGTGTCATCCCCGAAAACCGCAAACCATCCAGCGCCAACGCGTGGCTGCTGATCATCCTCCTCATCCCATTTCTGGGCCTGCCGCTGTACTTCTTCTTCGGCTCCACCTACCTGTCGCGGCGGCGCCACCGCATCCAAAGAGGAGCGAACGACGAGATCAACGACGTCCACGCCGGCATTCCCGACGTCCCCGACGGCGTGCGCTTCAGCCGCGACGTGGTGTCCATGGCGCACCTCAACCGCACACTTACCGGCTTCCCCGCGCTCGAGGGCCGCGCCAAGGCACTGTGGAGCGACTACCAGAAAACGATGCTCCGCATCGCCGAGCTTATCGACGCCTCCACCTCCCACGTCCACATCGAAATCTACGCCCAGGCCTGGGACGACACCACCGCACCCGTCTTCGAAGCGATGGAACGCGCCGTCGCCCGCGGCGTGGATGTCCGTGTGCTTTTTGATCACATCGGCTCCCAGAAATACCCCGGCTTCCGCCGCTTCAAACGCAAGCTCACCGCCGCCGGAATCCAATGGCACCTCATGCTCCCCTTGCTCCCATTGCAGTGGCGCTTCCGCCGGCCCGACCTGCGCAACCACCGCAAACTCATCGTCATCGACGACCGTGTCGCCCTGATGGGCTCCTTCAACCTCATCGACCGGTCCTATCTCATGCGCAGCCACGTCAAGAAGGGTCGCCAGTGGGTCGACTCCTTCGTCGAACTCACCGGCCCCATCGTCGCCTCGCTGGAGTCCATGTTCGCCGTCGACTGGTACACCGAATCCGGCGAACTCATCGACATCACCCCGCCCTACGGTTCATCCCCCCAACCCTTGGACGACCCCAACATCTGCCAACTCATTCCCTCCGGCCCCGGCTACACCACCGAGCCCAACCTGCGGATGTTCAACACCCTCATCCACCACGCCCGCGAACGACTCGTGCTGTGCAGCCCGTACTTCGTCCCCGACGACTCCATGCTCGAGGCCATCACCACCGCCTGCTACCGGGGAGTCCGCGTCGACCTGCTCGTCGGCGAGAAAGCCGACCAGTTCATGGTCCAGCACGCCCAATCCGCCTACTACCAGCAGCTTCTCGAGGCCGGCGTCCACATCTGGCAGTTCCCCGCCCCCTACGTCCTCCACTCCAAGTTCGCCATCGCCGACCCCGTCGCCTGGTCCGCCCCTTCCTCGCCCGCTTCCCCCTCCTCACCTTCCCCTTCCTCTCCCTCTACCTCTTCCCCTTCCCACTCCCCCTCATCTGACCTTCCCGAGTCCACCATCTCCTCCCCCGCTACCTACGATGAGATGCACGAGATCGCCATCATGGGCAGCTCCAACATGGACATGCGGTCGTTCTCCCTCAATTACGAGAACAGCCTCTTCATCCTCGACGGCCCGCTCATCACCGACCTGTGCGATCTCGCCGCCGCGTACCTATCCGTCTCTCATGAGCTGACTCTCGAGGAGTGGAGCCAGCGCTCCTGGGTGCGCCGCTACATCGACAACGTCTTGAAGCTAACGTCCGCGCTGCAATAGCTCAGCCCGCTTTTCCGGCGCCAGCCCGCAACCGACTCGCCGCGGACCTCCCCCTCGATCGTTGGTGCGGACCAGCCGGTGAATTTGTTTACATTTCCCACATACATGAGCGCTTATAACACCAGCTAGAAAGGTTTTGGTCTCGGTCCTTTAGTGCCGTCGATGTAAACAAATTCACCGGACGACCCTCGGAACACGCGTGGAGCTGATACCAGCGAGGAATGGCCCCTCAAAAAAAAGGAAAACCTGCGGAGGGATCATCCCATCCGCAGGTGAATCTGCTCAGCCGAGCAAGCGAGGTCAGCGGGTGTCAGCTCGCGGGCCCAGCTTAGGTATCGCGGCGCTCCAGCAGCATCACCCCGATGATGTACAGCACAACCGCCCACACCGCGAAAAGTCCGAACGAAGCCCAGAGGGACAAGGGCTCGCTGACGCCGGGTTCGACACCCGGGTTCTGGAAGTTCTGCATGAAGGACGTCAGGTTGGTGAACGGCGCGTAGGTCTGGATGTCGCGGCCGATGCGAGGAATCAATGCGAGCGAAGGCTCGAGAACCAATTGCCAACCCAGATAGATCGCGATGGCACCAGCAGTTGCGCGCACAATCCAGCCAATACCCTGAGCGAACATTACCGCCAAGAACGTGCTCAGCGGAATCGCCCAGAGGGAACGAGTGACGAAGGGATTGTCCGTCCATTCAATGGGGTTCGCGGCAATGAGGTCACCGACGATGAAGCACACCAAGATGGTCACGAAAGAGAACACAGCGGCGTAGAGACCGTAGACCAGCAACTTCGACAGAGCGACCTGCCAACGGTTCGGTGTCAGAGCGAAGTTCGTCGAGTTCACCTTGAAACGGTATTCAGTGGTGACCATCATGACTGATTGGATGATCAACGTCATCAGCCCGAAGGTGGTGAAGCCGGCGATGGCCATCGCCCCGCCGTACGTGGGAAAGGCCGGATCATCCAGCGCTGCCATCAAGATCGTGGACCCGATGGAGAACACAAAAGCGAGCACGGATGTCCACCAGAATGAACTGGTGGTGCGGAGTTTCGTCCATTCGGAAAGCATTGTATTAAGCACGGTGATCTCCCGTCATGGAATCGGAGGAACCGGAAGCGGGGCGCGTGGCGGGCGTGAAGCTACCCGGCGCGTTCGTGGACGACGCGTTGGAACCGGCAGTGGGTGCCGAGGGGCCGGCGGGCGCAGCAGAGGCAGGGCCGGTCTGGTACTCGACAGCGCCCTCGGTGCGGCGGATGTAGGCGTCTTCGAGGGAGGCGCGGCGCTCGGAAAGTTCGGTGAGCATGACGCCAGTGGAGAAGGCGAGGGGCCCGATGTCTTCGGAGGAGTGGCTGGGGATCTCGAGCACGGGGCGGCCGTCGGGGTCGTTGGCGCGGGTGAAGTCAATGCCTTCGGAGCCCAGGGCAGCAGCGAACTGGTCCAGGTGCGGGGTGCGCACGATGGTGGTGACGGCGGAGTTCTGTTTGATGAAGTCATGAACCGAGCCCTCGGCGACGAGGCGGCCTTTGCCGATAACGACGAGGCGGTCGGCGGTCTGCGCCATCTCGGCGAGCAGGTGCGAGGACACCAGGACGGTCCGGCCTTCGGAGGCGAAGCGACGCAGGAGCTCGCGGACCCAGCGGATGCCTTCGGGGTCGAGGCCGTTGACGGGCTCGTCGAGGATTAGGTATTCGGGGTCGCCGAGCATGGCGGCCGCGATGCCGAGGCGTTGGCCCATGCCGAGGGAGAATCCGCCGGCTTTCTTGTTGGCTACGGAGGTGAGGCCGACGAGGTCGAGAACTTCGTCGACACGCGAGGTCTCGATGCCCGAGGCCTGCGCCTGCCACAGCAGAGCGTTGCGGGCGGAGCGGTTCGGGTGGATTGCTTTAGCATCCAGGAGCGCACCGATTTTGCGGAGGGGTTGGGGGAGGGAGCGGTAGGGTGCGCCGTCGATAAGCGCGGTGCCCGCGGTGGGCGTGTCTAGGCCGAGGATCATGCGCATTGTTGTTGATTTGCCAGCGCCGTTCGGCCCGAGGAAGCCGGTGACCACGCCGGGCTCCACCCGGAACGTGAGGTCGTCGACCGCCCGGACCTGGCCATATTGTTTGGTCAGGTTCTGTACCTCAATCATGCGCCTTAGCGTGCCACAAAAGCACGCTTAACGACGACTCAAACCCCCGGTGCAGCTCATACTCCCTGATTTCCCCCAGGGGAACCCACAGAAGCTCCATAGATTCGGCATTGGGTTCAAGATCAATGGGTTGGTCTGTGGTGGTGTGCGCCATGACGGTGGTGTAGGTCCAGCCGGGTTCCTCACCGGCGGTGATCAGCTCCTTTTCCACCTCGACGAGGGAGGTGTCGATCCCGCACTCCTCCACCGTCTCCCGAAGGGCGGCCTCCACGGCTGTTTCGTGCGAATCGCGTGCGCCGCCGGGCAGCGCCCAGGTTCCGCCATCGGCAACCCAGTGCGCCCGGTGTTGCAGCAGCACCGTGTCCCCGGCGCGGAGGAACAATCCCGCCGCACCGTATTTGCCCCACACCCGCTTGCCGCCGGGGCCGTCGACCCAGCCGTTGCCGTCACCTTCCATGGGCACCAGTCTAACGGCCGTGTGAACCATCGCGCGGGACAGCGCTGAGCAGCGTGGGGCGGCGCGGGAAAGCACTGGGCAGCGTGGGGCGGCCCCAGCTCGCAGGCGGAACCAGCCAGTGGTGGTCAGGCGGTGCGCTATTCTGGGGCAATGACGCGGGAACAGGAGCGGGAGAAGGCGGTAGCAGCCGCGGACGCTCCAAAGGACCGCGCGCTAAAGGTCCGCGCTGAAGCCTCCGCGCGCGGGGTCGTCCCGGCTGAAAATGCGGGCGCTGCCAGACCCGTTGAGAGCTCCGTCGAGGGTAACAGCACCCGAGTGAAACTGCCCCGCTTCACACCCCGGAAGTCCAAGGCCCGCCCGGATGTGGCGGAGAGCGAGGATGCGTGGCTTGATCTGCTGGAGGAAACGCCCCAGCAGAAGGGTCTACGGGGCGTGCGTGAGTGGTTCGCGAATTCCTTGGGCGGCACGAGTCGTTGGGTGGGGGATGCGTGGGGGTTTGTGAGGACGACCGTCGGCAAGCTCTTGCTAATGATGTTGGCGTTGACGCTTCTGCTGTTTGCTGGGGCGTCGGCGGCGTCGCAGGCGGGTGCGAACCGTGAGGCGGGTTTGCAGACGTTATTGAATGCGACGGAGCCGATGAGTAATTCGGCGCACACGCTGTATATGAGCATGAGTCAGGCTGACACGTTGGCCACGACGTCGTTTGTGCAGCCGGGCCTGCAAACGGCGGCGTCGCACCGCGAGTATCTCGATGCGATCGACGCGGCGGTGGTCGCGGCGGATGAGGTGCTGCGGGGCAGTGTGGAAACGCGGGCGGAGGACACGGAGAAGGTCCAGGACCTCGTGCGGGAGATTCAGCGGCTGATTCCGCAGTACACGGGCTTGATGGAACGCGCGCAGGCGAATCAGCGCGTGGGCAACCCGCTCGGTGTGGCGTACATGTCGCAGGCGAGCGGGCTCATGCACGAGACGATGCTGTTGAAAGCGCAGGTGATCCTGGATATCACGCGCGACCAGGTGGAAGAAGAGATGCAGCGTCTGTCCCGCCCGCAGCTCGTGCCTCTGTCGGGCCTGCTCGCCGCGTTGATCGCGTTGGCGGCGGCGCAGTGGGCGTTGTGGCGTATGTTCCGCCGCCGCCTGAACAAGGGTTTCCTCGCGGCGACGGTGCTGACGCTCGCTGCAATCGTGTGGCTGGGCGCGTCCAATATTGCAGCGTGGGACGCGGGGCGTAACGATTTCTCGAGTGCCGCGGGTCCGTACGAGCAGCTGACCAACGCGCGCACGGCTGCTCAGGAAATGCGCACGGCTGAGACGATCACTCTGCTTACCCGCAACACGCAGCGCGCGAACACCTCCATGAACGACACGTCGGCGGAGGTGTCGAATGCGCTCGATGCGGTACGCAGCAGTGCGGAAAGTAACGAGGTGGAAACCGCCCGCACCGCGTTGACCAGCTGGATCCGCGCGCACACGAGCATGATGAACGCGCTCCAGACCGGCCAGTACGACCGCGCGGTCACGCTCGCTGCCAGCGAGGCCAGCGAGGCCAGCGAAGCCAGCGAGGCCAGCGACGACAGCGAGGAGAGTGCGGAGGAGACCACGGCGACATCTTTCTCGCTTCTCGACGAATCCTTGGCCAACCTCATCTCCTCCTCCCGCCTCGTGCAACGGAGCCACATCAATGAGACTCTGGGCACCGCCCGTGGGGTGTCCACCGGCATCATGGTGTTGATGCTGCTGGCTATCGTGATGATGTTCGTCGGTGCCCGCCCCCGAATCCAGGAGTACCTGTGATGGAACGCAGCGCTTTCCGGCGCCACCGCTTGCCCGTCCTCTGCCTCGCCTTCGCCGCCGCTCTTCCGGTGGCTGCGTGCACCCCTGCTCCCCCACCGCCGCAGGAACCGGAGAGCGACAAGGTCACCCACTCTGAGCTGCTTCCGCCCGGCGCGGTCCTCGACGCTCCCGGCGAGTCTCCCGGTGAAACGGCTGAGGACCCCGACTGGCCCGGTTCGCTACGCCCCGTGAATGAACCGGCGGAGGAGCTCATCCCCGACATATATAAGCGTGGACGCATCATTGTGGGTGTGGACCAGTCCCAGTACCTGCTCAGCTTCCGCGACAACGCCACGGGCGAGCTCAAAGGCTTCGAGGTGGACCTGGCCCGCGAAATCGCCCGCGATATCTTCGGCGACCCGGACAAGGTGGACTTCCGCTTCATCGACTCGACCATGCGCACCGAAGCGATCGTGTCCGGGCAAGTGGACATTGTGGTGCGCACCATGTCGATCACGAAGAAGCGCCTCGAGGCCATCGACTTCTCCGCCCCGTACCTCGACTCCAGCGTGCGCATGCTCGTCCCCACCGCATCCGGCATCACCTCCACGAGCGATATCACCGACGAGCGGATCTGCGTGGCCGACGGCTCCAACGTGGTCGACATGGCCCGCCAGACCTTTCCCGACCAAGAAATTCTGCGCACGCGCACCTGGACCGACTGCCTCATGGCCATGCAGCAGTTCCAGGCCGGCACCATCCTCGGCGACGAAACCATCCTCGCCGGCGCCGCCGCCCAGGACCCCCTCACCACCGTCACCGGCGAGGCGGTGGCAAACCAGCAGTACTACGTGGGCATCCCCAAGGGCTACGACGGCCTGACCCGCCAGGTCAACTCCACCCTCGAACGCATCCGCCGCGACGGCACCTGGGACGGCATGTTCAACCGCTGGCTCAGACCGCATATCGACGCCAGATCGGCTCCCTCCCCCCTCTACCGCCCCGACGAGCCTGCCCCGGATCTCGGCTAAGACCCGATCCAGAAAGGAGACCACCCGTGACTGACCCCGACCGCACCAGCCGCCCGGACAGCGCCGAAGAAACCGAGGATGACTGGCTCTCCTGGTACGACCACGGCGACATCGACCAGGTGATGGAGCACGCCCGCCCGAAGGAGCATGACACCGCAGGCGACACGCAAGCGGCGGAACGCCCCGAAGGCGAAGAATCCGCTCCGGTTGAGGAGTTTCAGGCGACGCAGGCTGTGGCGTTCGACCCGTTCGCGGATGATGACGACGAGAACGATGACGTCGAGAACAATGAAGGCACGAACGACGGCGAAAAAGGCACCGGGAACGCCGAACCGGAGGGCCACCAAGCCACCGAAGCTGTCGCTTTCGACCCGTTCGCGGGCGACGAGGACGACACCGAGAGCACCCGCGTACCACTGCCGGGGGAAGCAGCGGACTCTGACAACTCTGACGCGGACCTGTACGGCAGCGCGGGTGAATACGCAGGGCTGCTGAAGGACTTAGGAGAGCTGCGTGCGGGCCAGGTGCAAAGGGCGCAGGCGGCGCACGCGGAGCAGGAGGCGTACGAGCGTGCGCAGAAGGAGGCGCTGGCGCGGGCGCAGGCCAGCACGAGTGAGCGGGCTCGCAAGCAGGCATTGGACACCTTCCGCGAGCTGCGCGGTGTAAAGCGCGCAACGCGCAGCGTGGCGGATGGCATGGTGGAGCTGCCGTGGGTAGACCCGGTGGAACCGGGAGATGCGATAAAGGATCCGACCAACGCGATCGTGCACAAGAAGATCCCGGCGCCACAGCTGCACAAGGGCGATATTGTCGCTGGGCAGTACGAGATCCAGGGCGTGATCGCGCACGGCGGCATGGGCTGGATCTACCTGGCGCAGGATCACTACGTGGCGGGCCGCGTGGTGGTGCTGAAGGGCATGCAGTCGGAGAAGAGCGAGGACGAAGCGGCTGCCGCGGCAGCGGAACGTGAATTCCTGGCTGACATCACGCACCCCGGCATTGTGAAGATCTTCAACTTCATCGACGACCCCAGGGTTGACGGGGGATTCATTGTGATGGAGTACGTGGGTGGGCCGTCGCTACGCGAGCGCAAGAATGCGCACGACACGCACCTGCTGCCGATCGATCAGGCGATCGCGTACATCCTAGAAGTGCTGCCGGCGCTGGGGTACCTGCACAGCCGCGGCGTGGTGTACAACGACCTCAAACCCGACAACATCATCGTCACCGAGGACCAGGTCAAGCTCATCGACTTGGGCGCGGTCAGTGGCATCGGGGCGTACGGCTTCATTTACGGGACGAAGGGCTACCAGGCACCGGAGGTCGCGCGCGAGGGACCGAGCATCGCCAGCGACATCTACACGGTCGGCCGTACGCTCGCGACGCTCACTCTGGAATTGCCGAAAGAAAACGGCGCGTACACGCACAGGCTGCTCACGCCGAGTGAATCGCCGACGCTGAGACGCTATATTTCGTTCTACCGTCTGCTCGCGCAATGCTGCGACCCGGACCCGCGGAAGCGTTTCGGCAGCGTGGAGGAGCTGGAGGTGCAGTTGCTCGGCGTGCTGCGTGAAGTGATCGCCCTGCGCGACGGCATCACGCACCCCGCGCAGCATTCGCTGTTCTCGCCGCAGCGCACAACCTTCGGCACAAAACACCTGGTCTTCCGCACGGACCAGCTTATCGACGGCATCGACCGCACCGCCGAAATCACTCCCTCCGAAGTGGTCTCTGCCTTGCCCACTCCGCTCATCGACCGCTCCGATGTCGGCGCGGGCCTGCTCTCCGGCACGTCTTACGCGGAGCCCCAGGAGACGCTGGAGACACTGCGCCAGGCTTTCGCGGCGACCGAGTACGCTCACTCGGCGGAGATCCCGTTCGCGGTGGCGCGCGCGATGCTCGACCTAGGCTTGACTTCGCAGGCGCAGCACTGGCTCAGCCAGCTCGACGGGCCGTTGCGCGCTGATTGGCGCTACCACTGGTACCGGGGCCTGACCGAACTCATCCGCGGAGATTTTGCCGCCGCGCAGCGGGACTTCTCCGCGGTGCTGGACATCGTGCCGGGCGAGGCCGCCCCCAAGCTCGCGCTCGCAGCCGTCGACGAGCTTCTTCTCCAACAAACGGGCCTGCAGCAGCAAAAGCTTATCGACGACACACTGGCCCGCCACCTCGCCTCCATCCGCACCGATTTGGGCGAGCTGCCCAACTCCTATTTCGACGCCCAGGAAAAAGCAGGCATCATCTCACCGAACTGGTCGCACGTGACCGACCAACCTGAGACACTGCGGCTGAACGCGATGCGCCTCTACGCTCTCGTGTGGGCCGCGAACCCCACCACCGTGTCGTCCGCGTTCGGCCTGGCCCGCCAGCTCATGTACGAAGGCGAAGTGGAAATGGCCGTGGCCGCGCTGGACAAGGTGCCGCAGCAGTCCCGCCACCAGCGCATGGCAAAGCTGACCACCATCTTGTACCTGGTCAGCGACGAGCTCACTGAGTCCCGTATCCGCCGCGCCGCCCGCCGCCTGGAGGAGGTCCCGACCAACGAGCCGCGCCTGCTGCAGATCAAGGTGGCAGTGCTCCGCGCCGGCTTGACCTTCCTGCGGGACTCCGGAGCCAGCGCCGCTACCGCGAAAACGTTCCTGTTCGAGTACCCCTTTACCATTAAGGATCTGCGCCGCGGGTTGGCCATCACCCTGCGGGAACAGGCGCGCCGGGCGCCCTTTGCCCGCCACCGTTACGCATTGGTGGACACGGCGAACAAGGTGCGCCCGGCGACCTGGTTCTAGCAGTTAGAGGGACTCGGCGATCGCGGCAGCCTTCTGCGCGATGGCCAGCTCCTCGTTCGTCGGCACGACGAGCACCTTCACAGCGGAGTCGTCCGCGGAGATGACGCGTGCGCCGGAGCCGTTCTGGTTCTTCTCCTCGTCGAGCTTGATGCCGTAGTTCTCCAGACCCGCGAGCGCATTGGTGCGCACGGTGTGGTCGTTCTCGCCCACACCCGCGGTGAACGTGATAGTGTCCACGCGGCCCAGGGTGACCATGTAGGCCCCAATGTAGCGGCGGAGACGGTGAATGTACACGTCGTACGCCAGCTTGGCCTTCTCGTCGCCTTCCTCGATGCGCTGGTGCAGAACACGGAAGTCGTTGACCCCGGACAGCCCCTTGACACCGGAACGGCGGTTGAGCAGGTCGTCGATCTGGTCGATGTCCATACCGGCGGTGCGGTTGAGATGGAAGATCACGCCCGGGTCAATGTCGCCGGACCGGGTGCCCATGACCAGGCCCTCGAGCGGGGTCAGACCCATCGTGGTGTCGATCGGCTGGCCGCCGCGGATGGCGGAGGCGGAGGCGCCGTTTCCGATGTGCAGGACGATCTGGTTGAGGTCTTCGATCGGCTGGCCCAGGTACTCAGCGACTTCGCGGGCGACGAATTCGTGGGAGGTGCCGTGCGCACCGTAGCGGCGGATCTGGTGCTCGCGGGCGACGTCAGCATCGATGGCATAGGTGGCAGCCGCGGCGGGCAGGTCGCTGAAAAAGCCGGTGTCGAAGACGGCGACGTGCGGGACGTTCGGGAGCAGGTCGCGGGCGACCTCGATGCCGTCAACGTTCGCCGGGTTGTGCAGCGGCGCGAGCGGGACGAGCTCGCGGATCTGCTCGACCACCTCGTCGTTCACAAGCGCGGGCTCGCTGAAGGTTTGTCCACCGTGGACAACGCGGTGACCGCAGGCGATGATGTCGACTGCGGTCGGGCCGGCGCCGTTGGCGTCCAGCATGGCGATGGCCAGCATCAAGCCGCCGCGGTGATCGCGGACCGGCATGTTGGACTCGACCTGGCGGCCTTCAATCTTGATGGAAATGCGGCCGTTCGGCTCGCCGATGCGCTCCACCAGACCGGAGACGAACGGCTGGTCGGAGGCGGATGCGGTGGGGTCGACGATCTGGAATTTGATCGACGAAGAACCGGAGTTGAGCACGAGTGCGTAGGCCATTAGTTAGCTCCTTGCGCCTGGATAGCAGTGATAGCGACGGTGTTGACAATGTCGGGGACAGTCGCGCCGCGGGAAAGGTCGTTGACCGGCTTGTTCAGGCCTTGCAGGACCGGGCCGATGGCGAGCGCGCCGCCAGTCCGTTGCGCGATCTTGTACCCAGCGTTGCCAGCTTCGAGGTCGGGGAAGACGAAGACGTTCGCCTGGCCGGCGACGGGTGAGTCGGGGGCCTTCTTCTTGCCCACACTCGTCACGGCTGCGGCGTCGAACTGCAGCGGGCCGTCCACAGCCAGGGACGGATCGAGCTCGTGCGCCTTCTCCGTGGCCTGCACCGCGCGCTCAACGTCGGGGCCGGAGCCGGAGGCGCCGGTGGAGTAGGACAGGATGGCCACCTTCGGGTTGATGCCGAACTGCGCCGCGGTCTTCGCGGACACGACGGCGATCTCGCCGATTTGCTCGGCGGTCGGGTTCGGGTTGACCGCGCAGTCGCCGAAGGCCCACAGGCGGTCGCGCATGACCATCAGGAAGACAGAGGACACGACGGAGGCACCCGGTGCAGTCTTGATGATCTGGAAGGACGGCTTGATGGTGTGCGCAGTGGTGTGCGCCGCACCCGAAACCATGCCGTCAGCCAGGCCTTTGTGCACCATCATGGTGGCGAAGTAGGAGATATCCTTCATTGTCTCGCGCGCTTCCTCAACGGTCACGCCCTTCTTCTTGCGCAGCTCGGCGAAATCCGCCGCAAACTCGTCGAGAAGCTCGGAGTTCTCGTGGTCGATGATGTTCGCCTTGGACAGGTTCCAGCCCTTGGCATCCGCGCGGCGAACAATGTCATCGCTCACGCCGAGGATCGTCAGGTCCGCCACATCCTGCTTGAGCAGCCGGTGTGCGGCCTCCAGAATCCTGTCGTCCTCACCTTCTGGCAGTACGATGTGCGTGCGCTTCTGCTTCGCGCGGTTGATCAGCCAGTTCTCGAACACCGCCGGGGACATGACCTGCCGCGCATCCGTACCCAGCGCAGCATCGAGAGCGTCAGTATCCAGCTTATCGACGCCTCGTGCTTCCGCCCCCAGCTCCTTCACCCGAGCCAGAGCGAGCTCGGCAGCCGGGCTCTCAGCTGCACCCTCAGCGGTCAGTAGGAGAACCGGAACGCCGAGAGCTGCGGCGGCATCAGCGTCGAAGACGTAATCGCCGGTGCCGACAATCACACTGTCGCCCCCTGCGAGCAGGTCCGCAGAAACGATCGCGGAGAGGTCACGCTCTTGGTCAGCCAACCGCACTACGTTGAGGTTCTTTTCGGCAGCCAGAGCCTCGACATCGACGCTGCCGCTGTCACCAGCGCCCCCTTCGAGCTCGCGTCCGAGCGCGGTGATCAGAACGGACCTGTTTTCAGCCATATCGAGCAACCTTTCCGAGCTTTTGCTCTGGTGTTTCGCGGGTATTCGCGGGGTATTCGCGCCTGTCGGGCGACAGTTTGGCGCTTCCCGCGCGGCTGATTGACGCGCTTCCCTGCGCACTCTATCCAGCCTTTTTCAAGTCTAGCCACCACCTGAACCACACGCAGGTGGTGTTGCTAACACCACGTGTTAATCGCTCGGCCAACCCACTGCACACCCCACAGCAACTCCACCGCACACCCCACAGCAATTCCACCGCGACTCCACTGCACACTCCACAGCAAATCGAACCCAAACCAAGTAGTCCGAATGTAAAAGACCGCTTGGTCTAGAATCGGTTTGGCAATGCTCTATACTGGCGCTACAAATAACTAGCAACTGTTAAGAAACACCAGCAACAGCGCAAAGGACACGTTTGAGTTTCATGACTACTCCTGCTTCCGACAACACCCTCCGCGTCGCCGTCGTCGGCTCCGGCCCCGCCGGCATTTACGCCTCCGATCTTCTGGTCAAGTCCGACGTGGACGTCCACGTCGACCTCTTCGAGCGCATGCCAGCCCCCTTCGGTCTGATCCGCTACGGCGTGGCGCCGGACCACCCGCGCATCAAGGGCATTGTGAAGTCCCTGCACAACGTGCTGGACAAGCCGGAGATCCGCCTGCTGGCCAACGTGGACGTGGGCAACGACGTCACCATTGAGGAGCTGCAGGAATACTACGACGCAGTCGTCCTCGCCACCGGTGCGACCGCCGACCGCGACCTGAACGTCCCGGGCGCGGAGCTGGACGGCCACTACGGTGCCGGCGAGTTCGTCGGCTTCTACGACGGCAACCCCGACTTCGAACGCGACTGGGACCTCACCGCCGAGAAGATCGCCATCGTGGGTGTGGGCAACGTCGCCCTCGACATTGCCCGCGTGCTGGCCAAGACCGCCGACGAGCTCAAGGTCACAGAGATCCCCGACAACGTCTACAACAACCTCAACGCGTCAGCGGCGAAGGAGATCCACGTCTTCGGCCGCCGCGGCCCGGCGCAGGCCAAATTCAGCCCTCTGGAACTCAAAGAGCTGGACCACTCCGAGAACATCGAGGTCATAGTGGACCCGGAGGACATCGACTACGACGAGGCGTCGGAAAGCTCGCGTCGAGAAGCAAAAAGCGTCGACCTCGTGTGCCAGACCCTGGAAGGGTACGCGATGCGCGACCCGAAGGGCGCCCCGCACAAGCTGTTCATTCACTTTTTCGAGTCCCCGGTAGAGATCATCGGCGAGGACGGCAAAGTCACCGGTTTTGTCACTGAGCGCACGGAACTCGACGGTAACGGCGGTGTGACCACCACCGGCGAGACCACCACTTGGGACGTCCAGGCCGTCTACCGCGCCGTGGGCTACCGCTCCGATGCCGTCAACGGCGTGCCTTTCGACGAGCTCCGCGCCGTCATCCCCAACGACGAAGGCCACGTGCTCACCGAGCCCGGCGGCGACATCGTCCCCGGCTTGTACGCCACCGGCTGGATCAAGCGCGGCCCCATCGGACTGATCGGCAACACCAAGTCCGACGCCAAAGACACGACCACCATGCTTCTCGACGACTTCCGCAACAATAAGCTCGATCTCACCGACAAGCGTGACGACCAGGCCATCCTCGACCACCTCAAGGACAAGAGCATCAAGGTGACCACCTGGGACGGCTGGCACAACCTCGACGCCGCCGAACGCGCCCTCGGTGAAGCCGAAGGCCGCGAACGCAAGAAGATCGTCGAGTGGGACGACATGGTCAATGCCTCTCACCCCGAATACCAGATCTAAAGCGTAGTTTGAGGTGAAAAGAAAAGGCGGGGCGCTCGACCCGCCTTTTCTTTTCAGTTATACAGAGACCCACCTTTCCAGGAAAGGCTTAGTTGGTGAAACCGACACCCTTGCGCCAGTTCAGCACCACAGTTGGACGAACAGCGGACAGGGGATCTGCAATGTTATCTGCCCGCATCCATGTCATATCCACATCGTCCGGACGGATTGTTGCAACGCAGTAGCCGTGAGCATCCCAGTCGACGTGACGCAGTTGTGGGTTAGAGTTATGCAGGTAGTTGTATGCGATACCGTTCATGGTCGGGTGCGGCCCGACCGCATGGCCGAGAATGTCGCCCACACCGGTGGCGGAGATGGAAGCACAAACCATTTCGCAGCCAAGCGGTTTATCGCCGTCATAGACCGTGTGCGCCCACTCGGAGTGAATGTCACCGGTCAGGAACAGTGGAGTGACACCTGCTTCAGCCATATCGATGGTGAGCTGCTTACGCTCCATCAAGTACCCGTCCCACTGATCCGAATTTACAAGCACACCGTACTCAGCCACGTCTGCGAAAAGCTGAACGTTGTCACCAAGGTTTTCGACCATGGCGTTGAGCACCGGCTTCACGTTCGGATCGTTGCGCAGAGCGCCAACCGCCAGCGGGGAGAACATCACGGAGTTGCCGAGAACGTTCCACTTCGCCTTTGAGCTCCGCAGGGTGTTGACCAGCCATTGGTACTGTTCATCACCCAACATGCTGCGTGGTGCGCTCGGGGTGAGCGGCCCCGTGATGCGCCCGACCTTGTCTCGGTAAGTACGCAAATCCATCATGGTCAACTCAATCAAATCGCCGAAGGTGAAAGTTCGGTACAGCTTGCCGCCTTCACCCAGTGCCTTAGAGCGAATCGGCATCCATTCGATGTAGGCCTGGGATGCGGCAGACCGGCGAGCACGGTAGCTGCCCTCGGTCAGTGCAGTGTGATTTTCAGCCCCAGTGTCGTAGTTGTCATTGGCAACCTCATGATCGTCCCACACCGAGACCCACGGCAAGGCAGCATGTGCTGCCTGAAGATCGAGATCGGTGTGCGCCTGCCCGTAGCGGATTCGGTAGTCCTCTAGGTTAAGAATCTCGTGAGGAGGCTGAAATAGGCGAACAGCGGGAATCGCCTTATTGCTGCGCTGCTCGTACTCGTAGATGTAATCACCAAGGCACACTGCAAGATCGAGCTCACCGCGGCGACCTCGCTCCGCCAAATCGCGGTAGGGAGTGTAGAAACCCGCCTCCCAGTTCGCACAGGAGAAACTAGCAATCTTGAAAGACTCAACGTGCGCATTATTGGCGGGTGCGGTCTTGGTGCGGCCCACCGGAGAGTGTGCGCCAGAGTGCGGGCCGCCCTCGACGATGAAGCGGTAGTAGTAGACAGACTCTGGCGTAAGACCCTTCACATCGACGTGAACGGTATGGTCGGAAGAGCGCGATGTTCTAGCCGTTCCGGAGGCCACAACGGAATCGAACGATTCGCTCGGACTCACTTCCCAGCGGACATCGGTGTCCTCACCGGTTCCTGATCCAGGTCGCGCAGTTTCATCGGGAGTGACGCGGGTCCACAAAATGACCGAGTCCGGCAACGGGTCACCAGAGGCGACGCCGTGACAGAACGGCAGAGGCTGGGGGGTTGGCTCAATCGGAGCAGGTTTATTGAAATACCCCCACGAACTCTGCCCGGAGGCAGGCGCGGCGTTTGTTACGACAGCAGAAGCGGCAATAGCGGCCGCTCCGCCTTTCAGAAAGTTTCGGCGAGTACTCCAAATGGATTTTGGTTCCGACGATTGCGACTTGTTCTGGGTGGATTCAGACATAGCCCCATATTTTCACTCCTCGAGAGCATTTCATAGGTGCAAGTGCCTAAATTTCTAACTATTAACAATGAGTTCAATCCGATGTAACAGCGAAGCTACCAGCAGGTTTCCTGCCGCACCGAACCGCGAGCATGCAAGGATAAACATGGTGATTCCGGAAAACCCTGAACAAAATTAGGCTTAAGATCATCTTTGCCCATTGTTCACTTAGACTTTTTCCAGCTGGTCTTGCGATTACCCAAAGGTGCCAATAGCTTGAGATGCATGACCAAGAACATGCGCGTTAAAACCGCCGTGGCAGCCGCAATGATGGGCATTGCCACCGTCTCGCCGTCCGTAGCCGTAGCCCAACCGCTTCAAGCACTAAACTTCCAGCTGCCCGAGGGCGCATCCCTTACCGCCCCTCAGCTGAAGAGCCCAGTCACCGGCTCCAGCACCGGCGGTGTTCCCGTGCAGCGGCCAGGCGCTCCGGTCCCGACCCCGTTCAGCCCCGATTACCTCGCCGGCTACATCTCAGACATCTCTCCTTACTATGGAGGAGTCTATTACCAGGTGAACCAGCTCTTCCCCTCCGTGCGTCGAAACCACCCTGAGATCATGCGGAAGAACTTGGACACGGTCGTCGAAATCAACAACAATGCTTCACCGGAACGCATCGCCGACGCTCAAGTCGACGCGCTTGCTGCTTCCGATGACCTTCTTGAAACACTTTCGCCCGCCTTGGGACAAGAGTTTGGACAAGCTGTCCGCGATGCCCTGAACGAGAACCGTCTCCCAAAGACCCAATACCTGCTCGGTAATGGTTTCCTCGCCCGCGCAGGCGGCATTGCCAGCTCGACCGGCATTGAGAAGGTTCTGTTCCACAACCCGCGTCCATTCAAAGTCGCACCGGACCGCATTAAGGAATACAACCTGTACGAAGACGATCTCTACGGTGGATCCCCATCATTCCCTTCCGGCCACACCAACCAGGCAACCTGGGTTACATCGATCCTGGCCTACATGGTTCCCGAGGTCGCCCCGCAACTCCACTACCGCGGCGCACTTGCCGGCAATAGCCGCATTGTCCTCGGAGTCCATTACCCGCTCGATGTGATCGGTGGGCGGATGTCCGGCCAGGCCGCAGCAGCCGACCGTCTCAACGACCCGAAGATGCGCAACGCTATCGATCAGGCAGCAGCCGAACTCCGTTCCGAGATCGAGTGGCGCACCGGAAAGTCCATTCCAGATCTCGTTGCTAGTGACACCCCGTTCATCTCCACCCAGGACGCGGTCAAACAGTACACCGAATGGATGGATTATGGATTCGACACCATCTACGATCCTAACGCAGCGATGATCGTCCCGCAGTCGGCTCCCGTTTTGCTTGCAAACTCCTACCCGGGATCCGACTATGGAAAACGTGCCGGTGTACTGCACGCCACCGCGGGCAAGGCTGGCAATCCGCTCGACTGGCAGGGTGAGGGTGGCTCTTGGCAGCGCCTTAACCTGGCTAAGGCCTCTGCCGAAGCAGGTAGCATCAACCCAAACGGCAGCCTCAAGATTAACTAGATTCTTAGCGTCACACACTATAACCCCTTGGCACACCACTAGGTATGTGTCAGGGGGTTTCCCATGTTCAATTGTTTGCCCACAACCAGATGTAACGGGTTGCATCGGTCTGCCTCTACATCTCCCCGGTGGTCTCCTACCCAACCACCGACGCCCACTCGCCAATTAAAAAAACTTACCAACTGCGGTACCCAAGCCACTCAACTCAGATTGGCGAACGCGGGTCCGGTTAGAAAACTGCTGCAAAGCGCATTGACACCGCAAACATGCACGATCTGACCAACCGCCGCTAAGTCTCACTCTGGGATTGAAAACCGTACCAATGGCACTCTGGCAGTTTCATTTCCGAGCTAGATGCAGACAGCAGGCCGGGACAATTCCTAGCAACTCGTACAACCTTGGTAAGGAAACTCCTCTGGCAGATGGATCACACTTTTTAAATGCTACCTATAAAGTCGGGCGAAATTTTTAACCTGAATATCCTCCTCATATCTTAATAGTTAGGGTCTTCGTCTGCGGATTTTTCTTTTTTCCCACAGGGCTGGAATCGGTCCTGACCTTTAGGAATCCGGGCTTCACAGAAGGCCCCTCTTCAAAGCAATTAACCCCGCCCACCGAGGATTGAACTGCTCCCCATTAGTTGGACTGAGAAATCAGTTACCGACTAGTAGGGAGCAGTTTTCATTGAGAGCACGAAGTTCGCTGAGCGAACATCAGCGTGAGCAGTTGGTAGACCTTTTTGATCAGGGCGTGGGTTATCAAGCTGCTGCGAGCGTTGTCGGGGCTGGGATATACGCATCGCGTGGTCTCTTTCGGCGGTTCCAGCTGCATGGCAGGCTATGTCTTGTGGAGAAACCGACTAAGCAGCAGTATTCGTTCGAAATCAAGAAGGAAGTTGTCCAACGCCACCTTGCCGGTGAGACTGCGATGGATCTTGCGCGTGAGTTTGGCCTGTCATCAGACCAGCTAGTTAAAGGGTGGTCGTGGAAATGGCGTAAAGGTGGCGATGAGGCGCTAAAACCGAAGCCGAAGGGTAGGCCCAAAGGCTCGGTCGCACCGAAGCCGCTCTCGGAGGAAGAGAAGCTGCGTCGCCAGATCGCACGGTTGGAAGCGGAAAACGCTTATCTAAAAAAATTGCGGGACTTGAGGAACCAGGGACGCGCCTGAAAGTTCAGGCGATTGTCATCCTCAAGTCGCACCACCGCTTGGAGTACCTCTTGGATGCGGCGGGTATGCCACGGTCGACGTTCTTCTACCACCAGAAACGCCTGCGCGAGCCGGATAAGCACGCTGCGCTGAAGCAAGCAATCCGGGAAAGTTTCGAGCGTAATAAGCATCGCTACGGTTACCGGCGGGTGCTGCTGGACCTGCGCAACCAGGGCTGGGTGGTCAACCACAAACTTGTCTTCAAGCTCATGCGCGAGATGGGACTTCGAGCCAAGGTCCGCCAGCGCAGGCCCTATGTTTCTTACGCTGGGACGATCAGCCACATCGCTGACAACAAACTTGACCGCAAGTTCACTCCGGACAAGCCCAACACCTTCTTTGTCAGCGACGTCACCGAGTTCAGGGTCGCAGGCAGCAAGGTATATCTGTCCCCGGTGATGGATCTGTTCGACCGCTCAATCGTTGCCCACAGCGTGGCTACATCACCGACGACATCCTTTACCACCGACTCTTTGACCAAAGCGATCATGGCGTGTGCACCTGAACCCGGGTGGATGATGCACACCGATCAAGGCTTCCAGTACCAACACGCCTCCTGGCGTGACCTGATCGCCGATAACGGTGGCGTTCAGTCGATGTCGCGTAAAGCCAACTGTTACGACAACGCGGTCATGGAGAACTTCTTCGGTCACTTGAAAACAGAGATGTACCACGGAGAAATCTTCGACACCATCGAGGAATTCAACCAAGCGATCGACGAGTACATCCAGTGGTACAACACCGAACGCATCCAACAACGACTCAAGGGCCTGACCCCGATGCAATATCGAAATCAGACCCTTGAAGCCCTAACCGCCTAGAGTTAAACCAGTCCAACTTTCGGGGGCCAGTTCAGATCGGTGGGCGGGGTTTCAGTTGGTCGTTTCTCAGACGACGCCGCGGGTTTAGGAGTCAAGCAATGCGGTAGCGTTCTTCAAAGCTCGATCGCGGTTAGGACGCGGGCGCTCAACAATTTGCGGTGCGGCAGCCTTAGGGATCGCGACGCGAAGAAGGGACGGATCGGTGCGGCCGCTAAGGTCATCGATGAACTTGAGGAAATCAGCGAAACCACCGCGGTTAAGGATGCGGGCGTTAGTCCACTTGGTGCCGTCCTCACGCACGCCGGTATCGTAACGGACGTGCGTAGCAAGCGCCACAATAGCACCAATCCCCGCTCCAAGCAGCGCCGGGGCCAGAACCGTAGCCACACCGAGAAGTGCCCCGATGATGATGCCCAAGACTGCACCGTAAATGGCACCAAAGACGATGCCAATCGGGATGGCGAGCAGCGGAGCGGCGATTGCGACAAGGATGGCGACTGGAATCAGCAGGAAGTTGAATGCAGCGGCAACTAGAGCAACCACGGTGATGAGAACGGAGCTCAAAACTCCGGCGGCGAATCCGCCTGCAGCTCCCAACGCAACACCTAGCAGTGCGAAGGCAATGACGGGCAGCGGCAGCGCGAGCGGCAACAATGCAGCGCCTGCAAGAGCACCGACAATGGCACCGCGAGCGATCATCGACAGCAGGTTACGTCCGTCGATGAACGCGATCATGTAGAGAATGTTGTTGAAGCGCGTGACAAGGTCGGCGAATGCGACACCGGTCGGCGTTGAACCGTAGAAGATCTCACCGAGTTTGTCGAATGCACCCTTGAGCAGGGAGCGCTCCCAGCCGGAGAAAGCAGCGTGGGTGAGACGCGTCCCGATCACATCAACAAGCACCTGAAGCTGCTCGAAGAGCACCTCTGCAGCGATCTTCGGACTGTCCTCGAGGAGCGAAGAAGCAGCGTTCTTCAGCGAGTCGGTAAAGATCTTGCCGCTTGCAATCAAGATGACCGGTACGAGCACAGCAACCAAAACCGGAAGCGCCAGTGCCACTGTCATGCCGAGCAGTCCGGCACCAATGATGAAGGGCAGTGTTGGGAACAGACCCAGGGTGAAAACTTCTGCCACGATCGAGATTGGCAGCGCCAGAAGGGCGGCACCTAGCGCGGCGAACGGAGCTAGGACCAGTGCGACCGGGATCAGCAACGGCGCAACGGCGATCGGAATCAGCAGAGCCTTAGCGAATTCCTTAGCAAAGTTCTTCGCAAACTCTTTCGCGAATTCCTTCAGCAGTTCTTTACCGGTCTTCTTGCCAACCTTCTTGATGTCTTTCTGCAGCGCGCCCATCACGTCGCGCCCCAGAACAGCAGTCATGACCTTGACAACAGCGCCCACCGGGTTGAGCAGAATGCCGATAGGTCCGCCAGCAGCTTCGACGAGGTCTGCGACACCTCGTGCTGGGTTCACTGTGAATGTGTCGATGACTGAAGCCACCCCGGCGGCTGCACGGTCAGAGCCACGGAGGGCAGGATCGATGCGGAGAATGGACTCATTGTTGCCTTGCCACGCTGCAAAATCCGGAGACGCCAAGGTGTCCTGAATTGCTTTCTCGACATCAGCAACGATCGCACCGCTCTGAACACGATTCGTTAACGTAGCGAGGTCGAGATCGACCGCCGCGCGGGTGGCGTCATTCGGCTCCTGGTAAGCGAGGAAGAACTGCGCCAAAGTGTTCCAGTCGTTCTCTGCATCCTTCGCACGGAGGAACCGAGACTCCATGGACTGTACCGGGTACTCTCGCAGCGCCTTGGTAACCTGCTCAGCGGTCGGATTTTGCACGGCGTACGGAGTGTAGACTGCACCGATCGGCGCCTCGGTAGCGTCGTCACCGCCGGCACTGTTCGTACGCAGGAGGTTGGACGGTGCAACCCCCGCAACGGACTGGCTGAATTCATTCAGCGACTTCAGCGGGGAGAATGGCACCGGCGTATCAGCCGCCTGTCCCAGATCGGACAAAACAGTATCGGGGTTCAGTTGGTCGATCGGAGCAGCGTCTGCCGCCGGAGCGAAGAGCAGAGCGCCGCTACCAAAGCCAAGAGACGCAATAGCGTAACGACGAGCACGGTCAGCCGACAGCAGCGTTGGTGCAGAAGCGGACTTTGTCATGATTTTCCTGCCTGATAGATGACGGTGGATACGTTAATAAAACCGTGAAACTGCCACTTTGTAAATGATTGATCACTTAAATACTCACTTAATTCATCAACGTAAACGGGGGTTCACACTCCCGCTACACCTATTAATGTTGCGTTAAGATTTACGCTAATTGGGCGCAACCTTGTAATGGACCGATTTCAATCTCCACAAGGACGCGGCGGTTTGTTCCGCCGGTCGATCAACCCGACAGGCAGACACTCACCCGGCCCGACTGGAGCGAATCCGCGGTGCACGACAGCAGATTCAACGATGTCTTGGGCTAGCCTCAAGCTAAAATCGTTCATCGTCTCTCCGTACGTACTCACTGTCGCCCGCAAAGTCCACCTGGGACCATCTACTCCGATGACTTCAATTTGCTGGTTCGGATACCGGGCGCTCACGCCGATACCCCATGGCGTCTCCCGCAGGCTAATTTCGGCATTTTCAGCTGTAAGCTGGCTGAAGGAGTGCTCCCAACCCGAGCTGTTCCAAAGGTTCTCAGTGCGCGGAGCTGCAAAGACACTCAGTGAGATCCACATGTCTTGCCCGGCGATTCGCCCAGGCACCATCACATGCAACACGTCCGGTTGCCGTTCGTTGGGCGGCATCGCTTCTTCTGCCCCTGGTAACGAGTCAGCAGCTGTATTTTCTGACTCGACTTGTGAAGCGGTTTCGACTTCTTCGAAGACGGTGATGCCTTGAGGGGCGTAGAACACCAGAGACGTAGTCCAGACATGCAGTGAATCCATTGCGTGCCGGCGGTCTCTCGGCCGCTCTGGCCGGTACTTGAGCTCTTCGAAAAATTCGGGCCCCACGTTTGAACTGTCTAATGGGCCATAATCTCGCGTAGAAGCTAGCGTAGCTGCTATTTGTTTCGCCCTGGAGCGGATTTCTTCCGGGATCGGTAAAGACTCTTCCATGACCTCTTCCTTGAGCCGAAGTGGGTGAGAAACCTTCGAAAGTGCCAGGACTTTCATAATCGACGAAAGACTTCTCTCTAATGCTTCCCGCGATGACGTATTGTATGTTTCACGGAGGTTCAACGTCACAATAGATGGACGCAGATTAAATATGGACGAGAACGATACTGCCAGCACAAACGCAAACGATTATTTGAAGCGGGTACTTGGCGACAATCACGATGATGTTCTTGCCGTCTCGAAACGCTTTTCGGGCGGAGCTAATATCGCTTGCATTGACAACAAGTTTCATGATTTTGGGGGGGTTGAGGCAGTCCGTTCGCTGGTCGAGGAGAATGTCGCGGCAGCCCAGCTCAAGCGCGCAGAGAAAACCGTGCCCGCGATCCTCCAGGAGTGGAGGAGGGCGAATGCTGACAAAAACGAAGAACCCGCCGGTCCCCTCGGCCTCCAGGGTGATCCTTTTCGTCAAAAAGGAGCCTTCACCGACATGTTGCTGTCGCTGTTCCCTGGCTTTGATTCTACGGGTAGCACCAGCCGCGATGCCTCTATGAGCCTGTCCCAGATCCAGAAACTTCGCACTCTTCGCGACGAAATCGACAATGCATCCAACGATTACGAACGCGAGAGTCGTCAGCGCGAGTACGAAAAAGTCGCTAAGGCCTTCAACGACAACGCTATGAAAGATATCCGCGCCAAGGCAGAAGAGGGCGACGCATGGGTTATCGCCGCGACCATTGTGTCACTCGGACCAACCGCCGTCAGCGAAACTGCCAGTGCAGAGTTCAACGCCATTTATGACGAGCTGCTGGGCAACTCAGAAAAACCCGAGCACAACTCTACTCAAGACAACACCACTGAGGGAGACACCGAACACACGCCGACAGGACGGAGCGGCCTGTAGATTCTTTCACGAATCTCGGTCGCAGCGGATTGAACGACAGGGGCACATAATGAAAGAAAACTACCTCCACAACGGCGGTGACCTTTCAGAATCGTTGATGTCGGCCCGCGCGGAAGACGTTGATTGGTACGACCACCAGCGGACCGTTGAGGAGCTCGAAGAGCAGATCACAAACACTCGTAAAAAGCGGCCGTGGTATTCGCTGCTGACGGGTGCTCCAGCGGAAGAGAATCAAGACAACCACTGGTTCGAGCGGTCACGGCCAACGGTGCATCAAGCTGACCGCGTTAACAAGCTGTCCAATCTTCCGAATGAGCGCAGCGGCTGGAGCCAGTACGCAATCAGTTTCGGAACAGCAGTTCTAGCGGTAACGTTGTTCGCCACACTTGCCTTGACACCTGTGGCACAAGGCGGCTGGTCAGTTCAACCTACCGGTAAAATGGCAGCGACCTACGTAGTGGCTTTTGGAGGTCTAACGGCTGCCCTGCACACGATTTTCACCCATAAGTCGCAGGAGAAGGGTTACCGACCTTGGGTGGGTGCCAGCATCGTTTCCCTGATTCTCCTTTTGGGCGTAACCAGCTTTGCTCTTTACCTGGCATCAGCGCTCGGAGTTGCAACCGACGTAGCTTAGGAGTCGCATTGAACCACGATTGGCGCTTGATCAGTGGCTTAGCAGCCGCAGGCACGATTTTAGGATTGTTAGGTTTCACTGCATTCAATTCAGCACGGTCGGGCCATATTCTTGTCACCGAAGACGTCGCCGAAATGGCCGACAAGAACATTTCCTACCCAGCAGTCGACTTTTACCGCGGGGTGTGCGGGGAGCTCAACAGGGTGATTGCTGCTCCGTCTCACATCATCGACGCTGCTGAGGCATCGATCGGGGAAGACTCAGGCGCCATTGCGGAGAAGTACAGTGATGCTTTGAATTTAACCCAAAAAGACTTGATCACAGCGCGCAAAAAGCTTGCCGATGTGAACTCGCGGGCCCCGAAAATAACAGCGGTCAATGCAACAACTGCGGACTACGCTGGAGCTCTCGGACCGGTAATTACCGGGTTGGTCCGTTCGGAATCAACAGTCCAAGACTTGATTGAGGATCCTCGCTGGAAAGATGAAGCACCTCGGACCCTCAATGACGCAGCCAGCGAGGCCCTCACCTCCGTTAACGACATTGTCGGGGGGGTCATTGAGGAATTTGCGACCCTCCAGGACCGGGCCCCCGTTTTCTCAACGGGCACCGCAGAAGCTATTCAGGGCTCGACTGATTGTGCTCAGCTGATGGGCAGCGAATTTCAGGACGAGGGCGACCAAAACATCGTGGTACACGGGATCGTTGATTTGAGGCGCATTGAGTTTGAGGCGCACCTGACAGCGGTGTCGTCCGTGGAGCGGTTGGGAATCCTCGAAGATGTCGCGTCGAGCGACATCGAATCAGCGAGCAGCTTCGTTTCGGAGTCTCTACACATGACTGCCTTGAAATCCAAAGAGAGCGCCGTCGCACTAAAGAACTGGAAAAATCCTTATCAGCCCAGAACACGAGAATACCGTGTCACGCAAGATGCGGCGGATCTCCTCGGTTCCTCCCCAGCCGTATACGAATCGCTTCAAGAAGTCGCGGATCGTTATTCGGACCAATTTAACCAGGTCGGCCCTGGGGATGCCGACAAGTTCGAGAACCTCATGGAGAAACTCAGCGACGAGCTACGCGAAATTCAGATCGAGGAGGCGCGAACCCACCTCCGGTTCAGCGCCAAGGCCCCCAATCCGACGGCCGCCACTGCCGAAGCCGTCCGGGACTTTGGTTCCGATGCGAAGGCTCAACCCGAGACCGTCGATCGCTACAACGCTGTGGCCGACGCGTACGAGAAAGTCTCGCAGACCTTCAGCGTTTTGCCCGACGTGACTGAGCTCGATGAGTTGTCCTCCATATCGTCGCAGTTGATTGAACAGACAGACGAGCTGATCCCGAGCTTAAAATTCGATCCGGATTTCAGCGGCTCCCTTACGGAGCTCAGCGAAGCGGCTGCCGAAGTCGTGGCGGCGATCGACCAGACGGGAACCTCCCCCAGCGAAGCAACAATGACTCGACTAGGTGAAGCGTGGACGAACGTTAACTCCGCGGCTTTCACATCCCTTGCAGGTAACTGGGACCAAGGCAACCAAAGCACCCGCGAAGAAATCAGGGAAAGACGGCATGACAGCATCTCCTGAAGGGCACAAGCGCCCTAGCCCTTCCCATCCAATCACGGCAATTAGGACAACAAGTTTTTCCGAATGACCGTCTGGTCGCGGCCGGGGCCGACACCGATGTAGGAGATGGGGGCGCCGGAGAGCTCTTCGAGGCGCAAGACGTAGTCTTGGGCGCGCTGGGGCAACTCTTCGAAGGTGGTGCAACCGGTGATGTCCTCGTCCCAGGCAGGCATGGTCTCAAAGATAGGTTCGGCGTGGTGGAACTGGGACTGGGTGAGCGGCATTTCGTCGAAACGCTCGCCGTCGACGTCGTAGGCGACACAGATGGGGATCTCGCCGATGCCGGTAAGCACGTCAAGCTTGGTCAGGAAGTAGTCGGTGAAGCCGTTGACGCGGGCGGCGTAGCGGGCGACGACGGAATCGAACCAGCCGCAGCGTCGTTTGCGGCCGGTGTTCACGCCGACCTCACCGCCGGTTTCCTGGAGGTAGTCGCCCCACTTGTCAAAGAGCTCCGTGGGGAACGGACCGGCGCCGACGCGGGTGGTGTAGGCCTTGACAATGCCCAGGCACGCCGTGATCTTCGTCGGGCCGATGCCGGCGCCGACGCAGGCGCCGCCGGCGGTGGGGTTGGAGGACGTGACAAAGGGGTAGGTGCCGTGGTCCACGTCCAGCATGGTTGCCTGGCCACCCTCCATGAGGACGTGCTGGCCGTTGTCCAGCGCGGCGTTGAGCACCTGCTCCGCGTCGATGACCATCGGTTTAACTCGGTCGGCGTAGCCCATGAAGTAGTCCATGATCTCGTCCACTTCGATCGCCTTGCGGTTGTACATCTTCACCAGCATCTGGTTTTTGACGTCCAGAGCGGATTCGATCTTCTGGCGGAGGATGGATTCATCGAAAAGATCTTGGACGCGGATGCCTACGCGGGCGACCTTGTCCGCGTAGGTCGGGCCGATGCCGCGTCCGGTGGTGCCGATAGCGCGTTTGCCCAGGAAGCGCTCCTGCACCCGGTCGAGCGTCTGGTGGTACGGGGTGACCAGGTGGGCATTGGAGGAAATGCGCAGGCGGGAGGCGTTGGCGCCGCGGGCCTCCAGCCCGTCGATCTCCTCGAAGAGCGCCTCCAAGTTGATCACCACGCCATTGCCCAGCACCGGTGTGGCGTTCTCCGACAGCACGCCGGCAGGGAGGAGTTTCAGCTCGTATTTCTCCCCGCCCACCACGACGGTGTGGCCGGCGTTATTGCCGCCGTTCGGTTTGACCACGTAGTCGACCTTGCCGCCGAGAATGTCCGTGGCCTTGCCCTTGCCCTCGTCACCCCACTGGGCGCCGACAATGATGATAGCCGCCATAAAAACGCTCCCTTAATCACGCTTCGTTTCAAGCTGCATTGTGCGTGTTCTCCGCGGGTTCTGTCACCGAGCCCATCTGGCACGCCTTCCCCGCAAAAGTCCAGCGTTATTGTACCGCCACCACCCAAAGGGCCGCGGATGCGCTTCTGGTTTTGCCCACCGCCGGCCGCGTCTGCCTCGTTATAACCCCTGACCTTGAAAACGTTGGTAGATGATCAGGTCGTTTCAGGAGACAAATGCGGCCGATCACACACAATGGGTGACCTCAATCTTCACGGGAAAAACTCCTGGTAAAAACACACAAGGTTGCTGGCAAGGTCATTCCTGACCTAAATCCACATCAGCAATATGCACGCACGTACCTCCCACGTACGTGCCCCCAAGAAACGCGCACGCGCGGCCCTGTTACACCAGCGCAGGGAAGACCTTCTGCTCGAGGAGCGGAGCTAGATCAGCACCCGCCGATCCAGGATCGTGCGGATCAACCCAGAGAACTTCCACGATTTCCGCGGCCGGCTTCGGTTCGACGGCCTCGGAGCACGTGAAGATCGTGCCCTCCACGTCACGGCCAGCCTCGTTCGCGGCGGGGGCGAGGAAAGTACCTAAGGGGGTGAGGGATGAGGCGTGGATAAGCATTCCTATCTCTTCGCGCACCTCGCGCACGGCGGTTTCGCGCGCGGTCTCCCCTGGCTCCGGTTTGCCGCCGGGCAGCATGAAACGGCTGGTGCCTTTCTTGCGCACGGCCAAGACGCGGCCGTGGTCGTCGCGGAAGACCACAGCGCACACGCGGATCGGTTCGGCGGGCTTTTCAGACATGGGCCTCAATATACAAAGCGCGGGCCGCCCTTGTAGCGTGAGCGCCATGCGGATTGTTCATTGCGCGTGCGCCACGGACATCACCATCGAAGGCGCGGAGGAACACCGGCTCCCGGTGATCCCCACGCGGCGCGACCTGAAATTCTTAGACGCGATTGCACGCGACGTCCTCCCCGTCGACCCGACGCCGTCGCTGCAGGAGATCGCCGCCTCACCCTCCGTTTCGCACCTTGGCGAGCCCGCCGTCGCACCGCAGCAGCTCGAGGAGCGCCTGCGCGTCATCGTCTCAGGCACCGACGCAGCGCTGAGCGCCATCCTCACCCGCATGATGCGCGGCGACTACCTCTGGGCCGAAGTCGCTTACCTCCCCACAGACCCCATCTCCCCCGCGGCCGTGCTCTGGGGTATCCCGGCCCCGGCCGCGCTCGACCTCGCCGTCGACGGCCCCGTGCGCCCGATCCCCTGCATCCGCAACGACGCGGGGCTCGCCGTCGCCGGGTCCGCCACACTCACCAACGCAGACGGCGGCCCATATATAGGAGAGATCGTCGTCGACAACGATGTCCTCATGCGCAGCAACGGCCGCGGACGCCAGCTCGGCGCCCGCCTCGTCCCCACTACACACGCACCAGGACTCGCCGCAGCAGCGCTCCGCAAGGCACGCTTTCGCACCCGCCCGCTTATCGACGCCTCCCTCACCCCCTCCGGCCGCGCCCTCCAATCCGGGGGCGAGTCGATCTTGACCACTGTCGACGGTGTCCCCGCGAAACGTCCCGTCGAACAAGTGACGTTCTACCGGCATCTGCGCGACATTCAGGCTGTCCGAGGGACCTGACCGTCACACGGGACCGCCACTCGGGACGGAGATTGTCCATGCGGCAACGTGTGGCGGAGCCCCTGCGCCAGGACACCTCACGCCCCGGCGCTGGAGAGCCATTCCGGCAACGTTCGAGCGGCCCGAAAGCGACGGCGGGAGTGGGTGAGTTCCACGAAATGTAGATAAGTGATTTATCTCACATTCGACTCTTTTCATGCACGCCGTGGCCGTTTCGTTATCGCCCCGAGACTAAAAGTCCCATCCCCGCGCCACGGTCGCTGCAGCTGGACCACATTTCCGCAGGATATGGCGCAGTCCGCAACACTATAACCAAACTTGTCGGCGCTTCCCTCAAACTTTCGGTTGATACGCGACGAGAGCTGGCCCACCAATGCAGGCTCCCCAATCCGCCGTTACGTTAGGTGTTGTTCGATTCCGACAGAACATTTAAGGAGAATCAGTACAAAATGGCTGACTACAACCGCATTGAAGACCTTGCAAACGCAACCGCTTACGACGTTAACGGCGACAAGGTCGGTGGCGTCCAGGACGTCTACGTTAACGACACCACCGGCCAGCCGGACTTCATTTCCGTCTCCCACGGCCTGTTCGGTGGCGGCGACTCCATCGTCCCGCTGCGCGGCCACACCCTGGAGAACGGCGACCTGCACCTGGCTTTTGCTAAGGACCGCATCGAGGACGCTCCGGATCTGGACGAGAACGGCCACCTGACCAACGCTGACCAGGAGGCTTTCTACCGTCACTACGGTCTCGAGGGTGTCGAGGACCGCACCCAGTACCAGACCGGCGCTGCTGCTGGTGCAGGCGCTGGCGCTGGCTACGCTGCCGGCGAGCGCACCGAGACCACCGAGGCTGCTGACCGCGACCGCGCTGAGTTCGCTGACCGCCGCGACGAGAACGGCGAGATCATCCGTTCCGAGGAGCAGCTCAACGTAGACAAGGAGCGCGTCGAGTCCGGCCAGGTCCGTCTGCGCAAGTACGTCGTCCACGAGACCGAGACCGTCGAGGTCCCGGTTGAGCGCGAAGAGGTCCGCGTCACCCGCGAGCCGATCACCGAGGCTGACCGCGCTAACTACGACGGCAACATCGGCGAGCAGGAAGCATCCGTCACCCTGCACGAGGACCGCGTGAATGTCTCCAAGGAGTCCGTCCCGGTGGAGAAGGTCTCCCTGGACAAGGACACCGTCCGCGAGACCCAGCAGGTCACCGAGGACATCGCCAAGGAGCGCATCGAGACCGACGGCAACGTCGTCGACGAGACCGCCGGCGAGATCCGCGACAACGACAACCGCTAGTCTCCCCCACTAGCCGCTCCGGCTAGTAGCTTAAAAAGCACATAGCGAAACAGCCCCGGCACGGTTCCACAAAGGAACTGGGTGCCGGGGTTTCTGTTGCCCGTCGCGCCATCCTTCACCCCAAGCTTCACTCCAACCTTCGCTCTAGCCTCCCCGCGTTCACGACCTAGGTTTCCGGCTTTCTCGGTCTGTGAAAGAGCACCTTCAATTCAGGCTCTAGCGAGAAGCCTGAACTCCGGCGCTGCGCAGGGTAAATAGCGAGTGGTCGAGAGGGAACATACCGCTCCAACCAGGAAATTTAATAGGCCGGAAAGCGCGACCTAGCCGAGCGAATTCAGGTTTCTCTCTAGGGTTCCGGAGTCCGGCCCCCAAGCCCCGGTCGCGGGCGCCACGAACAGCGCATTCCAGCACTAGTCGTCGCACACAGCGCAGCCTTGCCTGCGAGCAGGGCAGTTCACTCTTTGTCGCGGTGTTTGTCTGGGTCGTTGTCGCTATAGGAGCTCTTGCGCACCTCCGGCGGATAAGCCGGGGTATCAGATGTGGGCGTGAGAACAGCCACGGCGGATTCACGGGACCAGCCGCAAATCTGCAGCAGGTCGACGATGAGGGAGCGGGACTGCGCCAGAATCGAGGCGGCGGACAGCGCCGGACGCGTCTCTGCCTGCGGGGCTTCCTGGCTTGCACCCGCAGCGCGGTCCCCTTCCGACAGCGCCTTCGCCGCCGCTGCGTTGTGGGCGTCCTTGGCGGGGCCCTCGAACGGCGAGTACGGGCCGAAAGGAGGCTGGGCATGCATATCCAAGACATCCATTCCCGTCTCGGCCGCCAGAGATCGGAGCCGGTTGGTCAGAGCAGGCATGCCCTGCGCCTGGCTGATCTTCGCGTTGACTTCGAAGATGGCGGACATGTCCAGCGCAATGGAAGACAGCTGATCCAGGATCCACAGTTGTTTCGGGGACACGCTGTCCTGGTCCTCTACGAGCACTAGGGCTCGGCGCGCAAGCACACGGGTGGTGCGGATCGCGTTGTCCGTTGGGGGCACCATACGCGACAACGACGTCACGTAACGGCGCGACCCCCACAAGAACGGGGACAGTTGCGTCGACTCACGGCCGGATTTCGTGGCGGACCTAATCGCATCAATATCCGACTGCGTACCGCGGATCGCTTCCAGCGCCACGGCCATCTCTGTGGGTTCTTGGTGGGCGATGCCGTGGGAGACGTCGTCAAGCACGGAGCTCAAAATTTTGAGTACCCTGGCTATCTCTTGGCGCGCGGTTGTGAGCGGCGCTGAAGGCAGAAGCGCCACAACAGCGAGGCCGACCGCGGAGCCGATAATGGCGTCAATGGTGCGGTCCACACCGGTGACCGCAGCGCCGGGCGGCATGATCGTGGCAATGAGGATCGAGCCGATCGCAACCTGGTTGGCCACCAACGGGGATTTAGAGAACAGCGACGCAAACAGCAACGATCCAGTGACCGCGAGCGCGATCTGCCACCCGCCCGCACCAAGCGGTGCGAACAGGAGATCCCCGATAAGCACCCCGAGGACGCACCCGAGCGACATGTCCAACGCACGCGAAATGCGCTCGCCGCCGGACAGACCAACGATGATGATCACGCTGATCGGCGCAAAGAACGGCTGCGGGTGACCAACCCACTCATGCGCGATGAAATAAGCCAAACCCGCCGCCAACCCCATCTGGATCGCCGGCAGAAGCCGCTGGCGCAAACGCTGAAGGCGTGCTTCCACTGAATTCTCCACGGCGACCATGCGCTCGCGGGTAGTCATTCTTTCCATAGGCATCTTCACACAGCTCTAGACAGCAAAAAGGTCAGGCCCCGCGACGGGACCCGACCTTTACTGTAGACGCGTCTTACGTCAACTACTTGGACACAGACTTGCCCACGGAGTTGAGGTTCTCGCACGCCTGGACCACACGGTCAGCCATGGACTGCTCAGCCTTCTTCATGTAGGAGCGCGGGTCGTAGACCTTCTTGTTGCCCACCTCGCCGTCGACCTTCAGCACACCGCTGTAGTTCTCGAACATGTGGGACACAATCGGGCGGGTGAACGCGTACTGGGTATCGGTGTCCACGTTCATCTTCACCACACCGTAGGACAGGGCCTGATCGATCTTCTCAGGCTCGGAGCCGGAACCGCCGTGGAACACGAAGTCGAAAGGCTTCGAGCCAGGCTCAAGGCCAAGCTTTTCGACGGCCGCCTCCTGCCCCATCTCCAGCACCTCCGGCTTCAGCTTCACGTTGCCGGGCTTGTACACGCCGTGGACGTTTCCGAAGGTCGCAGCCAGCAAGTAGCGGCCTTTCTCGCCGGTGCCGATAGCGTCGATGGTCTTCTCGAAGTCCTCGCGCGTGGTGTACAGGTTCGCGCCGGCCTTCGCCTGCACGCCGTCCTCTTCACCGCCGACAACACCGATCTCGACCTCGAGAATGATGTTGGCGTTGCGAGCCTTCTCCAGCAGCTCCTGCGCAATGACCAGGTTCTCGTCGATCGGGATGGCGGAGCCGTCCCACATGTGCGACTGGAACAGTGGCAGCTCGCCGCGGTCGACGCGCTCCTGGGAGATCGCCATCAGCGGGCGCACATACTCGTCCAGCACTTCCTTCTGGCAGTGGTCGGTGTGCAGCGCGACGTTGATGTCGTACTTCTCCGCCACCTTGTGCGCGAAAGCGGCCAGTGCCTCAGCACCGGCGACCTTGTTCTTCACAGACAGACCGGAGCCGAACTCCGCACCACCGGTGGAGAACTGGATGATGCCGTCCGAGCCTGCCTCAGCGAAGCCGCGCAGCGCCGCGTTGATGGTCTCCGAAGAGGTGCAGTTGATGGCCGGGTACGCGAAGCCACCCTGCTTCGCGCGGTCGAGCATTTCGTTGTAAACCTCAGGGGTTGCAATAGGCATGGAGTGTGTATCCCTTTCACTCGGTGGTCACTCACGTGTCGCCCGCGTGCCCGGGGAGGCTGCGGGCTGTACAAACCCCAGTATGCCCCCGTGCGGAAGTTCCTGCACGAACTTCTTGGGCGGTCGATTCCGCCCCACGCACTATTCTGCGCTACTCTCCGCTACTCTTCGCTAGTCTTCGTGCTCTTTGCGGGCCGCCGACACCCGCGCGGCGGCTTCAAGCAGCATCCACCCGGAGAGCTGCACCGACAGATCGCGCTCAGAGATCCGGGCAGTGCCCAGGGCATCACTGATCGAGCTCGGCCCCAACGAATAATTGTGCGGCAGCTTCGCGTCACGGGTCCAGCGCGCCGGGAAGATCGGCAGGCCATCGACCTCGAGGCGGTGGTTCCACATCGCTTCAGCGCTGGCCATCACCAGCCGCTCCGCCGCCCGCTTCGCGCTCACGCTGGCTGGGCTGTCTTCCGGCAGGCGCACCGCCACTTCCGCCAGGTACCGCACCAGGATGCCCTTGAACAATCCGCCGTCACCGTCGCCGTCCACCGGGTTGTCAATCACACCTCCCGGGGAAGCCACATGCATCGAGATCGCCTGCACCAAGGAACGGATATGGGAGATGTAGTACACCTGCTCCTCCGGCTTGTCCTCGAGAGCAAGCGCGATTTCCAGCGCTGCGCCGAGCACGGTCCCCTGGTTGTAAGTGTAGATGGTGGGGGTGGCACGTGGGCCGTCGACAAGCAAGCGCAGGCCGTCTTGAATGAGGCCGTCGTCCGTCATGAGGTTCTCGAAGATCCAGTCGACCACCTCGCGCGCTTTGTCCACCCGACCCGTGCGTGCAAGCATGATCGCCGCGGGGCCGTTCGCGGGCACGTTGAAGAAATTCTCGTCCGTCCGCCATGGCAGCACACCCGTCACCGAATCGAGCCCCGCCAAGATGTTGAACTCCAGGTCATCGAGCTGTTTCGGCCGCGCCACCTTGTCCGAATGCGCCACACGGTCAAGCGCCAGCGCCAACCACGCTTTGTCGTCGTAGTACCGGTTCTTCACTAGCTTGCCCAGGTTACGCAGCCGGATCCCGCGAATCGTGCGCACAATCGCCGCGCGCCGCGCCTTCGTGGAACGCCGCGACTCCGCATCCACCAAGCAATCGAGGTAGTGCGCCTGCCACCAGTAATGCCAGTGGAAGAACGCCTTTTCCTTCGCCGTCGGCGGCCAGCTCACCACCGCAAGGTTCGTGCGGGGCAAGCCCCACAGCCGCGTCGCATGCCGCTCCGCAATCGCCATTTCAGCGAGGTCCGCACGGTGCGCCCAAGTTTCCGGCACAGCCCCTCCTTTACATCGCTTCTAGCTTATCTGCGTCCCACCCCAACCGTTACTCTTTGCATTCCCCAGCTCTTCTGCTGCCGCGGCGCGGCTCTGCCCTGGTCTTTTCGCGCTCACCACGCGGCGTCCAGATCGGCATGCTGACAGATCCACGCATGCATAGCGATCCCCGCGGCAACCCCAGCGTTGATCGACCGCGTTGACCCGAACTGCGCGATCGAGCAGGTCATCACCGCAGCGTCCTGCGCCTGCTCCGTCACCCCTGGCCCTTCCTGGCCGAAAAGGAGTAAGCACCGCTCCGGGAGCTCCGCGGTTTCCAACGGCACCGAACCCGGCGTGTTGTCGATGGCGACGATGGTCAGCTCGTGTTCCGCCGCGTATTGCGCCAGATCAGCCACTGTGTCGTGGTGGATGATGTGCTGGTATCGGTCCGTCACCATCGCGCCGCGGCGATTCCACCTTTTCTTGCCGACGATATGCACCGCCTCGGCCAGAAACGCGTTCGCAGTGCGCACGACGGTGCCGATGTTCATGTCGTTCTCGAAGTTCTCGATCGCCACATGAAACGGGTGCCGCCGCGTGTCCAGGTCCTCCTTGATCGCCTCGAGCGACCAGTACCGGTACTGGTCGACGACGTTGCGGCGGTCGCCGTCTCGGAGAAACGCTTCGTCGTAACGCTCGTCTGTGGGCCACTCCCCTTCCCACGGCCCTACACCGTGGCGGCCCTCCTGCCATTCGGTGGGGCCTTTTTCGGGTTCGTGCTGCGGTTCGTCGTTAAGCGAGGCCAAGGTCGTCCAAGCCCAGTAGGAACCGGTAATCCAAGCCCGCATCCTTGAGCACGTCGGCAGCGCCGGTCGCGCGATCGACGACGGTGGCGACGGCAACGACCTCGGCACCTGCTTCCCGGCACGCTTCCACAGCGGTAAGCGGGGAGTTGCCGGTCGTGGTGGTGTCTTCGACCACGAGGACGCGCTTGCCGGTGATGTCCGGGCCCTCGATGCGGCGCTGCATGCCGTGCTTCTTGGCTTCTTTGCGGACAACGAAGGCGTCGATCGGCCGGCCGTCCGCGTGCATGACAGCGGTGGCCACCGGGTCCGCGCCCAGGGTCAGACCACCGACGGCGTCGAAATCCAAGTCGCTAGTCAGCTCGCGCAGCAGCGCGCCGATCAGCGGGCTCGCCTCATGGTGCAGGGTCGCGCGACGCAGGTCGACGTAGTAGTCGGCTTCCTTGCCCGACGACAGCGTCACCTTGCCGTGGACAACCGCCAATTCGCGGACGAGCTCCGCGAGGCGCTCTTTACCTGCTGCACCTGCCATACCTGCCGTGGTTTTCGAGTTCTCGCTCATGGTCATCCAGGGTAGTCCGCAACGCCGTCGTCGAAGATTGACGGGGGTTGAGGGCGGCGGGTGAGGCGGGTGCCGTCGTTAAGCTGTTCCGGCGGTTCACCCGTGGCGATGGCGTCGACCTCGTCTCCGCCGAGCGTGCGGTACTCGATCGTCCCGTGAACGGTGCCGGTGATGCGGGTGGGCAACTCGAGTGGTTCCTCTGGCCGGGCCACGACAGGACGGCGAAACTCGGCATCGTCGCCGTCCGCGCTGGCCGGCGCTTCCACCGGGTCGCCCATCTCGCGAGTCTGCTGGTCGAAGTGCAGGTGGGGCCAGGTGCGTGGCGGGAGGGTTCGGGCGGCGTCCGCAAGCAGGGCGAGTGGCGCAAACACCGGCTCCCAGCCCTGCACGTCAGGGACGCCGTCGAGCTGCGCGAGCACCCACTCCGTCTCGAACCACACCGCGCTGACCTGCTCCGGAAGCATCTCGAGTGCGGTGGATACGCGGATATCCAGCATGCGCTCCGCCGGGCCCGCCTCCGACGCGAACACGCGAAAGCCCTCGAGCTCCGCGACCGCGACAAGGTCCTCAGCGGGGTCCGCACCGTGAGCATTCGCTTTTCGACGCACGTCCACCACCACCCCACTGTCCATCCCCGTCCCCATCGCCACGACCGTTGTCTCCCCGATATCCGCAATCCGCGTCTCGTGCCCGAACCGCGTTCCCGTGAGCACGTCCCTCACCGGCTCTCCCGCCGATGCCGCACCGCGCCCCCACTCGTCCTGGAGGAACTCGTCTTCCTTCGCGTACTCGAAGCCGTTCGCCTCCGCCCACTCCCGGCGCTCCTTCCGGCCGCGCTGCTTCGCCCCCGGCAGCGCACCGCTGATCGCGCCGGACAGCGCACCCCACCGAGAATGCGTCTTCTCCCTCGGCCGCTGCTCCCGTCGGTCCGCCGCCTCCGCTGGTTCCTTCGGGGCCGCTGTCGTCGCTTCGGCTTCCCGCTCTTCTCGCGCATCGTTTGCATCTGCTGCGTCGGCTACCTCTGCTGCGTCGGTTGCTTCCGGTACTGCCGGGGGCGTAGGGGCGGCCGTTGCTTCAGCCGCCTCTGGTTCCGGCATCGCTGCTTCCTGAGCAGATGCTTGGGCAGGCTCGGGAGCTGCAAAGGGTGCGTCGCCCGCCAACTTCCCCCTGTCAGCACGGTCTTCATCCTGCGCGTTCTTTTCCTGCGTATCTGCACGCCACAAAATGCCCGCCCCAGCCAGAGCGAGCGCAGACAGTGCAAGAAGTAAATAACCCATCAGTACTGCACTTTAACCGGCAGGTAGCGGTGAACTGAGCAGGCGGGGCTAGAAGTCACGGGCTGGTAAGCCACCCGCCCCACCGCCCTTCGTAACCCGCCGCCCCGCCTTTGTCTGACGCCCCGCCTTGACCCTCCAAGGGACGACGCCTGGGGGAACCGCAGGAACTATGCAGCGCATAGCTCAGTAGCGACAGACGGAAGCGTCATGCGCGGGCTGCACAGAGCAGAAGCAGGCGCGAGCTGCATAATCCAGAGGCGTGATGCGCGAGAAGCGCAGAGGCGCCTGATGGGAAAGCAGCGGGCGCCGCCTTAGATGTCGCGCTCGACCGGGTTCTTCGGGTTAGCCGACCACTGGGACCAGCCGCCGATGTAATGGGTGAGCACCGGAAGGCCGGCGTACTCGAACGCGGCAAGGAGCTTTGAAGAGTGGTTACCGGAACCGGAGTAGACGATGGCTTCGGCGGGATCGGTGTTGTGGGTGATGCCGAACTTGGCCATGATCTCCAGGATCTGCTCGGCAGGCTTGATCAGGCCGTCATCGGTGAAAAGGGAGTCCACCGGCACAGTGCGTGCACCGGGGATGTGACCGGATTTCAGGTCGAGGCGCTCGCGTTGGCCGACGTAGCGGGAGGTATCGCGGGCGTCGATAAGCATGCCCTTGAATTGCTTCACGTCCTCGATGGTGGCGGTGGGCAACTGGCCCGGCGCGACCTCGAGCTCCGTGTGCACCGAGACGGGCCCGGGGCCGGCGATCGTGTCAAACCCCATGCGGTCCCAAGCGGCGAATCCGCCGTCGAGAATGTGCACGTCCTGAACGCCCGCCCAGCGCAGCGTCCACCATGTGCGGGCCGCGTACTCGCCGGCGCCCGTGTCGTAGATGACCACGGGGCGATTCGCCTCGATGCCCCACGCGCGGAACGACTCCTGCATACGCTCCGAAGACGGCAACGGGTTGCGGCCAACCCGCGAGCCGGGCGTGCCCACGAGGTGATGCGACGGATCGCAGTACTGGGCAGTTGGAATGTGTTCGGATTGGAACTTGGACCACGCGTTGCCCTCCCGGGCATCCCAAAGCGAGGCTAAAACAGTGAGCTTCTTGCCGGTACGGATCTGTTCACGCAGGTCTTCAGGGGACACGAATACGCTCATGGCGCCAAGTGTAGCTACGCCAAAGAGATAATGCCCTGCGCCTGAAGCCCTTCAAGCCACTCGCGGATTCCTTCACTCGGGGCATCCGCGCTTATCGACGCCCCCAGCATGCCCCCCGGCCCCACCTCCACCCGGCACCCGAACGCCAACAGCGTCTCCGGGATGTCCGTCGGCTCCGGCGACTGGATCAGGATCCGCACCGTCTCCGCCCCGCCGCTCACCACCTTGCGGTTCACGTGGAACTGGCCGCCGACCTTCACGCACTCCACGATGTCACCGACATTGATGCTCGTGTCCAGGAAGGGGACGGACGCGACAACGAAGTGACCCCCGCCCAGGTCATGCGCCGCCAGCTCCTCATTTTCCACCCCAGGCAGCGGGGTCCGCGTGACGATCTTCGTGGTCAGTGGCTCCATGCCGGAGATTGTAACGCCGGCTCTTCCTCAGCCTGCTTCACCCCGACTGCCGCTGCTCGTTTCTGCGCTCGTCGGCGTTCGTTTCGACGTTCGGTAATAATCAAACGGTAACAATGCTCCAGGGAGCGCCGTTATGTATGCGGGTCGGTACGTTAGAACGCATAGTTCCCGTTTGATTGTTACCGTTAGCTGAGATGGGGCTGGTCCCGGCGCCGCGACCGAGGCTGCCTGATTAGACAGAAGCCTTCGTCACCGTGAGCTCGTCCGGGCCAGCGGCGTCGGCGGCGTCGGCGGAAGAACCGGTGTCGACGGGCGCGGCGTCTACGAGGACGGTGTCGCCGTCGCGGATCTCGCCGGCGAGCACCTCCTTGGCCAACTTGTCGCCAATTTCCTTCTGGATCAGGCGGCGCAGCGGGCGGGCACCGTAGGCGGGGTCGTAGCCGCGGTCGGCGAGCCAGCGCTTGGCGTCGTCGGTGACATCCAGGGTCAGGCGACGCTCAGCCAGACGCGACGCCAGGCCGCGGAGCTGGATGTCGACGATGCCGACGAGCTGGTCCTGGCTCAGCGGGTCGAAGACAACCACGTCGTCGAGACGGTTGATGAACTCGGGTTTGAACGCCCGCTTCACCGCTTCCATGATCTCGTCGTGGGTACCGCCGGCACCCAGGTTCGAGGTCAGGATGATGACGGTGTTGCGGAAGTCGACGGTGCGGCCTTGGCCGTCGGTAAGCCGTCCCTCGTCGAGGACCTGGAGCAGTACGTCGAAGACATCGGGGTGGGCTTTCTCGACTTCGTCGAAAAGCACGAGGCTGTACGGGCGGCGACGGACGGCTTCAGTGAGCTGCCCGCCAGCGTCGAAGCCGACGTATCCCGGAGGCGCACCGACGAGGCGTGCGACGGAGTGCTTCTCCCCGTACTCGGACATGTCGATGCGGATCATCGCGGATTCGTCGTCGAAGAGGAACTCCGCGAGCGACTTCGCCAGCTCGGTCTTACCCACGCCGGTCGGGCCGAGGAACAGGAAGGAACCGATCGGGCGGTTCGGGTCGGCGATCCCGGCGCGCGAACGGCGCACGGCATCGGACACCGCGACGACAGCTTCGCTCTGGCCGACGACGCGCTCACCGAGCACGGACTCCATATTGAGGAGCTTTTCCGTCTCGCCTTCCATCATCTTGCCTGCGGGAATGCCCGTCCAGCTCGACACAACGTCGGCGATGACGTCCGGGGTGACTTCTTCCGTCAGCATCGTTTTATTGCTTATCGACGCCTCCCTCTCCGCCGCAGCCACCTCTTCCTCCAATTCGGGGATCCGGCCGTACCGGAGCTCGGAGACCTTGGCGTAATCGCCGTCCCGCTCCGCGATCTCGGACTCGTTGCGCAGGCGCTCGAGCTCTTCCTTCGCGTGCTGGACCTTGTCGATCTCGCTCTTCTCGTTCTCCCACCGCGCCTTCATCTCGCCGAGTTTCTCGCGCTGGTCAGCGAGTTCGCTTCGCAGTGCGCTCAGACGCTCCTGGCTGGCGGCGTCGGACTCTTTAGACAGCGCGATCTCCTCGATCTCGAGGCGACGCACCACGCGCTCCAGCTCGTCGATCTCCTGCGGGGAGGAATCGATCTCCATGCGCAGGCGAGAGCCGGCTTCGTCAACCAGATCAATGGCCTTGTCCGGCAGGAAGCGGTTGGTGATGTAGCGGTCTGACAGTGACGCAGCCGCGACGAGTGCCGAGTCCTGGATGCGCACGCCGTGGTGCACCTCGTATCGCTCCTTCAGGCCGCGGAGGATGCCGATGGTGTCCTCCACCGTCGGTTCACCCACATACACCTGCTGGAAGCGGCGCTCCAAAGCGGCGTCCTTCTCGATGTACTTGCGGTACTCATCCAACGTCGTCGCACCAACCAAGCGCAGTTCACCGCGCGCCAGCATCGGCTTGATCATGTTGCCGGCATCCATCGAGCCGTCGCCGGTAGCACCGGCCCCGACGATGGTGTGCAGCTCGTCGATGAAGGTGATGATCTCGCCGTCCGAGGACTTGATCTCATCCAGCACAGCCTTGAGGCGCTCCTCGAACTCGCCGCGGAATTTCGCGCCCGCAACCATCGAGCCCAAATCCAAGCTGATCAGCGTCTTGCCCTTGAGCGACTCTGGCACGTCACCGGCGACGATCCGGCGTGCGAGACCTTCCACGATGGCGGTCTTACCCACGCCGGGCTCACCGATGAGCACCGGGTTGTTCTTCGTGCGGCGAGACAGCACCTGGACCACGCGGCGGATCTCGCTATCGCGGCCGATCACCGGGTCGATCTTGCCCTCGCGTGCGCGCGCCGTCAGGTCGGTGGAGTACTTCTCCAGTGCCTGGAACTGCCCCTCCGGGTCCTGCGTGGTCACCTTCTGGTGGCCGCGGACGGACGGGAAGGCAGCCTTGATCGTGTCGTAGGTGGCGCCGCGCTTCTTCAGCAGTTCAGCTGCTTCCTCACCGCCACGTGCAATGGCGGCGAGAAGTACCTCGGTGGAGACGTACTCGTCGCCGAGTTCGCCCGCCAGTTCCTGCGCCGCGTTCAAGGCGTTGAGGCCGTCCCGGTTGAAGTTGGGGTTGGCCATGTTCTGGCCCTGGGCCTTCGGGTAGCCGTCGACAATCTCAGCGGCCTCTTTCTGCACCGTTGCCGGGTCAACGCCGGTGGCCTTGAGTACCGGGGCGGCGATGCCGTCTTCCTGCTCGAGGATCGCCTGAAGCAGGTGAGCGGGCCTAATATCCGGGTTTCCGTTCGCGGACGCCCGCTGCAACGCCTGTTGAAGGGCCTCCTGGGTCTTGGTGGTGGGGTTGAACGAGCGCATCGGTCTCGCTCCTTTCCTAATTCTCGCTTCTTTGAAGACTTCACTGAAGACTCTTTCGGCGTTATTCCAGATGAGCCCTCAGTGTCGCTCTAGTGTTGCTTTATTGGGTCCGAACTTAGTTCGTCGATAGTCACAACGCTTTCGAAGTTGAGTCTGTTCCACTCAAGGCAAGAAAGTTATGAGGACGGATTACCAATGGGATCTGACGGCAAGCCGGAGAGCATCCTCGACCGTAGAAGCGCCCGGCGCGGAGGATCGGTCGCAAGCAAACCTGTGCACATATGTCCGAATTCGATTGAGGACACGAATGTCCGCAACGGCGGTTTCAGGCTATTGTCCTGCGGGAACGCTCATTGTCAATGAGGACAGCGGTTGCAACGGGAGATAGCTTCCCTGCCGCGATCTTCCGGGCGCATCCATTAGTCATTCACGCGCACGGAACCGGAATCCCCTCCCAGACAGCGTATGAGGGTGAAGAAAACAGCCCTGCATCAGCTGTCCTAGTTCGCCTAACAAGAACACCCAGGTCACCCCCCTTCAACGCCCATCGAGGACACCTGTGTCCTCGATGGAAATCAGCAAACCTTCCACATCCAGAACAGTCGTAATTGAAGTGGCGGAGGGGATTGAAGTGACGGAGGGAATTGAGGTAGCGGAGGAGATTGAGATGACTGTGAAGATTGCGGTGACGAAGGGCGGACCAAGCGACCTTTTCGGTCTTTGCATGCCATCTGTGTCCACTGAAGTGAGCAATCGTAGTGCTCGAGGCACCGATTTATTTCATACAGTCAGTTTCAGCGGTGTCAGCCGACAGTATTTCAAGGGGGATCGTGGCCGGCACGAAAACAGGGAGAACGAAGTGGATGAGGGGAGGAGCCTGAAATGTTTGATCCATTCGATTCACCGGTACCGGTATCTGACTCGCCGCATCCGCTCGAAGAAGTGATCAACAAGACCGAAAAATATCAACGCCGGGAAAAAATTCCGGCATTCCTGCGCGGCGCAGAATTGTTGAGGTTATTGCAGACGGGAATGGTGCTGGAAGGGCGGGAACTGGCGGAGAAGGTCGGCGTGGATAGGCGGACTCTGCGGAGATACATTGCCTATCTGCGGGATCTGGGGTTCTTGATCGAGTCCAGGCCGGGAGCATCAGGCCGTTATGCGATGGGGCGGGGTGACATCATGCCGCCGCTGAGCTTCACGGATGACGAACTTGAGGTGCTGATTCTCGCCCTGAGTTCGGTCGGATACCCCGGTGATGAACTGGTTGTACGAGCGGGAGCGCTTTCTCAGCGCATCAAGCAGTTCTTGCCACTGGCCCTGGCGCAAAGTTGTGAGGCGGCAGGCAGACTCCGGTTCTACGACACCATGAGAATGTGGAGCGCCTACGACCGTGAGCAGAGAGCGAAAGGGGCGGAAAATTAACTGATTTTGGAGGAACCACCAGCGGCACGTGTGGCGGAGTGGGTGGATGCGTATTTCTTCGCGGGCACCCACTTCAGGGCGAAACTGAGCACGAGGATACCAGCCGCGATCGCGGTGGAGATCCAGCCGAAGCCGCCGGTGAAGGACGCGAGGACCGCGATCGGGGCGAGGATGGTCATGCCGATTTCGAAGGGGCCGAAGCCGACGTAGGCGACACCGTACTCGTTGAGCGTGCCGGATTTGAGCTTCGGATCGACCATCTTGAGCAGGGCGATACCGGTTGCCACGGCGGCGGTGGCCCAGCCCCAGCCGAAGATGCCGCGCTCAATCCACTGTTCACCGAAGTAGAGCGGCGACATCACGAGCAGGTAGAAGAGGCAGAAGACGATGCCCAGGACGAACAGCAGGATGAGCGCCTGCCAGTACGCGGCCAGTGCCGCAGGGACGATCGAGGCAATGCCGAAGGCGATCATGTAGTCGGTAGCGGCACCGGAAATGGCGGAAACAGTGTCCTTGTCCAGGTAGTTCGGCTTCTTGAACAGCCGCAGCAGCCCACGGCCGATGAAGCCGATGACAAAGGACAGAGCGAACAGCGGGATGGACACATTCTCCCAGGTGGAGGAGATGAGACTGTTCAGCTCATAGGCGACCAGCACGGTGAAGATGATGAAGCCCCCGTGGAGGGCGAGCGGCTCGATCGAGGACGGGTTGGTGGTCGCTTTACCGATGGAGGGGCGCTCAGCCTCGTTCTCGATGTAGCCGGAGCGCAGCTCCTTGGGCAGGTCACCTTGCAGCTCGGTGGCTTTGCCCGTGCGAATACCCCAGTTGGCCACGATCACGCCGCCGATGATGGCCACGAGGGTGCCCACGGTCGCAGATGTGAAGCCAAGGGAGGAGGCGGCGACGGCGCCGGCGGTGTCTTCCAGGGCGGAGCCCACAGCGGCCGCGGTACCGAAACCACCGACGAAGCCCACGGGCAGCATCATGCCGAACCAGTCTTCCGTGCCGAACATCGGCTTGAACAGGTAGATCCCGGCCAGCACAAACAGGCCCCACTGGAACATGAACATGGTGGTGGAAAAGGCCCACATGTTGCGGGCGCCCTTGGCCACCGATCCGCCGAGGTCCATGGAGTACGCCATGGAGGCGAAGACGACGGCAATGAGGATCGACGTGTACGTGCCCACCTTGTCGGAGAACTGCGCGATATTCAGCAGCTCGGGCCCGAGGATGAGGCCGAGCAGCCCCGCCGTGATCGGCGCAGGCAGCAGGAGCTGTTGCAGCACCCGAACACGCTGGCGGAGGATGTTGCCGATGATGAGGAGGACGGAGATCCAACCGACGTCGACAAGCATGTCGTAGGGCGTGAATTCCACGAGTCGAACCTTTCGCTGGGGACCGTTCGCGGTTAGCTTAGCGTGCGGCCGCGACACATTACCCTTTGAAGCATGGATGAGGTTGTGAGTTTGACCGCCAGTGAGCGCGAAGAGCTGGAAATTCAGCTTTCAGAAAGGACGGAAGAAGCGGGCCCGCTTGTCCGCGCCTTACTCAGCCCCGCCCTCAACTCCGCCACCGCCCTAGACCGTCGCCGGCTGGGACTGCCCCCGGAACACTACGAGGAGCTGGTGTATCCGCTGGGCGAGGGGTTGCTGCGCGCACTGTGGGACCGCCCCGGCGACATCGAAGCGGTGTGGGGGGAGATGGCACAGGGCCTGTACGCGATGGCGGATGTCGCACGCGACGCGGACCTACGGGGGCTCCCGGCGGCCACTGCAGCGCAGGTCACGGCGGTGGTGCCGTTCGGAGGCGGCGACGCGACCTCTGATACCCCCGGCAGCCCAACCGGTGCCGGAAAGCTCGCCGTCCACCTCGAGGCGCCGATGGCCGTGGACTACCTCCCCGGGCAGTCACTGCCAGTGCTGGTCCCGGGCCCTTACGGTGAGAAAGGCGAATGGCGCGAGCTAACCCCCGCGCTGCCGTCCAACCCATTCGGACAGCTGGTGTTCTACGTCCCCGACTGGTGGCGCTGGCCGGAGATCGGCGAGTATTGGACGTGCGGGAGTGCGCGGGGCCAGCAGCTCGTGCTCCCGGACTACGGCACCGTGGATGCCACGGGCGGCCGGCTAGCAGGGGTGCGGGCAGCGGTGTTCGGGGAGTTCGGGGTGATCGGGGAGCAGGGTGGCGTCGATAAGCGGATTGAGCTTGCTGTCGACACGCCTGAACCTGCGCTGGTCGCGTTGGCGGGCGCCGTGGAGTGGCTGACTGTGCGTCAGGTCTAGAGAATTGGGACGGCTGCCTGGCGGCGGCTGGCCTCGTCGGGGTCAATGTCGACGACGATGACCTCTTCATCGAAACCGCCGAGTGCGAGCACCGTCCCGTCGGGCGCAACAGCGATGGAATGGCCCACGCCAAGGGGATCAGAAATATTTTCGGCTCCCGTGGAACCAGCCGGATTCGCCTGATCCGGGGCGATGATGAACGCCCCTGCGTCGAGCGCGCGGGCACGCGAAAGAGTGATCCATTCCTCGACCTTGTTTGCGCCGCCCGCCCAGCTCGTGGGCACAACGACGATCTGGACACCCCGGCGCGCGAGCTGTTGGAACTGGTCCGGGAAACGGATGTCGAAGCAGATGGCCGCACCCACCGTCGCACCCTCGTGTTCGAAGGTGCGCAGCTCAGTGCCGGGCTCGACGGTGTCGGACTCGCGGTAGCTCGCGGTGTCGAAGGTGTGGATCTTGTCGTAACCTTTGTGCAGGCCAGGCCCGGTGATCAGCGCGGTGTTGAACACGCGGCCGTTGCCTGCGGGGCGGAACATGCCGGCGACGATGGTGACGCCGAGCTCCTCCGCGAGCGACCGCAGACCGCCCGCAAATGCCCCATCGAGGTCCTCCGCTTGCTCGTTGAGCGGGCCCGACTCAAACGCCTGCGACGACGCCTCCGGACACACGATCAGCGTCGCACCTTTGTGCGCGGCGTCGCGGATCCGTTCGGACAGCGCGGCGAGGTTGTCGGCGACGCGCCCGCCGGCGGTGAATTGCACGAGTCCAATACGCATGGGAACCAAGGCTATGTGGATGATTTTTCAAATTCCACAGGTTCGCAGGATCGCAGTTGTCGGGTACCGCCGGGTGCCGTTGTGTTGACGCCATGAACACAACACATTTCGTTCAAGCACCGATGTCCGACCTACCTCACCTGCCCGACTGGGACGCCCCCAGCTTCACCGACTTAGCTACCCCGAGCCTTACCGCCGCTGCGCTCACCCGCGCCCACGCAACGCTCGCTGACGGTGTGGATGCCCGCACTCGGCGCGTGCGCGACCACGCCGAAGACTTAGCCGCTTTCGCCTCAGCCGTCCGCGGAGTCGACGCCGACCACGCCCACGCCTTCAGGGGGAAATAATGCTGGTAGCAACAGAATTGACCGCGAGCGCAGCATCCTTGAGGCGGGCATCAACCACCGTCCGCTCGCGTATCGACGACACCGCACACGCCCGCACCGCCATCTCCGATGCCGGACTCGCCGGCCACTCCGCCGACTCCGGTCTGGACATGCTGGCGAGCCTCGGGCGCGCTTTGGGCGTGCCAGCTGACACCATGGAAGAGCTGGCGGACATCCTTGAGGAGGCCAGCGCCGCTCAGGTGGTCCTCGATGCCGCGAAAGAGGCAGTGACAGCGGCAATGATGGCGCCCGGAATGCGGCTCGTGCACCAGGCGGTGCTGGCCAGTTTGTCCATGATGGAGCACACGCTGGATCAGGCCTGCGCCGCGGCCGTGGCTGATGCCTGCCGCCTGGCCCACGAGCAGAATCTGGACCGCCTCGTCTTCCATGCTGAGGAGCCGCTGGCACAGATCAGTGCTGACCGGCTGGCGTCCGCGCCGGCATCGGTGCGGGAGATCGTGGATACTTCCGGCGGCGTCGTGCTCGAAGGCGGACCCGACGGCTACACCATCATGGTCGGCGCGGAATTGGATGCCTCAGGTGAACCGATCCCTCCCCAGTCCGTGACCACCATGGTCTCCGGTGTGGGCTCCGGCCACCCCGACAAATTGCCCGTGGCTATCAAGGAGGCCCGATCTGTCGCGGCGGCCACCGGCGGCGCTGCGGTCGTGTGGCAGGGGTACTCCCCTCCCCCGAATGTCCCCGCCGGCATGGGGCGCCACTCCGCTGCCGCGGGGGCGGACGACCTGGCAGCGTTCCAGATGGCCCTCGATGAACGCTTCCCCGAGGCGCAGAAAGTCGTAGTCGGCCATTCCTACGGCTCCGTCGTTGCCGCCCGCGCCGCCGAGAAGCACGGGCTCTTCGCCGACCAGCTCTTTTTGGTCGGCTCCCCCGGTGTCAGCGCGTCCCACGCCAGTGAGTTGACCCTATTCAGCGAGACCCCCAAGATCACCGCCGCTGATTCCCCGGGCGACCCCATCCGGTTACTGCGCGCGCCGCTGGCCTCCCTGCACGGCCACGACCCGGGAGCTGGACGATTCGGCGCGGAGAGCGTGCCCGGCATCCGCGGGGGCCACACCGACTATTTCAGAGACGAGGCGATGCTGCGAGCATTGGCCGACGCCGCACAGGGGCGGTAGCCGCCCGCCTTCCGGCGTGCGAACGGTAATGATTCAACGGTAACCCACTCCAATAATGTAGGTTGTGCAGGGCATAGTGGGGACAAATCGATGAAAGTTACCGTTTGATTGTTACCGATCGCCGAATGCGGCCGGGCAGCAGCGCGACGTGGCACGCTGGACGGAACGAATCAGAAGGGGAAATAAGCGTACACTCGAGTCCCGTAAATCAAAACGCATGAATAGACGCTTGAAAAGGCACGAACACGTGCCAGAGTGAATGCCTAAACGGAGGAAGAATGGCTAAAGATTTTGCGCACCAGATTGTGGAGACGCTAGAGAAAAACGGCGTCAAGCGCATTTACGGAATCGTCGGCGACTCGTTGAACCCGGTCTCCGACGCGGTTGCGGAAAGCTCGATCGAGTGGATCCACGTCCGCAACGAGGAAGCAGCCGCATTCGCCGCGGGTGCCGAGTCCTCTGTAACCGGTGAGTTGGCAGTTTGCGCCGCATCGTGCGGCCCGGGCAACACCCACCTGATCCAGGGGCTTTATGATGCGCACCGCAACGGCGGCAAGGTTCTCGCCATCGCCTCCCACATCCCGAGCCAAGAAATCGGCTCGAAATTCTTCCAGGAAACGCACCCGGAGAAGATCTTCCAGGAGTGCTCCGGCTACTGCGAGATGGCTAACTCTGCGACGCAGGGCGCACGCATCCTGCACCACGCGATCCAGTCGACGATGGCAGGCAACGGTGTTTCCGTCTTCGTCATGCCGGGCGACATCGCGAGCCAAGATGCCGCCGATATGCCGCTGCTGGAATCCACGATCGCGCGCGGTGACGACAAGCGTGTCTTCCCGGATCCGGCTGAGGCCGCACGCCTGGTCCAGGCTATTAACGAGGCCGACACCGTCACGTTGTTCTGCGGTGTAGGCGTGAAGAACGCCCGCGAGGAAGTCCTCCAGCTGGCGGAGAAGATCAAGTCCCCGATCGGCCACTCTTTCGGCGGCAAGATGCACATCCAGTACGACAACCCCTTCGATGTGGGCATGAACGGCCTGCTCGGTTACGGCGCGTGCTACGATGCCTCCCACGAGGCGGATTTGCTCATCTTGCTGGGCACGGACTTCCCGTACAACGAGTGGTTGCCGACGAACAACGTCGCCCAAGTGGATGTGAAGGCCGAGAACATCGGCCGCCGCACCAAGGTCCAGTTCCCGGTCGTGGGCGATGTCAAGAGTGTGATCGAGAACATTCTCCCGCACATCGATGAGAAGAAGGACCGTTCGTTCCTCGACAAGATGCTCAAGGAGCACGCGCACCTGCTCGAAGCCGTGATCGACAACTACGGCAAGAAGGACAAGGCCACCCCGATCCACCCGGAGTACGCCGCGAACCTGATCGACGAACTTGCCGACGACGACGCCCTCTTCACCGTCGACACCGGCATGTGCAATGTCTGGGCCGCCCGCTACATCACGCCGAACGGCAAGAAAGACGAGCTGGCATCCTTCCGCCACGGCACGATGGCAAATGCAGTCCCGCAGGCAATCGGTGCGCAGGCCGCCGACCGCGACCGTCAGGTTATCACCTTCTCCGGCGACGGCGGCGTGTCCATGCTGCTATCTGAGCTGATCACGGTGAAGCAGCACGATCTTCCGGTCAAGATGATGGTGTTCAACAACTCCACCTTGGGCATGGTCAAGCTGGAAATGATGGTCGCCGGACTGAAGGAGTTCCAGACCACGCACGACGGCGTGAACTACGCGGCGATCGCCGAGGCCGTTGGCATCAAGTCGTTCCGTGTGGAGAAGCCGCAGGATCTGGAAAAGACCCTCAAGAAGGCACTTGCACACGACGGCCCGGTGCTGGTCGACATTGTCACCGACCCGGACGCGCTGTCCCTGCCGCCGAACTTCGACTGGGCGATGATCAAGGGCTTCTCGGAGTCCGCGGTCAAGACCGTTCTCGACGGCGGCATCGGCAACATGGTTGAGCTCGCACGCGCCAACCTCCGCAATATCCGCGGTGCGGCCGCGATCGAGTTCTAGTTCCACCAGCGCGGGCTAGAGTGGTCCGACGAAACAGTGGATCCAGCGGATCTAGTGGGGCCAGAGGATCTGGTGGATCTAGATGACACAGCTGGAATCTGGCCTGGGCTTTTCTGCTCGGTCAAAGGCTGGAATGTCATCTAGATCCCCGCCGGGAAATCGGAGCTCTGCCGATTCCAGCCCAGGAAAGTTTCCTGGAGCGTTACTGGCATTAACCCAAAGCGTTATGTTGCCGTGACCACATCTGCGTTCGGAGTGCGTACTGTCGGTCAGGTTGGCCAAAAATCTTGGCCTTTAAAGTGGGCTCGCTTATGAAAACAGCTCACTACTTATTGTCTTCTGAAAGGACATCTCTTTTATGACCACTCCGAACACCGACCGCGAACGTGGCGCACAGACGGGCCGCATCGCCCCGGTATCCCAGTCCCACGCAGTGGATGTGGACACTCGGGCAGCTTCTGACGACCACTCCGCGCAGGAATCCATGATCGGGACCTCCTCCACCAACGTCTCCCAGGGCAACGTCTCCTGGGGAGCCATCTTCGCCGGTGTTGTCACGTTCTTGGCCATTTCCATCCTGCTTGCCATCGGTGCAGGCGCGATGGGCCTCCAGGGTTCCTCCGGCACCGCGACCGGGATCTTCACCGTCATCGGTCTCATCGTGGCATTCCTCGCTGCAGGGTACGTCGCTGGCGCTCTTGGCGTGCGCGCTGGCTTGTTCCACGGCTTCGCCACCTGGGCTACGTCGCTCATCGCGGCCTTGGTTCTCGCTGGCTGGGTTGGCGCGTCCGCACTCGGCGGCGTTTTCGGCGCCTTCGGCAATGTTGCTGACAGTGTCGCCCAGACCGCCGGTCAGGCTGCCAACGTGACCTCCGATGATGCCCGCGACGCTTCCGATGCTGCGCAGGATGCCGCTGACAACGTCTCCCAGCAGGACATCGACAACACTCGTAATGAGGCCGAATCCATGGCTAATGACGCAGCGGACCAGGCACGCGAGACCTACAACGATGTCGCACCGGAAGCTGCCGAGGGCGGCTGGTGGACCTTCGCTGGTCTGCTCATCGGTGCAGTGCTGGCATCTGCTGCCGGTGCTGCCGGAGCGCGCTCTGTGATCAACCGCAACGAAGCTGCTGTTGTGACTCGCAAGTAAGAGAGATTCACTCCCCCCTGCGGGCTGAATCCCACTCACCGGGTACATGACAACCGGCCCCCGCCACCTGATCCGAAGGTGGCGGGGGCCGGTTTGCGCGTTTTAGAACAGCATCAGTTAGTACGGTTCTTCCGGGTCGAGCGCGACCACGCGACCACTGCTGTCGAGCGAGGCACATGCACCAGTTCACCGCCCCGGCGCGGTGCACGGGAGATTCGCTCGCGGAGGCGGGCGTTCTCGTCCTCGAGGTCGTCGATACGCTCTGTGAGGTCAATGATCGTCTTGATTCCGGCTAGATTCACGCCGTCTTCCTTCGACAGGCGCTGGATCGTGCGCAGGCGGGAGATGTCGCGCCGCGAATAGCGACGCCCGCCACCAGAGGTGCGCATCGGGCTGACCAGCCCCATGCGGTCGTATGTGCGCAGGGTTTGAGCGTGCATGCCGGTCAGTTCGGCGGCCACGGAGATGACGTAGTACTCGTCGACAGCTTCCACTTTGTCCGCTGAATCGTCTTTCTTATTCATCTGCAAGCTCACCTCCCTCAATCATTCCCCGCCGGTGAACCGGCCCACCCGGCGCGCGGGTTGAAGCTGGAATCCTTTTCGGCTTGGGCGTAAGCGCGCAGCGCACTGGACGCTGCTGCATCGAGGTTCTTCGGAACTTGCACCTCGACGGTGACCATGAGGTCCCCGGCAGTGCCGGATTTGCGCGGTACACCGCGGCCCTTCACGCGCAGAGTTCGGCCGTTCGGGGTGCCCGCAGGGACCTTGACCTTCACCGGGTTGTCCAGGGTCGGAACGGTCACGGCGCTACCGAGGGCGAGCTCCGTGAAGCTGACCGGCACCGTGACTGCGAGATCGTCGCCGTTGCGGGTGAACACCGTGTCGGGTTTCACCGTGACGTTGACGAACAGGTCGCCCGCGGGGGTTCCGTTCGGGCCCGCCTCGCCTTGGCCTGCCAGGCGCACCTTCTGCCCGTCAATCACGCCGGCGGGAATCCGCACTGTGATCGAACGGGTCCGGCGTACCGTTCCCGAACCCGAGCACGTTTGGCACGGGTCTTCGATGATCTGGCCGGTTCCGCTGCAGCGGGTGCACGGCCGGGACATCCCGAACGCGCCCTTTTGCTCGCTGATGAAACCGGAGCCGCCGCAGTCCGGGCACGTCGTGGTCTTGCCGGTCGCGGAGCCCGAGCCGTGGCAATCAGTGCACGGTGCTTCGCCGGTCAGCTCGACCGGGATTGTCGTTCCCTTGACTGCCTCGCGGAAGTCGAGCGTTATGTGCGTTTCGACGTCGGCCCCCCGCGTCGGCCGAGCACTCCTGCTAGTGCCGCCGCCGCGGTTAAAGAGGCCACCGAAGATGTCACCAAGACCGCCTTCCGCAGAAAATCCTCCGCCTTGTCCAAACGATTGTCCGAAGTCGAAGTCGTCGAATCCGCCTGCGCCGAAGTCCGACGCGTCCGTCGAGGTGCGAAACCCGCCCGGAAACCCGGAACCTCCTCTCCCCCCGAAGCGCATGAAGCCTCCGGAGTTCATCATCGACTTGAATTCATCGTATTCCTTGCGTTTGGTTTCGTCGCCGAGCACGTCGTACGCCTCAGCCACACGCTTGAAACGCTCCTCCGCCTGCTTATCGCCCGGGTTGGAATCCGGGTGATTCTCGCGGGCCAACTTGCGGTAGGCCTTCTTGATCTCCGCCGTGCTTGCTTGCGACGTCAGGCCCAAGTCGCCGTAATAGTCCTTGTTCGCCCATTCTTGCTGCATAGCCATGTGCGTCCTCCTTCCTGTCCTATTCTGCTCTAAGTCTGTCGGATTGTTGCTGCTAAATAGTTTTTGTTCTGCGCTAGTCGCGCCAGTTTCACTACCAATTTCACTGCCAGTCCTCACTGCCAGTTTCACCACGCCAGCTTTGCGGTGAATGCCCCGACAGTGAAGCCTCGGTTCGTCTTTGTTCAGTTGTCTAAAAGAGATCGGGGTATTAAAAAGCGGCCGGGGCACGGGAATCGTCGACGAACTAGTCGGCATCCCTTTCCCCCGGCCGCGGCTGCAGGTCTTACTGAGTTTTACTCAGCGGACTCCTGGGATCCTGCGGAAGCCTCCGCAGATCCCGCGTCTTCGTCCGGGTCCGCGATGATCACCATCGCGTTGCGGATGAGCCGGTCGCCGACGCGGTAGCCCTTGCGCAGGACCGTACCGATGACCTTGGAATCACCCTGCGACAGGTCCTGGACCGCCTCGTGGATCTCCGGGTCGAAGGGGTCTCCCTCCGCGCCGAAGGCCTGGGTGTTCTGGCGCTGCAGGACCGCCTGAAGGTTGTCGGAGAACGCTTTCAGCGGTCCATCGGCAAGGTCGCCGTGCTGGCGGGCGAGCTCCAAGTCGTCGATAAGCGGAAGCAGCTCCGTGATCACCTTCGCTTTCGCGTCGCTGGCGATCTGGCTGCGCTCGCGCTCCGTGCGGCGGCGGTAATTCGCGTACTCGGCGGAGACACGCTGGAGGTCTTCCGTGCGCTCGGCGAGCTGGAGCTCTGCTTCGGAGACCACCCCGTCACCGTCGGCGTCGGGATTGACCTCGCACTCTGCGTCATTCAACGCGTCGGCAAGCTCAGCGTCGAGCACCTCGGAATCCGAGAGAGGGTCCACATCATCCTCGGCCAACGCCTCAGACTCCGCAGCCTCCTGGGCCAAGGTCTCGGTCTGGTCCGGGCTGATGTACTCCTCGTCCGTGGACTCGGGTGCGCCCGGATTGTCCGGCATCTGCTCGTTCGGGTTGGTCATGGGTACAGCTCCTTACTTCTCGTCGGAGTTGTTGGAGTTCTCGTCCTCTTCGACGACCTCGGCGTCAACGACGTTGTCGTCAGCCTCAGCCGTTGCGTCCGCCTGCGTAGCGCCCGCGTTCGCCTCTGCCTCGTAGATGGCCTTGCCCATCTCCTGGGACTCGTTGGTCAGCTTCTCGACGGCGGCCTTGATGGCATCCAGGTCTTCGCCCTCCAACGCCTCGTCGACCTCGTCGGCAGCAGCGGTCACCTTAGTCTTGATGTCCTCGGAGACCTTGTCGGAGTTCTCGTCCAGGAACTTGCGGGTCTGGTAAGCCATGGACTCCGCGTTGTTCCGGGTCTCCTGCTCCTCGCGGCGGGCCTTGTCCTCGTCGGCGTGAGCCTCGGCATCCTTGACCATGCGGTCGATCTCCTCCTGGGAGAGGCCGGAGCCCTCCTGGATCTTGATTGTGTTCTCCTTGCCGGTGCCCTTATCCTTCGCGGTCACGTGCACGATGCCGTTGGCGTCGATGTCGAAGGTGACCTCGATCTGCGGGACACCGCGCGGCGCCGGTGCGATGCCGCCGAGCTCGAAGGAGCCGAGCAGCTTGTTCGCGGACGCCATCTCGCGCTCGCCCTGGAAGACCTGGATCTGCACGGACGGCTGGTTGTCCTCGGCCGTGGTGAAGGTCTCGGAGCGCTTCGTCGGAATGGTGGTGTTGCGCTCGATGAGCTTGGTCATCACTCCACCCTTGGTCTCAATACCCAGGGACAGCGGGGTGACATCGAGCAGCAGCACGTCCTTCACGTCGCCGCGCAGCACGCCAGCCTGCAGAGCCGCACCGAGTGCAACGACCTCGTCCGGGTTCACGGACTTGTTCGGGTCCTTGCCGGTGAGCTCCTTCACCAGGTCGGAAACGGCCGGCATACGGGTGGAACCACCGACGAGCACGACCTGGTCGATGTCGCCGACAGACATGCCGGCATCCTTGATCACCTGGTTGAACGGCTCCTTGGTGCGGTCCAGCAGGTCGGAGGTGATGCGCTGGAACTCCGTGCGGGACAGGCTCTCGTCCAAAAACAGCGGGTTCTTGTCGGAGTCGACCGTGATGTACGGCAGGTTGATGGAAGCCTGCTGTGCGGAAGACAGCTCGATCTTGGCCTTCTCCGCGGACTCGCGCAGACGCTGGAGCGCCATCTTGTCCTTGGTCAGGTCGATGCCGTGCTGGGACTGGAACTTCTCCACCAGCCAGTCGACAATGCGCTGATCCCAGTCGTCACCGCCCAGCTCGTTGTCGCCGGCGGTAGCCAGCACCTCGACGACACCGTCGCCGATCTCCAGCAGGGACACGTCGAAGGTGCCGCCACCCAAGTCGAAGACGAGGATGGTCTGCTCCTTGTCGGCCTTCTCCAGACCGTATGCGAGTGCAGCCGCCGTCGGCTCGTTGACGATGCGCAGGACGTTCAGCCCTGCAATCTGGCCGGCCTCCTTGGTGGCCTGGCGCTGCGCGTCCTCAAAGTACGCCGGAACAGTAATGACTGCGTCGGTGACCTCGTCGCCGAGGTACGCCTCAGCGTCGCGCTTCAGCTTCATCAGCGTGCGCGCGGAGATCTCCTGCGGTGTGTACTTCTTGTCGTCGATGTCGACGGTCCAGTCGTTCTCGCCCATGTGGCGCTTGACGGAGCGAATGGTGCGGTCGACGTTGGTCACCGCCTGGTTCTTCGCGGACTGGCCGACGAGGATTTCGCCGTTCTTGGCAAAGGCCACGACGGACGGAGTGGTACGTGCGCCCTCCGCGTTCGCGATAACTACCGGCTCTCCACCCTCGAGCACGGAAACAACAGAGTTAGTGGTGCCGAGGTCGATGCCTACTGCGCGTCCCATAGTGTGAATGTCCTCCTGAAAAATTCGGTTTATCTAGTGTTTTCGTCTGTCCGAGTCGAGCCCGTGCGGCAGGTTGACTGCCGTGCACTCAACTTCTGGCAGCAACTGTACCACCGCGGGGCGACACAACGTCACAAAATTGAGTGCGACTCACTCAATCCCTATAACTACCCAGTACCCAAAGTTGTTCCCTATCCGCTCAACCTTATCCATTTCCGCATGTCAATTAATGCGGGAGCCACCCCACGAACCCGGCCCACCGTCAACCCGGCACGCGCCCAGCCGCACATAACGGCAGGACAAGGTTGTTGTGTTTCGTCGCTTGTCTGGCAGAATGCTTGTTCGTGACTGAACAGAATCCTGCGCACGAGGCGCGCAAGACGCATAAAGCGCACACCCCGCGCCCAGCGCCAACAGACCAAACAGCGCATACCGCGCAGACCGCACCAACTGACGGGACGAGAGACTTCGCCACCACCCTCCTCGACTCCGTGGAGGCGCCGAACACGGAACCGACTCCCGCGCGAGCCGCGCAGTCGCTTTCGGACGAGCCCATTGACCGCGGCAGCGTCATCGCCGCCGACGGACGCGCGGCGGCGGCATGGGCGTTGCGTTTCATCGTCATCGTCATCGCCACTGCGATCCTGTTCAAGCTGATCGGATCGGTGTGGGTTGGCGTACTGCCGACGCTGCTGGCCCTGATCTTCTGCACCGTCCTGTGGCCGCCGGTGCGGTGGCTGCGTAACCACAGGGTGCCGTCGGCGCTTGCGGTGTTCTTGGTATTGATCACCTTCTTTGGTGTCATCGGCGGCATCTTCGCGGCGATGGCGCCGACGATCCGCACTCAGTCGGTTGAGCTCTACCACCAGGCCGAGGAGGGTGTCCAGCAGATCTTGAACTGGTTGGAGAACTCTGCGCCTTTCGACGTAGACACCAGCCAGATCGAGCAGGCTGTGAACCAGATAGGTGAATTCGTCCGTGGCCAGGCCTCCAACATCGCATCGGGTGTGGTGACGGGGATCGGCGCGGCGGCGTCGATAGGCACGACGCTGGGCTTGATGCTTGTTCTGTCGTTCTTCTTCCTCAAGGACGGCGACAGCTTCCTGCCGTGGTTGCGCAAGTACACGGGCGTGAAGGTCGGCTGGCACCTGACTGAGGTGCTCATGCGCTCGTGGAACACTCTTTCCGGGTTCATCCGCACGCAGGCGATCGTGTCCATGGTGGATGCCGTGTTCATCGGTGTCGGACTGGTCCTCCTGGGCGTGCCGCTGGCACCGGTGCTGGCGGTGATCACGTTCTTCGGTGGGTTCATCCCCATTATCGGTGCGTTCACCGCGGGTGCTCTCGCTGTCATCGTGGCGCTCGTGTCCGGCGGCCTGACCAAGGCGCTGCTGGCGCTCGGCCTGGTCATCTTGGTCCAGCAGATCGAGGGCAATGTCCTGCAGCCGATCCTGCAGTCCCGCTCGATGGGCTTGCACGCCGCGATCGTCCTGCTCGCGGTCGCTGTCGGCGGCACCCTCTTCGGCATCATCGGTGCGTTCCTGGCTGTCCCGGTCGCCGCCGTCGCCGCTGTGTGGCTGCGCTACTGGGCGGAGATGGTCTCCCTGCGCACCGGTGAGATCACGGCCGATGACATCCAGATCGCCACCCAGCAGAGTCAGACACTCGACTCCCGCGAAGACTTCTTGGCCGTGCGCGACCGCATGCGTTCCATGGGCCGCCGCAAGGGCCAGACGCAACTCGACGAAGAAGCCGGCAAGCTGGGCTCCACGAAGGTCCCGCGCAAAACCCGCTTGAGCAAGAAGAACGCGGAAAAGCACGACGCTCCGGGAGACACCCGCGCCATCGACGAGGAAGACATCCAGAAGAAAAAGAAGGACTAACACGTCCTAAATACGCTCTGAGTGAACGCCAGCCCCCGGCTGGCGTTTTCTCTTTACACTGGGCCGCATGACTAACGCACTTGAGAACAAGAAGATCGCAATCCTGGCCACCGACGGTTTCGAGGACTCCGAGCTGACCAGCCCGCGCGACGCAGTCGCCGAGGCAGGCGCCACCATTACTGTCGTCTCCACGGAGACCGGCGAGATCGAGGGCAAGAACGGCGAGAAGGTCACCGTCGACCAGACCACGGCCGACGCGAACGCCGCTGATTTCGACGCCCTGATCCTCCCCGGCGGCACCGGCAACGCCGACACCATCCGCACCGACGAGAAGGCCGTCGCATTCGTCCGCGAGATCACTCAGGCAAACAAGCCCGTCGGCGTCATTTGCCACGGCGGCTGGATCCTCGCCGACGCCGAGGCTCTGAACGGCGTGACCATCACCTCCTACCCGTCGCTGAAGACGGACCTGTCCAACGCGGGTGCGACGTGGGTGGACGAGGAGGTCCGCGTGGACAAGGGCTTCGTTTCCTCCCGCACCCCGGACGACCTCCCGGCGTTCAACAAGGCGATCATCGAGGAGTTCGCCAAGTAAATGGCATCCCACCACTTCGAGGTGAAGGTCGCGGGCGGCAAGCTCGTTGTCGCGGACCTCACGGATGACGGCTCGACGGTCACCAGCGCCCAGATCTCCGGCGACTTCTTCCTCGAACCGGAGGAAGCCTACGACGCGATCAACGGCGCACTCATCGGCGCGTCCGTGACGGAAACAGCCGAGGAGCTGCAGCAGCGTATCGACGACGCCCTGTCCCCCCTCCCCGCCGTTTCCCTCCACGGGTTCTCCACGCGAGACGTGGCCACCGCTGCACGCCGCGCGCTTCTCGACGCCAAAGATCTCACCGACTACGATTGGACCGTCATCCACTCCCCGGTGCTGCCCACGCCCGTGAATGTGGCGTTGGACCAGTACCTCCTGGAGGAAGTCGCAGCCGGCCGCAAGGGCCCGATCCTGCGCTTCTGGGAATGGGAGGACAAGGCCGTCGTCTTCGGCTCCTACCAGTCCTTCCAAAACGAGCTGGACCCCGACGGCATTGAGAAGCACGGCATCGTCCCCGTCCGCCGCATCTCCGGCGGCGGCGCGATGTTCATGGAGGGCGGCAACTGTGTCACCTACTCCATGTACCTTCCCGACGACATCGTCGCCGGCTTAAGCTACGTGGACAGCTACCAGTACCTGGACACCTGGGTGCTCGCTGGGCTGCAGTCCCTGGGCGTGAACGCCTGGTACGTGCCCATCAACGACATCACCTCCGACGGCGGCAAGATCGGCGGTGCCGCCCAAAAGCGCATTCAGGGCGCGATCCTGCACCACACCACGATGTCCTACGACATCAACGCCGACAAGATGATGGACGTCCTGCGCGTGGGCAAGGTGAAGCTCGCCGACAAGGGCGTGCGCTCTGCCAAGAAGCGCGTCGACCCGCTGCGCAGCCAGACAGGTGTCTCCCGCCAGCAGGTCATCGAAGCGCTGATGAACACCTTCACCTCCCGCTACCCGGCCGAAGTCGGCGAGCTGTCCGACGCGGACATCGTCGCCGCCGAGAAACTGGTGGAGGAGAAGTTCGGCACCGAGGCCTGGACCCACCGCGTCCCGTAGCAGGCGCCGCCCCCGGTCTCGGTCGCCCCCGCGACGGCCGAACTCGATCCCGCTGCCCCCTCCAAAGCCACGAACGGTAACAATCAAACGGTAACTTTACTCCCGATCAGCCGCTTACGTCTTCAAACGTGGACGTAACTGGCGGGGGTTACCGTTGAATTGTTACCGTTCGCGTTTTTTGACGGCAGCGAGGCTGGACCCACCGCGTGCCCTAGCTGGACGCGGCCTCTTCCTCGACGGCTGCGGCCCGCGCGACTGCGTCAAGGACGATATTGATCTCCTTGGCGTGGTCGAAGGTCGCGCCCTCGAGCACTGCCCGGTCGATATCGCGCACTCGGACGCGCACCTCACTGAAGGGCACGCCCTGGATCTCGTCGAGGAAGATGCGGCGCAGCTCACCGGTGTTCTTCAGCAGCAGGACCACCATGGCTTCTTCCGGACGCGGCTCCGCATGGCCGTGGAAAATATCGCGGTACCGGTCGCGCATGGCGGCCTCAATGGTCTCGTCCTTTTCCGGGAAGCGGGTCCACTTCAGGCCGAGGAAGCTAGCGCGCTCCTGGTCGAGCACGCCTTCCTCGATGAGGCGCTGCGCGAGCGCTTCCTTATCCGCGAACTTGCGGGAATTCAGCGCCGAGTAGACTGTCTGGCCGTCTTTGGCCTCCAGGCGGGCCACGCCGTGAGCCAACGCTGGGTGAGCCGCCGCTCGCTTCGCTGCGCCCGCCGCGGCAACCGCGGTGGGAGATTTGCCATCCTCGATTGTGGCCAAACCAGTGGCGACAAGATCACACAGCAGCGCACCGTTGAGGGCGACGCGCTGGTGGCTCACTCCGATCTCAAAACGGTCAGACTTGTTCGAGAGCAGGAGAAACAGTGCTTCAGTAACGAGCATGGCAAGTGTCTTTCAGCTAGCGGATGAGTGTGGCCTAGTTTAACCCCCACCCGCCTGCTACCGCGCCTTAGCCACGGCCATCCTCCTCACGATCGAACAGGTGCGGAAAGCGCCGCTGAAGCGCACCATTGAGTTCCGGATCCGTGACCAAGCGCGCAAGTTCGTGCGCAAGGCTCTCGCCACAACCCGAACCGAGTTCCTCTAACTGCTCTGCCAGCTCGGCATCGAATGCGCCCTGCATCTGCTGGATCTCCTGCAAGAGGGCACGCCCGTCCGGGGATAGCGCATGCAGGGTCAAACGCTTGTCTTCGTGGGATTGTGCCGCGACAGACAGCCCCTTTTTGGATAGAGTCGCGAGCAGCCGGCTCGGGCTGCCGGATTCACAGACCAGGTATTTTCCGACTTCGCGGGTGCTGATCGGCCCATACTCGCCAAGCACTTCGATCGTCTCTGCCTGAGAATTAGTCAGTCCGATGTCTGCGAACAAAGCGTTGAGCCTCCGGCTCCCCTGACGCTGGAGAGCCAGGATCAGGTACCGGAATTCATCGGGACAGAGAGAAGCGTCGTCTGTCACTGCGGGATCCGTTCTTTTTCCACGATCCGAGCTAACCGCGCGAGGCGCTTGCCGGGAACCAGCCTCGCCTCCCCGTCACCGATGAGGGCACTCAGCGGGCCGCTTTGCCTCACACGGTGAGATACACGTGTCACGTCATTTGATACACCTTCGAGTAGAAATTCCGAGCGCTCAGACAGCCCCGGAATGTCAATAGCGAACTGCACCACATCCCCGTCGATCTCGCACCCGATGGAACCGGATACGACTTTGTGCACGCTGACAGGCCATGATCCATCTTCATTGCGTTTTCCGACGGAATTGAAAGCAGGATTCCACTGCGGCAGGGACGGAACGTCCGTCACGACGGAAGCAATCTCTTCCTTTGGCGCACGAATGGTGCGCACCGTTTCATTATCACTATTCCATGACATGTCATTCATTCTAGATGCAGTCGACAGGCCCTGCACAGAGTTTAAGCATTTTCCACAACGAGAAAATCCGCGGCCGCCCTACTCCTTTGCCACTCGGCTGGATGCAGGTGCAGGCCACGGACCTACGAGCTTGTGCGTCTCGGCGCCGAATTCCTATCGGTTCGCGGATACCGACGCGGACTCGGCTGCTTCGGTCACTGCGTCGCTTTTCCCGGATTGCCTGGCGGGACTGGCCCCCTCCTTCTCGGCGGCGGTACGGGAGTTCTCCCGGGCTTTCTTCCAGCCGCGGAAGGCCAGTGCAAGACCGACGATGATGACTGCGATGCGCACGACCACCAGGACGGAAGCGGCAACGCCGAGGGCCTTGAGAACGACGGGCAAGTTCAGGGTGACAATCAGGGTGCCCACCACGCCGCCGAGCAGGATCGGGTTGAGTCGGGTGACTAACCATGCGGCGAGCGGGGCGGCGATCACGCCGCCGATGAGAAGGGCGAGCACGGCGGAGAGGTTAGCCACGAGGTCTTCCCACATCCCGATGACAAAGCCCGCGGTCGCAGCGGCGGTGACGAAGAACTCTGCGGTGTTCACGGTGCCGACGATGCGGCGCGGTTCACTGCGGCCAGCGGACAGCAGCGTCGAAGTAGTTACCGGCCCCCAGCCGCCGCCACCGGTCGCGTCGATGAAGCCGCCGAAGACGCCTAGCACGCCCAGGAACGGTGCGGAGTGCGGCTTTGCCGCTGCCTGACGACGAACAATACCGCGGGAGAAGCGCCAGATCAGGTTGATGCCGATCGCGGCGAGGATGAGGGACATGATCGGCTTCGCCGCCTCAGTGGACAGGTTCGACAGCACTGTCGCACCGGCGAACGCGCCTATGGAGCCGGGTATGCCTATCGCGGCGACCACCCGCCAATCCACGTTGCCGAATTTCCAGTGGCTGAAACCGGAGACCAGGGTCGTTCCCAGTTCAGCGGTGTGCACCACCGCGGAGGCCTGCGCGGGGCCGAGGCCGGCGAGCATGATCAGGATGGTCGTGGAGGTGACGCCGAAGCCCATGCCGAGTCCGCCGTCGACAAGCTGTCCAGCGAGTCCCGCGACGGCGATGAGAATGAGTGTGACCATGCGATTCATGTTTTTATACCTTTGCGGGTGAGAGGGAGTGCGCCGCCCAGTAGCGTGCGGCGATGATGTGTGCGAGGTCCGCGCCGAGCGGTGCGGAGATGGACCCGGGCCACTTTCGGTGAACCCGGTCCAGCAGCAACCCCCTCGTCACAAATAGCGGTAGTAAGTGCGTGTTTTCGTCGGCGACGGCATCAATGCCGTTCGCACCGACAAGCTTGCCGACCCCGGTCGCGGGAACGGTGGTCACGGGGATGCCAGCAAGCTTTTCGACGTCCCGTCCCAGCTCAACCGTCTTCGCAGCCGCCTCCTCATTGGATGTGCCCACGGGGTAAAGGACGATGCGAGGGGCACGTGGGGCGTCGATAAGCGCGCGTGCCGCAAGGACAGCCGCGACGTCGCGTCCCTGGCCCAAGCCGTCGGCGGCGACGAGGTCGAACCCCGTTTCCGCGGTGGCGGCGGCGATGGCCTCGGGCACGTCGTGGGTGGCGTGGAAGGCGGTGGTGAACAGTGTCGGCACGACCACGGCGCGGGTGTGTCCCTGCTCGGCGAGCTGGTGCGCCGCGGCGGTGAGATCAGGGGTGTCGAACTCGAGGTGGGCATCCACCCCGGTCACCCCCAACTGGCGGGCCGCCGCCTGCGTGAGCTCGCTGACTCCCGGCTGTGCGCCCGGGTAGCGTGAACCGTGCGAGAGCGTGATCAGTGCCGTCATGATGTTTACCTCAACCGTGTTCCCACGAGACCGGCGGCGAGAGTGTTGCCGCTGGCCTGGTCGATCAGCAGGAAGTTGCCCACGGCGCCGCGCGCGGCGTACTCCTCGACCGGCAGTTCCTGCGCGGTCTGGACGGTCACGTGCGCGATGTCGTTGAGGCCGAAGGATGCAGGAGCGGTGTCGTCGGAGTTATGTTCCGGGGTGCCGTCGATGTCCAGGACCCGGTCGACGCTGGCCACACGAGCGCGCACGAGCGAGGTGCCGTAGCGCAGCTTCACCGCCTGACCTGCCGAGATATCTTTCTCCGTGAGCCCGACGACGGTGCCGTGGAATTCGCGGACGAACTCCGGGTATCCGCCCCCCTGCTCATTCTGGTCTGCTGCACCAGCACCAGCCAGCAGGTCGCCGCGGGCGAGGTCGATGTCGTCAGCGAGACGCAGCGAAACTGCATCGCCCGCATTGGCGGTGGTCGCACTGTCGAGGCCGTCGGCGGTGTCGATGTGGGTGACCGTCGTCGTGCAGCCGTTCGGCGCGGTGACCGTGTCGCCGACGCTGATCGTGCCCGCATTCACCGTGCCGGCATACGCGCGGTAGTCGGTGGCGTGCTCGCGCAGAACGTACTGGATGTTGAAGCGGAACGGCAGGTCCAGCGCGCGGCCGGAGTGCACCGGGATGGTCTCCAGCAGCTCGAGGACGCTCGGGCCCTCGTACCACGGGGTCGCCGCGGAGCGCTCCACGACGTTGTCGCCTTTGAGCGCCGAAATCGGCACGGCGTGCGGCTCGGCGATGCCGAGGGACTGCGCGCGCTGCTCGAACTCGGTGCGGATGCCCTCGAAGACCTCCTCCGAGTAGTCGACCAGGTCGATCTTGTTCACGGCCAGGATCACGGTTTTGACCCCGAGCAGGCTCGCCACGGTGAGGTGGCGGACGGTCTGGGGTTTGATGCCGTTGCGGGCGTCGACGAGCAAAACCACAACCTGGGAGGTGGACATGCCCGTGACGGTGTTGCGCGTGTACTGCTCGTGCCCCGGGGTGTCCGCGAGGATGAACGTGCGCTTGTCGGTGGCGAAGTAGCGGTAGGCGACATCGATGGTGATGCCCTGCTCGCGCTCGACGCGTAGGCCGTCGACGAGCAGCGACAGGTCGAGGCCCTCGAAGCCGCGGTCGGCGGAGGTGCGCTCCACGCTGGCCAGCTGGTCGGCGAGCACCGACTTGGTGTCGTGCAGCAGGCGGCCGACGAACGTCGATTTACCGTCGTCGACGGAGCCCGCGGTGCACAGGCGCAACGTCGCGCGGTCGGCCAGGACCTCGCTCGCGGCGGGGGAATTGAGTGTAGGTGCGCTCATCAGAAGTAACCCTCCTTTTTGCGGTCCTCCATGGCGGACTCGCTCAAGCGGTCGTCCGCGCGGGTGGCGCCGCGCTCGGTCAAGGTGGAGGTGGCCAGTTCAGCGAGCACCTCGTCGATGGTGGTGGCGTCGGATTCAACAGCACCGGTGCAGGACATGTCGCCCACGGTGCGGTAGCGGACACGGCGGGTTTCCACCGTCTCGCCCTCGCGGGGGCCACCCCAGTCGCCGGCGGTCAACCACATGCCGTCGCGGTTGAACACCTCGCGATCATGAGCGAAGTAGATCGCCGGCAGCTCAATGCCGCGGGCACCGATGTACTCCCACACATCCGACTCGGTCCAGTTCGAGATGGGGAAGACGCGGATATTCTCGCCCGGCAGCTTCTCGCCGTTGTACAGGTCCCACAGCTCGGGGCGCTGGCGGCGCGGATCCCAGCCGCCGAAGGAGTCGCGGACGGAAAAGACGCGCTCCTTGGCGCGGGCGCGCTCCTCGTCGCGGCGGGCACCACCGAGAACGGCGTCGTAACCGACCTCCGCGATCGTCTCCACCAGCGGCACGGTCTGCAACGGGTTGCGGGTGCCGTCCGGGCGCTCCACCAGGTCACCGCGGTCGATCCAGTCCTGGACGTGGGCGACGCGCAGACGGGCCCCGGTCTTCTCCACCAGGTTGTCGCGGAATTCGATGACCTCGGGGAAGTTGTGGCCGGTGTCCACGTGCAGCAGCTCAATCGGCGGCGCCGCAGGGGCGAAGGCGCGGCGAACCAGTTCGTACACCACGCACGAGTCCTTGCCGGAAGAGAAGAGCAGGCCGATTTTGTCGAACTGCCCCGCCACCTCGCGGATGATGTGGATGGACTCGTTCTCGAGGTCCTTGAGGTGGGGCGAAAGTGTGTCTGTCTGTGCCAATTGTGTCTGTGTCATGAGTGCAACCCACATTCCGTCTTGGAACTGAACGCCCACCGGCCCGCACGCGGGTCCTCGCCCTCCGCCACCGGCAGCGTGCAGGTGGCGCAGCCGATGGAGGGGTAACCCTGTTTGGTCAGGGGGTGGATGATCAGGTTCTTGTCGTCGATGTAATCGTCGGTGTCTTCCAGGGACCAGGTGATCAGCGGCGAGATCTTCAACCGCCCCGTCGCATCCAGGGACAACGCAGGCGCCTGCGCGCGCGTCGGCCCGTCGGCGCGGCGCAGGCCGGTCACCCAGCCCGCGTACGGCGACAGGTGCACCGCAAGCGGCTCCACCTTGCGCATCCGGCAGCACGCCGTCGGGTTCGTGCGGTACAGCGCGCGGCCGTACACCCGGTCCTGCTCGGCGCGCGAGAGGATGGCCTTGGCGCGCACTAGCTCCTGGTCCGGGTAGCGTTGTTCCACCTGGTCAGCGACTTCGAGAGTCTCCGGGAAGTGGTACTCGGTGTCCAGGAACAGGAAGTCCGCGTCCGGGAGGAAGTCCTTCGCCAGCTCCGCCAACACCGTGTTCTCCATGCTCAGCGTCACCGCGAGCTTGCCCGGCGCGTGCTCGTGGGCCCACTCCAGGATCTCTTGCGCGGAGGCGTCGTACAGCTTGTCGGCCCATTCGTCGACAAGCCGCGCATTCGCTTCCGCGATCTCCGCGCGCAGCGGTTCGGTCTCCTTCGGACCTTCCGGGCTGATCTCCGGGTCGCGCACGTCGGCGCTGGCCCGCGACAGAAAATCGGCCATTATTTCTCCTTCCTCAACACCGCGTCGTGCCCGTGGCGCGCGAGCGATTCCTGGATGGCTTGTTCCGTGGATTTCGCCGGCGCCGGGGCCTGTTCGGGGGCGTCCTGCCCGTGGAACTTCACCTCGAAGATACGGAGGCATTCGGTGCATTTCCACGCGAAATCGCTTGTCTCGTCCGGGAACAGCGCCTCACCCGCGCAATAGGGGCAATGCGTGGGGAAATTGCGGTTCGCATTCGGCTCGCGGCGGAATCTCACTTCAGGTCCTCCTCATCGGCGCGAAGCACCCAGTCGCGGAAGATTTCGCCCTCGTTTCGCTTATCGACGTAATTTGCCACCACCCGGCTCACGTACTCCCCCAATTCAGACGAGAGCACTTTGTGGCCGCGCAGCTTACGGCCGAAATTGGCTTCCTTATCGCCCTCGGCGGTTTCGCGGGTTACCGTACCGCCGAGGTGCACCTGGAAGCCTTCGACCTTGTTGCCGTTACCGTCGTCAACCATCTGGCCCTTGAAGCCCATGTCGGAGACCTGTGTGCGGGCGCACGAGTTCGGGCAGCCGTTGAGGGTGATGGTGATGGGCGAGTCGATGTCGCCGAAGCGGTCCTCGAGTTCGTCGACAAGCTCGATGCCCTTGGCCTTGGTGGTCACGTGCGCGAGCTTGCAGTACTCCAGGCCCGTGCAGGTGAGCATGCCGCGGCGGAATTCGCTTGGCTTGGAGTACAGTCCCATATCCTGGAGGTCTTTAGCCAGGTTGTCGACCTTCGCCGGATCGACATCCAGGAAGAGAATCTCCTTGAACGATGTCAGGCGCAAACGCGTCAGGCCGTAGCTTTCCGCCAAGTCGGCGATAGCGATGAGCTGCTCGCCCGTCAGGTGACCCATCGTCGGCTTCACGCCCAGATAGACCTTGCCGTCTTTCTGCTCGTGCACGCCCACGTGGTCGCGGTCGATGAGGTTCGTCGGGGCACGCGGGCCATCGGGAAGCTTGTAGCCCAAGTACTCGTCCTCCAGCACGGCGCGGAATTTCGCTGTACCCCACTGCGCCACAAGGAACTTCAGGCGTGCGCGGTTGCGCAGGCGGCGGTAACCGTAATCGCGGAAGATGCGCGCCACAGCGGCCCACACCTCGGGAACCTCCTCGAGGGTGACAAAGACCCCGAGCGACTGCGCCAGCATCGGGTTCGTGGACAGGCCGCCGCCGACGAAGAGCTCGAAGCCGGGGCCGAGCTCAGGGTGCTCCACACCGATGAACGCGATGTCGTTGATCTCGTGAATGACGTCCTGGCGGGCGTTGCCGGAGATCGCCGACTTGAATTTGCGCGGCAGGTTCTGGAATTCCTCGCGCAAGACGTACTCGTTCTTGATCTTCTCGATGGCCGGCGTCGCGTCGATGATCTCGTCCTTGGCAATTCCCGCCACCGGCGAACCCATGATCACGCGTGGCACGTCGCCGCAGGCATCCCACGTGTTCAGCCCCACCGACTCGAGCTTCTCCCACATCGCGGGCACATCCTCGATGCTCACCCAGTGCAATTGGATGTTCTGGCGGTCCGTCAGGTCTGCCGTGGAGCGGCAGTAGTCGCGGGAGAGCTCCCCCACGGCACGGGCTTGGGCGGTGGAGCACTGGCCGCCGTCGAAACGCACGCGCGCCATGAAGTACTCGTCCTGCAGCTCGAGGTTGTCCTTGCCCGTGTGCTCGCCGCCCAGGTTCTGCTTGCGCTGCGTGTACAGGCCGAGCCACTTGAAGCGCGGGTACAGGTCCTCGTTGGGGATGGAGGAGAAACCCTGCTTGGAGTAGGTGTCAATGACCCGCTGCTTGACCTGCAGCACCGGCTCTTCCTGTTTCAGCTCCTCGTCGTGGTTCAGCGGGGTTTGCCCGTCGATCTTCCACTGGCCTTCAGGCTTGGGGGTGCGCTGTGGGCGCGGCTTACGGGCCTTCCGTTCGCGGCTCGTTGTGGTGGTCATGCCGCCTCCTTCGCTGATGGTTGAAAGTGAACCGATCCGTCTAGTCGGCGGCTCTCTCAGAAGTGCTGTGATGAACGTACATATACCACTCGGTCTAAATCATCTGCCCCGCCCTCTTTTCACGTATGAACTGGATATCTAGGTGAATGAAATTCGACCGAGGCGCTCCTTCGGGGATAAAGTATCGTCCACTTATAGACCACTCGGTCCGTCTCTTTCCTGGTGTTTTCTCGTGCGCGCTCCGCTTCCGCACACAGCGTGTCCACTCCGCGTCATATGATTACGCCGTCAGAAAACCAAAACCTCAAAACCGAAACATGGAAACGAGGACATGTAGTGGACCTCCTCCGCCTCACCGGGCGATACGGAAAGACCTATGCGGGATACGTGGCTGCAGTCGTGGTGCTCCAGTTCATCTCCACCCTGGCCACCCTGTATCTGCCAGATTTGAATGCCGACATCATCAACAACGGAGTCGCCGCGGCCGACGTGCCGTACATCCGCCGCGTGGGCATGCTCATGCTCGGCGTCTCCTTCGTCCAAGTCGCCGCCGCTGTCGCCGCAGTGTGGTTCGCTTCGGCGGCGGCCATGGGCACAGGCCGCGACATCCGCCGCGCCGTGTACGACAAAGTCAGCCGCTTCACCTCCGAAGACATGAACCACTTCGGACCAGCCACACTGACCACCCGCGCCACCAACGACGTCCAGCAGGTGCAGATGACCACCCTGCTCTTCTTCAACTTCATGGTCACCGCCCCGCTCATGGCCGTCGGCGGCGTGATCATGGCCCTACGCCAGGACGCCGGCATGTCCTGGCTTGTCATCGTGGCTGTGGTGGTCTTGGCCGTGGTGGTCACCATCATCGCGGCGCTGCTCATGCCCATGTTCAGCCGGATGCAGAAGAAGCTGGACGCCATCAACGGACTGCTGCGCGAGCAGATCGCGGGCATCCGCGTCGTCCGCGCATTCGGCCGGGAAGACTTCGAGGCCAAGCGCTTCCAAGATGCCAATGGCGCACTGACCCGCCTGAGCCTCAACATCGGTCGCGTCTTCGTGACCATGTTCCCCGTGATCATGCTCATCCTGAACCTGGCCACCACTGCAGTGCTGTGGTTCGGCGGTCACCGCGTGGACCAGGGGCTGGTGGAGGTCGGCTCACTTACCGCGTTCATGCAGTACCTCATGCAGATCCTCATGGCCGTGATGATGGGCGTGTTCATGCTCATGATGCTTCCCCGCGCGCTCGTGTGCGGCCGCCGCATCACCGAAGTTCTGGCCTACGAGCCCGCCGAGCCGCGGCCGGCGCGCTGTGCCACCGACGGTGCCACCGAGGGTGCGGGTACAGCCCACTCGGCCCCGGGCACCGTGGAGTTCCACGACGTGTCCTACCGCTACCCGGGTGCCGAGGAACCGGTGCTCAAGGACATCACCTTCACCGCGCAGCCAGGCACCGTCACCGCCATCATCGGCTCCACCGGTGCTGGAAAATCAACGATGCTGGGGCTCATCCCGGAGCTCTACTACCCCACCTCCGGGCACGTGCTCGTCAGCGGATCAGTGGGAATGGTCCCGCAGAAACCCTGGTTGTACCGCGGCACCGTCGCCTCCAACCTGCGCATCGGCAACCCCGACGCCACCGATGAGGAACTGTGGGAGACGCTGCGGACGGCGCAAGCGGGCTTCGTCGACACTCTCGACATGCCCATCGCCCAAGGCGGCACCAACGTCTCGGGCGGACAGCGCCAGCGCCTGTGCATCGCCCGCATGCTCGTGGCGCGGCCGGATGTCTATCTTTTCGACGACTCTTTTTCCGCCCTCGACGCCACCACAGAAGCCAAGCTGCAACATGCGATGACCTCGTACACGAAGGACGCGACTGTGATTGTTGTGGCGCAACGGGTGGCGTCGATACGCAATGCCGACCAGATTCTCGTGATGGAGGTCGGCGAAATCGTCGCACGCGGAACCCATGACGAGCTGCAAATCCAGCTCGACCTACCGCGAGATCGACCAGAGCCAGAAAGCGGTGACCGCATGAGCGAGCAGATGACCGACGACCAACTGGCCGCCTACGAAGAGTCCATGGCCGGGGACGACTACTCCAACAAGGCGCCCCGGAAAGCCAAGCACTTCTGGCCCTCCGCGAAACGGCTCCTCGGGCTGCTTACGCCGTACAAGATCGCGTTGACGCTGGTCTTCCTGATGAACGCCGGCTCCGTCATTCTTGCGGTGTGGGCGCCGCGGGTGCTGGGGCACGCGATGGACGTGATCTTCGCGGGCGTGGTGTCGAAACAGCTGCCCGAAGGAACCACGCCCGAGCAGGCTGTGGAGGGGTTGCGCGCAGCCGGCCAAGACCGTTTCGCGGACATGGCCGCAGCGATGGACCTCAACCCCGGAAACGGCATCGACTTCGACCGCCTCCGCGAACTCATCATCGCCGTCCTCGCGCTGTACCTGATCGCCGCACTGCTCATGTGGGCGCAAGGCGCGATCCTGAACAAGCTGACCATGCGTACGGTGTACGCCCTGCGTGAGAAGGTCGAAGCGAAGATCAACCGCCTGCCGCTGTCCTACTTCGATTCCCGCCAGCGCGGCGACGTGATGAGCCGCACGACCAACGACGTGGACAACATCCAGCAGGCTTTGCAGCAATCCCTGTCGTCGCTGTTCAACGCTCTACTCACTTTGGTGGGCATCGTGGTCATGATGCTGTCCATCTCGTGGCAGCTCGCCCTCGTCGCCCTGCTGGCCATCCCGCTGACCGGCGCCGTCATGGGTGTCGTGGGCACGCGCTCCCAGAAGGAATTTGTCACTCAGTGGAAAGCCACCGGCGATTTGAACGGGCACGTCGAGGAAGCCTTCACCGGCCACGACGTGGCCACTATCTTCGGCCGGGGCGAGCAAATCCGCGCCGAATTCGACGAGCGCAACGAGGAGCTTGCCGCCGCCGCACAGAAGGCGCAATTCCTGGCCAACTCGATGCACCCGATCATGCAGTTCATCGGCTCGCTGTCTTATGTGGCCATTGCTGTGCTCGGCGGCCTCAAAGTCGCCTCGGGCAAGATCACGCTCGGCGACGCCACCGCCTTCATCCAATACTCCCGCCAGATGAACCAGCCCCTCGGCGAGATCGCCGGCATGATGCAGATGCTCCAGTCCGGTGTCGCCTCCGCCGAGCGTGTTTTCGAGCTTCTCGACGCTGAAGAGGAAAGCGCTGACACCCCATCCGGCTCCGCGACCGAAGGCAACGCCCGCGGCCTCGTGGAATTCGACCACGTGGACTTTTCCTACTCCCCCGACACCCCGCTGATCGAAGACCTCTCCCTGCGCGTCGAGCCCGGCCAGACCGCGGCGCTCGTCGGCCCCACCGGTGCCGGCAAGACCACGCTGGTCAACCTGATCATGCGGTTCTACGAGGTCGACGGCGGCTCCATCCGCCTCGACGGCAGCGACATCAGCGACCTCTCGCGCTCCCAGTTGCGCTCCAACATCGGCATGGTGCTGCAAGATGCAGTCCTCTTCACAGGCACGATCATGGACAACATTCGGTACGGCCGCCTGGACGCCACCGACGAGGAAGTCATCGCCGCAGCGCAAGCCACCTACGTCGACCGCTTTGTTCGCTCACTTCCCGATGGGTACGACACGGAAATCGACCAGGACAGCGGCTCCATTTCCGCCGGCGAGCGCCAGCTCATCACCATCGCCCGCGCGTTCCTCGCCCAGCCCCCGCTGCTCATTCTCGACGAGGCCACCTCGTCCGTGGACACGCGCACCGAGGTCCTCGTCCAGCACGCCATGAACGCGCTCCGCAACGGCCGCACAAGTTTCGTCATCGCGCACCGCTTATCGACGATCCGCGACGCCGACCTCATCATCGTCATGCAGAACGGCACCATTGCCGAGCAGGGAACCCACGAAGAACTTCTCGCACGACGTGGCGTGTATTACGAGCTGAACCAGTCGCAATTCAGCGACGAAGACTAACAATATAGACTTCTCTGTCTGCTTACGAGGGTGCCTCTCTTGGGCACCCTTTTTTGCTTCCGACACGTCGATCCCAGTCCGCGGACCGTATTAATACACCTGCATAACAGGCAGTTCTGCTGAATATAAATCGGGCGATGCCCTTGACTCCGAACCCTCCCCGGCTAGATTTATAGACCAAGCAGTCTGCTTAGGTTCCGGGTTTTGGCTGCACCCCCAACACGATCAAAGGAGTCACCATGACCCACGAGACACGCGCCCCCAGGGCACACCGCGTGGCCGTCGTCGGCGCCGGCGCCGCCGGTATTCATGCATCGGACACCTTGATCTGCATGCCCGAAACCTCCGGCCGTTCCTACTTCGTCGACCTCTTCGACGCAGCCCCCGCACCGACCGGCCTCATCCGCTTCGCCGCCGAGCACCGTGAAGCTCCATCCCCCGTAATCAGCACCGGGTTCGACACCGGGTTCGAGACCCCTCCGGCAGCACTCGTTCCCCGTCTCCGCCTCTTCGGAAACGTCCGCATCGGCACCGACATCACCGTCGGCGACCTGACCCACTACTACGACACCGTCATCGTGGCCAGCGGCGCCCCACTCACCGGCAACTCCCTCACTCATGACTCTCTCACCATCGTGGGCACCTCCGCCGAGGCGTCCGCGATCTACGAGCACTTCCGCGCCGCCAGCTCTCCGGCCGTCACCGTCAGCCGCACCCCCGTCGTAACGGAGCCTTCGCCGGAGGACCAGCCCGGTGCGATCGTCGTGTTCCTCAAGTCCCGCGCCATCCCCTTCACCACCTGGCGTGGCTGGCACCGCCCGGCGTGGGTCAATCGGGAAACAGCCGGGGCAGTAGTCAGCGTCGATAAGTGGAATGCGATTCTCGCTGGCGGCCTGGCCATTCCCGCGGTGCCGTAACCCCGCACCCGCTGCTTGATCCTTCGCAGCTCCCCGCGAGGACCCTGCCCGCCTCCTCCCCTCCCTTCTTTGTTCAGTACCGCGCCTGCCCTGACGTCCCACCACAACCTTTCGCAACCCGTTAAACAACCGTTAACCCACTGGACGGAACCTGCGATTAACGTTGGACCGGCCTATGTTCCCCCAACATAAGAAGAGAGAACCTATGAGCGATAAGGGACTCCCCCGCGATCTCGCCGGTGAGCACAATCTGTCCGACGACGCAGACATCCGCGTTATCGACCGTGAAGTGGTCGAGTCCGAATCCGTCGGTGTCGACAATAAAGCCGGGAAGACCGGCAAAAACACGTCAAATAAGAACGACTCCTCCAACGCCCCCGATAACGACCTGGACGACGACGCCCAAGAAAACGACCCGCTGAGCTTCCTGCCGTTCGAAGGAACCGCGAAGCAGGTCGTCAACTGGATCGCCGTCTTCCTCGCCGTTTGGCTGCTGCTCAACGGTGTCGGAATGATCGGCGACGGCTTCAAGACGGCCGCCGGCGACCAGGCCAAGGAACTGTTCTCCTTCGCTGAGAACCCCTTCGTGGGTCTGGCAATCGGTGTCGTCACCACGGCGATCATCCAGTCCTCCTCCACCACCACTTCGATCGTGGTGGGCATGATCGCCGGTGGCCTGCCGCTGAACATCGCCATCCCGATGCTCTTCGGTGCCAACATGGGTACCTCGGTCACCTCGACCCTGGTTGCTTTGGGCCTGGCCGGCAACAAGAAGCAGTTCCACAACGGTTTCGCAATGGCGACTGTTCACGACTTCTTCAACCTCCTCGCCATCCTGATTTTCTTCACCCTGGAGATGTTCACCGGGTTCCTGGGCAAGACGGCGACGGCGATCGCTCCGTCCCTCACTGGCTCCGGTGAAGGTGTCATCGCGGGTGTCTTCGAGTCCTTCGGCGACTTCATCGACATGATCACCGAGCCGCTCGTGGAGCTGGCAAGCGGTATGGTCGAGCCGCTTGGCGACGTCTGGGGCGGCATCGTCCTCGCCGTGATCGGTATCGCGCTCATCCTGGTTTCCATCACCTTTATCAGTAAGATCCTCAATGCTCTGCTGGTGGGCAAGGCTCAGGAAATCCTGTACGCAGCGCTGGGTAAGAACGCATTCTTCGGAGCTCTTTCCGGTGCCTTGATCACCGCCGTGGTCCAGTCGTCCTCCACCACGACCGCCCTGACGGTTCCGCTGGCAGCATCCGGCAAATTCCAGGTCCGCAGCCTGTTCCCGTTCGTGGTCGGTGCGAACATCGGTACCACTTTGACCGGACTGATCGCGGCCTTCGCCGCAACCGGCTCAGAAGCCGAAGCCGCAATGGCCGGTGCACTGGTGCACACCCTGTTCAACCTCTTCTCCGCCATCATCATCTTGAGCATCCCGTTCCTGCGTGACGTGCCGCCGCGCTGCGCCGACTGGCTGGCAACCCTGGCCGAGAAGAACAAGATCTACATCTTCATCTACATCGGTGGCGTCTTCTTCGCCATCCCGCTACTCGCAGTGTTCATTTCCAACACCCTGATGTAAGGAGCCCACGATGACGAACCAGAACGAAACCCCCGACCTGTCCCCCATGGCCCAGGAGCTCATTCGCAGCGAAGCTCCCGACGAGGCCCTGGAAGCCCTGCTCGCCGAGCTCGAAGAGACCGCTGACGAGCTCCGCGACGAGCTCAATGCCCGCGGCCGCAACCAGCAGCTCCTGACTGAAGAGAACGCGACAGAAGACGCTGCCACTGAGACCGTCGTTCAGCCTGCCGAAGGCGACGACACCACCGTCGTCGCAGCCGAAGGTACGAAGCCGGGCCGCAAGCACAAAAAGATCAACCCGAACGTCACGCCCGACCAGCAAGCTGAGCTCGACGAGCACTTCGCACAGTACTGGACCAACTCCAAGGGCTCCTGGAAGAACCTCTTCCGTCTGCTTCGCGAGTTCCGCGCCGAGATGCAGGAGGGCAAGAACCGTGCTTAAGCGCCGCACAGCTATCACCGCCTCCATGCTGGCATCCTTGACAATGTTCGCCGCCGGTTGCTCCTCCAACGACACCCCAGGCGAAGACGCGATCCAGGCCACCGGTTCCGCCACCGTGGAGCCCATCACCTCCTACATGGCCGACCGGTACAAGTTCGACGTCAACGTCGAGGCGATCGGTTCAACCGACGGTTTCGAGAAATTCTGCAACGGTGACGCCGACATCAACGACGCTTCCGTGGCTATCCCGGGTTCGGGCGCTCCGGTGGACTTCCAGAAGCAGTGCGCCGACAACAAGGTCGAGTACATCGAACTGCCCATCGGCCTCGACGCCATCACGATCGTCAAGCACCGCGACAACGACTTCGCCACCGACCTCACCATCGACCAGCTCCACGACATCTGGTCCAAGGACTCCTCTGTTTCCAAATGGTCCGACATCGATCCGTCCTGGCCGGACGAGGAGATCAAGCTGTACGGCCGCCCGGACGGCTCCGGCACGCTCGGCGTCTTCAAGGAGCTCGTCCTCCAGGGCGACGAGATCCGCGACGACTACGAGTCCACCGACGACATTCAGGAACTGTCCCGGTGGGTCGCCGAGGACCCGAACGCGCTGTCCTTCATGGGTATCGGTAACTACCTCGCCACCGAGGAGGACTCCCAGAAGCTCATCGACAACGTGTCGATCGACGGTGTCGCCCCGACCGCAGACGAGACCAAGAGCGGCAACTACCCGCTGTCCCGCCCCCTGTTCATCTACGTGAACAAGAAGTCGACCGAGCGCGAGGACGTGGACAACTTCGTCACCACCTACCTCGAGCACGCCGAGGCTGTCATGCCGCGCGTGTACTTCTACCAGCTCCCTGAGCAGGATTACGACGCAGCTAAGAAGCGTTACGAGGACCGCACCACCGGCCCCGACGAGCGCTGGCAGGCATAAGTTCACCGTCTAAGAGGGGCTCTTCGGAGCCCCTCTTTTCCTTCAGTTAGCGCCCCCGCCGCCGCTTTCGCTCTCCCCTTTTCCGGCAGTTTTCTTCCGGGGTGCGGGAACCGGTGGGTATGTGCACGTCATGGCCGCTTTTCGATGGTTCTTGGGTTCACGGGCCTGTGGATAACATGTGGTTATCCACAGGTTTACGGTGGTGCCCTTTGCCAACCGGTGCACCGGGTTTAGCGTGTGGCCCATGAACCTTTTCGCCGCCAGTGTGGGTGCCACCAGCACCGCGATCGATACCCTGGCCCACTTTGATGCCGGGGTGCTTCGTGATGCCGGTGCCAACCCCAACCGGATCACCGACTGGGCCAAAGCCCACGCCGCTTATTACGGGCCCACCCGATTCACCCGCCAGCAAACCCACGCCATCACCATCGCCCGCGACACCGGTAAATCCTTAGACCAGCTAGTGTTCATCGAAAACACCTCACACCCATAACATCCGACAAGGAGACCTGGCGACTACGCCTAGCCCTGCTATCGGTACCCGGTAACTACGCCGCGTTGCGGCGCACAGCGAAGAACATCCTGCCCGACCCGGATGCTGATGCCCCACCACCGCAACCATCGGTGCGGTTTATATCCTCACATAACAGCGCACGGTCGTTTACCGCCACCGGTAACGAACACGACATCGCAGCACTCGAATACGCCCTGCGCCGCAAGCTCGAGCCCTCCCAACCTGCGGGGCCGCAGATGTACACCGCGCTGATGGCGTTGCTGGGCGTCAACACCACCGACGACGACACACACGCAGGCACCGTAGGTGGTGGGGTGTTTCCGGCGGTGCCACGCCCGTTGGTGCTCATCCCGCTTCCCGACTACACCCGCATCATCAACAGCGACGGGGACGACACCATCCTCGGGCTGACAGACGGCACCACAATCACAGGGGCGGACTACCTGACGAAATACCACGGACACCAGTTGGAGGTAGCCACATTCCACCCGCAGGCAGGGCCGGTGAACCTGTACACCACACGCCGGTTCGCCAACACCAAACAACGCGACCTGGCACGAGCCACACAAACCACCTGCCCCGTACCCGACTGCAGGCACGCAGCCGATAACTGCGAAGTCCACCACGTTGATGCGTGGTCGCAGGGTGGGATGACAAACATGGACAACCTGGCGGTGGTGTGCCGCTACCACAACCGCACCAACGACGACGACCCCCACCGCAACCACCGAGGCCGCATCAGAATCCGCAACGGCACACCCATCTGGATCTCACCGCGAGGCACACCCGCACCCAACACCACCCACCCATACGGAGCCATGCACCAACTCTTCGGACGATAACCAGGGCAAGATGCAAGCAACGCACATGGAACAGCGTCTTGGTAAAGAAGAAATGGCCAAAAAGGAACGGTAAAGACAAAACAGCGGTCCCGCACGAAACAGCAGCGATGCGGCCGACACAAGCATGGCCGAAACAGGCCCACAACCTATCCGGGACGGGGTTCACCCCTGCCCAAATAAAACCACCCCTCCCGAAAGACACCGAAACCCCGGCACCCCACCACGAAACGGCGGGGAACCGGGGCGAAAAGTGATTCTGCTGAAGTCGGCAATCAGGTGCCGACCTAGTACATGCTCATGTACCCGTCCTGTTCCGGGTGCTGGAACATCTGGCTCTGAGGCGTGGACTGTGCGGTTTGTCCAGGCTCACTGATCCACCGGTAGATGAAGACGGTGGCGAGCACCTGAATCGGAGCTGCGATGATGGCGCCGAAGCCGATGGTGAATAGGACGATTCCGACGCACACGAGTCCGACAAGTAGCAAGGCGCCGAATACGCGCCAGTAGTTCGCTTTTACGTCGTTCCAGGCTGCGGCGAACGCGCCGGTGGCGGTGGTCTTCTCGTCGATGGCGTATAGCGGGATCATCACCATGAACGGGTAAAGGAAGAGGAACCCGATGACGGTCAGAACGATGAGCGTCACACCGAGTGCTGGCACCTGCGAACCGATGAGGCCGCCGATGAAGGCGAGCGCGACGAACGCGATGCCGAATGCCAACCCGGTCAGGATGTAGGCAAGTATGCCTTGGGCCCATGGAACGTCTTTGAATGCATTGTTCCACGTCGGCTTCACGCCGCGGGTATCTCGCAGCGCCGCTTTGTAGACGACCAGGCTGAAGATGAAGGAAACAACCGACATGACCAGCTGTAACACCATCATGGTCGCGTTGGTGGAGGTGCTGGGTTCCTCGACACCGTTGTTGATGTCGTTGATGAGCTGTGGGAGCACGAAAATCAGGCCACCGACGAGGGCGATGAGCACCGGTAGCATCAGCAGGCCAATGTATACGTGCCATTGGCTGGTGAACAGGCGCTTGAAGCTGAACGGGATGGGCTCGGCTGGTGGCAGCGGCTGGGCTGGGATGTGCAGGGGGCGGCCGGCTTCTGACATGTTCTCCGGATTCACGTAGCCGGATGTCGGCGGGTATTGGCCATTAGGAGCGTTGTAGGCCGAGTTTTGGGCTGGGTTCTGTCCGTCGCCGAAGGACGGGTAGTCGCCGAAACTTGGGTATTCATTGGGATTATTTGGGATTGTCATGGGTCACAGTTTATTGCTGTCAAAAGAATTGTCTAGACGGATGGTCCGTATGGCCGGTTTAGTATGGGGGACGTGATGTCGCCCGAGTTTCAGCCCCAGCAGCCGTCGCAACCCGCCCCGCCACGTCAACGAAATGGCGGGAATGGCGACCTTGTCCGTTTGTCGGATTTGGATCGCTCTGAGGCGGTGGCGCGTCTCAGCTACGCACTCGGCGAGGGCCGGTTGGACAGCGACGAGTTCAACCGCCGTTGCGAGGAGGTAGACGGAGCGACGACGCATCGCGATCTCGTCCCCTTGTTCCTCGATCTCCCGGATCACCAGCCGCAGGTTCCGGGGGCGCTCGAGCAGACCTTCACCCGCAGCGAGATCGAGCGGGCTCGCGCGAACGGCAAGAACACGCGGCTGGGAATTTTCTCGCTTGGTTCGCTCGCGTCGTTCGCCGCCGCGGTGGGCGTCAGCACCGCAACGGGAATCGCCGAGTGGGCGCTTCTTTTGCTGATCATCCCGGCGCTTTTCACGGTCCTGTACATCATGAAGGCAGGCCCAGACAGCTGGTATGCGCCGAGTCCGCGCCAGTTGGAGCGGCAGCAGCTGAAGGAGTTGCAGACGGCGCGGCGGATGGAGGAGGAACGTCGCAAAGCGGAGCGCAGCGTGCAGCGTGACCAGCTGACGGGCGACGCGATGAGTATCGCGCAGCGGACCTTGGGCCGATTCTCTAAATAGCCGCGCTATTTTTTGGAAGAATTGGCACATGAGCAAATCGTCGAATGAGAAGACAACCGATAAGCAGGCCGAGAAGCCGAAGCGCGCGCCGCTGAAGCGCCACCGGCATTTCGACCAGGCCGAGAAGCTGAAGGGCGTCGCATACGACTTGCGCGGACCTGTGGCGTCGACGGCGGAGGAGATGGAGCGCGACGGCCACTCCATTTTGAAGCTCAACACGGGTAACCCGGCGGTCTTCGGCTTCGACGCTCCGGATGTAATCATGCGTGACATGATCGCGGCGCTGCCCACGTCGCAGGGGTACACGACGTCGAAGGGCATCATTCCTGCGCGCCGCGCGGTGGTGACCCGCTACGAGGAGATCGACGGTTTCCCGGATTTCGACATCGACGACGTCTACTTGGGCAACGGCGTGTCCGAGCTCATTTCGATGACCACGCAAGCTTTGCTTAACGACGGCGACGAGGTCCTCATCCCCTCCCCCGATTATCCGCTGTGGACTGCAGCGACCACGCTCGCCGGAGGTAAGGCCGTCCACTATGTGTGCGACGAAGAAGATAACTGGAATCCGTCGCTGGAGGACATCCGCTCGAAGGTGACGGACCGCACGAAGGCGATCGTGGTGATCAACCCGAATAACCCGACGGGCGCGGTTTACTCCAAGGAGGTCTTGGAAGGACTCGCCGACATCGCGCGCGAGCACGAGCTCATGGTGCTCGCCGACGAGATCTACGACCGCGTGCTTTACGACGACGCCGTGCACCACTCCATGGCCGCCATCGCCCCCGACCTGGTCACCTGCACCTTCAACGGCCTGTCCAAGGCGTACCGTGTCTGCGGTTACCGCGCCGGCTGGATGGTGATCACCGGCCCGCGCCGCCGCGCCACCGGATTCATCGAAGGCCTCGATCTGCTCGCCGGCACCCGACTGTGCTCGAACGTCCCGGGCCAGCACGCCATCCAGGTCGCTCTCGGTGGCCGCCAATCCATCTACGCGCTCACCGGCGAGGGCGGCCGTTTGAAGAAGCAGCGCGATGTCACGGTGAAGAAGCTCCGCGAGATCCCGGGTGTTTCGGTGGTGGAACCGAAGGGCGCGATGTACGCGTTCCCGAAGCTCGATCTGGACATGTACGAGATTCACGACGACGAGCGCTTCATGCTCGACCTGCTCAAGAGCGAGAAGATCCTCATGGTCGGCGGTTCCGGCTTCAACTACCCGAAGCCGGACCACTTCCGCGTGGTCACGCTCCCGTGGGCCTCGCAGCTGGAGAACGCCATCGAGCGCCTGGGCAACTTCCTGTCCGACTACCACCAGCACTAACGGCCCCCACCCCGCCTTAGGGCAGGCCGTCGCCGCGGCGGTCGCAGAGATTGTGGCCGTCCGTCCTGCATCAGCCCGCATCAGCCCGCATCAGACCGCCAGCGCCCCTCCCCCGGAAAAAATACTCAAGGGGGAGGGGCGCCGCATCTAGAAAGAGCTATTTCGGCAGTCAGGATTCTACGAAAAGCTCCGTCGACACTGGTCGTTCTCACAGGTAATTTGATTTGTGAAGAACTTCTCATCTTGAAGCTCCCGCAGGCGCACGCTCCGGGAAACGCCCGCGATGCGCCGACAAGATGCGCATTCGAATGACAATGCGCCCCGAAGGTGCATTAAAGGGAGCGACCGAGAGCCCACATGCCCCAGCCGGCTGCCTGCCAGGCATCGATTGGAAGGACATTTCGGGCGTCGACAAGCTTTTTCTCAGCAACGAGTTCCCCGGCGTGCGTCGGGTCGAGCTGCTTGAACTCATCCCATTCTGTGGCGAGGATCACAAGCTCGGCGTCGTTCAAAGCATCATCGAGGGAAGCCGCGTAATCCAAAGTCGGGAAGACCTTACGGGCGTTATCCATGCCCTGCGGATCGTAGACGCGTACCGACGCGCCGGCGAGGTTGAGCTGGCCGGCAACCGCCAGGGCCGGCGAATCACGCACGTCGTCGGAGTTCGGCTTGAACGCCGCTCCCAGCACGGTGATACGGCGGCCGATGAGCGAGCCGAGGATCTCGCGCGACAGGTCGATCACGCGCTCACGCCGGCGCATGTTGATCGCGTCGACCTCGCGCAGGAATGTGAGTGCTTGATCTGCGCCAACCTCGCCAGCGCGGGCCATGAACGCGCGAATATCCTTCGGCAGGCAGCCACCACCGAAGCCCAGCCCTGCACCGAGGAATTTGCGGCCGATGCGGTCGTCGTGGCCGATCGCGTCGGCAAGCTGGGTGACATCCGCACCGACGATCTCGCAGACCTCGGACACGGCGTTGATGAAGCTGATTTTGGTGGCCAAGAAAGCGTTAGCGGAAACTTTCACCAGCTCCGCGGTCTGCAGATCCGTCACGATGAACGGGGTGTCGTGGCTCAACGGAGTGGCGTAGATCTCGCGAGCGATCTCCTCGGCACGCGAATCGTCCCCGCGGGTGCCCAGGACGATCCGGTCCGGCTCGATGGTGTCTTTGACGGCGTATCCTTCGCGCAGGAACTCCGGGTTCCACGCGATTTCCACGGTGGCACCCTCACCGGCAAGTTCAGCTGCGGCATCTGCGCGCTCCTGCAAGGCCCGTGCCGTTCCGACGGGAACGGTCGACTTGCCCAAGATGAGGTGTTCGCCTTCTAAGTGAGGCACGAGACTGTCGATCGCCGCTTCCACATAGGTGGTGTCAGCCGCATAGGACCCTCGCTGCTGCGGTGTGCCCACCCCGATGAAGTGGACGTTGGCGAACGCCGCGGCTTCTTCGTAATCGGTGGTGAAGCCCAACCGGCCCGACTCGATATTGCGCTTGAGTACCTCGGGCAACCCCGGCTCGTAGAACGGCACATCGCCGTTCTTCAACGCGTCGATCTTCGCCTGGTCAACGTCAATGCCGAGCACCTCGTGGCCCAGCTCCGCCATGCAGGCGGCGTGCGTTGCTCCAAGGTACCCGGTCCCAATCACAGTCATGCGCATACGGGACATTATGGCCCGACGCGCATGATTTGGCAGGAGACTAGAAAAACGGGTTAGTTGATCTGGTCCTTGGCGTTGTCACCGGCACCGCTGGCGCTCGCGGAACCGGACTCAGACGGGACGTTGTCGTCGTTCCAGCCGGCATTCTCGTTGTAGCCCTCTGCCTTGTCGACGGTACGCACTGCCGGGTTCGTCCCATCCGCATTCACCGTGTCCGGGTCAGTGAAGTCCTTGGCCTCCTCATGCCCGCAACCGCAGCCGCAGCTCTTCGCCGCTTCACGCTCACGCTCGCGGTCAGCTTTCTTGCACTGCTCGCACTCGCAGTCGCCGTGGTCCGGGACGCCGCCCTGGACGGCTCCATCCTTCGCAGCTCCGTGCTTGTGATCGCAGTTGCACTCGCCCGGTGCGCAGTCGCAGCTACCGTCGGCAGCGTGTGCATCCTTCAGGCCGAGGTCGCGCTGCTCCAGCGGTGCGTCCTGCTCGCCGTGGTCGTGGCTGTGGCCGCCGCAGCAGCCGTGGTTGTGGGAGTTCTCGTTGGCAGTGGTCATGGTCGCTCCTTTTTGGTAGGTTTCACAGGCTTTTCCGTGGTGAAAACACTTTTGGTCAATGGAAAACAGTTGAAAACGTTGAAAACCAGCCTAGTCACTCGCTCGTTATTGCGCCGTGGTCGACAAGGCGTGAAAGCGGTCGAGCGAACCGGTGGGCATCCCGCCCGACAAGGCGCGATGAAGGAACGGTGAAGGCGCGGTGCTGGACATCCGCTACCGGAAGTTGAGGTACGCCTTCGACGGTGTGGGCCCGCGCTGCCCCTGGTATTTGGAGCCGAGGGCGGAGGACCCGTAAGGGGTTTCGGCGGGCGAGGACATCTGAAACAGTGCCAGCTGGCCCACCTTCATCTCGGGCCACAGGGTGATGGGCAGGTTGGCCACGTTGGATAGCTCGAGGGTGATGTGGCCGACAAATCCAGGATCGATGAATCCGGCGGTGGAGTGGGTGACCAGGCCGAGGCGTCCGAGAGAGCTCTTGCCCTCGAGTCGACCGGCAAGATCAGCTGGCAGGGCGAACTTCTCCAGTGTTGCCGCGAGGACGAATTCGCCGGGGTGCAGCACGAACGGCTCGCTTTCCGGGACCTCCACCTCAGTAGTGAGGTCCGGCATCTCTTTCTTCGGGTCGATGTGCGTGTACTTGGAATTGTTGAACACGCGGAAGAAGCGGTCGATACGCACGTCCACGCTGGACGGCTGGACCAGATCCGGGCTGAACGGGTCAATGCTCAGACGGCCGGAGTCGATGGCGGAACGAATGTCACGGTCGGAAAGAAGCACGGCTTCATCTTACGGTGTCGCGGTGCGGGGGATTCCGCTGGGCATTTTCAGTGTGCGCCGCAAGCGGTGCTAAGATGACTCTCGCTGTTCATTATGTGGGCTCCGCCGAGTTCACTATGTGGACGCAGTGCCGGCGTAGTTTAGTGGTAGAACATCAGCTTCCCAAGCTGAGAGTGCGAGTTCGATTCTCGTCGCCGGCTCCAATCCCGAAGCCCCGCAGACTGCATGTTCCCCAGACTGCGGGGCTTTACACGTGCGCGCCTATGCTGTGGGTGTGAGTGCGACACAGCGTATCGGTGAGATTCTGGGAACGGCCGCGATGAGCGCGCAGTCGGCGGTGGAGCGGCTGACGGAACCGATTTTCAACCTCCCCGATTTCACACCGGAGCATGAGACACCCGTGCTCTACGTACACGGCATTCACAGCCGGGCGAGCGGTTTCCGCCGCAATGCGCGGTTTCTGCGCGACCACGGTTATTGGGTGTGGGGCTTCAATTACGGCCGCATGTTCCTCCCCGGCTTGTACGGAACGGGGCCGTTGGAGAATTCGTTGGAGGAGCTGCGGGCCAACGTCGATAAGGTGCTTGCGCACACGGGCGCAGACCAGGTCGATATCGTGGCGCATTCCCAGGGGGGATTGTTGACCAAGCTGTTCATCGCGCAGGGAGGAGCATCTAAGGTGCGGCGCGTGGTCGCCATGGGCGCGAATTTCCACGGCACGGACCTGGAAGGAAAGGCACCGCTATTGCTCAAGCGGTTCGAGCAGTTTCCGCGGTTGACGGGATTGCTGCTCAGCCCGAGCGTGCCGCAGCAGTTGGCGGGCTCACCGTGGATGCGCGAGCATGCGGATCCACTGCCTGACACAGACCCGTCGGTGGTCTACACGGCGCTGTACTCCTCCCGCGACACCTTGGTCACGCCGAATAGCGCATCGAAGTTGGTACCTGCCAACGGTGCGGATGTGGTGAACAAGGAGATTCCCGGCGCGCCGATCCACCAATTGATGATGCGCGACGGAGAGATCGCCGGGCTGACCTTATGGGGTTTGGAACGGCCGGCATCGCCCCGCAGAGACTTTGCTTGACCACTGCAGGCGGCTGACTACCCGCATTGCACGATCGGCTGCGGGTTGTACACGGTGGTCTGCGTTTCGCGGGAGATCTCGTTGCCGGACAAGTCGCGGACGATGCGGGTGTCCGATGTGGTGAAGCCTTGTGCGCCGCCGGAGGGAACGCATTCGCCACCGGAGACACTCTTCGGGCTGGGCGAGGTGTAGCCCCAACGGCCGCCGTTGACGGATTCGACTTCGCGGTCCTTGACGCCCTTCATTCGCACGGTGATCTGGCCGCCGCCGTAACTGGTCTCGATCTTCACCGGGTGCGGAGTGTCGTTGCGGAAAACGAGGTCGATGGCGCCCTCGTAGACGGTGGCCTCGCGGCCAGCCGGGTAACGGGAGATGTAGTAGGAGTGCGGAGTGTGGTCGATATCCGTCATGCCGGAGAAATACGCGGCGTTGTAGAGGGTGGTGGCGAACTGCGAGATGCCGCCGCCGACGGCGTTACCGGCGCGCCCTTCGATGATGATGCCGGATTCGACGTAGCCCTGAGCTGTCCCGCGGGGGCCTGTGTAACCGTTGAGGGAGAAGGTCTCCCCCGGACTGACCACGGCACCGTTGACCGTGGAGGCGACGATGGAAATATTGGTGCCGGAAGCGGAACTGTATCCGCCGGTGGTGAACTCGCCGACGACGTCGTTGAAGGTGGCGTTGTGGGCTTGCTCGGTAGTGAAAGTAGCGGGAACTTCACGGTACTGAGCTTCCCAGGTGCGGGGCTGGTCGCCGAGTACGCGTTCGCCGAAATCCTTCATGGTTTCTTCCCAGCGGATCTCATTGCCGTCGACGGACGGACTGACCTCACCCGCAGCTGAGATGGTGGCGTTCTTGCCCTCTATAACGGTGTCCTTCAGCTGCTCGGCGAAGATGCCCTGGGCAGCGTCGGAGTTGACCTCGGGCACGATCCGGCGCTGCTTCGGGTCGTTGCGGAAGGCGACAACTTCCCCCATTTTCTTGCCGTCGATGACAGCGTCGGTGTCTTTCTGGCCCTTCAGGGTCAGCGGGCCGTCGAGTGCGCGGGCGACCGGGCCGTCCACAGTTTCCTTGACCACATCGTCGCCGATGGCGGGCTCGGTGACTGTGGGGTCGACTTTCACACCGGATGGATTGAGCCAGTTGGCGGACATGGCGCGCTTGAGCTCGCCGCCGTCAATGTCTTGGCCCTTTTTCGGTTCCGTGACATCGGCTTTGCCGTCCTTGATCGCGACAGCGCCGTCGGTCGGCGCGACGGTGAGATCCTTGGCCACGCGCTCGACGGTCGGTTGCAAGGCGTTGTCATCGGCGGTGGAGACGATCTCTACCTCGTTGGTGCGGAACAGACCCAAAAAGCGGGCCACGGGGTTGAGCGGTTCACTTCCCGCTGCCTCGACGGTGGCCGGCCAATCTGGCCCGAGCCCGGCGCTGGCCGGGACGAATTCGGTGCTCTTTTCACCAGCAGTGACGGTGACAGGCTTCTCGTTGACGCTGCCGAGCTCACTGCTCAGCTTGTCTACTGCGGCTGCGGGTTCCATGCCGCCGACTTCGACTCCGCCGACGGCGGTGCCGCGCGGGACGTTGCCGCGGTTGAACGCGACATCGGCCAGGTACAGCCCCAGAAGTAGCACGAGCAGGCCGACGAGAAAGCCCGCCGCGACTTTCCACCCGCGGGCACCGCCGGCCTCACCTTTCGTTTGCACAGTACTCACGGGCTTCAAGGGTAGTTGACCCTGGATCCGATGGCGGGAAAAGGGCTAGCTGGAAACGTTCTTCATCTGCAGCTGCACGCGGAGAGCGGCCTCGTCAATGCGGGCGAGAGGAATCTCACCTTTTTCCACTGCGGCGACGATGCCGTCGACGGATTCGCGGAGTTCTTCGCCCGAGGACCACAGGGCCTGGTCGGCTCCGGCGGCGATGGCGCGGCGGACGGCTATCGGGGTGGGAAGGTGGTCGGTGATGGCGCGCATGCCGGATAGGTCGTCTGTGATGGCGACGCCATTGAATGGCTGCCCGCCCGGGTAGTCGCCGGTGCGCAGCATGCGGTAAGTGTTCGGGTTCAGCGACGACGGCGTGTTCGTGTCGCCTGCACCGGGCACGACCATGTGGCCGACCATGACAGAGGCACGGGGGAATTTCGGCAAGACAGCGGCGTACGGCGCGAGGTCGAACGTGTGGAGGTCCTGGATCGGCGGGGTGAGCGCGAGCGTGTGGTGGGTGTCGCCGCTGGCGCGGCCATGACCGGGGAAGTGCTTGAAGGTGGGAGTGACGCCGGCGTCGACAAGCCCCTGCGCGAACAGGACGGCGACTTCTGCGACACGTTCCGGGGAGGAGCCGAACGCGCGGTCGCCGACGATGTCGAGACCGGCCGCGTCGACGTCGAGCAGCGGGGCGTAGTCGACGTCGATTCCGTATTTCTTCAGCGTGCGGCCCACGTCGTAACCGGCGCCGCGGATCACCTCGGGGGGCTGTTGCGCGAGGTCGCGCGGCGGCGGGAAGGATCCGAGGACGTCTGCGTGGCGCTGCACGCGGCCGCCTTCGAAATCGATGCCGACGGAGAACGGCCGGCCGAATTCCGCCCGCAGCGCGTTAATGTTGCGGCCTTCCTCGGTGAGCAGCGCGGGGTCGGACCAGCTGGGCAGGAAGAGACCGCCTGCGCCTTGCTCGAGAGCGGCGCGCGCCTCGTCGTAGTTCTTCACACCGACGACCATCAGCGACGCGACGCGTTCGCGCAGGTCAGCGGGCACCGGCGGCGGAGTCTCCGTGACCGTTCGCGTCTCGGTCTCCTCGACGGCCACAGGTTCCGGCTCGGGGCCCGCGCATGCGGCACACAGCATGCACGTCAGCGCACCGACGGCCACAGCAGCTACTCGCATCGCGTCCCCCTTCTTGTCCTCGCTTATCGACGCCTCCTTCGAATCCTATCCCCCTGGTACCCTCAATTCCCATGAGCTCCGTGATCCGCACCCGCCGCACCGGCGCAGGTACCTCGTGGCCCCGCCGCACCTTCGGCCCGGTGCTGGCCAGCTCGGTCACCGGAATCGTGCTGGGCATCGTGGGCGTGGTAGGTATCGCGTCCTTTTCCGCCCAGAACCAAGTGCCGTCCGGAAACGCTGTCCCCGCCGATGAAGCTGTGCTCGGCGGGCCGGAGTACGGCTCACGGCAGTAGATGCCGGCGCTGCGCACGTTCACTGCCCGCGGCCCGCATGCGACGCACGCGGCGGGCTGGATCGTCTTGGCACTGCTCGCATTCCTGCAGGCTCCCGGGCGCACCGCCGCCGACACGAAATTTGATCTCACCGCAGATCCCGGCGCATTTCTGGCGGAGGCGACGCACGCGTACACCGACCGCTTCACACTGGGGCAGATCCAGAACCAGGCCTACGGCTACCTCTTCCCCCACGGCGCCTTCTTCTGGCTGACCGAACCGCTACCGGACTGGGTGGCGCAACGGATCTGGTGGACCATCGTCATGGGGACCGCGTTTTCCGGCACGGTGGTGCTGGGCAGGCGCGTGGGGTTGAAGGGGGTGCCCGTAAGCGTTGCCGCTTTCCTGTACGCGCTGAGCCCGCGGGTGCTGACGACGCTGACGGCGATTTCTTCCGAAGCGTGGCCCGTGGCGCTCGTGCCGTGGACGCTGGCTCCCTTGTTCGCGCCGCGGCTGCGCCGCGGCGATGTGGCTGCCGCGGTGATTCCCGTGGCGCTCATGGGCGCGGTGAACGCGACCGCGACGATGATGGCGTGCCTGCCCGCGTTCGTCCTGCTCATCTACCGCTTCGCGTGGAAGCCGCTGGCCGGGTGGCTGTTCGGCGTGGCTGTGGCCTCGGCGTGGTGGATCGGCCCGCTGCTCGTGCTCGGGCGCTATTCGCCGCCGTTCACCGATTTCATCGAGTCCGCGTATGTGACCACGCGCTGGACGAATCTGGCGGAGGTGCTGCGCGGCACGACATCCTGGGCGCCCTTCGTGGACACGGAGCGCACCGCCGGCCACCTGCTCGCCGCGGAACCCGTATTCGTCCTGTTCACGCTGGCCGTCGCGGCGATCGGTCTGGCGGGACTCGCATTGCGCGGCATGCCGTGGCGCGGCTACTTCGTCGTGCTGCTGTGCCTCGGTGCCGGTATACTCGCCGCCGCGCACGGGCCGCTCGGCACCCCGTGGCTTTCGCTTCTCGACGGCCCCGCCGCCCCCTTCCGCAACCTCCACAAACTCGACCCGCTTGTCCGCCTTCCCCTCTCCCTCGGCGCCGGGTACGCGCTGAGCCGGGCGCGCACACCTGCTGTCGTCGCCGGGGTGCTCGCAACCGTGCTGGCCACCTCCCCGGCGTGGACACTGCGCCTCGCGCCCGAAGGCACGTGGACTGCTGTGTCCTCGGACTGGGAGGCCGCAGCCGCCTTCATCGAGGCCAATGCCGCCCACACCCGCACCCTCGTCGTGCCAGAAGCACAATTCGCGCGGCAGACATGGGGCTGGACCCGCGACGAACCGATCCAAGGTCTGACCAGCACCCGCTTCGCGGCCCGCGACGCCGTCCCCCTCATCGACCCAGAGGCGATCCGCGGGCTCGACGGACAGATGGCCGCGCTCTCGCCGGAGGCAATGCGCGCCATCGGCGTCGGTGCCGTCGTGGTGCGCGACGACCTCGCCTCGGGGCCCGCAGCCCCTCCACTCGACGACTCCTTCGGCGAGCCGGAACGCTTCGGAGACGTGTCCGTCTACCTCGTCGAACCGGACCGGGACATGATGATCACCCCTGCCGACACCGCCGACCTGCCCACCGTCGCCGGCGGCGGCGAGGTGCTGCCGTTGCTGGACCGTGAATTCGGCTATTCCCCGCGCAGGATCACCTCGGCGGACAGCGCCGACATCATCACCGACACCCCGGCCCTGGCGAAGCGCAATTACGGGACGTTGACGGGGCCAGCCTCGTCGTACCTGCGCGACATGTCCGAAGGAGGCGCGATCCGCAACCGGGTCACCGACTACCCTTCCGATGCCCGGCGCGTCCGGGTGGCGGAGACCGGTGGAACAGTGCGAGCTTCCTCCTCCGCCAGCGACGCCACCTCCTTCGGCGGTGCGAAGCCGGCGCAGTCGATGACGGCCGCGGTGGATGGTCTCGACGACACAGCGTGGCACCCCACCCCCGGTGACCGCTCACCCTGGATCGAGGTGTCCCCCGAGACCCCCGTCGAGTCGATCACCATCACCGCCACCGGCGACACTGAAGCGGCCGTCAGCTGGCCCGGTGGCTCGCGCGAGATCTCGCTCACCGAGGACGAAGCGCTCACTGTCGCCGTCGGCACCGGGGCCGAACCCGCCACAGGTGACATTCGTGTGAGTCTGCGCTCACCGGTGGGCATCAGCGAGCTCGACGCGGGCGTGGACCGCACCGTCACCGTCACTGGCACCGGCGACACCTATTTCTTCCAGCGCCTGCTGCCCGCCGACGACGTGATCCACCGCGCGTTCACCACAGACCGCGCCGGGTCGTGGGAGCTCTCCCACGATGCGGAGATCGACGGCAAGCGCCGCTCCGCCGGTTCCGTTCAACTCCCCGCTGGTGAGCACACGCTGGTCACCGAAGCAGAAACTGTCTCATTGAGTCGCACTCAGCACGAAGCCGCATGGTCGCCTTTCGACGGCACCGTAGACCCCTCCCCTGCCGACCAACTCGTCGTGACCACCCGCGCATTCAATTCCGGCCTGCGCGGCACTGTCGGCGGCAGACCTGTCGAACCGGCGCGCATCGACTCCGGCATGCAGGCCTTCCGCGTTCCAGCCGGTGTCAGCGGCCAGTTCGCCATGGATTTCGCCGGCGAGACGTTCTTCCGCTCCAGCCTCGTCTTCGGAGGGGCGTTGAGCCTTCTGGCCCTGGGCCTGTGCGTCCTGTGGTCCACGGCGCCTCGTTCCGCCGGCCGCCGCGGACGTGAATCTGCGCTCGTCATTTCCGCCGCCGCGGGCATCACGGTCGTGCTGGTCGGCGGACTCGCCGGTGCGGCTGCCTACGCCGCGGCATTCCTCATCCGCCGCTTCACGCTCATCCCGCCGTGGGCACTCGGTGCGGGTGCCGCCGGTGTCATGGGGTTGTGGCTCGCACGCGCTCCGTGGCCGGCCGCAAACTACGCGGGTGATTCAGTCGCCGTGACTGTCGCCGGATGCGTCGCGCTGAGCTGTCTCGCAGCCAGCGCATGGCGGGGGCCTCAACCACCTCGTAGCTGATGTAGCTCACCGCCACCGACACCACCACGGTGAAAGCGAGCACCAGCACGAAGTCGAGCACGCTGCCGGAGAACAGCTCGACCCCGAGCACCGGGAACGCGATGTCCAGCACAGCCACGTGCCACAAGAAGATGGAGTAGGACCAGCGCCCCAGGGCACGCATGGCGGGAAGCGCCAGCACACCGTCGTTACGCGGGGCGAGCGCGAAGGGGACGAGAACCAGCGCGGCGAAAAGCGTGCCCAAGATGATGCGTGCATTGAACTCGGACGGACTCGGGTGCACAAGTCCCCGCGGACCCACCCACTCCTGGCCAGCCAGCCACGCCACACCGAGTGCGAGCAGCGGGAACACCCACCGCCGCGCGCCCCGGACACGCAGGCCGACACCGGCACGCTCCAGCTCCGCGCACCCTAGGCCGACGGCGAACCACGGCGCGTACGACGGCGGCCAAATCTGCAGGTTCACACCCTCTATCCCCGCGTCCAGCCCCGCGATCAACCACGGCCATCCAAGTCCGAACAGGACCGCAGCCACGAGTACTACGGTCCTGCCCCTCTGCCCGAGCACGAGATAGGCGGGCAGCACGGCATAGAACGCCACCTCGATGCACAGCGACCACATCTGGGTGAGCCCGGGAACGAGCCCGCCCGGCACGTAGATCTGCACCATGAACACATTGGCCGAGACCTGGCTCAGGCTCAGACCCGCCAAACTCGGCAGCGCCGCCATGACCACGCACACGCACACCGCATAGGCGGGCAGGATGCGGGTGAGGCGGTTGAAAGGGTACGTCGATAAGCGTGCCCTCCCCCGTGCCAGCAGAAACGCTGACAGGGCGAAGAAGACCGCAACGAAGAAATCGAAGCGCTCGAACAGCGCACTGCCCAGCCCCGTCTGGAAAGAAACGTGCGTGACCACGATCCCGAGGGCAGCGACGGCGCGCAGGCCCTCGAGTTCCGGGAGGATCGTTGTGTGCGGCTTGCTAGGGTTCGAGATACTGCAAGTGTAAAGGAGGGCCATGAAGCGGTTGTACTGGTGCATCGCCGTGTTCGTCTTCGGCATGGTCCTGGGCACGATGGTTGCGCCGCCGATTGTCAGTTCGATGAAACCGCTGGCCAACGGTACGACCACCCTGACCTGGGAGGGACCCGCTGGTCCCGTGACCGAGCACATCGAGGTCAGCGGCGCAAAAAAAGACGCGACCGTCACCGTGCGCGGGCCCGGCGGGGAATTCACCGACGAGATTTCCCGCTACACAGCCGAGACGTCTCGCGGCCTGGTGTTTCTTTTTCCCTTTGAGCCCGACCGGCGCAGCTTCCGCTTCTACGACCCGGTGGGCGACGCGCAGGGCACGGTCGATTACGTCGACCCCGGCACGGTGGACGGGCTGCGGACATACCAATTCCACGGGACTTTCGACGACGACGATTACCATGCGGAGCGCACCCTCGAAGTGGAGCGCCGCACTGGAACGCTTCTGCGTGCGACGTGGAAGACGCCCGAGGGCACCTACCAATTCGACGAGGCGACCGCGTCCGCCCAGCTCGAACGTGCCCACGACCGCGTGCGGGTGCTGAAGATTCTGCAGTTCCTAGCGTGGCTGGGCAGGTTCATCGCTTTCCTCGCGGCAGTGGTGGGAGTGGTGATTTTTGCCCGGCGCTAGCTGGCTTGGCCGCGCCGCACTCACTGCTTGGGGCGTGTTCCTCGTCGGTGCGCTGACCTGGCCTTTCCTGCTTGCATTCGGCTCGCCCACCGCCTCGTTCGCCCTGCGCGACATGATGGTGCTCCCCCACCCCGCGCTCACCCACGCCGCGCTGGGCTTCGGCGATTTACCGGCGCGGAGTGCGCCGCAGGATGGGGTGCTGGCGGTCGTCGGCAAGCTGGTGCCCGCTACGTGGTTCGTGGCGCTGCTCATGGTCGCGTCGGCGGCTGCTGCGACGTGGGCTGGCTCGCGCGTGGGCACGGGACCGTGGACGAAGGCCGCGGCGATGACGGTGGCGGTGTGGAACCCCTTCGTCGTGGAACGGATGCTGCAGGGCCAGTGGTCGCTCGCGCTCGCCGCATGGCTGCTGCCCGCAGTGGCCGTGTGCCGCGGACCGGCGCAGTTACTCGCCGTCTCGGGTGCCTCCCTCACACCGACGGGAGGGCTCTTCGCGCTGTTCACATGCCTATCGACGTCCCCACGGCCCCGCACCGCCCTCTTCCCCCTCGCCGCCTGCGCGCCATGGGTGTTCCCTGCCCTGCTCAGCGGGCTGGGTAGCGGGACTTCCCCTGCCGCGTCCGCCGCCGCTTTCGCCCCCCGCGCCGAAACATTCACGGGCACCCTCGGCGCGCTTCTCGGGACGGGCGGGATCTGGAACTCCGCTGCCGTGCCCGCTTCCCGCGAGTCCGGATTCGCCCTCGCCGGGGTGCTCCTCTTCGGGGTGCTGTGCCTCGCGGCCCGGCACGTGCCCCGCCCCCTGCTGGTGCTGGCTGGCATCGGTCTCACTGTCCCGCTCGTTTCCTGGCTCTTGCCCGGCCTAATGGCCTGGTTCGTAGCCACAGTCCCCGGCGCGGGCCTCTTCCGCGACGCCCAGAAATTCGTCGCCCTCGCCTTGCCCGCCTTCGTGGTGGCAGCTGGCCGCATCGACAGAGTGAACCTGCGTCTGCCGTTCCCTGTCCTTCTAGCTCGTGTCTGCCCCGCTCTTGTCTGCCTGCTCGCCATCATCCAGGTGCCTGATGCCCCGCGCGCAATCGCCGCGCTCGCCCCAGTGCAGGTGTCCGTCCCCGAGATCGACCACCGCGGACGCGACGTATTTTTTGACGGCCGCCCCCACCTCCTCACCCGCCCCGACGGCATCCCCATTGTCGACCCAGCCACAAAGGCCATGAACGTCGTCGAGTCTGGCGAACTCGTCGTCGACGGCATCATCGTTGACACCCCCTCCCCCCGCTGGCGCGCCGCACAGGACATTTACGGCACCGCCCCGCGCGACCCTGCTGACATTGCCGCCGACGGACTCGATGTCCAACGCTTCTACTCCGATCCCCAAGTCGCCCTCGTTGTCCACCCCGACGGCACCGTCGAGGACACCGGCTACCCCGCGCGCCCCCTGCCGCGCTCCGGAATCGCGCTCCTTGCACTGTGGATGCTTCTGCCTCTGTTCGCGTTCACACCGGCGCTCCTCCGGGTCGTCTCCCAACGCCGCTCCTCCAACATTTCTCGCGCATAGCTCTGCCCGGTTCACCTATGCGCTGTAAAGTTCCTGCGGTTAGTGCCCGGCTTCGGAACCGGCTTCGGTGCGGACGACGCGGTCGAGGAGGGCGGCGAATTTGCGGCCGGTCTCCTGCCAGGAGTAGCGGGCGGCGCGCTGACGGGCGGCGGCGCCGAGGACGGCGCGGCGTTCGGGGTCGGCGACGAGCGAGCGGACGGCGGCATGAAACTCGGCTTCGGTGTCCACGAGAAGGCCGGTTTCGCCGTCGATGATGGAATCGCGCAGGCCGCCGGCTTCGCGGTAGCCGATGGTGGGCACGCCGTGCTGGGCGGCTTCGATCACGGCGATGCCCCAACCCTCTTTCGCGGACGGCATGAGGTGCAGGGCGGAGCGTGCGAGGAGGGCGTGCTTGAGGTCGTCGCCGACGTGGCCGTGGAAGATGACCCGATCACCGAGGTCCGCCGCGTAGGCGCGCAGCTGGTCTTCCCACCAGCCGGAGCCGACGATGTCCAGGACCACGCCGGGCAGGTCGCGGACGGTGTCGATGGCCTGCTCGATGCGCTTGTGCGGCACGAGGCGGGAGAGAACGACAAGGTGGGTTTTCCCGTCCGGTTGCAGGGCGGGCAGGTCGGCGGGGACGGGGTCGACGCCGTTCTCGATGATGGCGATGTCCCCGGGATTCACACCGAGGGCGACAAGGTCGGCGCGCGACGCCTCGGAGACGGTCACGTACTGCGCACCGCGGTACACCAGCGGCGCGACCTTTGATTCCAGGAACCAGCCCAGCCGCCCGATCGCCGGTCCCGCCACCGGCCACTGTTCCTTGTGGCAGTGGTGGGTGAGCAGCACAACAGGTTTGCGCGTGACTAACCGCGCGAAGAACGGAATGCCGTTTTGCGTATCGACGACAACATCAGCCCCACTCCCCCACACCGCGAAAGGCGCGCGCAGGTAGACGGTGTACTTACCGCCGCTGCGCTGGAACCGGATGCCGCCGCGAAGCGAACGCCGCGGCGCGTCGGTGTGGCTGGCGCTGCGGTAGATGACCTCGTGCCCCTGGCTGGCCAGATACGCCCCGACGCGCTCCAGGTAGCGTTCGCTGCCGCCGCCTTGGGGGTGGGCGGTGTCGCGCCAGCACAGCAAGAGGATCTTCATCCCGGCTGATCATACGCGGGCGCTGGATCGCCGGTGTTAGTGTCACCTAGATGGACATTCGCTTGAAACGCACCCGGCAACTGGCGACGTTGAAGCGCTCAGTCGGGCTGCTGCGCGCGTTCAAGCACGAGCAGACACGGCCAGAACTCTTCTATGGGGTGCTGGCACAGGACACCGCCGCGCTGATCGAGGCCCTAAGCGAAGATGTGCGCGGGCACAACCTGAACGGCCAGCGGGTCCTTGACGTTGGCGGGGGCCCTGGGTATTTCGCCGAGGCATTCGGGGAAAAGGGGGCAATGTATGTGGGGCTGGAGCCGTCGATAAGCGAAATGTCGGCGGCGGGCTTAAGCGGGTACGGGGCTGTGCGCGGCGACGGCGCGGCGCTGCCCTTCGCGGACGGTGTCTTCGACGTGACGTACTCGTCGAATGTGGTGGAGCACGTGCCCGATCCGGCGGCGATGTGCGGTGAAATGCTGCGTGTGACGCGGCCTGGCGGGCTCGTCGTGGTGAGCTACACGGTGTGGCTGGGGCCGTACGGCGGGCACGAGACAGGGCTGTGGCCGCACTATGTCGGCGGGGAGTTCGCGTGGCGGCGCTACGAGCACATCCACGGGCACCCGCCGAAGAACGTGTGGGGCGAATCCCTCTTCGCGGTCTCCGCGAAATGGGGGCTGGACTGGGCGGACGCAGCGGAGAAAGCCGGGGCAGAAAAAATCACCGCGTTCCCCCGCTACCACCCGGGGTGGGCCTGGTGGCTCACCTCGGTGCCGGTGGTGCGGGAGTTCGCGGTGTCGAACCTCGTGCTGGTTCTGCGGGCGTGACCCCTTAGATCATCGAGCGGGACTTCTCCAGCTCGTCGAAGATCTCCGGCGGGACGCGGTCGCCGAGGGTGCCCAGGTACTCCTTGCCCTCCTCGAAGTCGGCCGCGAATTCCTCCGGGTTGACGGCGAGTGCTTCGCGGACATCCTCGATCGGGGTGTCCAGGCCCTCCAGGTCGAGGTCCTCGGCGCGAGCGACGTGACCGGCGACGGTCTCATCGGCCTCGACGCGGCCCTCAATGCGGTCGACGATCCACTTCAGCACACGGGAGTTCTCGCCGAAGCCCGGCCACAGGAAGCGGCCGTCCTCACCGCGTCGGAACCAGTTGACCAGGAAGATCGACGGCATGCGGTCGCCGCCCTCGTTGCCGCGGTCGATCCAGTTCTGGAAGTAGTCGCCCACGTTGTAGCCGATAAACGGCAGCATGGCCATCGGGTCGTGGCGCAGGGAGCCGACCTTAGCCTCCAGCGAAGCCGCAGTCTGGCCCGAAGCGAGAAGGGAGCCAATCATGGTGCCGTGGTTCCAGTCGCGTGTCTGGGTGACCAGCGGGATCGTGCTCGGACGGCGGCCGCCGAAGAGGATGGCGTCGACCTTCACACCGCGCCAGTCGTCGAATTCCTCGGCCGCGGACGGGCACTGGGTGATGGGCACGCAGTAGCGGGAGTTCGGGTGGGCGGCCGGAGTGCTGGACTCCGGCGTCCAGTCGTTGCCCTGCCAGTCGATGAGGTGCTCCGGGGTCTCGCCGTCCATGCCTTCCCACCACACATCGCCGTCGTCGGTGAGCGCGACGTTGGTGAACAGGGTGTTGCCCGGTTCCATGGAGCGCATGGCGTTCGGGTTGGACTCGTAGTTGGTGCCCGGCGCCACACCGAAGAAGCCGTTCTCGGGGTTGACCGCATACAGGCCGTCGTCACGCAGCTTCAGCCACGCGATGTCGTCGCCGACGACCTCCGCCTTCCAGCCCGGGATGGTCGGGGTGATCATGGCCAGGTTGGTCTTGCCGCAGGCAGACGGGAAAGCACCGGTGACGTGGTACGCCTTGCCCTCCGGGTCGATGAGCTTGAGGATGAGCATGTGCTCGGCCATCCAGCCCTCTTCCTTCGCCATCACCGAAGCGATACGCAGGGCGTAGCACTTCTTAGCCAGGATGGCGTTGCCGCCGTAGCCGGAGCCGTAGGACCAGATTTCCTTGGTCTCCGGGAACTGGGAGATGTACTTCGTGTCGTTGCACGGCCACTCCACGTCTTCCTGGCCCGGCTCAAGCGGTGCACCGACGGAGTGCAGGCAGTGCACGAAGTCGCCGTCTTTGCCGATCTTGTCCAGCGCTTCCTGGCCCATGCGCGTCATGATGCGCATGGACATGACCACGTACTCGGAGTCGGTGAGCTGCACGCCCAGCTTCGGGTCCGGGTCGGAGATCGGGCCCATGCAGAATGGCACCACGTACATGGTGCGGCCCTTCATCGAACCGCGGAAGTGCTCGGTCATCTCCGCCTTGAGCTCGTCCGGGGCGACCCAGTTATTCGTCGGGCCGGCGCCTTCGGGGGTCTCGGTGGAGATGAAGGTGCGGGACTCCACACGTGCCACGTCGGACGGGTGAGAGCGAGCGAGGAAGCTATTCGGACGCTTCTCCTCGTTCAGCTTGATCAGCGTGCCCTTCTCCACCAGCTCGGCGGCGAGACGGTCCCACTCTTCCTGGGAGCCGTCAGCGAAAACCACCTGCTCCGGCTGGAACAAATCGACTGCTTCGTTGATCCAGTTGATCAACTGCTCATTCTCGGTGGGGGCCTGCCCCTCCAGCCCCTTGACTGCAGCGGTCATTGCTACTCCTCTTATTCATCGGCGGTTCCTTTATTCAGCGTATCGGAGTGCCCCCGTTCCTCGCCCCAACTCCTCAACCGCGCATTTAAGCGCGGTGAAGCTACAAAACTACTACCCCCAAAAGAGTGTGGGTGCGCCCCCACTAATCACTCTCGTTCACGCTATTAAGCTGCCCTTACCCGGAAGCCGAGAGGTCTTGCGCACGAATGTGGTGTCGCCGGACCGGACGGCCCCCGCAGGGCCCTTTTGCTTCCCCTAAGCGGGGGGCATCGCGCACCGGAACGCGAGCTCGTGGACAATATCATCGTGAACGAAAACGATCGCAGCCACGAAGCCATCCAGGACAGCCAGGACAGCCAGGACAGCAGAGACGCGCTGGGCGAGCTCCCGCACGGCCGCCCGCCGCAGACTGAGTTCGACACCGGTCTCGACTACCCGCGATTGGGGTCGGTCACTTTCCGCCGCGGCACGTTGACCGACAACCAGCAGTCGCTTTTCGACGAACACTGGCCCCGCCTCGGCACCGTCCTCACTGATGAGGCCGACGAGCAGTTCATCGACTACGACGCGTGGTTCGGCCGCAGCGGTCACCCCACGATCGTGGAGATCGGTTCGGGCACAGGAACCTCGACGGCAGCGATGGCCCCGCTGGAGGCAGACGCCAACATCATTGCCGTGGAGCTGTACAAGCCGGGACTGGCAAAGCTGCTGGGGTCGGTGGTGCGCGGGGACATCGAGAATGTCCGCATGATCCGCGGCGACGGTGTGGAGGTGCTCGCCCGCATGGTCGCCCCGGAATCGCTCGATGCCGTGCGCATCTTCTTCCCCGACCCGTGGCCGAAAGCGCGCCATCACAAGCGGCGCATCATCCAGTCGGGCACGCTCAACCTCATCGCGACCCGCCTGAAACCGGGCGGGGTGCTCCACGTGGCCACCGACCACGCGGACTACGCCGAATGGATCGACGAGCTCGTCGAAGCGGAACCGGCCTTGGACTTCAAGGGCTGGCCGTGGGACGATGCCCCCATCCTGACCGACCGTCAAGTGATCACGAAATTCGAGGGCAAGGGCCTGGAAAAAGACCACATGATCCGCGAGTACCTGTGGGTGAAGAAATGACAGACTTGCACACGACGACCCACCCTTACACCGCCGGAGCGGAGGCGGGACCCGACAATCTCCTGCTGGTGTGGGACGCGCCGAACCTGGATATGGGCTTGGGGGCGATCTTGGGCGGCCGCCCGACAGCCGCGTACCGCCCGCGGTTTGACGCGATCGGCCGCTGGCTAGCAATGCAGGCAGTGGACCTCGGCGCCGCAACCGGCACGACCGTCGAGCCGGAGGCCACCGTGTTCACCAACGTCGCACCGGGCAGCGCCGATGTTGTCCGCCCGTGGGTGGAGGCGCTGCGCAACGTCGGTTTCGCTGTCTTTGCCAAACCAAAGGCCGACGAGGACTCGGACGTGGACGAGGACATGGTGGACCACATCCGGCGCCGGCAAGACGAAGGCGTGCTGCGCGGGGTCGTGGTCGCGTCCGCTGACGGCCAGAATTTCCAGGAGCTGCTCGACGAGCTCGCCGCTGACGGCCTGCCCGTCACGGTGCTCGGTTTCCACGAACACGCGAGCTGGGCGGTGACGTCCCAAACGATTTCATTCGTAGACTTGGAGGACATCCCCGGGGTGTTCCGCGAGCCCTTGCCGCGGGTCAACCTGGACCAGCTGCCGGAAGAAGGCGCATGGCTGCAGCCTTTCCGCCCGCTGTCGGTGCTGCTCAACAAAGGTTAAAGAAGAGGAGAGCCCGTGTTCTACAAGTGGGGCCAGTTTGCATATCGCCACCGCCGGATCATCCCGGTGGTTGTCATAGCGATCATTCTGCTCATGCAGGTGCTGTGGGGCTCCAAACTCGGCGACCGGCTCTCCCAGGAAGGGTGGGAGGACCCGGGAGCCGCGTCCACCACGGCAGCTGCGGTGGAAGAGGAGGTCTTTGGCCGCGACAACAACGGCGACGTGATCCTGCTCGTCAGCGGAAACGTCACGGACAAGCAGGTGATGGCGGAAGCGAACCGGCAGATCAGTGCTCTTAAAAACCAGTTCCCGGAGCAGATCGACCACATCACCAGCTACTTCGACAAACCGAACCCCCAGTTGCTCTCCCCGGACGGGACGAAAGCTTTCGCCGCGATCGGGCTGAAAGGCGACGGCGAGCAGACCCTGAAGGACTACCGCGCCATCGAGGACGCGCTCTACGACATCGAGTTGCCCGAGGGCACGGAAGTTCAGGTCGCAGGGGCCACCGCCATTGCAGGGGCGCTGGACAAGGGGATGGCCGCCGACATCGCCCGCGCGGAAAAGATCGGCCTGATCTTCGTCGCGATTATCCTGCTCTTCGCCTTCGGCGGCGTGGTCGCAGCCGCCATGCCTTTGGTAGTGGGCATTTTGTCCATCCTGGGGTCGCTGTCGGCGCTGTCGCTGCTCGCCCAAGTGCAGCAGGTCAACGTGTTCTCCCAGTCCGTGATCACGCTGCTGGGCTTGGGCCTGGCCATCGACTACGGCCTGTTCATGGTCTCCCGCTTCCGCGAGGAGTTGGACCTGCGCGGCGATTCGCCCGAGGACATCGAGGCCGCTGTCGCCGAGACCACCACCACGGCGGGCAAGACGGTGTTCTTCTCCGCCCTGATGATCGGTGTGGCGCTGTCCGGTCTGCTCATGTTCCCGCAGGCGTTCCTCAAATCTGTCGCGTACGGCGCGATCAGCGCGGTCGTGCTCGCGGCGATCATCTCGGTCGCTGTGCTGCCGGCTCTGTTCAGCATGCTGGGACGCAACATCGACAAATTCTCCGCACGCCGGACCAGCCGGAAGGCCCGCCGGATCGAGGACACCATCTGGTACAAGATCCCGTCCTGGGCGATGCGCCACTCCAAGCCGGTCATCGCCGGCGTGGCGGGAGCGCTTATCCTGCTCACGCTCCCCATCGTGGGAATCACCTTCGGCGGCATCAACGAGTCCTACCTCCCACCCGCCAACCAGGTGCGTCAGGCGCAGGACGAGTTCAACGAGACGTTCCCCGCCTTCCGCACGGACCCGGTCAAGCTCGTTGTCGAGGGCGCCTCGAACGACCAGTTCATCGACATCGTCTGGCAGACCCGCGGTATCACCGGACTGGCATCGCCGATGGAGAAGACCAAGTCCACGCCTGACGGCACCTTCGTCCTGTCGGGAACATTGGCGGACCGGAACGGCGGGGAGGACGTCGTCAAGCAATTGCGCGCGATTGACGCCCCGGAAGGCGTGAAGCTGCATGTCGGCGGCACCCCGGCGATGGAGGTCGAGTCGATTGAGGCCCTGCTGGAGCGCCTGCCGTGGATGGCCGTGTACATGGTGCTGGCCACATTCCTGCTGATGGCGGTGCTGTTCGGCTCGATGATCCTGCCGGTCAAGGCCGTGCTGATGAATATTCTCGGCATCGGCGCGACGCTGGGCTTCCTCACCCTCGTCTTCGTCGACGGTCTCGGCGCGGGCGTGCTCGGCTTTACCCCCGGCCCGTTGATGAGTCCGGTGCTGGTGCTCATCATCGCGATCCTGTACGGCCTGTCCACGGATTACGAGGTCTTCCTCGTCTCCCGCATGGTGGAGGCACGCAACAAGGGAGCGGACACGGATCAGTCGATCAAGTACGGCACGGCGCACACCGGCTCAATCATCACGGCGGCAGCGCTGATCATGATTGTCGTCACCGCCGCGTTCGCCCTCAGTGAGATCGTGATGATGAAGTACATCTCCTACGGCCTGATCATTTCGCTCGCACTCGACGCGACATTGATCCGCCTCCTGCTCGTCCCCGCGATCATGCACGAACTGCGCGAAGACAACTGGTGGGCACCGCGCTGGATCAAGCGCACCGCAGCATCGTTCGGGGAGGGCGGCGACCGCAGCAAGCAGCTTATCGACGCCTCATCCCACCCCCGCACCGGCGACATCCCCATCGGGGAGACCGTCCCGGCGAATCAGCACGCTCGTTCCGGCATTTCTGTCGACCAGGACACACAGCTCATCCCGTTCGACGAGCTGATGCGCCGGTTGAACGGGTAGGGGCCGTGACCAGCGCCCGGGCGTGGATCCGCTGGCTGGCACCGGTCGTGGTGCTGGTCATCCTCGGCGTTGTTTTCCGCGACCAGCTGCCGTTTCTCGGCAAGGCGTATGAGACGCTGCGCCACGCCTCCCTTGCCCCCGTCGCTGCGGCGGTGGTGTGCGCGATGCTGGCGATTCTGGCGATGGCCGCGGTGATGCGGATCCTGCTCACCGCCGACGGCGTGCGCGTGAACATGGGCAACGCGTCCGCGATCACCTTGGCCAGCAATGCCTGGTCCACGACGATCCCGGGCGGGCCGGCGATTTCCGCTTGGCTGACATTCAACGTGCACCGCTCGTGGGGTGCCTCGGTCGGGCTGTGCGGCTGGTTCTTCGTCATCTCCGGCGCGCTGTCCACGGTGTGGATGGTGGTCATCGGGATTGCCGCCGTCATCTTCCTCGGCGCCCGGTTGTCCATCTGGGCGCTGGTTGGCTCCCTCGTAGTCGCGCTCGCCGCCATCGCAGGACTGTTCTGGGCCATCTACAATCCGGACATCCTCCGGCGCTGGGTGCGTTTCCTGCCTGAGCGCGTGCGCGGCAAGGTCGTTGAGGTCGTCGACCAGCTCGGCTCCATCCGCATGAGCCCGGGCGCGTTCCTCGCCGCAGCGTTGTTCTCGCTGTTGAACCAGCTTATCGACGTCACCACCCTCTATTTCTCCGTCACCGCCGTCACCGGAACCCTCCCCGGCTTCACTGCCGGGTTGAACGAGACGACCGTTCAGGGCGTGGCCCTAGCGTTCATCATGACCAAGCTCGCCGGCGCGGCGCAGGTCACTCCGGGCGGCATCGGCACCGTCGAACCCGTGGCCACCGCATCGCTCGTCGCTTCAGGCCTCACGCTTGTCGACGCCACCGCCGCCACCCTCATCTACCGAATCATTTCCTTCGCCCTGATCACCGCCATCGGCTGGATCATCTACCTGTTCGTCTACGCCGGAAAGGGCTTCATGATCGGGCGGGGTGATTCTGCAACCGACTCCGCACCCGATTCTGCGCTCCTGCCAGATTAATCGAACAGGTCTATCGTGGCTTTACATGAACGCATTGGGGCGGAGTGTGGATTGGCAGCAGGTGAACCCGGTGGGGTGGCATGCACATCACGGGGGCGTCGATAAGCTGCTGAGCTCGTTCAATGCTGTGCCTAACGGGCAGCGCGTGCGGTTGGCCAAGACGACGTCGAATCTGTTCCGTTCCCGCGCGGGCGAGAGCGCCGGACTGGATGTAAGCGGGCTGCGCGGCGTCATCGCGATCGACCCGGTGGATAAGACCGCGGACGTGCAGGGCATGTGCACCTACGAGGATTTGGTGGACGCGACACTGCCGTTCGGCCTTGCTCCCCTGGTCATCCCGCAGCTGAAGACGATCACGCTCGGCGGCGCCGTCTCCGGGATGGGTGTGGAATCCACCAGTTTCCGCAACGGACTGCCGCATGAGTCGGTGCTGGAGATGGACGTCCTAGTCGGCACCGGCGAGATTGTCACCTGCTCGCGGGAGGAGAACGTGGAGCTGTTCCGCGCGTTCCCGAATTCCTACGGCTCCCTCGGCTATGCGGTACGGCTGAAGATCGAGCTGGAAGAGGTCGCGGATTTCGTCGAACTCGCCCACGTCCGTTACAGCGACCTGCACGCATTCCAGGACGGTCTGGCACAGGCCGCAGCCTCGGGGACCTGGGACGGCCGCCCCATTCACGGGCTCGACGCCGTGGCATTCTCCCCCGAAGAGCAGTACATCGTGCTCGCCTTCCAGACGGATGAGGCACCAGGGGTGTCCGACTACACCCGCGACGCGATCTACTACCGCTCGCTGCAGCACCCCACGGGCATCACACACGACTTTTTGACCATCCGCGACTACATCTGGCGCTGGGACACCGACTGGTTCTGGTGCTCCCGGGCCTTCGCCGCCCAAGAGCCGCGCGTGCGCAAGCTCTGGCCGAGGCAGCTGCGCCGCAGTTCTTTTTATTGGAAGCTCGTCGGACTGGACAAGAAGTACGACCTTGAATACCGGTTTTTGAAGAAACCGAAGAACCTGCCCCGCACAGAACGCGTCGTGCAGGACATCGAGGTCACCGACGCGCGCCTCGCAGAATTTCTGCAATGGTTCTTTTCCGCCAGCGACATCGAGCCGGTGTGGCTGTGCCCGATCAGGCTACGCGCCGGTGTAGAAGAGCTCTCCGGCGTGGGGTTGCCCCAGTCCGAGCCGTGGCCGCTCTACCCGTTGAAGCCGGGCACCACCTGGATCAACGTCGGATTCTGGTCCGGTGTCCCGGCTGACCATGTCTCCGCCGCGCAGGAGCCCGGTGCCTTCAACAAGGTCATCGAGTCGAAGGTCTCCGAGCTCGGCGGCCACAAATCCCTCTACTCGGAGGCCTTCTACAGCCGCTGCGAGTTCGAGGACCTGTACGGCGGCGGTTTGCCGGAGCAGATGAAAGACCAGTACGACCCACACCGGAGATTCCCGGGGCTGTACGAGAAGACAGTGGAGAACGCGTAGGAGAAATCATGATCGTCGATAACTTGAACAAGAATTTCACGCCCATGACCGTCGCCGAGATCGTGGACGCACTCTTTCCCGCAGGCACTCCCTTCCGCTGGGAGGCTTTCGACGGCTCAACGACCGGCCCGGAGGACGCCGAGCACACCGTGCGGGTGACCAGTCCCGAGGGTCTGTCCTACATCGCCACTGCACCCGGTGATCTCGGGCTCGCGCGTGCGTGGGTCACCGACGGCCTCGTCGTCGAGGGCGAGCACTTGGCCCACCCCTACGGGATTTTCGACCACCTGCGCACGCTGTACGACAACTACTCCCGCCCCGATGTGGCGACGGGCCTGCGCATCGCTCGGTCCCTGCGGTCCATGGGGGCAATCCAGGTCCAGCCGATCCCGGAGGCCGAGCAGGCGTCCTGGTTGGAGCGCCGCGTGCGCCAGGGCCTGTCCCGACACTCGAAGGAGCGCGACGCCGATGTCATCTCCTCCCACTACGACGTGGGCAACGACTTCTACGAACTGTTCCTCGGCGAATCCATGGCGTACACCTGCGCCTACTACCCCACCCCGGATGCCAGCCTGGACGAGGCGCAGGAGAACAAATTCCGGCTCGTGTTCGAGAAAATGAACCTTCAACCCGGCGGGCGCCACCTCGACATCGGCTGCGGGTGGGGCTCCATGGTGCGCTACGCGGCGCGGCGCGGGGTGAAATCCCTCGGCGTCACGCTGTCGAAAGAGCAGGCGGAGTGGGCCCAGGCGAAAATCGAGGAAGAAGGCTTGGCTGATCTGGCAGAGGTCCGTCACCTCGACTACCGCGACGTGACCGAGACGGACTTCGACGCGATCTCCTCCATCGGCCTGCTCGAGCACATCGGTGTGGACAACTACGCCTCCTACTTCGACTTCCTCGCCGGCAAGCTCCGCCCGGGCGGGGTGATGGTCAACCACTGCATCACCTACCCGGACAACCACAAGACTAAGAGCGGCGACTTCATGGACCGCTACATCTTCCCCGACGGGGAACTGACCGGTTCGGGCACCATCATCCGCAAGATGCAGGACCACGGTTTCGAGGTCTTCCACGAGGAGAATATCCGGTTCGACTACATGCGCACGCTGCACGACTGGTGCGAGAATCTGCGGGCGAATTGGGACCGAGCCGTCGAGCTCGTCGGCGGGAACACCGCGAAGCTCTGGGGCATGTACATGGCGGGATCCGAGTGGGGCTTCGAGCACGATGTCGTCGAGCTGCACCAGGTAGTGGGCATCAAGCTCGATGAGAACGGTTCCCGCGCCGGCACGCCTGAGCGCCGGTGGTGGAACGACTCAGTTTTCTAGAATGAACCCATGAAGATTTCATCACCTGTTGCCATTGCCCTGGACACCCTCGCCATCGCCGTCTTCGCGCTACTGGCGCGCATCGCACACCAGACTGAGGAGATGCCGCTGAACTTCACCGGCTGGCTGTCCACGCTGTGGCCGTTCCTCGTGGGTGTGGCGCTGGCCTGGGTGATCGTCACGCTCTCCAGCGACCGCGGCGGCGAGAATAAAGGTGAGGACAAGGGCTGGCTCATCTGGCTGATCACCGTCGCCACCGGCCTGATCATCTGGGGCATAAGAAATCAGCAGCTGCCGCACTGGTCCTTCGTTGTGGTGGCCAGCGTGATGTCGGCGCTGCTGATGTTGGGGTGGCGCGGTATTGTGCGCCTGATCAAGCGGTAGCTCTTAGAACGGGAGCTTGCCGCTGGAGATCATGCGGAAAGCCCACACGATGTAGTTGACCAGCTCGGAGCCGAGGTCCAGAACGCTGCTGAGCATGTTTCCTCCTGAGATTTCGGGTGAACGGATGAATTCGTTGTCTTTTCTAGGAATCGCGACAGATGCACTCAGCGTTACACGACCGTTACTAAAGTGAACTCAGAGCGGGTGAATATTGTGCTTCTTGGGCAGGTCAGCGTCGTATTTGGTGGATAGCTGGCGCAGCGCCCGGCGCAGAGTCAGGCGTGTTTCCGAGGGCTGAATCATGCCGTCGAGGTACCCGCGTTCGGTGGCGACGTACGGGGAGGTCATGTTCTCCTCGTAGAAGTCCATGAAGACTTTCTTCATCGCGTTGCGCTGTGTTTCATCCTCGATAGCGGCAAGCTGCTTGCCCTGGATCATCACCGCGGCGGCGGCAGAGCCCATCACGGCGATCTGCGCGGTGGGCCACGCGAAGTTCAGGTCGCCGGACAGGTTCTTCGAGCCCATCACGGCGTAGGCGCCGCCGTAAGCTTTGCGCACGATGAGCGAGATCTTGGGCACCGTCGACTGCACCACCGAGAACGCGAGCTTCGCGCCGCGGTGAATCAGACCGACCTTCTCCTGGTCCACGCCGGGCAGGTAGCCCGGCGTGTCCACAACGAAGATGAGAGGCAGGTTGTAGGCGTCGCAGATCTGGATGAACCGGGCGCCCTTGTCGGCGGCGTCGGCATCGATGCAACCTGCGAAGTGCATGGGGTTGTTGGCCACGAAGCCGACGGGGCGACCGTCGATACGCCCGATAGCGCAGATGAGATTCGGGGCGTAATTCTCCTGGATCTCGAGGATCTCCTCGTCATCGCCCAGTTGGACCAGCAGGTCCATCATGTCGTAGCCGGCGTTAGTGTCGTCCGGCATGAATTCGTCGAGAGCTGAATCGTCCAAATCCTCGTCGGACGGCGCCCACGCCACCGGGGGCTCGTCGAAGGCGCTGGTGGGCAGGTGGCCCAGCAGGTCGCGGACGAAGTCGAAGGCCTCCTCCTCGGTCGGGACTGTGACCGAGACATTGCCGTTCTGCTCCTGCTGCATCGCGCCGCCGAGCTCCGCGGAGGAGACGTCCTCGCCGGTGACCTCGCGGATGACGGCGGGACCGGTGACGTACATCTCGGCCTGGCCGTCGACGGCGACGATGAAGTCGGTGGTCACCGGGGCGTAGACGGCACCGCCGGCGGACTTGCCCAGCATGATGGAGATCTGCGGCGAGCGACCCGACAGGGGAAGCTGACGGCGCGCGATCTCCGAGTACATGGCCAGCGACGTCACGGCGTCCTGAATGCGGGCACCGCCGGAATCCTGGATGCCGATGACGGGACAGCCGACCTTGATCGCCAGCTCCATCACGTCGACCACCTTGCGGCCGAAGGTCACGCCGACGGAACCGCCGTAGACGGTCTTGTCGTGGGCGTAGATGGCCACTGGACGGCCGTCGATGCGCCCGTAGCCCGTAACCACACCATCGGAATAGACCGCGTCCGGGTCGCCCGGGGTGCGGGCGAGGGCACCGGTTTCGACGAACGAGCCTTCGTCGAGAAGCGCGTTGATGCGCTGACGCGGCGTGGTCTGCCCGGCGTCGTCGCGGCGCTTGCGTGCGCGCTCAGAGCCCGGGTCCTGCGCCCGCTCTAAGCGGTCGCGCAAGTCGGCAAGTTTTTCGGCGGTCGTCGTCATTGCTTTTGATTCACCTCGGCGATCCATTCGGTGATGTGCTTGCCCACGATCCCAACCGCAGGCTCGTCCACAACCGCCAGGTGGTCGCCCGGCAGTTGCACGATAGTCAGGTCCTCCACGATAGCGCCCCAGCCGCCGTCCGGGTCGATCTCCGCGTAGGCGGGCTCAAGCATGATCGCGCCCTCGTGCATGCCCTCGGCGCGGAAAAGCAACACAGGCAGATCGACATCAGCCCAGCGCTGCATGTCCACCTTGGCCAGGATCTGGTTGTCCACGAAGGACGCGCGCTGGTGCTCCAGCACGCCCGCGGCCAGGCCATGCTCAGAAGCGTCGGTAGTGGCCAGGAACTCGCCGAGCATGGTCAGTAGTGCATCCTCGCCCGCGGATTCAAGCAGCTCGTACGGCACTTCGAAGTCGAGCCCGTAGGTGTCTTTGGCGAAGGCGGCGTAACGCTCCCACCGCTTCTTCGTCTCTTCCGGCGTGTCCGGAGTCGGGTGCGCCGGTTGGGTGGTGTCCAGCAGGGCGATGAACTTCACGGGGATCTCTGTGTCGGTGCCCTTCCGGCTTTGCAGCTGGTGCGCGACCTCGTAGGCCAGCGCGCCGCCGAAGGACCAGCCAGTGAGAATGATCGGCTGGCCAGCAGCCAGGCGCTCAATGTCGTCGAGGTAGGCCGCAACGCGGTCCTCAAGCGAGCCCTCCAGACGCTCCAGACCGTAGACCGGCACGTTCTCCGGCAGACGGCGAGTTAGCGGCTGGTAGACCACATTCGATCCGCCGGCCGGGTGGAACACGAAGAGCGAGGGAGTGGTCTCGTCGGTGCGCTCGCGCAGGACGCGGACATTGCCCTCGACCGGGGTCTCCAGTCCCTCACGCACCGTGTTGGCCAGTGGTTCGAGTGTTTCAGCCGCTAGCACGGCGTCCGCACTGACCTCGATGCCGGACCGCTCACTCAGGTGAGCGGCGATCTGTTCGGCCTGTTCACGGTCGATCTCCGGCAGCGGTGAGGTCACGCCTGCGGCAGCATTGCCCGCGTATTTCGCCCAGGCACCGAACACCATGCGTTCGGACGCGTCGCGCGGAGCGACGCCGACACCGCCACCTGCCGTCCCGGCCTCTTTCGCCTTCTCGACGGCCTGGGCGGGGTCGCGATTCGGATCATTCTCGGCCATCGGCTGGGCGGCGTCGGAGTTTCCCGCCACGGCTTCTTCGACCATGGCGATGACATCGGCCACGGAAGCGTCGCGAAGCGCCTGCACCTGCAACGGCGGGATTTGGAAGTCGTTCTCCACCCGGTTCTTGATGCGCATGCCCATCAGGGAATCCAATCCCAGGTCGATCAGCGGCAGCTCATCGGGCAGGTCGTCGACGTCGTATCCCATCGATTCGGAGACGATCGCACGCAGGCGCTCCTCGACGGTTTCGGTCGCCGGATCCCAGCGCACGATGTCCACGTCGTCGGTGGCGCCGCGGATCAACTGCTCACGGGCAGTTTGGACTTCAGGCGCGGGCTGCGGGGCTTCGGTCACGCCGGGAAGGGACGTCTGCCCCACGTCCAGCGTGGAGGCAAAGCCCTCGGCCACCAGGACGGACCCGTTGTGCACCGTGATGGTCAGCCCGCCCAGGCCGCGGTGGACCATGGTGGTCAGCTCACCGGCGGCAGGCAGCGGCGCGCGCTCTTCGACCGCCACGACTGCTGCGTTCGCGTCCACCTCAGCGGCGGCGAGCTCTACGACCTGCATCGCGGAGAAGATCTGGTCGGCCGGCGCCGCGTAGACGATCGTGCCGTCCGGCAGCGTCACCTTCGGCCCGAGAGGACCCGCGCCGGACGAGTTCGGGCGCGCGGACGTCCACAGCTCGTTGCGGTGCAGTGGCGTGTGCGGGACAGTGGCGCGCTCACCGTCGCCCGCCAGGGCCGCGAAATCGACCGGCATGCCAGCGACGTAGAGCTTCGCTGCGAGATCCAGCAGCGTCGCCACTTCATTTTCCTTGCGCTTCAGCGTGAACAGCAGCTGCGTGTCGGGCTTGCCAGCAGAAAAGGCCGTGTTCATCATGCCCATCATGGCCACGGGATTCGGCGAGATCTCCACCAACGTCGTGTGTCCGGAGGCCAGCGCTGCTTCCGTCGCGTCCTGGAAGAGCACGGGCTGGCGCGTCATGCGGATCCAGTAGTCCACGTCGTGGACTGTTTCGCCGGCGCGGTGCACACCGTCGACACTGCTGAACAGGGTGCGTGTCAGCGATTTCGGCTCGATGCCCGCGATATCGCCGGCGAGCTCGCCGAGGATCGGGTCGAGCATGCTCGTGTGGCCCGCGCCGCGCACATTCAGCTTGCGGGCGAATTTGCGCTCCTCCTCCAGCGCAGCGACCAGGTAGTCGACAGCCTTTCCGGGCCCGCCGACCGTGGTCATGCCGGGGCCAGCGTAGACAGCAGGCTCGACACCGTGCGCTTCAGGGTGCTTATCGACGAACCCTTCAAGCTCCTCCCGCGACAATTCCACCACCGCCATGGCGCCTTCTTGGTCGGTGCCCTCGACCGTCTTCTCGCCCTCGCCCATCAGGCGGGCGCGGGTGCAGGCGATCAGCATCGCGTCCTCGGCGGACAAGCCGCCGGCGGCGTATGCGGCGGCGATTTCGCCCATGGACATGCCCATGGTCGCTGCCGGGGTGATGCCGTAGCCGGCCAAGAGATCGGTCAGCGCAATCTGGATGGCGGTGACGGTGACCTGGCCGGTCTCGGTGTCGTACGTCTGCTCGTCGTCAAGAATGATGTCCAGCATGGACCAGCCGGACTCGAAGCCGACGACCTTGTCCAGCTGCTGGATCCGGGCGCGGAAAGCCGGGGAGAGCTCCACGAGCGGCTTGACCATTTTGCGGTGCTGCGAGCCGAAGCCGGAATAGACGAAGACGGGGCCGGTGGTCGACGGCGAATCCGCCGAGGCAACGCCCTGCGTCACCTTTCCTTCTGCGACATAGCCCAGCCGCTTGCGGGCTTCCTCAATGCTGGAGGCGGTGACCACCGCGCGGGAGCGGCCGTGGTTGCGGCCGGCCAGGGTGCGGGCGACAGCGCGCAGGTCCGTCTTGTCGGTGAGGGATTCCGCGACCGTGGCGGCCAGCTCCCGGCGGCGCGACGGCAGCAGACCCGAGACAGGCAGCAGGACCAGATCCGGATCAGCCGGGTCCATGAGACCTGCGGACGGTTCCCGGGCCGGGACGTTGTATTCCGACGGGTCGAAGTCGCTCACAACGATGTGGGTGTTCGTGCCGCCGAAACCGAAGCCGGACACGCCCGCAATCCGTCGGCCGGAGTACTCGGGCCATTCGCGCGGGTCCTCGACGACCTCGATCTTGGTCGCGTCGAAGTCGATGAACTTATTGCCCTCGGTGAAATTCGCAGTGGGCGGGACCGTGCCGCGCGTGAACGCCTCAAGCACCTTGATCATGGCCACGACACCAGCCGCCGACTCGGAATGGCCGATATTGGACTTCGCCGAGCCGAGCAGCAGCGGATCCGCATCCGCACGGTTCGCACCGAGCACCTGGCCCAGCGCCGTCGCCTCGATCGGGTCGCCCAGCGCGGTGCCGGTGCCGTGGGCCTCCACGAGATCGACCGTTGCGGGATCCACGCCGGCGTCGACGAAGGCGCGGCGCAGCACGTCCACCTGCGCCTCCGGGTTCGGTGCGGTCAGGCCGTTGGAGTGACCGTCGGAGTTGGTGGCGGAGCCCTTGATCACCGCGAGCACGTTGTCGCCGTCGGCGATCGCGTCCTCCACCCGCTTGAGCACGATGAAGCCGGCGGCTTCAGCGCGGACGAAGCCATCCGCGTCGTCGGAGAACGCACTGATCTTGCCGGACGGGCTGATCACGCCGAGCTCCGCGAAAGCGGTGGAAATGAACGGGGAAGCCAGCACGTTGACGCCGCCGGCGAGCGCCACATCGGCTTCACCGCCGCGCAGCGCGCGCACCGCATGGTGCACCGACACCAACGATGACGAGCACGCAGTGTCCACGTTCATGGAGGGGCCGCGGAAATCGAAGACGTAGGAGATGCGGTTCGGGATCACCGCGCTCGACGTTCCGGTCAGCGCGTAGGGGTGCGCCGATGCGGGGTCGGAGGTGATCAGCATTCCGTAATCATTAGACGACGAACCGACGAAGACACCCACGGATTCCCCGCGCAGCTCATTCGCCGGAAGGTGCGCGTCCTCGAGAGCCTCCCACGCCAGCTCCAGCATGATGCGCTGCTGCGGATCCATGTTCTCCGCCTCTAGGGGGGACAGACCGAAGAACTCGTTGTCGAAGCTGCGGATGTCATCCAGGTACCCGCCCTGGACATTCTGCTCGCGCATCTTCGCCGACATCACCGGATCCTGCGAGTACTCGCTCCAGCGCCCCTCCGGCAAGGGTCCGGTGACGGAGCGGCCGGAGACGAGCAGGTCCCAAAACTCGTCGACGTTATTCGCGCCCGGAAAACGCCCGGCGCGGCCGACGATGGCGATGTCGCCGGAACCCATGCCCGCGGTGCGGTGGGCGGTAAGGGCAGCACCGGACGTCGGTAAGCTCTGCGCGGAACCTGTCTTGGGTGACAGCAGACCGTGCGCGAGCGCTTCGACCGTGGGGTACTGGTACGCGACCGTCGGGTCGAGCTTGATGTCCAGCAGGCGCTCGAGCTCACCGGAGAGCACAACCACATCGCGCGAAGAAAGCCCGAGGTTGTCCAGCGGAACAGACGGATCGACTGTGTCAGCCCCCGTCGCATCGGAGATCCACGACTGCAACCAGGTGGTGAGCTCGTTTTCCGTCATGGCTTGAGCCTCGCGCCCTTTCTCTTGTTGAAAATTCATACGGCCTATCTATCGAGCCGCGCGTGCAACGCGTTAACTCCCTAGCTTTCCTGCAGGAATTTCGCGCGGTTGACCACGCGCGCAATTTTGCCAGAGCTGGAACGCGCGATCTCGTTCGGAGCGTAGAAGCGGATGATTTCCGGGCTGATGCCGTGCTTATTGGACACCGCAGCGCGAATCGCATCTTCGGCGATGGGATCGGCAGCCTCGTCCGCGCCCTCCACGCGCTCAACGAGCACCACGAGCTTTTCGACGTCCTCTCCTTGCACCGCGAATGCCGCCACCGAATCGGGGCGCACGTGGTCGGACGCCTCCATGACCGTGGCCTCAATGTCCTGCGGGTAGTGGTTGCGTCCCGCGATGACCACGAGGTCCTTCAAACGACCGGTGATGTAAAGGTGGCCCTCGTGGAACGCAACGAGATCGCCGGTGGCAAGCCACCCGTCCTCGCCGCGCAGAGTGTTGTTGAAGGTCTGCTGGGTCTCCTCGTCGCGCCCCTCATAACCTGCGGCGACGTTATCGCCGTGCAGCCAGAGCTCGCCGATGGCCCCCTCCGCGACTTCTTCGCGGGTCTGCGGGTCCACAACCGCGTACTGCATGTCGGGAACCGGCTGGCCGTTGGAGGCGAACGGGATGCCGTCCTCCGCCTCGACGATGCGGCCTCGGCCGACCTCCTCGCGGTCGAAGGTCTTGAACAGGGGGCGCTCCTTGGTCTGCGGAGTGGACACGATGAGCGTCGCTTCCGCCAAACCGTAGGAAGGGCGGATGACCTGCGCGTCAAGCTTCGAGGGGCTGAATGTCTCCACAAACGTGTCCACTGCCGTCTTTGTCACCGGCTCCGACCCGACGATGATGCAGTCCAGCGCTGAGAGATCATATTCTTCCGGGTTCTCCGGCATCGCATACCGGGCAGCCAAATCGAGTGCGAAATTAGGCACGACCGTGTAGACGAAGGTGTCGTCCTCATCCTCACGCCTGGCAATCTGATCGACCCAGCGCTTCGGTTGCTGGATGAAGTCCCGCGGCCCCATGAGCTCAAACTCGATGCCCATGATCGTGACAAAGACGGTGAGAATGATGCCCATGTCGTGGTGCAGCGGCAACCACGTTGACAGGCGCAGCGGCATCTTCAGGTCGACAGCGTCATAGATTTGCAGCACGTTCGTCAAAATCGCGCGGTGAGTGAGCACCACGCCGGCTGGCAGACGGGTGGAACCGGAGGTGTACTGCAAGAATGCGACTTGGTCGACCGCGTCCGTGTCCGTCGGCTCCTCCGGTGCCGTCCACGACTCTGCCATCGAGTCAGGCAGGGCATCGACAACGAGAATGCGCGGACGCTGCGCCCGCGGCACCTCGGCGAAGAATTCGCGGACGGCCTTTGCGCCGGCATTATTGGTCAGTACAGCGGCTGCCTTGGAATCAGCCAAGACCGCGGTGAGTTGCTCGCCATGCCCCGGTTCATTCGGGTCATACAGCGGCACCGGCACTTGGCCGGCGTAGATCGCGCCCATGAACGCGAAAAGGTATTCCGGCGAGTTCGCAGCCATGATGGCCACGCGGTTCCCCGGTGCGCCCGTCTGCTGCAGCCGGGCTGCCACCGCCTTGATCCGGGTGATCACCTCATCGCGGGTAAAGTCTACGGCCACACCGTCGCGGTCCTCCGAGAAATCCCAGTACCGCAGCTGGTGCACCTCACCAGTGCCCATTTCCGCACTGCCCTGGTAGAGCATCTCGCACAGCTGAAACAGGGACAGCTCCGGCGGCAGGTCGATTTTGTCGTCGTCGTAGAACTGGTAGAGCAACTGCTCGAGATCCATGGGGCTCCTTGCTGAAGTGCTTGGGGGATGGGGATTTTAGTTTTTGTTAGCGATACTTTCGCGAATCCACTCTACGGCCCATTGACTAGCCGTGGTACCTGGAATCACGTTCGGGTTTGTCGCGTACATCGCGTGCACCCCGTTCGCCTCCACGAGTGCGCGTGCCCGACCAAGGGCGTTGCCCACATCCTGGGGCGCATCGCAGATTGAATCATCGGGGGCGCAGATCTGAATTGCGCGGTCGCTGACCGCTCCGAAACCGCCGTCGCGCGGACCGCGCATGGTCGCGCCCGGAACAACAGCCTGAATCACGCGGTTCAACGGCTGGAGTGCGATCTCCGCCCCGATCCCGCCGAGTGGGTTACCCGGGTTGATTCCCACCCCATTTTCGCGGCGTCCGTCTGCGATCATGACCGCTCCCCGAATCTTCTCCGGTGCGACCACCCCGCGGTGGTTACCAATATCGCTGGCGATGTCCCCCACGATCACGGCGCCCTGCGAGAAACCCGCGAGTATGAACTCGGTGGACGGACACGTCTCATCGATGAACCGCAGTTCCGCATTCAAACGGTCCGTGCCCTCATTCCGCGAATCGTCGTAGCTCATCTCCTCGCGGCCCGCCGCCGTCTGGATGTTCTTGAACTGCGCGGTGTACGGCAACGTCCACACACGGACATCGTTGATGTCGTACTGCCCCTGCAAAGGTTGCGTGATCGACAGCATGAAGCTGTGCGGGTTCGCCTTCGGGGCAAACGGATCATCATCCTTCGCCGATTCCCACGTACCGGGCGCGGAGATCACCTCCACCGCCGGACACCAGTCCGGTTCCTTCGCCTTGGTGGCGCTCGGCCCGGGACTGAACGGGGTCTCCGGGGTTTCACCCGGCCCGAGCCACTGGGCCGCGCCGAACGCGATGACACCGACTACGGCGAGCGCGGCAATGATCGTGAGAATTCTCCGGGTACGCACGTCAGTGCCACCCTCCTTCTAGGCTTCTAGCAGAGGTTATCGCGTGCCGCGGAATCGATGAGCTTGGTCAGATCATTGATCTCCAGCTGCGTTGCCTGCTGCTCAATGAGCTGGCCAGCAACGGCGTCACGCGTAATGGTGCTTCCGCCACAAACGGTACGGGCTGTACCTATCAGTTGCTCTTCATTTCCCTCGACGTTCACTCCGCCTTGGCGTAGAGCTTCCAAGTACGCCTCGTCCTGCTCCGGGCGCATCGGGGCCGCGTCCGGGGTGTTTTCCACCTCGCTGGCTGCCCCCTCGCCCGCCGCAGGATCATCGGCTGGGGCCGCCACCACCGAACCGCTGGACTCAGTCACTGTCTCAGAGGCAGTCTCAGTCGCGGTAGTACTCGCCGAAGCCGATGTCGTCGTCGATGCGGACGGGGTTGCGGTCACATCGTCGCTGTTCACTGTCGTACCACCGCATGCGGCGAGCCCGATGCCCGCTGCTGCGAGGGTTGTAGCCACAAGTGTTTTCCGCATTCGCCTAGTTCTTCCGCTCGCGAATCTGACCGAAGACCTGGTCGATGCTTCCGTTTTGGAAGGAGATGGTCATTCCTCCGGAGGGGATTTCCTTCATGTCTGACGTCGGCCAGCCGAATTTACCGCGCTCCCAACCGTTCTTGCCCCAGTGGTCGAAGATTGCGCCGTGGTAGATCGCGTGTCCGCCAGTAGACGGCGACCAGTAGATACTGCCCTTCTCGAACTCCTGGAAGTACCCACCGTCGATCTTCTTCTCGTTGCTCGTTGGGTAGCCAAGGTCCGACCGCGGTCCGCCCATTTCGCCGTACTTCGCACCGATGGCGCCGAACACCATGAAGTGCTTGGTCGCATCCGGGTTACGGGTCAGGTAGCCGTGCTCGAACTTCTGAATGTAACCGCCACCGGCCGGCTGCGCCTCCTCAACCGGGTAACCGAGCGGCCCGCGTTCGTAGCCTTCGGCACCCCAGGCAGCGAACATGTCGCCGGGGATCGCCTGCGCACCGGTACCCGGGGTCCAGTAGATGGAGCCGTGCTGGAAGTGAACGAACCGGCCCTTGCCGTCCGGAGTGGACAGCTCTCCCGTCTTCGGGAAACCGAGCCACCCACCGGGGCCATTGAGCTGGTTGTACTTAGCCAAGATGCCGCCCACCAGCACCTGAGCGCCAGTCTCCGGCGACCAGAAGGCGGTGCCGCCGCGGAACTCCTCCGCCTTACCCTTGCCGCCAGCAACGTCGTATTCATTGGTCACACAGCTGCCGATGACGCCACTCTTCGTGGCTTCTGCAATCGCGCCAACGGGTGCACAGTCGGCTCCCCGATCGGCTTTGGCCACCCCGAGGGAATCCGCAATGTGCGGCCACGCCTGAGTCATCTCAAACTGCCAGTAGTCCCACGCGTGGACACCAGACGGGCGGTACCGGGTGATGATGGGCACGCCTGCCTTTTTGGCGTAGCGCTCGAAGGTCTGGGTGGACATGCGGGAAATGACTTCCAGGCCCACGCCGGCCGGAACTGCCGGAGCAGATGCCACCGAGTTGGGTGTGCCGTAGTCGTCTTGGCCGGAGCCAGCGGAGACGTACACTGTCTTGCCCTTGAGGTTCTCGATCCCCAGCTTCGGATCATGGTCGATCCAGTCCTGGGACCCCAGCGGACCCCACATTGCCTCGGAATCGTAGCCACCAGCGTCTTTCTGCGCCGCTTTGATCGCCAGCGGCATACCGGAGGTGGTGGTGTCCAGGTAGCCGGAGAAAGAGCCCACGAAGTTGAACAGGTTCGGGTTGCGCTCCGCCAGGTTGACTGCGGCGGTGCCGCCCATGGACAGACCGACCACTGCGCGCTTGCCGTTAGAGCGGTAGTGCTCGTTCAACAGCGGGACGAGCTCCTTGGTCAGGAAGGTCTCCCACATGTAGTGCTTACCGTTATTCGGCTGCTGCCAGTCGGAGTAGAAAGACGATTCTCCGCCCACAGGAATGATCACGTTGACATTCTTGTCGGCATAGAACTGCTCGATATTCGTCTCGATGGTCCAACCGCTCTCATCGTCGCGGGCGCGCAGGCCGTCCAGTGCCCACACCTCAGGGAATTTCGCCTGCGGATTGGAGTGCCAGTCGCGTGCCAGCAGGATCTGCACCTGGATTGGCTCAGCCGGCATTGCCGCCGAGTTGATGAATACTGCGACTCGCCTCTGCGTCAGCCACTCAATACGGTCGACGGACACGCCCGCTGGCAGGCCCGGGATCTGCGGGTGCTCGTCCACCTCAATCGGTGTGCGCGGCGGCGGATCGGACGGTCGCAGACCATCAGAAATTCCTCGCCCGGATGACAGTGAGCTTGACAGGCCAGCAGGACCATTCTGCGCGACGGCCGGAACGACGGCCACCCCGACAGCTACGGCTGTGGGAACTGCGGCGACCGCGAGCAATTGGCCTTTGGTGACCTTGCTGGAAGAACGTCGGGGTGAAAAGCGCATGTTAGAGAGCCCTTAGTTGATTGTAGGTACGGCGGACCAACGGGCGCTCCGGCCCAGGGGTTCCCCTCCCCCGGGCCGGGCCCAGTCTTCACGAAGAAGTTTAAGTTTCACTTGAGACTTTACATGGCGACACGCCGGGCACCGCAATTTTGCCCAAAGGTGGTCACCGAGGTCACCAACGACATGAAGATCGCGATACCCGGGTTGTGAACGAACGGATGCGCGACATTTGACGTCGTCTCAGCGACGCGCAACTGGTCCCACAGGGCCGAACCCGTCAACGAGAAGTCGGTCGGGTGGATCGAATAAGCATCATCCCATTGTCCCCGGCCCGCGAGGATCCCACCGATCCAGAGGCTCGACCAGTCGTCGCCGCTCGCTTGCGTAGCGACAACCAACGCAGTGAAAAGCCCTGTGAGAATGCAAAACGGCCAGCCCCACTGGGGCATGACCGTTCCTTCTTTACCAGGCATTCATGTGGTCAAGAACGCGCTTCTTCGTCTTGTGCAGCTGGTCGCCGAACTGCTCCCAGTTGTGCAGACCCTGCGCCGGATAATCGGACGTCACGCGCAGGCCCTGAGCTCGCGCCTTAGCTTCCCAGGTACGCGTGGTCAGCATCGCGCCGAACTCAAGCGCCGCACCCGCCGCCTGGTGCTGGGGCAGGTACTTGGCATCCTTCGGGCCCGGAATACCCGGTGCAGCCGAGATGTAGACATCGCTGTTACGGAGTCCGCCCATGTTGAGGAACGGATCGTTCTCGAACCGGCGCGGGTTCAACAAGGAGCCGTACATCGCGTTGAGGTTGTAACCGCCCGCGTCGAGCATAACCAAGTGCAGCATGGCCTGAGCACCCGGGAGTGTGGTGGTCAGGTAACCGGAGAAGGACAGCACCTGACGGAACTGGTCAGGGTGCTTCGCAGCCAGGTTCATCGCACCGGTCGCACCCATGGACAGTCCGATCACGGAGTTGTTGCGCGGGGACACACCGAAGTGGCGCTGCAGGTAGCCTGGCAGCTCGCGCGTCAGGAAGGTCTCCCAACGATACGGCTTACCGTTGCCGTACTTCGGGTCGTGGTTCCAGTCGGCGTAGAACGATGCCTCGCCACCAACGGGCATGACCAGGGTGATGTTGGAGTGCGCGTAGACCGCGGCTGCGTTGACGTCGTTCACCCACGCATTCGTGCTCTCCGTAGCCCGCAAACCGTCGAGCAGGTAGAGACCCGCGTTGCCGCCGCGGGCTGCCGGCACGATCTGCACCGGAATGTTGCGGCCCATTGCAGGCGAGTAAACGTCGCAGCGCTGGACCCAGTACTTCACCGGGTCCCAGGTGCAGTGGCCAGTGGCGTCTGGGCGGAGCCAGCCCCGGTTGTCCGTTGCCTGGGCTTCACCCGGAGCTGTGACCATGAGCGACATCGCAGCTGCCACCGTCAGGACAAGGGCGAGGAGCGTGCGACGCATGGAATGAATCGCGTTCATGTGTCCACCTATCTTTAGGGAATTTTTGGATTACACACAGGTGTATCGCAAAGCGTTACCGCGATGTTACCAACAGGATTAAATCTGTTCCATTCACTTGACTGGCCAGGCGATGCGCTGCCCAGATAGCCCCACATCCTCCCCTCGGGCAATGCGCGAAAGAGTCTCTTCATCGAGGTACACGGCCGGGTCGTCCGCGATCTGCAGCGAGCTGCCGTCGGTCAGGGCGAACCTCATGTTCTTGAGAAAACGCTGGAGGCTCATCGGCTCACGCGAGGTGGCCAGCAGTTCCGCGATTTCGGGAGTGCGCAGCGCCGCGCGTGCCTGAAGCATTTTCTGCTTATCGACGCCCCACGGCACCGCCTCCACCGCCACCGCCGTATCCGCGAATTTCCAATGCACGGGTAGATTCTTGTCGTGGCCGATCCGGCCATCTTCAATCCGCGGCTGACGGGCGGCAAGCGGAGTAGCCAACCCGACATCGTCAAGCACGCGCACGCCAAGGTCAGAATTCGCGCTCACCATGCCCAGATTGATCAGGTAGGCGGTAGTGGGCATATTCTGCAGATCAGTGTCACGGCTCACCCGCGCCACCGGCTCCCACTGGCACACGTACGGATCCCGTTGCTGCAGCACCAGATTCACCGCGCCGGCATTTTCCTCCGCAGCGCGGTCGAGCCCCTCTTTCCAGCCGCCCATCAAATCGCTGGCGAGGAAATCCTCAGCGTACCGGGGCGGATCACCGGATTCGCGCAGCAGCACCGCCGTCCAGAACTCGCGTTCGTCGACAATGTTCAGGTTCTCCGGGCCTGCCTCGAAAGGCTCGAAGCCCAACTCGTGTCCCCGAGAGACCACGATTCCTGCCCACAGCGCCGCTGCGGCCGCGGCTGTCCCGCCGAGGGCCGTGAGCGGCACAGCCGCGACGGGAAGCAGCATCGCGAACAGCGGCAACAACACCATGCGGCCGTGCATGAAGTCCCCGCCGACACGAACGACGTACAGCAGGTGCAACACACCGCACCCGACGGCTAGAGCTGACACGAGCTTTTCCCGCGAGGACAGCCGCAGTGCCCACCAGAAGCCAAGCACGGCAGCGGCTGTCACCGGTGCCCACAGCGCATACGGGCTCACCGTGTCCCACACGTATCGCGCACCCGTTCCCCAGTGCGCGCCCGATGCGGACTTTGCCACCGCGGTGTGCGGGGTGAGCAGGCCGTAGTACCCCATGCGGAAAATCTCGTACGCTACTGGCACCGGCAGGGCCGCGGCCAAGATCCCGCCGATACGGCGCCAGTCGGACCGGCTCGCCGCCAACAGCACGATTCCCGTGATCCCGCCGTACAACGCGAGCTCCGGACGGACCAGCCATGACAGACCCGCCCAGAAAGCGAGGAAGAGCTCCATCCGCCCAGCTCCGCGGGCCGACCAAGCTACGAGCAGCGCCCACCACACGCCGATCCACGTCAGGGCCAATCCCCATTCCAACCCGGAGGTGGCGAAGTCCCGGGCCGGGGGCAGCGCTACGTAAATGATCACGCCGAACGGCACGACTGCACCCGGGTGCACCCGTTGCCACAGCCGACCCGACGCGGTGACCGCCGTGACCACCCCGACGACCGTGCAGATCAAGGCGAGCCACATCGCCACGTCTTCGAGCCGCAGCCCCGGAACCCAGCTGAACGCCGCGATCAGGTACTGCCACAGCGTGGAGGTGTTCGCCTCCACACGTTCGCCGATGTTGAACACCGGCCCGTTGCCGGCCAGGATGTTCCGGACAGTGCGCAAGACGATTAGACCATCGTCACTGATCCAGCGGCGGGCCCACCCGCCCCAGAACGCGAAGACGCCCGCAACCGCCGCAGAAATGAACAGCGATAAGCGGGCGCGTTTTTCCATGCGCGACATATTAGCCGATGGTCGGGACAACATAGACCGCCATCGCAATGGCGAGGATCCAGAGCAGCGCCAGCAGCTGCAGGACCCGATCCTCCAACGCGATTTCGTCCGGTGCGCCGCCGTTACCGCTGTCTACCTCCGCGGCGTAGCGCAGGATAGCGATGATGAACGGCACCATCGAGATTTGGTACCACAAGCCCTGGCCTTCCTCGACGCCGTCGCTAAGCGTGAAGCCCCACAGCGCGTAGGACATGACCACGGCTGTGGCGGACAGCGTCCACACAAAGCGCAGGTACGTCTGGGTGTAGCCCTGCAGCGACTTGCGGATTTTGGCGCCCGTGCGCTCGGCGAGCAACAGTTCGGCGTAGCGTTTACCGGAGGCCATGAACAGCGAACCGAACGCGGCAACCAGCAAGAACCATTGCGACAGGTCGATGCCCGCCGCCACACCGCCGGCCATGGCGCGCAGCATGAAGCCCGAGGACACGAGCGCGATATCGATCACCGGGATGTGCTTCCAGCCGAAGCAGTAGCCGAGCTGGAGAGCGATGTAGACGCCCACGACCGTGGCCAGTGCCGACCCGTCGGTGGCCAAAAACGACAACCCGATCGCGGCGGCGATGAGCACGACCGACATGACGTACGCCAGGTTGATCGGCAGCATGCCGGAGGCGATCGGACGGAAACGTTTCGTGGGGTGTTCGCGGTCCGCTTCCACGTCGCGCGCGTCGTTGATCAGGTAGATCGAGGATGCGCCGAAGCAAAACACGACGAACGCGAGCGCGATGTCGACGAAGGTCCGCGACGTGAACGAGTCCGCGCCTGCGGCCAGCGGTGCGGCAAGCACCAGGACGTTTTTGACCCACTGCTTCGGACGCAGACCTTTGATCATCGCGTCCGGGAGGTTCTTCGGCGGAGTCTTCTTCCGGTTGTAGTCCACGCCTTCGGTGTGCGGCTCGGACTTCAGAAACGGCTCATCTACAGGCTGTGTCACGCTGTTCGCCTCTCAATGTCGATCGCGGCTCGTGCCACCCCAATGCCGAGCAACGCGCCGGCCAGGGTGTCCGTGGGGTAGTGCACCCCCAGGACCATGCGGGAGGTCATCATAATGGGGATTCCGGCGTACGGGAGTTTCGACCCGGTGATGTCGGCCAGGTGCACCATCGCAGCGCTTGTCGACGTCGCGTGCGAGCTCGGGAAGCTCAGCTTCGACGGCGTGCCCACACCGATTTTCACCCGCGGGTCGTTCGGCCGGCGCCGCCGGACAATGCGCTTGAGCACCACCGATGCGGCATGCGCGGTGAATGCGCCTGCCCCCATGGCGAGCCATTTCCGGCGGCGCCGTTTATCGACGGCAGCACCCGCCCCCGCGATACCCATCCAACCGAGGGCATGCTCGCCGAAGTGGCTCATGCCGCGTGCGGCGGGGAGGACCCCCGGGGCGTCGAAAAGCGTGCCCTGAAGTGTGCTCAGGATGCCCGCTTCCGCGGAATCCCACGAGTTCGTGCTGCTGCCCTTCTTACTGCTCATCGAAGATCTTCTCCCAGTTGTCGTGGCTGGTCAGCTCCGGCTTGGCCTCGCGGTACGCGAGGGTCAACTCCGGCCATTGTTCCTTGATCTGCTTGTGCAGCTCCTTGGTCTGCTTGAGCAGGTCGTCCGCCAACGCCTTATCGCGCTTCCGGAAGGCCACGCCTGTGCCTCCCGCGGTGGACACCGTCGCGGAGTCGACCCGGGACAGCGTGTACCAGCGCGCCTCTTCCGCGGTGAGGTTGAGCTGCGGTGCCTCCCAGTGCGCGCGGTCCTCCGTCGTCGTGAGGTGGCGCAGCGACTTGATCGCCCACGGGATCTTCTTCACCTTAGCCAGACGCCCGCCGATCTTGTGCGTCGGCACGCCCGGTGCCCCCGTCGGCACCGGCAGGTCAGCCGCCGATTCGACGACCTGCGCGTCCGAAAAGTCCTTGCGAATGCTCTGAATGCGCGGCAAAGAGGATTCCAGGATGCCGAAGAGGTGGTCCGGGCCGGCCAGGAAGTCCTTCATCGCCTCGATCTGGATCGCCAGCGTCGAGTACTCCATGCACATGACGTGCTTGTAGCTGGATTTCAGCATCGACCTGAGCAGGCCGTTCGGGCTGCCGTCGAGGTACATCGAGGCCACGATCAGCCGGTTGCGCAGATGGAAATACGCCTGCCAATCGATGGCGTCGTCCTTGTCGGCCCAGGCCATGTGCCAGATGGCGGCACCGGGCCACGTGACCGTCGGAAAGCCGGCTTGCCCCGCGCGCAGGGAGTACTCCGTGTCGTCCCACTTAATGAACAGCGGGAGCGGTAGACCCATCTTCTCCGCCACCACCCGCGGGAAGAGGCACATCCACCAGCCGTTGAACTCGACATCGATACGCCTGTGCAACGGACGCGACGTGGTCTTGCGCGGGTCGAGGTCCTCTTCCTCGGTGCCCACGTACCCCAGCGGGTACTTGGAAAAATCGTGGTCGTACACCGCGTGCGGCGCTCCGCCCCACATGAAATCAGCGCGGTTGACCTGCTCGCCGGAGGTGCGCAACTGGCTGCGGTCCTGCAGGTTGAGCATCTGCCCGCCCACCAGAATCGGGCTCTTGGCGTACCGCGCCGCCTGCACAGCGCGCAGGATCGAATCCGGCTCAATCGCGATGTCGTCGTCCATGTACAGAATGAACGGCGCATCCGTCTGGTGCAGCGCCTCGTACATGATGCGCGAGTAGCCGCCGGAGCCGCCCAGGTTGCCCTGGCTGAAGATCTTCAACCGGCCGCCAAGCTTCTCCTCCGCCTCCGCGAAGTCCGGCTCATCCGCCGGGTGCTGGTTTCCCTGGTCCGGCATGAGCACATCGGTGATCGCGCCCAGCACCAGCGGATCTTCCGCGAGCGCGTGCAATGCGTTGACGGCGTCGCGCGGACGGTTGAATGTCGGGATGCCCACCGCGACCTTCTTTTCCGACGGCGCGATCGTCGTGCCGTCCGGCAGCGTCTGCTCGCCCGGCGCGCACGGCGCGTACCAGCCGGCATTGCTTATCGACGTCTCCGACTGCCCCGTCTCCGTCGTCACATCGAACCAGAGCCAGCCTCCGTCCTCGAAGTTGCGCAACGGCAGCGGGATCTCCACCCGCTCATCCGCCGCGTCGACGTTGAGGACTGAAATGCGTGTGCCGTCCTGCTTGGAGCGGTACACCGAGATCGTCGCCGCACCTTCCACGTCCATGCCCAGCACCACCGTGTCCAGCTGGGACCAGCGACGCCAGTAGGAGGCGGGGAACGCATTGAAGTACGTTTCGAAGGAGACCTCTGTCCCCTCGGGAAGCTCTACCCGCGAACGGTCCGGCCAGCTCACCCGCTGGGTGTTCTGCTCCGACTCAATGAGGTAGAGCATCCGCACATCGTGCGGTTCGCCCTTGCGGGGCAGCAGGATACGTTGCAGGACGTCGACAGCTTTCATGTCATTCACGGCCTCAAGGGTAATCGCTGGGCCGGACACGCCCTCCCCCGGCGCGCGGGGCGCACCGTAATACGGGCTGAAACGGTCCCGAGAAAACCGCAGGAACTATGCAGGGCATAGCCGGAGGTCCCTAGCGCGGCCGTCGTTCCCGGAGAAGTTTCCGCGGTGGAACTATGCAGCGCATAGTTGGCACCCCGGTCCTGCCGTCGTTCAGCTTGGCGCGGACAGGGACCGTCCGGGTCCCGCCCCGTGCGATCGAAAACCCCAGGAACTATGCAGGGCATAGTTTGATACCCCGCATCGAAGGAAGTTATCCACAGGCCTCCGAGTTCAGCCGGGGATGATGGTCCACCCCGTTTTATACAGTCCGTTCAACCCTCGGACAAACGACATAACGGCAGGTAAGACAATGCGGAACCTAAAATACGACAACGAAGTACTACTCCTCGTCGACCGGATCCGGCACTTGTTCCAAGCGATGACAAGGAACAAGGCTGAGCTACTCCAACTGATCTATGACTTCGACACCAACAATTTCGCCCAGGCCTTCGGTTCCTCATGTACGTCGTCCTGGCTCGTGCGTGAATTCGGAGTTGCGGCATCAACCGCGTACGAGTGGTTGCGGGTCTCTAAACAAGCAGTGCACTTCACCTTTCTCATGGAGGCTTTTCGCGCCGCGGAGATCGATTACTCCACTGTTCGCCTCCTGCTCAAGTATGTGACCGTCGACAACGAGGTAGAGCTCGTCGAAATGGCTAAGGAACTCGGACACGAGCAAATGAAGAAGTATCTCGCCGGCAAAGAGACCAATCAACCTGAACCGGATAAGCCGGAGCATTTCCTGCGGGTCAAGGATCTTCCCGATGGCGGTGTGGCTGTCGAGGCAGTCATGAGCGGCACCGACGGTGCCTCGTTCAAAGCGGCCTTGAAGATCGGCGAAATGGGCTTCTACGAACAGGAGCACGCTGCGCAACAGGCCAGCGCGGAAGAAACCCGGCCGGCGCGAAAAACGGTCTCCGGGTACGGCATGCCGATTGGCCGTTCGTTGCTGCAATCCTTCATGGGGATGGTGCACTTGGTGCGCACCAAAGCGACCAGTCCACTGCGTACTCCGGGTGCTCACGTCAACATCGTGCTCAACGCCGACGGACACGCTTATATGCCGGCAGCCCCGAAAGTTCCGGCAGCCGCGCTAGCAAACCTCGTGGCAAACGGATTGACCCGCCTCAACGTTGCCGACAGCGCCGGACTCATCCTCAACGTGGGACGCGCCCAACGCTTAGCGACGGATGCGCAGGTCAATGCCCTCATGACCATGTGGGGGCACCAGTGCGCGATGCCGGGCTGCACCCACACCCGTTTCATGGAGATCCACCACATGGAGGAGTGGGCTGACGGTGGGGAAACGAACCTAGACAACCTTATTCCCCTGTGCAGCGCATGCCATTCTCTCGTGACGGACGGCTGGGCAAAGATCGAACGGCACGGCCACCAGATCCGCTTCTTCATGGGGGACGGATCAGCGTTCGTTTCCGACAATCATTCAACGACCCGGCGCGATTGCTCCGCGACCCCGCGCCCGGCGAGGGAAAAGTGGGAGGACGTCGATTCGTTCGCGGACACCGCGCGACAGCCCGGGCGGATTCTAGGGGTCGTTGCAACATTTCCTAGCTTTCAGCTAAACCTAACAGCTCCGCCATCCGCTCCGCAGGAGTAGCAAAACCCAACGTCTTACGCGGCCGACAATTCAACCGATGAGCAACAAGCTCCAACTCCTCCCGCCCATAAACACTCAAATCCGCACCTTTCGGAAAATACTGACGCAACAACCCATTAGTGTTCTCATTCGTCCCCCGCTGCCACGGCGACCCCGGATCACAGAAATACACCGGACAATCCGTCGCAATGCTAAACGACCTATGACCAGCCATCTCTGAACCCTGATCCCAGGTCAACGACCCCCGAAGATGCTGCGGCAACGTCATAATCGCCTCCACCAGCGCATCACGCACCGCCACCGCACCATGCCCATCCGGCAAATGCAGCAACATCACATACCGCGTCGTCCGCTCCACCAACGTCCCAATCGCAGACCTTCCACCTGCACCGATAATCAGATCACCCTCCCAATGCCCCGGCACAGCCCGATCCTCAACAACAGCAGGACGATCGGCAATCATGATCATCGGATCAATAAACCGACTCCTCGCAACACGCTGACCACGCGGTTTACGCCGCGTCCGCCCCGTACGAAGGGCATGGGCCACCACCTTCTTCAACTCGCCTCTGGCCTGGCAATACAGCTCTTGATAGATCGTTTCATGACTCACATGCATAGTCTCATCGCCAGGGAATTCCCTGCGCAACCGGCCAGCCACCTGCTCAGGGGAAAACTCCATCCGCAACCACTGCCACACCTGCTGTTTCAACCGCGGATTCGCCGCAATCTTCGACACCTTCGGCCGAAACCTCCGAAGCGTTGACTTCCGGTGCGCCTCATACGGGCGATAAATGCCATCATCACCACTATTGCGACTAATCTCGCGCGAAATCGTCCCCGGATCACGCCCAAGCTCACGCGCAATCGCCCGAACCGATAAATTCCGATTCACCCGATCCGCGATGCGCTCCCGCTCCACCAACGACAAGTACCGCCGGTCAATCACCTTCTCCACCGCAGCCTGCGGCAACACCTCCACCGGAACACTGACCCGGCCATCAACATACGCAAGAACCTGCATAAGCCGTTTATAGCGATAAACTGCCTGGCCATCAGGCACAAACGGCACACGCCGACCACGTGTTTTAATCACCCCCTTATCAACATCAAGCGCACCACGTAACCCCATCCCACACGCAGCTGCAGCAGAACGACGATCCAACCCACAGGCCCGAAGCTCCAAATACTCCACTCGCCGCGCCGTAGCCACAGCCCGCCGACCCTCAGGAGCAGGACGGGGCCGCGCACCAATCGATATCCCCACCCGGTATACCGACGAAGGATTCACACCCAACCGCCGCACAATATCCATTGGCGCGACATTCTGGGCAAACAACGCAACAATCTCGTCAACCACCTGTGACGACAACGTCTTATTCCGCAGTGGTAACCCATCACGATGCGCAATCCGATACGCCGTAGCTAACGACCATCCCAGATCCAGCCCAGCCGCACGCACCGACAAACCATCACCCACCACCAACTGGTGGAACCGAGTGATCTCCTCAACCGGTGGATCCCACCGTGACACCGTCATCACCAACACCAACCCTTCAGATCAGTGTTGCAACGACCACTAGAACTTAAGCAGGTCACAGAAAGCAGAAGACCCCGCCGGTGCGTGGTCAGCTGCAGAGATCTTCTCCAGGATTTCCGCAGTGAATCCGCTGGCAGTACCGTAGACCACCTCAGGTTTGTTTTCGCCGAGCTTTTCGGTAGCCCATGGGCCGACGCCAGACGCATCAACATCACCCTCAGCACCCCAGGGCGCTACGAGGACTGGTTGGATACCTAGAGCGAGCAAGGTATCGCTGTCTCCCAGGCCAACTGCGGCGATGCGCTCGTCCCCGGTGCCCTCATTTTTTGACGCCGCCGCGTCATCGCCTCGGGAGCAACCAGACAGAACAAGAGTGGATGCTGCCAAGACAGCGGCGGTCTTCAGCGCCGCTCGACGGGTCAGCGAATTGTTTCGAAACATGTGAAAGCCTAACGTGTAAGGAACTCTTTGAGGCGCTGTAAAGTACCCGTAGCCCCAAAGGGCTGATGGCCTCTTTCAGCTACGGTGGATTCAGCAACCGCGCCCATCTTACACAGGTTAGGCTAACCACACAAAAGGCTGCCCTAAGTTAATTATTTTGGGGGATGTGTGGCCGCCGATATGGAGGCAGCTCAGCCGCTAGGGGCCAGCCGACAGGGGGCACTTTAGAAACGGTTTAGCAAACCACCAAACGTCCGCCGCTCCTCCACACGCTTCGCCCGAGACAAATGTCCTGAGGTTCGCCCGACCACCGGCAGTTACCTACCTCCCCTCCCCACCTCGAACAGCTGGGCACTCCACCCCACCGCCTGCTGCGAACGCGCTACCGCACCCACGGCAGCCAGGTGCTTCGCAATCACACGGGCCGTGGGCAGCTGCGATCCATACAGAACGAGGCGTGATAAATCTTCCTCGTAGTCATGCTCCTCGGCCCCGCTTTCCTGCAACACTGGGGTCACCAGGAACAGCTGCGCCCCAAAACGTAGTACGGCAGCTACCAGCTGTTGCAGCTCTATAGCTGGCCAACGCCGCCACGGATCAACCAGCACCACAGCATCTACCTGCTCACACAAAGTAGCCACTGTGCCAGCCCAATCCGCCCGGCGCACATCCTCACCGCGACGCCCAACCGTTGGAGCGTGCAGTGCACTATAGCGAGCACGATCCCGGCGGCGTGGAGCAATATCGCGCAGCATAACCTCCTCTGCGCTGGCCCCAGGCTCCGTCATCGCTGCAGTTGTTGCGCCTACTGAAATCCTTGCGTCATCTTCTGCCTCCGAAAACGACCCCAACACCACGGCGTTGGCCTGCGGTATCTTACGTAGAATCTCATCCGCATACACCGCCGCGGCCGGACCTCCCACCGCGCACCGAAGCGAGCCAGCATCCTGTCGCGCTAGTAGCTTGCTGCTTAGAATCTCCGCTGCGGCCGGGGCCGACCACTGAGCGCTGGAGGCCGCCTGTTCGTGTTCCTCCACGGCCAGTTGTGGCTGGGTTTGCACAATGTAGTCCCAGCGGTGCTCGCCCGTATCAGCCGGATTCTGCAGTGCCTGCCCTAGCTGGCCAAGTGCTGCGGTCTTGGCGGCTGCCGGCCCGGCAATCCAATCCCTTACTGGAGAATCCGGGTTTGCTAACTCGCTGCCCAGCGCAGTGAGGCCGATTCGAACCGCCCGTTGGTCCGCCACATCCTCCGCTGAGCTATCCAGTGCTGCATCCGCCGACAAAGTCACTAACCCCACTGCCTCCAAGTAACGCGCAATCCGGAGAGCCAGCTCCTGCTGCAGGCCAGTTGCTGCGGCCAGTTGATCCACTCGATCCGCGCCCTCATCAATCAGGCCAAAAATCCCCAACCCTACGGCTTGGCGCACCAGAATCGCCGACCCCATCTCGGTGAGTTCATGCAGCTCAATCACCGCATTACGGTGGCTCGTCACAGCCCCTGTCTCCGCCCCCTCACTGTCGCCCTGCGTAGCCGTCGCCCCTGCTTCCGATTGTGCCGGTGCCATTGCGCGCCAGTACCCCGTAATCTCCACGTTTTCCCGCGGAATCCCCAGAGCTCGAACCCAGCGTCGGATCGCCTTCAATCGCCCGGCCTCTCCCGCAGCCCATACATAGGGCATCGCGGCGGGCTCGGCCGCCCACTCTGGGTGTTCTCCGTACAACTCGGTAGCTTTCGCCACGAAGTCCCCGCCCTCGTCTCGCACCTGCCAGTGAATGTCCACCTGTGCTTCGAACTCCAGTCGCTGGACATGTGCCCGCGTGGCTACCTCAATAATCGCCACTGCCCTATACCCGGCGGGCAAAGACTCTATACAGCGAGCAATCGCCGGCAGCGCCGTCTCGTCGCCCACCATCAGTAGCCACGGAGTGTGGGTGGGCAGCGCTGCGCAAGACTTCGGCCCTGCGATATACAGGAGATCTCCCGGTCGAGCTCGTACGGACCAGTCCTCGGCCAGGCCTTGGCCATGCCGCGCGAAGTCTACGACGAGGCGGCCCTGGGAGGCGTCGAATGAACGGACGGTATATGTCCGAAACAGATCTTTGACCTCCTCTTGCCATAGCACCGTCGCGTCCTCCCGTGTGATGGGGTGAGGGCGCTCCCCGGTGGCCGGGTCTGGGAAGATGATGCGGATATCGTCGTCGAAACCATCGCTGACTAGCGGTGGTGCGTCTACGCCGAACGCACTATGGGCGCGTAGTTGTTCGCCCGTCAGAGTAATGCGACGCATCCCTGGTGTGATGTCCTCGATGTCATCGACCTGCAGTTCGCGGATCGTAATGGGGTAGATTTCCCTGTCTCGGCTATTCCTCGCCATGGTCATTCCTTTCTCGTTTCTGGGTTGGCGGTGTGCGGTGAGTCGGTGTGTAGCGGGTCAGTGCGCAGGGTCGGCATGCGGTGGGGCGGCATGCGCAGGGTCGATGCCTGTCGCCTCGGGTGCTGGCCGGTCAGCCGAACTCTTGTTCAGCAGCCGCGGTGCCCATTGCTGGAAAACGTTCTTCCAGCCATCGGCTTTCACCAGCTGCGCGTGCGTAAGTTCAAGCTCGCTCACCCGCACCGGATACGCCCCCGGACGGCGCCTCCACGCAGCAGCCGGATCCCACTGCCCGTGTGCCACATCACTGTTGTTTTGCGTTGCCACCACTAGCTCGACCCGGCCTTCGTAGCTGGTGGGTGCTGCTGTGTGCAGCATCTGCATGCAGAAACGGATGTTGCTTTCTATATCGACGCCCACAGTGCCCAATTCGTGTGACATCCCATCGGCACGCGCAATTGCCCGAACGTCGTAGTCACCAAAGGCTGTCCTGCCATCGGGCGTGCCCGGCGGCCAGGAATGCGTACCGGAGCTGGGGCTGCTGCCGCTGGGGTAGGCGTCAAGAATTCCTAAGAACCGCACCTCATAGCCCCGGCGCTGCAACGCGGCAGCGATGTTTTCAGCCACCACGCCACCGAAGGAGTAGCCCACCAACGTGAAGGGTCCTTCTTGTTGCTCGGCCAGGATCTGTTCGGTGTAGAGCTCCGCTAGCTCGGCCAGTGTTCCCACCTGGGGTAGCGGGGACGGTAGTTCGATCAGGCGGGTGTCGAACTCAGTGTCCGCCAGAAGGCTGGCCAGCGGGGCGAAGGCCAAGCCATGTCCGCCGATCGGATGGAGGCACCACACCGGGCGGCGTTGCGAATGCTCGGCAGTCTGTAAGCGCTGGGATTGCTGCGGCTTCGGCGGCTGCTTAGCCTTCATAGCTCCACCAGTGCCCTGCCCCAGCCGTTCCGCGATGGCTGCCGGAGTACCAGCATCCACAATGTCCTGGATCTTCAACTGCATGCCCTGCTTGCGCAGCACACCCATCAAACGCATGGCCAGCAGGGAGTCACCACCGGAGGTGAAGAAGTTCTCTTCGGGGCCGATCGGGTTGCCTAGCAAGCTCTCCATGGCGGCCTGCACCTGGGCGCATACGGGGTTGTCCTCAGAAAGCTCCCGGTTACCGGTATTGCACGTATCCGCTTCCTCTACTTCGCTGTGCCCATCTACTTCTATTTGCCCGTCCGCTGGCTCCTCAAACTCGCCGCGCTCCGGAAGCAACTCCACCAACCGGAGATCCCTACCGGTGGCGGCGTCGCACAGTGCATTGAGGAATGTGCCGAACCACCTCGCGGCGGCGTCAGGAAGAATGCGTTCCACCACATCCGGACGGTGCACCAGCGTAATTTCCAAAACGTCCCCGGGCGGGCACACGACAGTCAGCGGGTAATGCGTGCGACCGCTGGTGCGCAGCCCCTGGATGCGCAGGCACGACTCGGAGGTCTCCACTGTGTGTGGACCGCTCGGTGCACCGAAGTGTGCGTGATGGTCGTACACCACCGCGGTGTCGAACAACGGTGCACTTCCCACCAGGGTCTCGATCTCCTGTAGCGGCGTGGTCTGGTTCTCGCTGATCAGCGCCATGGTATCTGCCACCTGTCGCACGGTATGGCGCAGCGTGTGCCCCGGTTCGAGTTGTACGTGCAACGGGAGTGTGGTGATGAACATGCCCACCGCACTAGCCATTCGCGGCTGCTCCGCGGACCGGCCGGAAAGAGTCACCCCCGTAGTCACTCGGCGCCCACCATGCATCGCAGCCAGCGTGAGCAACCATGCGGTTTGTACCAGTACACTGGGTGTGGTTCCTAGGCTCGCCGCGGCGGTTGCCACCCGCCCATCTGTGTCGCGGTGCAGTACGTGCGGCACCTCTGGGGCTTCTGTTGTGCTCTTTTTACTTGACGCCACCGGCCGCAAGCCCGCAATCACACCTCCGTGCTCGCCTGTGCGGCTGGCCTCATGGGGCTGATCGGTGCCGGTGAAAATCTGTTGCCAGGCGCGGTGTTCCCGCTCCAGTTGTTCGACGCTGCGTTGGCACAGGCTTCGAGCAAATTCCGCGAAGGAGGGTGCGGGGTCCAGATCCTCGCCGCTTAGCAGTCGCTGCAAATCCTGCAGCATCACGGCGGTGGACCAGCCATCGGTGAGGATGTGATGGCTGCCCAGCACAAGTGTGGCAGGGCGGTTGGTTTCTAGTCGGTTACTCTCTGGCAACAGCACCAGGTCTGCGGTGACTAGCGGGCCGGATTCCAGGTCCACGGCGCGGTGGCCGCGCAACTCCCGTAGCTGTTCCACGAACGCATGAGCTGCAGCCGGTGAGAAGTCTCTGCAGTCGTGGATTGTCCAGGGCAGATCGAGCCGCTCCGGAATCAGCATCAGCGGGAGGTCGCTGCAATCGAACACGGCGCGCAGTGCTGCGTGGCGGCGCAGAATTGCCCGCATCGACTGGTGGATAAGCTCTGGGGAGGCCACACCAGTAAGGTCCACGGCGGCGGCAATGACGTAGCGGTCGGTTCCGGCCAATCCGTGGAACAGCAGCCCCTGCTGGGAGGCAGTAGCCGGGACAATGTCTTCCAGGGGACCGTGGGCGGCTTCCAGGGAGCGTAGATGAGCAACGCTGAGGGTCGGTGTGGGCTGGTTGGTTGAGCTGTGGCCTAGCCGAGGGTTCGTCGGCTGTGTATCGAATGCCCGGTAGTCGCTAGGCAGTGCTTGGCGCAGTACCAACCGATCCGCGACCAGCAGGTCCCGCGCCGCACGCTGTAGCTGTTCGTGCAGTTTCTCCAGCACGGTCGGGGATGCATCCCTGAGTGCTGCCAGGTCCGCCACGTATTCCACGTCTGCGCCGTCCGAGGTGAGGAAGACATTTATCGTCAGAGCCTCCGTCATCCGCCGGTCGTCGGATTCCAACACGCCGAAGCTCTCCTCCGGCTGTGCATCCAGAACATTAATCACCACACGACGGTTTGGAGGGCACGAAGCTGGATCCCACGGCTGAGCCTGCGACTCGGCCTCGCGCCCAGCGCGAACCCACGCTGCCATAAACCTCGGAGAATTGGCGGATGAATGAACGGAGGCACCGTCAGCCCTCGCAGAGAAAGCCCAACGCTCCTCCGTAGTGAACCAACCGATCAGCTCCATGCAATCCACCGCGCTACCGGTGCTGCCATAGTCACCAGAACGAGTGGCACCGGTGCCGCCATCGCGGCCGTGCCCTTCCACCACCAGCTGAAGCTCGGTCAAACCTACGGCCTGTAGCGCTTGCGCTAACAATGACACCACCACGACCTGTCGGTCTGTTCGAAAACGCTGCGCCAGCTCGGAACTCATCGCCGCAGCGTCCGGCATCGCAATATTTCGCCACATCATCGTGGCCTGCCCCCGTGGGCATAGCAGTTTCTCCGGCAACTCCGGCAAGACCGACAGCTCCGCCGATCCCGGTGGCACGTTCTGCACGGCCTGGTGCTCCACGGCACGCTGCATCCCGTGGGCGCGCAGGAGGCCGGTGAGCGCGGGAAGCTTCACGTTGGCGTCAATTAATACAGCATTCCACTCGCGCTGCAGGTTCGGCCAGGACAGCGCATCGATCGCCAGGTGGTGCACCATCACCAGCGCGCCTTCCCTGCACAGTCCGACCTGCCACATCACTCCACCATCGGGGGCTATGCCGGCGGCCAGCTGCTCCACCGGATCTGGGCCGTCCGGCGCAAGCTCCACCACAATCTCCTCGGCGTTAGCCAGTGGCACACGCGGGATCAGCTGCACTACGTTGTCCCAGTCCAGCAACATCCGCAGGCTCGCATGCCGGCGCTGAAGCACCTCCACCGCGCGTAGCACATCGGCTTGGCCGCACCCGGGTGGCATATCTAGCCACCGGTACATCACGTGGCGACGCATCGCATGCACGGTGGGCGCAGCTGCAATCTGCGTGCGCGCCACCGGACTCCACGGCAATACACCCCAATCCAGCCATTGATTGTCCCCATTATTGGATCTCGAATTACCCCCCTTGCCCAGGTCTTCACCAGAACTAAGGAAGGTCGGGCGCGCAGCCTGCGAAACCTGGGGAGCCTGCGGATTCTGCGGAGGACGGAAGTCTAATGGGATCTGCGCTAACGCAATGCCGCCCATTAGGTCCTTCGGCTGCAACAGCAGCCCCTGCTGACGTGCGCGAGAGGCCACATGAAGAGCAGCAATACTCTCCCCTCCCAAACTGATGAAGTCCTGATCAGGATCAGTCTGCTGCGGCGGTAGATGGAGAACATCACACACCGTGCGATGCAGCAGGAGGTGGGCAGGGTCGAGCGGTGCAAGCGGGTCGTTTTTACCGCTTGTAGTTGCGTTACCTGCGCTAGAGACCTCCACGGGTTCGGTCGCCTCGGGAGCTGCGGTATCCTCCTTCGCACCAGCGGTCGGCGGCTGCAGTCCGTATCCGGCGATGGCCTCCCGGTCGATCTTGCCGGAGGTGGTGGTGGGCAGCGCTCGCACTGGATGGATGCGCCGGGGGATCGCCGCGGCGGGTAAAGCAGCTTGCAACTGGTGCCGGATAGCGGTCAGATCTGAAGCGTCCATGGGCCAATCCCCTACCACCGCAGCAACCAACACAGTGGCCTGCCCACTGCGATTCAGTGGTGCCACGGCGCAGTGCCGCACGCCGTTCACGCTGGCTAGTACAGCTTCCACTTCGGCCAGCTCCACGCGCTGCCCATTGATCTCGACTTGCTCATCGGCACGCCCCAGAAACTGGTAGCCCCGCCCAGGAATCCATCGTGCCCGATCCCCGGTGCGGTAAATGCGCTCCGGAGCCCGACGCGGGTCGATGCGAACGTCCTCCTTGAACGCCGCATCGGTGGCCTCCGGAAGGCCACGGTAGCCGAGTGCCAGCTGTGGACCGGCTAGAACCAGTTCGCCTACTTCTTGGTCTCCTACCAGCTGCAGGGCGTTATCCACCAGGTAGGCACGCATACCGGCAACGGGCCGCCCCAGGTGTGCCACGCCCGGCTCCACTCGGGCCAAAAGGGCATCTACAGTGCTTTCGGTGGGGCCATAGGCATTGACGACCTCCAGGCCGGTGGCCGCCAGGTGATCCCACAGCTCAGCGGGCAGCTCTTCGCCACCCAAAACCACTAACTGCAGGCTCGGTACTTTCTCCAATAACTGCGCGGCCAACAACGCCTTCATCATGGAGGGAGTCGTATCCACCACATTGATCTGCTGTGTAGCGAAGTGTTCCACCAGCTTGTCTGCATCCCCAGTGGCCTGTTCTGGGTAGAGGTGCACGTCGTGGCCCGCCAGCAGCCACAGCAACTGGTCGAATGCTGCATCGAAACTGAAAGACGCCGTATGCGCCACCACCGCGTGCGGCCTGTCGTACAATCCGCTGCGGTGTTGGGCAAACAGAGAGCTAATGGCACGGCGGGGAACCTCCACGCCCTTGGGCTTGCCGGTGGATCCAGAAGTATAGATCAGGTAGGCCAATTGCTCCGGGTCTGGACAGGCTGCCGATTCCGCGGACCGTTCTACGGCGTTCTCCTCCGAGGTGGTACTGCCCAAGGCTAGGGCGTAGCGGATGGCCGCCGCATCCACACTAGCTACCGGTTCAGCGTTCGCATGGATTTGCTCACGGCGCTGGGCAGGACTGGTGGGATCGATATAGACGAAGGGCACACCCGCGGCGAAAGCGGCTAGCACAGCAAGGGCCAATTCGCGCCCCCGCTCCATCTCGAGAGCGAGCACTGGTCGCGCCCTATCTTGCTCGGTGACTTGTTCCGCCTGGCGCCACCTGTCGCTTCCCAGAACCTCACGGCGAAAGTAACTAGCCAGGCGATGTACTGCAGCGTGGAGATCCTTGCTGTTCAGCACTGCAGCGCCCAGTATCTCGCGATCCAACATCTCAGTTCCGGGCTCGGTATCCCAGCCATCGGCAGTGTGAACCACCAGATGTGCCTGTGTGTGGTTTCGCAGCGTGGACAAAGCGGTGCTCAGAGCGTCCTGCGATCGGCTATTTTCGGCCACTTCGACACCTTGGGCGCGCCGCTGCTCTAACATTTCCACGCGCCGTCTCTGGCTATGCAGTGGCAGCTCCCCGATCTTTCGGGATGTGTCTTCAAGCGCCTGACACGTGAACTCCCGCAGTGCCTCCAACCGAGCCCGCGCATGCTCGGCACTCACGCGGGCCGGATCCGTCTCAAAAGCCATGTCCAGTCCGCCATCCTCGGCCGGGGTGAGCACCAATCCCAAATCCTCCGGCGGCCCACCCGCCACATTGCGCAACCGCCCCGGAACCCCCGCGAAATCCGCCCGGGTGGTGAAGGCCTTAGCATTCACTCCCACTCCGTGTAGCACGTCAGCCACCCGGGAGTCCCCCGTGATCTGCGGTAGGCTCTCTCCACGCAGTCGCTGGTGGGCCAGTAGACCATGCAGCGACTCCACCGCATGGTGTAGATACTCCTGCACCGTTTGTTGATTGTCGACGTTGACTCGCAGTGGCAGCACATTGACGGCCATTGCAGGCGTGCGGAGCTCTCGCGTATGCGAGCGTGCCATCACGGGCACAGCCAGGAATTGTTCGCTGGTCGAGCGTGGAGCCAACAGACGGTGAACAAACGCCCCGTACAGTGCGATCATGAGCTCTACCCACGTAATCTGCTCATCAGTAGCGGCTTTCGTGGCCTTCTCCATGATCTCCGGCCCCAGGCGCATGGTGGTGGTGATTGTGGTTTGCCCTGTGCCTTCTGCCTTTGTGGCCGTATTCATCGTGGCGCGCTCAGCAACTTCCGGAAGCTGTGCGAGTACGGACGTCCAATACTGTTTATCCCGGATATGCTCCGCGGATTCGCGGTACTCCTGATCCAGCGCCACCAGTTCGGACAGCGAAGCTGCCCGGAATGGACGAGCCTGCTTTCCTGCCACGCGAGCGGTATAAATCTGACTAAGGCGACGCGTGAGCAGGGAAGCCGAGAAGCCATCGACAATAAGGTGATGATAAAGCTGGACAACCCAGGTCTCGGTGACGTCGAGAAGAATAATGACATAACGACACAACGGTTGATCCACCATGGTGCGCATCGTCTCGGCACATTCGGCGCGTAGCGCATCTACCCAGGCTTCCGCGCTGCGCTGGGGATCCGCGGCGTGCCGCACGTCGATCACGCGGTCGACCCCGGGGCCTTCCTGTACCACGGATTGTTGCGGGGTAAGGCCATCCGTCGTGACGCGCACGCGCAATGTCTCAGCTTCCTGTTGCAGCTGTGCGATGGAGTGCTGCAGAGTTTCCAGCTCGATGTGCCCTGGCCCCAGGTGCAGTACCTCACCAACCACGTAGTAGGGCGATTCGGGGTTGAGTTTTTGGGCGTTCCAGACACCGTATTGAGCGCTCGTTAACGGCAGCGTAGAAGACAAGTCAAGTTCCTTGTGAGTCGGCGGGCGGCAGCGGGGAGGCGAGTGAGAGAACAAGAAAGGGCATAAGAAAACACCCCACGCTGCCACACCGGGCGACACATTCGCGAGGGGTGCTGGAGAAAAAGAGACTAAGAGATCTCTTTCAAGGTAGGCTTGACCTGCTCCAATACCCATGCACGGGACAGGGCGGTCGGCGTGTTCAGGCCAGCAACCACAGCCTCGTTACCCGCCAGGGTGGCGCCGGACTTGACCTGCGGCAGGTCTGAGTAGCCCGGGATCTTCTCCACCTCCGCGATGTCACCGGTGCGGTTATAGATCACCATGAAGTCCGCAGCCAGGGCGGAGACGTTTTCTGGCGACAGAGTCACGCGCCCCTGCTGTACCTCGATTGAGCCGTCGGTCAGAGATTCCGGGAACTTCATACCCAGGTCGTAGATAAAGGAGGCTCCTGGATCCTTCGGGTCGGCCACAGCTCCAAAGGATCCCTGAGCGAACTGGGAGACCACACCGGTCTTACCCTCGATATTCGGCAGCTCGGACTTCGCATCGGAGAAGACTTTCTCATCCTGGTCGATGACTTCTTGAGCTTTATCTTCCTTGTTGAAGATCTTGCCGAGCTCCTTCAACTGCGACTTCCAGCTGATCCCCTCACCCTCGGTGCCAATACCACCCAGAGTGGGCGCGATCTCGGAGAGCTGTGCGTAGTTATCCTCGGAGATCGTCCAGTAGTCCCCGACGATGAAATCCGGAGCAGCGGCGGCGATCTCTTCCTTCGGCAGAGTCTTGAAATCGGTCTGCTTGATAATCTCCACGCCATCCAACTTGCCGTCGCGCCACGGGGCATTCATGTCCTTAGCAGACACCACCACGGCGGAGGGCTTGATGCCCATAGCCAGCAGGTTGTCGATGGCTGGACCAATGGCAACGACGCGCTCGGGGTTTACGGGGTATGTGTCTTCCCCCCAGGCGTGCTTGATGTTGACTTCGGAGGCATTATCGCCGGAATTCGCTGCGGAGTTTGCGCCTGAGGAAGTATTTTCCGCCTTGTCATCTGCATCGGAGCTGCAGGCTCCCAACACCAGGGTAGTGGAGAGCACGGCGATGCTGAGCGCACGGACAACGTTTGAGTTCTTCATTCTGAATGGGTTTCCATTTCACTAAACGAACAAGATTAGGTAAGGCTACCATCACCAAGGGTAGGCTAACAAGGGCAATCTGAGACTTTTTAACTTAATTTGGATCGGGGAGGGCACGACGATCCAGCTTCCCATTACTGCTCAGCGGCAATGCCTGCAGAGCCACTACACGGCTGGGAACCATGTACTCCGGTACTGATTCGCGCAGCACAGCAGCCACCTCCGTAGGCGGTAGTACCACTGCTTCCTGATCCCACACCACATAGCCCACCAGCACTGGTGAATCCTCGCCAACGACACGACTGGCCGCCTGCCGCACACCAGGAACCCGTCGCAGCGCCGCATCTACCTCTCCCAACTCCACTCGGTTGCCCCGGATCTTCACCTGGTCACCCACCCGACCTACGAATTCCAGCAACCCCACCTGGTTCCATCGTGCTAGATCTCCGGTGCAGTACATTCGGCCGCCATCAACCTGTGGGTACCAACTGGGCACAAAAGATTGTGCCGTTAGCTCCGGGCGGCGCCAATAGCCAGTAGCCACCTGCACCCCGGCAATGCAGAGCTCACCCACCTGGCCAGGATCGGTAACCTCTTTCCCATCCTCAGCGCGCAGATAACAGCTCACATTGTCTTGAGGCAGACCCAACAGCGACGGTTGCCGACCATCCCCCGCGCTGGATCCCGCCAGCTCAGCCAGCAATTCCTCGGTATATTCAACCCACAGCACATCCATCGCGGCCTCCGTGGGCCCATAAAGTCCATGCACCCGGCAACCGATCTGTCGCAGGCACCGTTCTGCCAGCGCACTGGGCACAGCCTCGCCACCTAGCAGCAGATGCTTGAGCCCAGCCAACCTTTCCAGAGGCTCACCCATGTCGTCCATGACATCCAACAGCGTGCCGAGCATACTCGGCACCATCGACAGCACACTGACCTGGTAATCCACCAGCAAATCCAAAAAGCCATCGATATCCCCCATCCACCACTGTGAATCGGGCATCACCACCGTTCCACCATTAGCCAGGGGGTTCAGGATCTCCGCGATACCCACATCAAACACCGCCGGCGCCTTCTGCAGCACACGAAGTTCCTCGCCAGGCCCCACGATCCGGGCGCTCCATTCCAAATGGCAGGCTACGCCACGGTGAGTATTCACCACCGCCTTCGGCCGCCCGGTCGAACCTGAGGTGAACGTGATGTAACAGGGATCCTCCGGGCAAATGTCCGTGTTCACCTCCAACAGCGCACCGCTCACCTGCAGCGAGCCACCCGATCCATCTATATTTTCGCGGTCACACTCTGCGCCACCAATCCACACTTCAGCGGCGCAAGCTTCGGCGACGACTCGGCGCAGCTCCTGTTCCGCAGACTGCTCCACACCGAGCAACATCACCAGCTCCGGCTGAAGATCTTCCAGCTGCCAACGCAAACGCTCTGTTGGAGAATCCACCTCCAATGGACAATAGACTGCGCCCGAGTGAAGAATCCCTGCCACCATTACCGGTAGCCGAGTATCCCGGCGCGCCAGTACCGCGATCCGGTCCCCTCTACCCAGCCCGCGGCTGCTAATACTGCCGGCCACTCGCCTGGCACCTCTAGCCAGTTCTGGCCAAGTAATGGCCCCAGCAGGCCCCGTAACCGCTAGCCGTGGGCTATCTACCCCACACTCCTGGACTGCCGCACAAATCATCGCATCCACCGTGGCATAGCGCTGCTTCACTCGGCGGCCATGAGGCCGCGGTGCTGGAAATGCACTCATGAACGCACCTCCGCCCGAACCCCAGCCTGCACCCCAGCCCGCATGCCAGCCTGCACATCGGCGGCATTATCGCCCAGGCCGTCCCCTACACCGAGCCCAGCTACTACCCGATCGGAAAGCTCGCCCAGGCAGCTCAGGTTCGCAAACCCCGGCCCCTGGCGCATAGCTGCCAGTGCCGGAACAAACAGGTGCGGAACCAATCCCTCCACTGCCAGATCTGCCCCAATACTGGCCTCCCAGGCCGGAACGGAGCTCAGCGCTGCATCGGACTGGTTGCCTAGTGCGCGCTCCAGGAGGAGGCGCACCTGTGGCGTCATCACATCACAGAACCACAAGGGCCTACCACCGCGAGCGTCAATGACGAGATCGCACAGCTCGGTGTAGGAGCCACACACTTCATCATCAATATGCACCCGCAGTCGAAAATCAGCGTCCGGCGAGCTCGCCAGCTCCACACGGCGGACAACGCCACGGCGATGTGCCACGCGATCATCGGAATCTAACACCTGCTGCACCCGCACAGAAAGCACCCCACGGTCGGTTCTGCGGATGAAGTCTCTACGCGCTGCTTCGCTGAGTGTCACCCATTTGCGCGGATCTGTATACAACTCGTTTTCGAATTGACTCTCCCCACGACTGAACATCGTGGCCAGGGGCGATACGGCCAGAGCTTCCTCAATATTGAGGTGAATTAGCTGGTCCAACACGGAAGCTGCAGATTCCCCAGTACCGACCACCACAACACGAGGGACCTCGGGGAGGCTTCCACGCGCCTTGAGATCCCAAAATTCTGCCACAGAGAGCACACCCGGAACATCCGAAATTTTGCCGTTGCTACGGCCAGGGCCGGTAACGAGCACACTATCGGCCTCCAGAGTGAACTCGGCGCCACGTGTGTCCTCGGCAGTGAGGCGCCACCGGCAGGGCTGGGAGGCAGTGCCGGTGGCCGTGCCCGTAGGGCTAGTGGCACTACTTTCAGTGGTCACGTCGAGTAGCCGCACCGTTGCTGGAACCACCCGCATTCCCATCTTTTGCGCCGCCCACTCCAGGTAGCTAGCCCACAGGTAGTGCGGTGGGTTGGGGTGGCCACGGTCGATCCAAGAGGCATAACGATCCGACTCCGTAAGGAAGCGCACCCAGCTAAGCCCCAGCATGCTCCGGTCCACGGCCTCGTTGAGCTCGCCCGCGATGCGCGTGCGGTAGGGAAATCCCAGATCTTTATCGGGCGAGGTTCCCAGCAACTGCCGCCCGTCCGTCCACCCACCGCAAGGCTTCCAATTACCGCCAATGCCGTGCGGATCCAGCACGGTTACTTCCGGGGTTGGAACGCCCAGGCTGCGCAGAGCGTGGAGTTTCGCCTGAACGGCTAGCGCTTTTGGCCCCGCTCCGATGATCGCCAATGATTTCAACTTACCATTCCCTTACCAAGTGAAGGCTTACCTTACACATAGACGGTAGTATGCTTACCCATGATTGACAATGACCCCCAGCAACAGCCTGAGTCACTGCTCACAGGAAGCCCCCAACCCCGCCCGGAGGAAATACTGGCCCGGTTGCGCCACGACATCCCGACAGCGGATTTCCTCCCTTCCCCGCCACCGTTACCGCAGATGAACCCTCCCTTTTCCCTACGCCCTGCGGACCCAGATCCCGAATCTTCCGATGCCGATCTGGTGGCCGAGTGGATGTCCCGCCCTCACTTGCGCGAGACGTGGGAACAACCCTGGCCAGCCGAACGCTGGCGCCAGGACTGGGTCGCAAAAACTCACACCACCTACGCTCGCGCCGCAATACTGTCCTATTCGATACCCCGCTCCCCCCACATCCGGGCTGCAAAGGAAGCCACGAGGGGCGATGCCTCCGCAGCTCCTACACCGTCTGACGAGAATGACGCCACAACCCCGGTGGGGTACGTGGAAATCTATCGTCCGCACCGGGACGAGATTGGCAGCAGCTATCTCTCTCAACCCCACGACCTGGGAGCCCATATCGCAATCGGCAAGCCAGAACTGACTGGCCATGGGATCTTCTCTTCTTTTCTGAGCAAGCTGGCCGCAGCACTGCTAGAGCAAGACCCGCAGTGCCAGCTGGTGCTTGGCGAGCCGGACTATCGCAACACCCGCACGCACCGGGCGCTGGCCAAGGCCAGTTTCCAAGATTTCGGCGAGCGACAGCAGCGGGCAGACCGGCGCGTACGGTTGTTCGGCTTAACACGGCCTAGCGCAGGGCGTGAGCCGCAACAGCGATTGGAGGCCACGCCATGAGTGTGCGCACCAGCCGCCTACTGGGTCTGGGGGTACTACTCCTACTGGTCGTCAGTGGCACGATCTGCAGTTTCCTGTACGGCGCCCGTTCCATCCCCGCAGAGGACGTGTGGGCTGCACTTCGGGATCTCCCGGCTACCAGTAGCTCCCCGGAGGAGGTTCCAGTCAACCAACGCGTGGTCGCCGAGCTGCGCCTGCCACGCACCATATTGGCCATTATCGTGGGCGCGGCACTAGGCGTAGCCGGCGCCCTAATCCAGGGACATACCCGCAATCCCCTGGCGGATCCGGGGATACTGGGAATCAGTTCCGGCGCGGCACTGAGCGTGGTGGCCAGCTACGCCCTGTTGGGCATCAGCGCGCCTTGGGCGACTGCGGTGGTTGCCTTCCTTGGTGCAATCGCGGCGACGGCGCTGGTCTTCGGCCTAGCTTCCGCGGGCAGAGCCACGGTAAATCCCCTGACCCTCGTGCTGGGCGGAGCCGCGCTGTCGGCAGTGCTAAGTGCCATCACGAGCGCCTTCGTTCTCACAAGTGAAAACAACCTGGATAGGATGCGCTTCTGGACCGTCGGTTCCCTAGCGGGCCGGGATATGAACATCGCGCTCAGCGTCTTGCCGTTTGTGGTTCTGGGGTTGATCCTGGCCTTTGCCACGGGCCCGCAGCTGAACATCCTAAATCTGGGCGACGACGTGGCTGCTGGCTTAGGTATCAACACTGCGGCCGCGCGACTAGGTGGCATGGGCATCATCGCACTGCTGGCAGGTGCAGCCACTGCCGCTGCAGGACCGCTGGGCTTCATCGGCCTGGTGGTACCCCATATCGTCCGAGCCCTCACCGGCCCGGATTACAAGTGGATTCTGCCGTACTCCGCGCTAGCCGGTGCAGCACTACTTCTTTACGCGGACGTGGTGGGGCGCCTCATCGCCCGGCCCGGCGAGCTCCAGGTGGGCATTGTACTGGCGTTCGTGGGTGCACCGTTCTTCATCGTCTTGATTTACCGAAAGAAGGTGGCGACGCTCTGATGGGGCTCAACAAGACTTCGCGCAATAGGCTCACCGCTACCGAGCGGTTTCCAGGCCGTCCGGCATTCAGGGTCGGGCCAATCTCCTTCGTTTGGCGCCCACGAGTGCTGCTTGTATGCCTCATTGCCGCGGCCCTTATCGTTTTCTTGGGAGCATTTTCCATTGGACTAGGTGATTTCCCCATCTCCGTTTCCCGAGTGCTGGAGGTTGTCTTCCGCGGGGATGGAAACCGCGTGGAAAGGCTAGTGGTCCTGGACTGGCGCATGCCCCGTGTAGCAACCGCCATCGCGGTCGGCAGTGCTTTGGGGCTTTCTGGCGCGCTAACTCAGACAGTCACCCGCAACGCACTGGCCAGCCCGGATATCCTTGGTATCACCACGGGCGCCTCAGCCATGGCCGTGACGGTCATCGTCCTCGGCGGTGGCAGCGGATTTCTCAGCTGGCTGTCCGGAATCGGAATCCCTCTGGCCGCACTACTAGGGGCGATACTCAGCGCTACAGCGATCTGGGCACTGGCGTGGCGGCGCCAGGCGGATTCCTACCGACTAGTGCTCTTTGGCATCATCATCACCGCGCTGCTCAGTTCCTACATCAATTTCCTTATGATCCGCTCGGAGCTACGGAATGCTACCCAAGCGCAGTTCTGGCTCACAGGCTCCTTGGCCACAGCGGGCTGGAATACCACCATCCCGATGGTGATTCTGGTGATCGCGTGCTGTCCCCTACTGGCCTGGATCGGCTACCAGGCGCTGGCCACCACTTTGGGACCCGATCTGGCTCGGGCACTCGGCCAGCGGGTCAACGGTGTACAGGTCGCGATGCTGGCGCTGGCCGTGGCCCTAGCTGCGGTAGCAGTCTCCGCCGCCGGCCCCATCGGCTTCGTCGCCTTCGTAGCACCCCAGGTGGCCCTTCGAATGTGCGGCGTACCCACCCCACCGCTTGCGGCTTCGGCGCTCACCGGTGCAGTACTGCTGCTGGGGGCGGACATCGTCACCCAAGCGATTCTGCCGGTGGAACTTCCGGTGGGCATTGTGACCTCCGCCCTAGGTGGCATCTTCCTCGTCTATCTGCTCGTTCAACGCACTAGGAGCACAGACGCATGACCTCTTCCACACCCCAGCCAAATACAGCACAGCACAACACGGCACTACCAAATACAGCACAGCCAAGCGACACCAGCGGCGTAGTTGCGTCCTCGATCACGGTGGGCTACGGCGAGCGCACCATCATCCGCGACCTTAGCGCCACGTTCCCGGCGGGCAAGATTACTACCATCGTGGGGCCCAACGGCTGCGGTAAGTCCACATTGCTGCGTGCCATGTCCGGCCTACTTGACCTCAATACGGGAACCGTTCGTGTGAATAACCAGGACATCACGGCCATGAAACGCAAGGAGGTCGCCCGACTATTGGGCGTACTTCCCCAATCGCCCGTGGCCCCAGAGGGCCTGCTGGTCTCCGATCTGGTGGCTCGCGGGCGGCACCCACACCAGGCGTGGTTCCGGCAATGGTCTTCCACGGACGAAGGGGCGGTACTCGAGGCCCTGGAGCAAACAGATTCCAAGGATCTTGCTAACCGCACGCTGGATGAACTCTCTGGCGGCCAGCGCCAGCGCGTGTGGATTTCCATGGTGTTGACGCAGAACACCGACATCCTTTTCCTCGACGAGCCGACCACCTACTTAGACCTGGCGACTTCCGTGGACATCTTGGAACTGGTTGAGGACCTGTGCCAACGGCTTGGCCGCACCGTGGTTATGGTGCTGCACGATCTAAATCTTGCGGTGCGTTATTCCGATTATCTAGTGGTCATGAATGAAGGCCAGGTGATGGCCTCCGGTTCGCCTTCGGAGATCATTACTGCAGAGCTACTGCAGCGGGCTTTCGACCTGCGAGCACGGGTGATCGAAGATCCGGAGACTGGCGACCCGCTCATCATCCCTCTCAAGAAATCCAAAAATAACACCGTTGATTAGCCTAACCTAAGTCGATTACAGTGTCCGCTATGGATTTCAACATTCCTCCGCACCTAGCCACACGGCAGCCAACCGAGTCGCCGCCGGAGCAAGCGCAACTACAACAAACGGTGATCGTGACAGGTGCTGCTGGAGGCATCGGCCGCGAGTGTGTGCGCCTGCTACGACAGAACGATCACACCGTGATCGGCTGGGATCTACCGGAAGTAGACATCACCTCTTCAAACCCGACTGACCCACGCAGCGTGGAAAGCCACCTGTCGAAAGCACTGGCAGCTCACGGGCACATTGATGCACTCATCCACTGCGCGGGAACCTTAATCCCAGATAGCGCACTGACGGGCCCCACGGCAGTTGACACAGTTGACACAGTCTCGGGTATCGGTACGGACCCCGACGAGACCGGAGCCTGGGAAAACAACTTCGCTGTCAACGTCACCGGCTTAGCCCGCACATGCTCCGCAATCGCCCAGCACATGGTGGATCGCGGCACTGGAGCAATTGTGGCAGTGACTTCCAATGCAGCAGCACAGCCCCGGGCACGCATGGCCTCCTATGGAGCTTCCAAAGCGGCAGCGACTGCCTGGTTGAAAACTCTGGCGCTAGAGTGCGCCCCACACGGGGTGCGCTGCAACAGCGTATCCCCTGGTTCCACAGACACCGCGATGCTACGCACCAGCTGGCACGGCGAGGATCGAGCCGCGCAGACCCTTGCCGGTGTACCGGAGGACTACCGGTTAGGCATCCCCTTACAACGCATCGCGCAGCCAGAAGATATCGCGGCAGCATGCCTCTTTCTTATCTCCCCTGCAGCCTGCCACATCACCATGCACGACCTCCGTGTTGATGGTGGCGCCACCCTAGATGCCTAGCCTCTGTACCCCACCAGCCCAACGAAAGGTTATCTCTATGGCGATTCCACCCATTTCGCCCTATCCCATCCCCACTCCATCCACCACACTGCCCGCCGATTGTCCGGCGAGATCCTGGGCCCTGGAGCCCGCACGCGCAGCACTGCTGGTGCACGACATGCAGAAGTACTTCCTAGCTGCCTATGACTGGAACAAAGAACCGCTACACTCGGCGCTCGCCAACATCGCGCGCCTCATCACCACGGCGGATCAGCTGGGTATTCCTGTGTTCTATTCCGCCCAGCCGCCGCAACAGCACCCCACCCGACGAGGGCTCTTAAGCGATATGTGGGGACAAGGTTTACAAACAGCCGAGGAAGCGTCGATCATCAAAGAGTTGGCGCCAGGCAAGCATCACCAGATACTCACGAAGTGGCGCTATTCCGCATTCGAGCGCACGGACCTTTACCAGTCGCTGGCTTTCGCTCGGCGGGATCAGCTAATTATCACCGGGGTATATGGCCACATGGGCTGCAAGGTCACCGCGGTGGATGCGTTTATGAAGGACATTCAGCCGTTTGTGATCACGGACGGAATTGCGGATTTCACGGCACAGGACCACCAGGAAACGATTGATTGGGTAGCCAAGCGCTGTGGAAGAAGCCTGGATACGGCCAGCGCGCTGAAACAGCTGGAGGTGCACGATGGTCCGCCCAGTGGGGAGGCTAGTGGCCCACCCAGCTTTGTCATGAGCGACAGCGACCAGACTCTGACAACCTGCGGCGTCAAAACTCGTTATGGCACGGTAGAGCAAGCCGCCGCAGCACTTCGTAGGGCGGCGGAGGCAGGACGGGAAGACGTCGTGGTGGGAGCGCTGCCCTTCGATCCAGACACAGCACCGGTATTGCTGGCCCCCGAGAGCTTTCAGCGGCACGCGGGAGCTCCGCGTTGGAAGACGGCTCCATTGGTTCCCGACGTGGTGGACATCTCACAACGCCCCAGCCTGCAAGAGCATGGCCGGCGGGTTAGCCGTGCCGTGGAGGCGATTGGGCGTGGCGAGTTTCAAAAGGTGGTGCTTTCCCGCGAGGAGGAGTACACGCTGGCTAGCCCTGTGGAGCCGGAAGCCCTGCTACGAGGGTTCATGGAAACCTCCGCCACGGGGCACGGGCACCTGGTAGCTACGACTAACGGCCCCGAAGAAGCTTTCTTCGTGGGATCTAGCCCGGAGCTACTGATCCGCAAGGAAGGCGCGCGGATTGTTTCCCACCCGCTGGCCGGAACTATCGCTCGATCGGAGGACCCGGTGACGGACTGGGCGCGGGCAATTGAGCTCACGCTCTCCCACAAAGACATCGCCGAGCACCGCTTCGTGACCACGGCCATCCGGAAGGTTCTTGAACCCCTGTGTACTCAGCTACACGTTCCGGAATTACCCACGCTGACCGCCACGTCGCACACCTGGCACCTAGGAACCCATATCGAAGGCACGTTGCGGAACCCTGATACCTCCGTTCTGGAGTTGGCTGCGTTGCTACACCCCACTCCGGCAGTCAATGGAGCACCGTCCGCTGCTGCGTTGGACTTTTTGCGCCAGCAGGAGCCGGAGCGGGGTCTGTACGGCGGCGCCATCGGATACGCAGATTCCCACGGCGATGGCGAGTGGCGGGTAGCTATCCGAAGTGCCACGGTTCAAGGCTCCCAAGTGTCTGCCCGAGCCGGCGGCGGAATCGTTGCCGAATCCCAGCCAGACCAGGAGATCGAGGAAACCAACTTCAAACTCGGTCCGGTGCGTGCGCTGTTGGGACTGGCCGCAAAGGGAGATACAGAAGGCACCGCGCAGCCCCCGTCAGCACACATAGCGCCCAATCCCGAGCCCCACCTCAGCCCGCTTAACGGAAGCCACGGCCCAGAGGTACTGGCCAACCACATGCCCCGTACCCTCGCGCAGGAATACCACCGCCAGGGAATATGGACCCACCACACCCACTGGGATGTCTTCCAGCAAACGGTTGCCACCTTTCCCAATCGACCCGCCACGACGGACGGCCACCGCAGCCTGTCCTGGCACGAACTAGACAACAGCGTCGAGACCGCCGCCCACTACCTTCACCAAGCCGGAGTACGCCGGGGCGATGGCTGCATCCTGCAGCTTCCCAATAGTGTGGTGTTCCTCGAAACTCTCTTGGCATTATGGAAGCTCGGCGCCATTCCCATCTTCGCCTTGCCTGACCTCGGCTCCACGGAGGTGCGCCACTTCGCCAGCCACGCGCCAGCACGCTTCTACATCAGCACGTCACGCCCCGATCGGCACCTTGCGGGCGTCCACGCCACGCTACAAGAGCCGCTGGACGATGGCCGCACTGTTCGAGCGATCCTCATCGACGAGACCGCCGAATCTCCCTGGGCTACCGAATCAACGGGGCACTCGGAGGCTGCAAACGAAGAGTCACCCGCCCCTCCAACCGCCGATGTAGAAGCAGACGAGCTTGCGTTCCTGCAACTCTCCGGTGGCACGACCGGCCTACCGAAGCTAATCCCGCGAACCCATGCGGATTATCTCTATTCGATCCGTTGTGCGTTGCAAGCCTGTGACTTGGAGACGGAATCTTGCCTGCTCGTCGCTTTGCCCGCGGCGCATAACTTCACTCTCAGCTCGCCGGGAATTCTGGGTGCGCTGCTGCGCGGAGCGCACATCGTTTTCGCCAAATCACCGATGCCCAGCGATCTGCTGCCTGCCATTGACCGCCACGGTGCGACTCACCTCGCCCTGGTACCTCCGGCGGTACTGGGCATTCTCCATGCACCGGCCCGCGATCGCCACGACCTACGCACTCTGCGCACGCTATGGGTGGGTGGGGCGAAGCTATCTGCCGAGGTGGCCCGCCGCATCCGGCCGGAACTCGACTGTCAACTGCAACAGGTTTTCGGCATGGCTGAGGGACTCGTAAACTTCACACCGTTAAACGCCTCGACCGAGGAAATAATCAATACACAGGGTCGCCCCATGAGCAGCCACGATGAGATTTGCATTGTTGATGACGCCATGCTCCCCCTCCCCGAAGGCCACCCCGGACACCTACTCACCCGCGGGCCGTACACGATCCGGGGCTATCACCGTGCTGAAGAGATCAACTCTAGGGCATTCACCGAAGATGGCTTTTACATTACTGGCGACATCGTCACCGTCGACGATAGTGCTCTGACGGTTGTCGGCCGGGCAAAGGATCAGATCAACCGCGGTGGGGAAAAGGTGGCTCCGGAAGCAGTCGAAAACGCGTTGCTCAGCCATCCGGATATCCACGATGTTTCGGTGGTTGGCACTCCGGACGACAATCTGGGCGAAGCCATCACGGCCTATGTGATCCTGAGGGATGGGGTGGATGATCTAACGCCACTTGCTGTCCGGAAGCATGCTCGGGCTGCCGGTATCGCGCGGTTCGCAGTACCGGACCACGTGCACATCGTGGAGGAGTTCCCCACCACCGGGGTGGGCAAAGTGAATAAACGAATCCAACAGAACAACGCAGATAGCACGGCCGAACGGAAGATTGAGGTAGCGAACTAATGGAACCAATCACTGAAGACCAGTTGCGCGGATGTGTAGCCGAGACGATGAAGATGGAGCCAGCGGAGATCGAGGTTTCCGAGGAACTCTATGACCAGGGTATGAACTCTCTGCAGCTAGTTACGGTTCTCACTTGGCTGCAGGAGAAAGGCTACGATGTGAGCTTCGCCGACTTAGCGGAGGATACTCGGCTGACGGCCTGGTTCGAACTGCTGGATAGTTAAGCTAGATGTGGGTCTAGGCGGGCAACAGGCTGACACCCGAACAGATGCAGGTGGGTGTGGCATGACTCGGTCACGTGTACACGCGGACGCACCGTGAGGGTCTCCACTCGCCATGGTCCACCCTCCAAACCTCACCCGTGCCTCCACTCTCCACGCTCAACGCTGCACTTTCCACGGGTCATCCGGGACAAATGTCCTAAACGCCCCGAAGTTAGACCCCCACGCCGGCAGTTACCTACCTCCGCTACACCCCAACAGCATTTGTCCCCTGCGAGGGCGGGCGGATTCTAGGGGTCGTTGCAACATTTCCTAGCTTTCAGCTAAACCTAACAGCTCCGCCATCCGCTCCGCAGGAGTAGCAAAACCCAACGTCTTACGCGGCCGACAATTCAACCGATGAGCAACAAGCTCCAACTCCTCCCGCCCATAAACACTCAAATCCGCACCTTTCGGAAAATACTGACGCAACAACCCATTAGTGTTCTCATTCGTCCCCCGCTGCCACGGCGACCCCGGATCACAGAAATACACCGGACAATCCGTCGCAATGCTAAACGACCTATGACCAGCCATCTCTGAACCCTGATCCCAGGTCAACGACCCCCGAAGATGCTGCGGCAACGTCATAATCGCCTCCACCAGCGCATCACGCACCGCCACCGCACCATGCCCATCCGGCAAATGCAGCAACATCACATACCGCGTCGTCCGCTCCACCAACGTCCCAATCGCAGACCTTCCACCTGCACCGATAATCAGATCACCCTCCCAATGCCCCGGCACAGCCCGATCCTCAACAACAGCAGGACGATCGGCAATCATGATCATCGGATCAATAAACCGACTCCTCGCAACACGCTGACCACGCGGTTTACGCCGCGTCCGCCCCGTACGAAGGGCATGGGCCACCACCTTCTTCAACTCGCCTCTGGCCTGGCAATACAGCTCTTGATAGATCGTTTCATGACTCACATGCATAGTCTCATCGCCAGGGAATTCCCTGCGCAACCGGCCAGCCACCTGCTCAGGGGAAAACTCCATCCGCAACCACTGCCACACCTGCTGTTTCAACCGCGGATTCGCCGCAATCTTCGACACCTTCGGCCGAAACCTCCGAAGCGTTGACTTCCGGTGCGCCTCATACGGGCGATAAATGCCATCATCACCACTATTGCGACTAATCTCGCGCGAAATCGTCCCCGGATCACGCCCAAGCTCACGCGCAATCGCCCGAACCGATAAATTCCGATTCACCCGATCCGCGATGCGCTCCCGCTCCACCAACGACAAGTACCGCCGGTCAATCACCTTCTCCACCGCAGCCTGCGGCAACACCTCCACCGGAACACTGACCCGGCCATCAACATACGCAAGAACCTGCATTGAAGTGTCCTGGGTTTAGTTCCGATCGTTTCTAGAGGAGGATTGGACCATGCCTAGGAAGTTCAGTGACGAGTTCAAGGACAAGGCGGTGCGGTTAGCCGAGGAGCTCGTTGAGCTTGAGGGGTGCTCGAAGTGGGCGGCGGCGGAGGAGATCGGCGAGAAGCTCGGTGTCTCGGCGCACACGCTCAACAACTGGTTGAAACCTGTCAAAGCGTCCCCCGACGTTCAGCGGAGCACTGGCGAGTCGGTCGACGACGAACTGAAGCGTCTGCGGCAAGAGAACAAAGAGCTGCGCAGGGCAAACGAGATCTTGAAGACCGCTTCAGCTTTTTTCGCAGCGGAACTCGACCGTCCCACCAGAAGATGATCGAATACATCGACACGTATCGCGATCGCTTCGGGGTCGAGGCCATCTGTCGCACGTTAAGGCAGACAGAATGTGGGTTTATCACCTCTCGTGGCTACCGAGCAGCGAAAACACGAGCCCCGTCGGCCAGGAGCTTGTCAGACGCGCTGCTTATCCCCGAATTGGTGAAAGTCTTCGAGGACAACTTCAGCGTGTACGGGGTACGCAAGATGTGGAAGGCCATGCAGCGCGCCGGCTGGGACATCGGTCGTGATCAGACGGCACGGTTGATGAAACTCGCCGGCATCCAAGGCCGCAGAAGGGGCCGCACTCCGATCACAACGCTTCGGGCTGATGTCCCGGATTGTCGTCCTGATCTGGTCAATCGTGACTTCACCGCGTCAGCGCCGCACCGGCTGTGGGTCGCTGACATCACCTACGTGCGTACCCTGTCGGGGTTTGCGTACACCGCGTTCATCACCGATGCGTACTCCCGCAAGATTGTCGGGGTTGCCACCAGGGCGAGCATGCGCACCGATGAGCTGCCTCTTGAGGCTTTTGAGCATGCTCTTTATCACGCAGGTGATCTCCGTGCTGAAGGACTTGTCCATCACAGCGATCGCGGCTCGCAGTACGTGTCCATTCGTTACAGTGAGGCGCTTGCTCACGCTGGGATTGATCCGTCCGTTGGCACCGTCGGCGATTCCTACGACAACGCGTTGGCGGAAACGGTCAACGGTCTATACAAGACCGAGCTGATCTATCCCCACCGGCCGTGGGCGTCGGTTGGGGAAGTCGAGATCGCGACCCTTCGCTGGGTGTACTGGTGGAATAACCATCGCCTGCACGAGTCATTGGGATACATCACTCCACAAGAGATGGAAGACGCCTACTATCAACAATCACACGCCCACCCGTTGGGCGTTCAATAAGCGGAACGAAAACCAGGACGCTTCAAGTTCAAGGACAAGGCGGTGCGGTTAGCCGAGGAGCTCGTTGAGCTTGAGGGGTGCTCGAAGTGGGCGGCGGCGGAGGAGATCGGCGAGAAGCTCGGTGTCTCGGCGCACACGCTCAACAACTGGTTGAAACCTGTCAAAGCGTCCCCCGACGTTCAGCGGAGCACTGGCGAGTCGGTCGACGACGAACTGAAGCGTCTGCGGCAAGAGAACAAAGAGCTGCGCAGGGCAAACGAGATCTTGAAGACCGCTTCAGCTTTTTTCGCAGCGGAACTCGACCGTCCCACCAGAAGATGATCGAATACATCGACACGTATCGCGATCGCTTCGGGGTCGAGGCCATCTGTCGCACGTTAAGGCAGACAGAATGTGGGTTTATCACCTCTCGTGGCTACCGAGCAGCGAAAACACGAGCCCCGTCGGCCAGGAGCTTGTCAGACGCGCTGCTTATCCCCGAATTGGTGAAAGTCTTCGAGGACAACTTCAGCGTGTACGGGGTACGCAAGATGTGGAAGGCCATGCAGCGCGCCGGCTGGGACATCGGTCGTGATCAGACGGCACGGTTGATGAAACTCGCCGGCATCCAAGGCCGCAGAAGGGGCCGCACTCCGATCACAACGCTTCGGGCTGATGTCCCGGATTGTCGTCCTGATCTGGTCAATCGTGACTTCACCGCGTCAGCGCCGCACCGGCTGTGGGTCGCTGACATCACCTACGTGCGTACCCTGTCGGGGTTTGCGTACACCGCGTTCATCACCGATGCGTACTCCCGCAAGATTGTCGGGGTTGCCACCAGGGCGAGCATGCGCACCGATGAGCTGCCTCTTGAGGCTTTTGAGCATGCTCTTTATCACGCAGGTGATCTCCGTGCTGAAGGACTTGTCCATCACAGCGATCGCGGCTCGCAGTACGTGTCCATTCGTTACAGTGAGGCGCTTGCTCACGCTGGGATTGATCCGTCCGTTGGCACCGTCGGCGATTCCTACGACAACGCGTTGGCGGAAACGGTCAACGGTCTATACAAGACCGAGCTGATCTATCCCCACCGGCCGTGGGCGTCGGTTGGGGAAGTCGAGATCGCGACCCTTCGCTGGGTGTACTGGTGGAATAACCATCGCCTGCACGAGTCATTGGGATACATCACTCCACAAGAGATGGAAGACGCCTACTATCAACAATCACACGCCCACCCGTTGGGCGTTCAATAAGCGGAACGAAAACCAGGACGCTTCAGCATAAGCCGTTTATAGCGATAAACTGCCTGGCCATCAGGCACAAACGGCACACGCCGACCACGTGTTTTAATCACCCCCTTGTCAACATCAAGCGCACCACGTAACCCCATCCCACACGCAGCTGCAGCAGAACGACGATCCAACCCACAGGCCCGAAGCTCCAAATACTCCACTCGCCGCGCCGTAGCCACAGCCCGCCGACCCTCAGGAGCAGGACGGGGCCGCGCACCAATCGATATCCCCACCCGGTATACCGACGAAGGATTCACACCCAACCGCCGCACAATATCCATTGGCGCGACATTCTGGGCAAACAACGCAACAATCTCGTCAACCACCTGTGACGACAACGTCTTATTCCGCAGTGGTAACCCATCACGATGCGCAATCCGATACGCCGTAGCTAACGACCATCCCAGATCCAGCCCAGCCGCACGCACCGACAAACCATCACCCACCACCAACTGGTGGAACCGAGTGATCTCCTCAACCGGTGGATCCCACCGTGACACCGTCATCACCAACACCAACCCTTCAGATCAGTGTTGCAACGACCACTAGAACTTAAGCCGTGAACGTATAACGAAAAAGCCCCGCTCCAGAAAGTTCTGGAACGAGGCAGATTCGGTTCGCGTTATGCGGCAATCAAAGATCCGGAGTGGTGGTCACCGGTATCGAGGGTGCCGTCTGCGAAGCGCGCGAGCTTGTCAGCTGCATCGCGGTTGGCGAGCACGGGAACCCAATCGGTCACCGTCGCACGCTGCAGGTGCTCGCTCAAGGTGTCGCGGAAGATAGTCTCGACGATGTGTGCGCCGAGCTCCTCATCGAACCGAGCGTGCAGGTCCTTGGAAATATTGTTGATTGCGATCATGGCATCCTCCTTTCGTTTTCTGATTGCCATGAAGTTGAAGGTGTGTCCGAGGGAAACCCCGGACAAGGTTTCGAGCTTCGCTCTTTGTTAACCTGGCGTTAACTTTAGTAGATGGTTGGTGAACCTCAAGCATTGATGTACGTCAACCATTTAAATACTGTTTGCGCTGCTATTATGCGATGAATAAAAGTCTGCATGGGCGATCGGCGCCCTTTCGTTAATCTGCAGTTCACCTTTATCCAACAAATATGAACACTTTAGTTAATCTGACGGACACCTTGAGTCAACCGCCAGCCCTTTTTGGCGTGCTAGTCTCCCGCTGTGCTTATCGACGACACCGCGCTCACCCGCCGCATCCCCGCCATCCGAGAAACCGCCCCGGGACGCAACGTGGCAGCGCCACTGCTCTACACCCTGATGGGCTTTGTTCTGCTGCGCTCAGCGTTCATGCTGCCTCTGGTCAATCCGGGAACGGACTTCACTCCGATCTGGACAGCAGCGAACGAGTACTTTGCAGGCGAGCCGGTGTTCAACTCGGACTACACCATCGATATGCCGCACTATCTGTACAGTCCTGCAGGCACCGTGTTGATTTCGCCGGTGGCCTTGTTCCCCACGGAATCAATGGCGCGGGCAGCGATGGCGTATTTGGGCGCGGCTTGCATCATCGGTGCGATCGCCTTGGCATCCTGGATGGCCGCTCCGCGCTGGTTCCACTACGCGTTCCCACTGACGGTCAGCTTCTTCTTCGTCACCCCGGAGCCAATCCGTTGGACACTCGCGCTGACGAATATCAACGGGTTCATGCTGCTGCTCGAGGTCCTGTTTGTCTGGTTGTCTCTGCGTCTCCAGTCGCAGGGCGCGGGATGGCTGGGACATTTCAACCGGCCTGAAGCCTGGTTTGCGGGCGCGGTGGCTGGAATCGCTGTGTCTATCAAGCCGCAATTCGGTGTCCTGTTCATCGTGTCGCTGGCCTACTTCCAGGTCGCGGTGGTCGTCATTGCAGCCCTGGTAGCTGCGGCCCTGTTCACTTTCGGGTGGTTCACCATTGCGCAGCCAGAGCTGTTTTTCACCAACCTCGTCCCCTACCTCAGTGAGCCGCGGCCCCGTTTCAACGGTTCGATCGGCGGACTCGGAATCGTGCTCGGATGGTCGGATGCAACGGTGACGGCGCTGACGGTGCTGACGCTCGTGGGAACGCTGGCGGCCGTCGTCACGCTGTGGCGCTGGAAGGAAGTGGACCCGGTGATGTTCAGCTTCACCGCGGTTGCGGTGTGCTTCGCCGGCGGATTCATGGTCAGCGGCTTGATGCAGAACTACTACGCCATCTGGTTCATCCCGTTTGTGCTCACCGTGTGCCGCCCCCATTCCCCCATGCACTGGCCCGTCACGGTCTTGGCGCTGCTCTTCGTGGTCGCGAATCCTCTCTGGCCCGCGACCGGCAACGCCGCATTCGACGAGATGGTCATTCACATGCCGGGGTTTATGTTCATGACCCTGCCGTTCATCATCGCTGCATGGGGTCTTGTCGCGCGAGCATCTGCCCCGGCGACGCGAAAGCGTCCCGCTCACTCGCGATGACCATCCGGTCGATCTCGTCGAGCACCGCGTCCACGTCTGCCGGGTTGTAGCGCCGCTCCCGGCGCGCTTGCTGCATCTCAGCGGTTGCGGCTTCAAGCGCGATTCGTTGCATCTCAGCGGCAGCTTGCCGCGCTTGGGCAAACGCTTTTCGACGCTCCTTTGAACCCTCCGGGTCCACATCCCTCTTCTCTGCCATGAGGTTCAGCCACTCCTGAACCATGTCGTAGGCTTCGGGCGCGTACTCCGGGCCATGTCGTTGCACAGCCTTGCGGGCCGCGACGTACACCCGCTGATTGAGTTCGGCGTTCACCCGGTCGCCTTGCGCGTCCGGACCGGAGTCCAGGTCGAGCTTGCCCACCAGCCACGGCAGAAGCAGGCCGGGAATGACCATGGTGAACGTGAGGACACTGAGTGCGATGACGGAGAACTCGTGGTGGTACTGGGTTGTTCCGGCGGGAACGGACAGCACGAGCGCCAAGGTGACCAAGCCGCGCATGCCGGCCCAGGTCATGAGCAGCACTTCCTGCAAGCGCAACGGCGCCACGTCAGTGCGGTTCATGCGTTTCTTGATCATGTAGAGCACCCACATGCAGGCGAAACGCACGACGAAAGCGACGGCGGAGAGCACGAGCCCGATGAGGATGGCTTCCATGACTTTGGTCCCCGCGTCGTCGATCGCGTCACGCACGCTCATACCGATCAGGCCGAAGGCTACACCGGTGAACAGCAACTCCACTGTCTCCCAGAATGATTGGCCGGAGAGGCGGTCCTCGGCGGTGAGTGATGCGCGCGACGACATCTCGACGGCGGCGATCACGATGGCGATCACGCCCGAAGCGTGAACTTCCTCGGCCGCAACGTAAATGGCGAATGGGAGCACCCATGTGAAGGCGGTGCGGATGACGGAATCGGGGACGTTGTTGAGGAACATCGCCGCCAAGCGGCCGACCACCAGACCGATGATGACGGCGGCAGCGGCGGAGTAGAGGAATTTCAGGAACCCCTCGCCGAAGTCCACCTCACCCCCGGCAACGAGGGCGGCGAGCGCTACGTTGAACGCGACGATGGAAGCCGCGTCGTTGAACAATCCCTCCGTCTGAAGTGTGCCGGTGATGCGTTTCGGAATGCCTGCGGGGCCAGCGACGGCATCGACAGCCACCGGGTCGGGCGGCGCGATCGCCGCTGCCAGCACCATCGCTCCCGCGAGACCGATGCCGGGCATGAGCCACATTGCTGTCGCCGTCAGCGCCGCAACAGTGAGGAAGACCAGCACCACCGACATCACGAGCACGACGTGCACCTGCGCGCGGATCATGGCCCAACTCGTGCGGCGGGCCAACGACCACAACAACGGCGGTAGGAAGACCGGCAGGATCAGCTCGGTGTCCAAGCTGACCGTCTCAATGCCGGGAATGAACAGCACCGGAGCGACTGCGATGGTGAGCAGCGCAGGCCACGGCAAACCTGTTCGCTCGCCGATGGAGGCGACGAGAGCAGTGGCAAGGAGGAGGCCGATGACGGCGAGGAAGACAGTCACGGGGCAATCGTAGCTAAGCCACCGGACATTCTTTGTTGCTGCAGGTCTGCCGCGACGATACTAGGAAGCTAAACGCCGAGGATCAAACGCAAACCTGCGCGGAGGTCGCCGACAACCCGATCTGCCTCCGAAGCGGGCGCCACCAGATTGTCGATGGTCAGGCCGTTCACCAGCGCCGTGATCAGCCGCGCTTTGCGCTCGGCATGGTCACTGTCGCCCAACACCTCCACGACTGCTTTCTGGAAGTCGCGGAGGACCTGACCGTAGAGGTCGGCTATCCATTCACGCGTCACCGAGGCGGAACCGTAGGTGACCCAGATCGTGGCGTCCTCCTGGCGCTCGCCACCGAGGGGGAGGAGCTCGGAGAGCCGGACGACCCAGGCCTCGAATGCATCGTCGGGCACGTGTGCCGCATTCACGCGGGCTGTCTGCCTCTGGATGGAGCGGATGAACGCGTGCGCCAGCAGGATCTCCTTGTTCGGGGCATGGTACTGCACGGATCCCGCGGCGAATCCTGACTCCTTGGCCACCTCGCGCACGCTGACTGCGTCGAGGCCACGTGACGCGATGATCCGGATGGTCGCATCCGCAACGGCAGCGGACGATTCCGAGAACTGGTGGTCCAACGAGAAATTGTTCATGGTTGCACACCAGCTTAGCCTGCCGTACGTTCGTAAGGGTCCCTTACGTTCGTACGACACAGAAGGTTCCCGCCATGCAGACCCTCCTTCCGCTCATTGGCTTGGCTCTGCTCGACAGCTTGAGCATCGGCACCCTGGTCATTCCGTTGGCTCTCATTCTCGTGTGGCGCAGCGTGCGCGTACCCGCACTCGCCACGTACCTCCTCACCGTCGCGGCGGTGTATTTCGCTCTTGGAGTGGCCATGCTCCTCGGGTTCACCGGCCTCAGCTCTTATGTAGAGCGAATCACCGATACCCCCGTCTTTCCGTGGATCACACTGATCCTCGGCGCGCTTCTAGCCATCTACGGAATCTTCGCACCCGACCCAGTCAAACCTGCACCGGGTGAGCTGCCGAAACAGTTGAACAAGCCCATCCACACCAGCGTGCCCAAGATGATCGCCTTGGGGCTCGGAGCCTCGCTGACGGAAGCGGCGACAATGCTTCCCTACATTGCAGCTATGGGAATCATCAGCGACTGGGATACGCCCATTGCAGGACAGGTAGCGGCCATCGCCGCGTACTGCGGCATCATGGTCGCGCCGACAGTAATCCTTGCGGCGATCGCCCTCGTAGCGGGACAGAGATTCTTCCCCCGCCTTGAAAAGGCCGTCCCCCGCCTTCAGTACGAGGCCAAGGTGACGCTGCTGTGGATCGCGGCGATCGTCGGCATCTACATGGTGGCCAACAGCGTGGGCGCTATCCGCTAGTGCCCGCGCGGCTGGTCGATGGCCTTGCCGTCCTCGAAGTAGGGGCGGACGTGGTTGTCAAAGACGGACAGGGCGGCGCCGATGGCCATGTGCATGTCCAGGTACTGGTAGGTGCCCAGACGGCCGCCAAAAAGGACCTTGTTGTCGCGGGATTCGGCGGCGGCGAGGCGTCGATAAGCTTCTAGCTTCGCGCGGTCTTCCGGGGTGTTGATCGGGTAGTAGACCTCGTCGTCGTCCTCGGCGAAGCGGCTGTACTCCTTGACGATGACGGTCTTGTCGTCGCCGTAGTCGCGCTCGGGGTGGAAGTGGCGGAACTCGTGGATGCGCGTGTACGGGACGTCAGCGTCGTTGTAGTTCATCACCGGGGTGCCCTGGAAGTCGCCGGTGTCCAGGACTTCCTGCTGGAAGTCGAGGGTGCGCCAGCCGAGGCGGCCCTCCGCATAGTCGAAGTAGCGGTCGAGCGGGCCTGTGTAGACGACGGGGGCCTCCGGGGACTGCGCGCGGAGCTCGTCGCGGACGGAGAACCAATCGGTGTTGAGGCGGACGTCGATAAGCTCGTGCGACGCCATGTTCTCTAGCCAGGCCGCGTACCCGTCGACGGGCAAACCCTCGTACTTGTCGTTGAAGTAGCGGTTGTTGAAGGTGTAGCGCACCGGTAGGCGGGAAATGATCTCCGGCGGCAGGTCCGTGGGATCGGTCTGCCACTGCTTGGCGGTGTAGTGCTTGACAAAGGCGTCGTACAGCGGTTTGCCGATCAGCGCGATGCCGCGCTCCTCCAGGTTCGTGGCCTCGGCCGGGTCCTTGCCTTCGCGCTGCTCCTCGATGAGCGCCTTGGCCTCGTCCGGGCTGTAGTAGCGGCCGAAGAACTGGTTGATCAGGCCCAGGCCCATCGGGAACTGGTACGCCGTGCCGTCGTGCATGGCGAAGACGCGGTGCTGGTAGTCGGTGAAATCGGTGAAGCGGTTGACGTACTCCCACACGCGGTCATTGGAGGTGTGGAAGAGGTGGGCGCCGTACTTGTGCACCTCGATGCCGGTTTCCGGTTCTTTCTCGGAGTAGGCGTTGCCGCCGATGTGCTCCCGCTTTTCGACGACTAGAACTTTCTTGCCCAGCTCAGAAGCTGCCTGCTCGGCGATAGTGAGGCCGAAGAACCCGGATCCGACGACGATGAGGTCATAAGTCATAGGCCTAAGGCTAGCGGGGCGCGGTGGGCGGGTCCGGCGCACACGCGACACGCCACGAAATCACGTTGACACCAGATGTAACATCCGTATCCTAGGATCTAGATTAGTCACAGCTGCCACTATTTACTCAGGAGCGATCACCGTGAAACAACGACGCCGGCTGAATCCGTCTTCTGGCGGGAAGACACCGGTCCTAGCGGCCGTCACCTCCGTCGCGCTCGTGGCCGCAGGAGCATTCGGCGGCAACGAGATCCTCAAAACCCAGGACGTCAGCGGCGGCGACGTGAACGTCACCAGCTCGTCCGCTTCCTTCGGCGACGGCGCAAACGTGGTCGTAGAGGACGCGGCCATCGCCACCCAGGGCGAAGGCGACCAGCCCCGCACCGTCAAGGAATTCACCCGCGACGAAGAATTCTCTATCTTCGGCCTCACATGGACAGGCGAACGCGACATCGCCGCCTACGTCCGCGCCCAGCGTGCCGACGGCACGTGGTCGGAGTGGTACCACATGCAGCCCGAACCTGGTCCGGAAAGATCTGAGATACAAGGCACCGAGCCGATCTACGTGGAACCGACAAAGAAGATCCAGGTCTCCACTGCCAATGTCGACCTCGGTGAGACCAACCTCGATCTGGCGCAGAACGTGACAAACCAGGAAGACATTCCGGCCGTGCCGGACGAGAACCTGCCGGGCACGGACATCGTCGACCTGCCCAACCTGCCCGACCCCAACGCCCCGTCCGCATTGGGTGACCTGCCCCGCGCTCTGCCGTCCAACCTCGGTGACATCGCGCCGGTGGCGGACGTCGAAGAACTGCCTGCAGCCCCGGCGGAGCAGGCCCCGGCTGAGCAGGCTGGCGAAGCCACCAAGGCCGAGGACCTTGAGGCCGTCTTCATCGACGGCGGCGAAGGCACCGTGGACGGCGAGATCGCACCGGCCCAGTCCAACGCCAACGGCATGCCGCGCGTCGTCTCTCGTTCGTCGTGGGGTGCCGGCCGCAGCAGCTCGCCTTACTACACCGAGCCGGTGAAGGCTGCGACAGTGCACCACACCGCAGGCTCCAACAACTACTCCGCCGCACAAGCGCCGGGCGTGGTCCGCGGCATCTGGCAGTACCACGCCATCACCCGCGGCTGGGGCGACATCGGCTACAACGCCCTGGTGGACAAATACGGCAACATCTACGAAGGCCGCGCCGGCGGTCTGGACCGGGCTGTCCAGGGCGCCCACGTCGGCGGCTTTAACGCGCACACGTTCGGTATCTCCATGATGGGCGACTACAGCACGGCCGCGCCGAGCCAGGAAGCCCTCAAGGCCATGGGCGAGATGATTGGCTGGAAGGCCGCAGTGGCCAAGTTCGACCCGACCGGTAGCTCCTACCTGGCCGCCGACTTCAACTTCGGCGGTTCAAAATTTAAGGCTGGCCAGGGCAAGACGTTCCCGAACATCAACGCCCACCGCGACTTCCACTACAACGACTGCCCGGGCGATAACCTCTACGCGCAGATGGGCACCATCCGCAGCTACGCCAAGACGAAATACGACCAAATCAACGGCGGAAACACCTCCGCGTGGAAGCCGGCCGCGCCGCAACCGCAGAACACTGCTCCGGCAGCACCGCAGGCAACCGCCTCTGGCAACAGCGGTGTAGTCAGCGACGACAACGGCACCGTGACGCGGCTCAATAACGTCGCCAACGTCGCGAACCAGATCTCCTTTGAGAAGCTGCTCTCCGGCGACCCGGAAACTATTGCCGCGACCGCTGGAACTGTGGCCGGTGCACTGCTCATGGCTGCGGCAGCAAACGACATGCTGCCGTCCCAGGTGACGCACATCGCTAACCTCGAAGTCCTGCCCGGCATGACGCTGAAGGACATGCGCCCGTTGGTCGGCCAGGCAATCGACATCGTCGGCGATGAGGACACCAAGGCAATGTGGGCCACATTCGAGCCGACGCTGGGCAAGCTCGAAGGCGTGCTGCAAGGCGTCGGCGGGGACCAATACGGGATCTTCGAGAAGGGCATCGCCATACTCACCGGCGAGGGCGATCAGATCGTGATGCCGGAGAAGATCGCCGACGCATGGCTCAAGCAGGGCCTGGATCTAGGGCCGCTCGGCCGCCCAGTCAAGAGCGACGACGCCGCCAATAACGGGGACGTGCGCATCGATTTCGAGCGCGGCTCGATCATGTACGTGGCCAGCACCGAGAATCTGGATGTGAACGTCGATAAGTAATTAAGCGAGATCCAGGGAGCGCGAGACCGCTTCCTCCCACTGCGCGATGAGCCGGTCCCTGTCGGGGCCGGCCATTTCGCTTTTCCAGCTCGTTTCACCGCCCAGGCTCAGCGGTTTATCTGTCAGCCCAGCGCCGACGCACGCGGCGCTGGCGGCGCCCATCACGGTGGTCTCCTTATTGTCAGGGCGGACCACCGCCGCACCGAGGACATCAGCCTGCATCTGCATGAGCAGGTCGTTTCCGGTCATGCCGCCGTCGACACGCAGACTGTCGACGGTGATCCCCGCATCCGCCTCCATGGCGCGCACGACCTCCGATGTCTGCAGGCATGTAGCGTCGAGTGCGGCGCGCGCAATGTGGCGGCGGTCCGTGAACCGTGTGATGCCGGTGATCACACCGCGCGCATCGGGGCGCCACCGCGGGGCGAAGAGACCGGAGAACGCCGGAACGATGACAACACCGGCGGAATCATCCACCTGGGAGGCGAGTTCCTCCGACTCCGCGGCCGATTTCAAGATGCCCAGCTGGTCTCGCAGCCACTGGATCAGTGAGCCACCGACGGCCACGGAGCCCTCGAGAGCGTACACGGGCGGCTTGCCTGCCTCCTGGTAAGCGACTGTGGTAAGCAGGCCGTGCTCGGAGAACTGTGCTTCCTCACCGGTGTTGAGCAGCATGAACAAGCCGGTCCCGTACGTCATTTTCGCGTCGCCCTCACTCAGGCACCCCTGGCCGAACAGTGCTGCCTGCTGGTCGCCGAGGACACCTGTGATCGGCACATCGCGGGTGCCTTTCTTGCGGCGCATGGCACCGAAGGAGCCGAAGCTGGGGCGGATCTCCGGCAGGATGGCGCGCGGTACGCCGATCTCCTCGCACAGGTCCTCGTCCCAGTCGAGAGTCTCCAAATTCATGAGCAACGTACGCGACGCGTTGGTCACGTCGGTAACGTGCTGCACACGGCTGCGGCTGGTGAACAGGTCGAAAACGCCGCTTTTCCTTCCAGTTTGCGCGCCGCCGGTGAGATTCCAGATCAGCCATGTGTCCACTGTGCCCGCGAGCAGCTCGCCTCTCTCCGCGCGCTCGCGGGCACCGTCGACATTGTCCAAAATCCACGCCCACTTCGGTCCGGCCGGATACGAATTAGCCAACAGACCAGTCGTGCGCATGTAGCGGTCCTTCGGCGCGCCTTCCGGGCCAAAGTCCTCGGTGCGGGTGTCCTGCCACACAATCGCGTTGTAGATCGGTCGGCCCGTCTTCTTGTCCCAGATCACGGCCGTTTCGCGCTGATTGGTCAAACCGACGGCGTCGACATCCTCGAGCTCCAAGTCGGCGTCGACCAGAGCCTCCGACAGCGCGCGGCGGGTGTTGCGCCACAGCTGCTTCGGGTCGTGCTCGACCCAGCCTTCGCGCGGCATGATCTGGTCGTGCTCGAACTGAGCGGTGCCCACCACTTCGCCTTCGGCGGTGGTGATGTAGCAGCGGGTAGAGGTCGTGCCTTGGTCGATGGCGGCGATGAACGGCATGGGGGTTATTAAACCCTACGGACTAGAACCATTGCTCGATAACGCGGGCGACCCCGAAGTCATCGTTCGACGCGGTGGTTTGATCGGCGGCATCGTGCACGATGGGGGCGGAGTCTGCCATGGCCACTCCCATTCCGGCCCAGGAGAGCATTTCGATGTCGTTGGGCATGTCGCCGAAAGCGACCACCTGCGACGGATCAATGCGCAGGTCGGCAGCGATGATGGACACGCCGGCCGCCTTATTGATGCCCGGCGCGCTGAATTCGAGCAGCCCATCGTCCATCGAATACGTCACGTGGGCGCGTTCAGGGTCTACGGCGGGCGCGACGACGTCGAAAAGCTCGGCGGACGACATGCCCTCGTGCCGCACGAGAATCTTGGCGGCGGGCACGGAGACGAGCTCATCGACATCCACAACGCCGTAGCCGATATCCCACAGGTCGGTGCTGTAACCAGGGGTGATCAGGAAGCATTCTTCTTCCGGGTCGAACGCGGAGGACCCGACGCGCTCCACGCCGAAACCGAAATTTCCGTGGCCGTCGAGCGCATCCGTCGCTGCCCGCGCAATGTCCGCGAGAGTGTCCGGGGCGAGCTCGTGGCGGTGCAGCACCTCGTCGCGGGACGGATCGTAGACCACCGCGCCATTCGCGCACACGCACATCGGCGTGAACGGCAGTTGGTCGAGCACCGGCGCAAGCCAACGGTGGGGCCGCCCTGTCGCCAACACGACCTTCGTCCCGGTGCGCACGGCACGGGCAAGCGTGTCGCGCAGCCGCGGGCTCACCCGGCCGTTGCTGTCCAGCAACGTTCCGTCGATATCGCTGACAATGAGTTTCGGCGCCATGTCCCCTACCTCCCGTTTTCTAGTTCGGTGTAGTGCGAGCGAGCGGCTGCAAGCAGCTTATCCACGGCCCCTTTCAGCCTCTCTGTCACCTCGCCCGTAGACCCTGTTGTGTCCACCGGAGGGCCAATGTGAGTGACCACCGGCAGGTGTGCACGCCCCATTTCCTTCCTGCCGCTTTTGACCCAGAAGCGCTGCGTCCCCCAAGTCGCAGTAGGGATCAGCGGGGCACCGGAAGCCTGGGCGATGCGGGTCGCGCCGGTCTTGAACTCCTCGAGCTCGAGCGAGGCCGACAGTGTTCCCTCGGGGAAGATGCCGATGAGCTCGCCCTCGTTCAAGCGCTTGACCGCCTCGTCGAGGCTGCCGGCACCGAGCGAACGGTCTACTTCCACATGCCCGACTGCACGGCAGACGGGGCCCATGAGCCAGTGGTCGAAGAGCTCTTTCTTGGCCATGTAGCGGGTCGGGCGGCGCCCGCGCAGCAGCCCCGGCAACGCTCCGGTGATGAAGTCGTAGTAGCCGATGTGGTTGCCGGCGACGATCGCCGGTCCTTCGGCGGGCACGTGCTCGAGGCCGTGGACGTAGAACTTCGCGTCTTGCAACCGCAGCAGCGGAACCACCGTTGCCTTGATGGCGCGGTACATGTATTCGCTGCGCCAACCCGGCTGTTCAGGAGTGACGGGGGCGTCTACCGGCATGTAGAAAACGTGGCTGTCAACGCGGTACCCGTCGGGCGCGGCCATTAGGAACCGTCCTTTGCTTTCCCGGCTTTCTTCTCTTCCTTCTTCCGCTGCTTGTCGGCGCGCTTGCGGGCGAGGATCTCGTTGGCTTCCTCGAGGGTCGGCGCGGAGCCGCCGAGCGATGCCGGCATCCAGTCCAGGCCATCCGGGAACGGCCCGAAGCGCTCCGCGTACTCGACACGGTTGCGCTCTAGCAGTTCCTGCATAACGGCCTTGACCTGCTCGGTATCGCGTTCCGCGTCGCCGGTGGTGGTCACGGGCTCGCCGTAGGAGACGATGATCGGGGTGCGCGACCGGCCGAGGTTCTTCTTCAGGTCTTTGGTGAGCAAGCGTTGGGAGCCCCAGATGACCGTCGGGATCATGGGAACACCGGCCTCGTCGGCGATACGCGCGGCGCCGGTCTTGAACTCGGCGAGCTCGAAGGAGCGGGAAATGGTGGACTCCGGGAAGATGCCCACGAAGCCGCCGCTGCGCAACCACTTCACTGCCTCGGTGATCGACGCGGCACCGGCGGCCCGGTCCACCGGCACGTGCTTCATGCCGCGCATGAGCGAGCCGACCACCTTCATGTCGAAGACCTCTTTCTTGGCCATGAACCTGACCAAGCGGTTGCCGCGCAGATGCGGGCCGATGCCGGCGATGATGAAGTCGTAGTAGCCGGTGTGGTTGATCACGAATAAAGCGCCGCCGTCCGTCGGCACATTCTCCGCTCCGTGAACGTAGAACTGCAGGCCTTGGGCCTGCATGATCTTCTTGAAGCCCCCAATGATGCCCTGGTAAAACCGCTCCTTGGATTCCACCGGGTGCGGTTGCGGGCGCTGGAAATCGTCCGGGACGTTGAACAGGCGGTGGATGCGGCGCATGGTGCTTATCTACCCTTTCTCCGGCGTCAGGATATCTTTGCCCACCCACGGGCGCAGCGCTTCGGGGACGACCACGGAGCCGTCGGCACGCTGGTTGTTCTCCAAGATGGCCACGAGCCAGCGAGTGGTGGCCAGTGTGCCGTTGAGCGTCGCGGCAATCTGTGTCTTGCCGTCGGCGTCGCGGTAACGGGTTCCCAGACGGCGACCCTGGAACGTCGTGCAGTTCGAGGTGGACGTCAGCTCGCGGTAGGTGTCCTGCGAGGGGACCCACGCTTCGGTGTCGAATTTGCGGGCGGCCGAAGAACCGAGGTCGCCGGCTGCGACGTCGATGATGCGGTACGGCACCTCAACTGCGGCGAGCATCTCGCGCTCGAGACCGAGGAGCTTCTGGTGCATCTCCGTCGCGTCTTCCGGCTTGCAGTAAGCGAACATCTCGAGTTTGTCGAACTGGTGGACGCGCAGAATGCCCTTCGTGTCCTTGCCGTAGGAGCCGGCCTCACGCCGGAAGCAGGAGGACCAGCCGGCATACATCAGCGGGCCGTCGGTGAGATCGATGATCTCGTCCTTGTGGTAGCCGGCCAGCGCCACCTCGGAGGTGCCCACGAGGTACATGTCGTCGCGTTCGAGGTAGTAGATCTCCTCGTCGTGCGCGTCGAGAAAGCCGGTGCCCGCCATGATCTCAGGGCGCACAAGCACCGGCGGCACCATGACCTTGAAGCCCGCCTCGCGCGCTTTCTGCGCAGCCAGCATGAGCATGCCCAGCTGCATCCACGCTCCGTCGCCGACGAGGTAGTAGAAGCGTGCGCCGCCGACCTTGGTGCCGCGCTTCATGTCGATGATCCCAAGAGCCTCACCGAGATCCAGGTGGTCCTTCACCTCGAAATCGAATTCCGGGACCTCGCCCACGTGCTCGAGCACAACGAAATCTTCCTCACCGCCGGCAGGGGCACCTTCCACAATGTTGGCAATGCGGTATTGCAGCTTTTCGACGTCTTCTTCTGCCGCCTTCTGCGCCTCCTCCGCCGCCTTGACCTTCTCCTTCAGTTCATTGGAACCTTCCAAGAGAGCGGGGCGGTCCTCGGGAGCAGCCTGGCCGATCTTCTTGCCGAAGGTCTTCTGCTCACCGCGTAACTCATCCGCCTTCTGGATGCTGGCGCGGCGCTCCTCGTCGGCGGCCAGGAGCTGGTCCACCAGCGCCGGGTCTTCGCCGCGGGACTGCTGCGAGGCGCGGGCAACGTCAGGGTTTTCACGCAGAAACTTCAGATCGATCACGGCTACTAACCCTACCCCGTGGGGTGAGCATGTCGCCCCACATAAGGCATGATGGATACCATGGCTGCACAGAAATCTTCTCTGAGCACATCAGGTCTGCGTACGGTCTTGGTGGCTACCTTGGCGGGTGCTCTCGGCGTGGGCACCTTTGCCCTTGCGACGGGCTACGCCGACCAGGGGCCGGCGGGCGCCGACACCGCCCGCCCGTCTGCGCCGGCGACCGAGGGCGAGGAACCCACCCCCTCGTTCACCGCCGCGGACCGCGGCACCTGCTTGACGTGGGACGTGGGCCCAGACGGAGAGGTCACAGGATTCACGGAGACGGACTGCAACAACGAGCACCGTTTCGAGGTCTCCTCCCGGGAAGACCTGAACACGTACCCGACTGCCGAGTTCGGGCCGGATGCGGAGGCCCCGAACCCGACGCGACAAGCGCAGTTGCGAGAGGAGCTGTGCCAGACGGCATCCATCCGCTACTTGAATGGCCGCTACGACCCGGCCGGGCGGTACTCGATCGCCCCGATCCTGCCGCCAGCCGAAGCATGGGAGCGCGGTGACCGCACAATGCTGTGCGGCCTGCAAGAAACCGACAGTGAGGGCACGCCGATCCTCACCACCGGTCACGCCGCCGACCAGGACCAGGCCCGCGTCGCTGAGCCCGGCGCCTGCGAGGTGACCGATGACGCGAAGAATGTGGGCTACGTCGACTGCTCGGAGCCGCACCACATCGAGGTGACCGATGTCGTCGACCTCGCACCCGTCTTCGCCGACCGCACCCCCTCGCCGGAGGACCAGGACAAGCACCTCGGTCAAGTGTGCGCCAAAGCCGCCGAGAATTATCTCGGCAACGAGGAGAACCTCTACCAGTCCACGCTGCAGGTGTACTGGGGCACCATTTCCCCCCAGGCGTGGGACGGCGGCAGCCGCTCCGTCAACTGCGGCCTGATCGCGCCGAAGGACGGCAGATTCGCCACCATCACCGGCACCGCGAAAGACGGCCGCGACGCACTGAAAGTCGACGGGCAGACACCGGAGGCGCCGCCGGAGCGCCGCCCGCTGCGCGAAGAGCAGAAGAAACAGCAGGAAGCGGAGAATGCAGCCAACCCCGGCAACGCGGCCTCAGCTTCAGCTCCAGCCCCTGCCGCAGCGCCCCAGCCATGATGGCCCCCGTCGGCGACGATCTCTTCGAGGGCATGATCAACGACGCTCTCGACGAGATCCCCGAGGACTTCGCCCGCAACATGACCAACATGGTTGTGCTTGCCCGCCCCTGCAACGAGGACAACCCGGATCTCCTTGGGCTGTTCGAAGGCGTGCCTCTGCCCGAGCAACACGCCAACCACACCGGGTTTCTGCCTGATGCCGTGTTCATTTACAAGGATGCCCTAGAGGCGCTTTGCTCCGATGAAGAGGAGCTGCGGCACGAGGTGAAGGTGACGGTCTTCCACGAAGTCGGCCACTACTTCGGTCTCGAGGAGCACGAACTCCACCACCTCGGCTGGGGTTAGCTCAGCTGAGCTAACTGGGCAGCTCGTAGTCCGCCCAGCGGACCACGCCCCAGGAGCCGAAATCCTCTACCGGATCACCGGTCGGGCCCGCGGACGGGTCGAGAACCACGTACTGGCAGTTCGGCAGGTAGCTCGCCTCGGCAAAGTCGGCATCGATCTCGCAGGCGTTGGCGGCGAAGGCCCGGATCGCGCCACCGTGGGACACCGCCACGGTCGTGCCCTCCTGCTCCGCGTACGGGAGCAGACCGCCTTTGTAGCGGGAAAGGAAGAGGTCGAGGGTATCGCCGTCGTCGATAAGCGAATCAAGCTGGCGACGGTAGAACCCGCGGAACGCGCACAGGTAAGCTTCGTGCGCCTTGCGTGAATTGTGCATTTCCCAGCGCCCGGCGTGGACTTCCTGGATACCGTCGACGGCGGGGATGTCGTTGAAGCGCTCCCCGAACCCGATCCGGGCAGTCTGCTTCGCGCGGGTGGCCCGGGAGGAAATGACGCGGTCGACGTTGTAGGTGGCCAGGATTTCCTCGCCTGCCGCTTTGGCCTGCTCCCGGCCGAGATCAGTCAGCTCAGCGCCGGGCAGAAGCGTGTCCAGCTTGTGATCCACATTCGACGTGGTCTGGCCGTGGCGCAACAAGATCAGCATGGTGTTCCTTCCCGGGCCGCGCGGACCCACTGCTCGGCTCTGTCCAACCGCTCCGGGTCGACGACACGCTCCTCGCCGCTGCCCCCGAACCGCGGCCACGACCCGAGAAACGCGATCGTGGTGGTGCGCAGCCACAGCGACCGCAACGCTTCCGCGACCGGAACGTCGTCAATGTGGCCGACGAGGTCGACGTAGAAGTTGTACGTGTTCGCCGTTTCCCGTGTCGGGCGAGACTCGATGCGGGTGAGGTCCACCCCGCGGTACGCGAATTCCTGCAGCGCACCGACGAGTGTGCCCGGCTCGTTGGGCAGCTGGAACACGACGGAAGTGCGGTCGTTTCCGGTGCGTAGTGTGGGCACCCCGACCGGCCCCGCCAGCACGAATCGGGTGCGTGCCTCGCTCATGTCCGCGATGCCCTCCGCGTGGATGTCGAGCCCGAACAGGTCCGCGGCCCGGCGCGGACCTGCCGCCACATCGGCGTCTCCCTCGGCCACAGCTTTCGCGGCGGCGGCATTCGAGGACGCCGCTGTGAAGTCCACGCCGGGGAGGTTGTCGTCCAGCCAGCGGCGGACTTGGCGGTGGGCGACAGGATGTGTTGAAAAGCTCTTTGCGTCGCTCAGCGCGAACCCGGGACGCGTCATAATGGCGAAGCTGATGGGCAGCTCCACCTCCCGGTAGATCATCACTCCGCCGCCCTCGACAAGAGCGTCGGATGTGCTGGTCACAGCACCGTCGACAGAATTCTCGATCGCCACCACGGCATAGTCTGCCCGTCCTTCCCGCACGGCGTTCAGCGCGGCGGACGGCGATTCGACGGGCAGCGGGGTGATCTCGCCCGCAATGTGGTCGCGGAACAACCACAAAGCCTCCTCAGTGAACGTCCCGGCAGGGCCCAGATACGCGACGGTCGTGCTCATGGTCACCCAGCCTACAGTTGACCCATGACCACCGACCGGCGCCGCCTATCCATCGAGGTCGCACTCGTCCTCACCGTCACATTCGGCATGTCCGGAGTGCGCGCGACGCTCAAGCTCATTGACGCCGCCCTTGCCCCCGCCCCCCTCAACCAGCAGCGCACCGTGCTTAACGACGCCGCCTCTTCCCTCTCCTGGCTCGACATCGCCCTGCAACTCGCATCGGCCGCGACTCTGCTGGCATGGGGCGGTCTAGCGTTGTTTCTGCTCGGTGAGCGACTGCCCTGCCCGCGCTGGCGCGACTGGGCGTGGAGTGCTGGTCTGGCCGCGCTCATCGGCATCCCCGGCCTCGCCCTATACGTGGTCTCGCTCCAGCTCGGTCTGACCAAGGAAGTCGTGCCTGCCACCGACGCCGCCAAAGTTCCGCTGCTTTTGGTCTGGTCCGCCGCGAACGCATTCGCCGAGGAGACCGTCGTGGTGATGTGGCTGCTCACCCGGTTGAAGCAGTTGCGCGCACCGGTGTGGGGCGCGATCGCGGCCTCAGCTGTCCTGCGCGGGACTTACCACCTCTACCAGGGGTTTTCCGCCGGGGTAGGCAATGTGGTGATGGGCATTGTCTTCGCCTACTACTACCACCGCACCGGCAAGGTCTGGCCGCTCATCCTCGCCCACTTCCTCATCGACGCCGTCGCGTACGTCGGCTATCTTTTCCTCGACCTGAGTTGGCTGGGGCTGTAAGCGGTTCTCGTCCCGCCCCCCAATCACGGGATGGGCATGAATTGGTTGGCATGAACCGAGTAGCGGTGAGCTCCCGGTCCAACCTCATTCAGTTCATGCCAACCAATTCATGCCAACCTGTAGCCTCCATTGCCCCGGCCCTGCGAGTTTGGCTCAGCCCGGCTGCCCCGCGGCCGGCCAGGCCGCCCCGCACCACAGCCCGCCTTGTTACATGTGTTAATGCGGTGACACCTGGGAATGGCGTTTATGATGAATGCCATGTCGCCGACCCCGCACTCCAACGACCCCCGAGACAACCCGGGGGAATTTCTCGTGGGAAAAGACGGGAAGCCGTTAATCGACCGGTACGGCCGCCCGATCAGGAAACGGTCCACGAGCCAGCCGCCCCGGCACGAGCCCCAACGGCCCCGGCACGAGTCGCAGTCGCCACGGTCATCGGCACCGCAGGCTTCGCGCCAGGACGACGGCCCTATTCGCAAGACATTGCGGCCACGGCAGCCCCTGCCTCGCGAAACCTCTTTCGAGCCCCGGCGAAGCTCACCGGAGCGGCAATTCCAGGATCCCGGCCGAAGGCAGCAACCACAGCGTCCCCGAAACCCGCGGGAAGTGCAGAACCTGCGGCAGGTACAGAATGCCCAGCGCCCGCGGCATACGCCCCCGCGGCGCGAGGAGCCCTGGGAACCCCGACTCGAGCTGTCCCCGCAACGACGAGTCCGACCAGTCCAACCTGCGGCGCAACCTGCACCAAGAGGTTGGCGCCCTAAGCTGCGCCGGCCGCGTGCGGGCTGCATTCCGACGCTTTTGTCAATCCTTTTAGTCTTAGTCGTCGCAGGAACACTGTTCACCGATGCCCGCTTGACCCGTGTCGATGCATTTCCGGACACCCCGGTCCCTAACACTGCTGGCACGAATTGGCTCATCGTCGGCTCCGATTCGCGCGAGGGGCTGAGCGAGAAGGACGCGGAGCGCCTTGGTACCGGTGGCGACATTGGCACTGGGCGCACGGACACGATCATGCTCATGCACATTCCCACCGCCGGGAAGGCGACGCTGCTATCCATCCCGCGCGACTCGTACGTCGAGATCCCCGGGTACGGAATGGATAAGATCAACGCCGCATTCGCTTTCGGCGGACCCAAGCTCCTCGCCGAAACGGTGGAAAACGCCACTCACCTACGCATCGACCACTACGCCGAGATCGGTATGGGTGGCCTCGCAGGCATTACCGACGCCGTCGGCGGGGTGCAGTTGTGCCCCTCCGAGCCTATCGACGACCCTCTGGCCCAACTGAATGTACAGGCCGGTTGCCAGAAGATGGACGGCCCGACTGCCCTGGGTTACGTACGCACCCGCGCCACCGCGATGGGCGACCTGGACCGTGTCCAGCGCCAGCGAGAATTCGTTGGTGCGCTGATGAAACGCGCGCTATCCCCGGCTGTGCTGTTGAATCCGTTCCGTCTGATCCCGTTGGTGCTGCGTGGGAGCAGTATGTTCATCGTCGGCGAGGGCGACCACGTGTGGCACCTTGCCCGCATGGCTCTCGCACTGCGGGGCGGGACCGACACGGAGACGGTCCCGGTTGCCAACTTCATCGACACAGACGTGGGAAGCGTCCTCGTCTGGGACGATGCCGCTGCCGAGCAATTATTCGCAGGACTGCGCTAGCGCTGCAAAGCCTGCGCCTCAGGCTCGGCGGGGAGCTTGTGGCGTCCGGTGATGAAATACAACGCCAGAACGATCACGCTGAAGGCAAGGCCGACGAAGAATGCGCCCCTGAATTCCGGCAGCCACAGCATGATCCCGAAGGTGAAGAGGATGAAGAAAATGGAAAAGTACTGTCCAAACGGATACAGGGGTGTCTTGTAGTCCAGTGCGGCTTCTTCCTCCGGGGTCATAGCCCGGCGCGAGGCGAGGTGCGCCAGGAGGATCATCAGCCACACGAAAATGGTGGCGAAGGTAGCCAGGGACGCAATGATCTCGAAGATGCGGTCCGGGATGAGAGTATTGGCTATCACGCCCACGATGAGCACGATGAGCAGGATCACCGTGGTCATCACCGGCACGTCGCGGACTGTGCGGGCCATGATCCGCGGGGCGAGATTCTGCTTGGCCAGCCCGGTGAGCACGCGTCCGGCACCGAAGAGGTCAGCGTTAATGGCGGACAGGGCGGCGGTGATGACCACGAAGTTCAGCAGCCCTGCGGCCCAGTTCACGCCGAGGGTGGAGAAAATCTGGACGAACGGCGACTCCTCACCGGTGATGGTGCGCCACGGGTTGATCATCAGGATGATCAGGATCGACAGGACATAGAACAGCAGGATGCGAACCGGAACGGTGTTCACTGCTTTGGGCACCGCAGTCTTCGGGTCGGTGGCTTCGCTGCCGGCCACGCCGATGATCTCCGTTCCGCCGAAGGCGAAGAGCACAAGGATGAAGGACGAAACCATACCGCTGAAGCCGTTGGGGAAGAACCCGCCGTCGTTGACCAAACTGGCGGGGCCGGTGGTCTCCGCGGTGGACAGGCCGAAGACGAGGACTGCAGCGCCTGCAATGATCATCGCGATCACGGCGCCGACTTTGACCACGGTGAACCAGAACTCCAACTCGCCGAAGGCCTTGGCGCTGGCCACGTTCGCTGCGCCGACGATGAGCAGGGCAGCCACGATCCACACCCACCGAGAGACATCCGGGAACCAGAATCCCATGTAGATGCCTATGGCGGTGAGGTCTGCCAAGGCCACGATGACCATCTCGAAAGCGAACATCCAGCCGGTGAGGTATCCGACGGCACCGCCCAGATAGGCGCGGGTGTATTCCGCGAAAGAACCGGTGACGGGGTGCCGCACGGACATCTCGCCGAGAGCCCGGAGCAGGAAGTACACCACTGCGCCGCCGAGAAGATAGACCAACAAAACCGACGGCCCGGCTGCCTGGATCGCGCCGGCGGACCCGTAGAACAGGCCGGTGCCGATCGCGGAACCGAGCGCGATGAAATTCAGGTGGCGTGTGCTCAAACCGTTGCGGGAAGACTGAGTTGTCCCGGATGCCATGACCCTTTGCCCCTCGCCTTGTGTCTTAGATGGTTACCTGGCGCGACTTGATGTTTTCCAGCTGCTTGCGCTCATCGGCACTCAGCTGGGCATCGTTGTCGTACTCGGCCGCGATCGCCTCGTTGACCTTGGTCAGCGCCTCGCCGTAGGAATCGGCTGCGACGGACGGGTCGAGATCGAAGACCGGAACAACCAGACCGTGGGTGCGGAAAGTGCCGGCGAATTTGGTGCCGTCACCCAGGTTCAGCTCGCCACGGGCGGCGATGCGCGCCAGGGCGTTGAGAAGCGTGCGCTCGTCATCCTCCGGACGGACCCAACGGATGTGCGCCTTGCCGCCACCCGGGTTGACCCACCAGATGGATCCGGGGAGGTCCGTGACGATCTCGGTGGAGGGCAGAACGGCATCGTTGGCGCGGGCCAAGGCCTGCTGAACCTGCGGGTTGCCGGCGGCGGAATCCGTGAACCACCAGTTGAAGTTGTCGTGTGCGGTGATGTCCAGCTCAGTGCTCTCGCCCAGCAGCGTGTTCAGCTCGGGCTGGGATCCGTTCGCAGCGGTGGAGTTCAGCGTCGCCCCCGGCTCGGCATTGAGCACCCAGTTCAGGGCGTATGCGAGGTCGCGGTTCGGGTTCTGCGAGTGGGACTGTACCTGGAGAGCCACGAAGCGTTCGCCGCCGTCCTCCTCCGGGCGGCGCAGGGCCGCGCCGGCACCGGGAAGAACAGTCACGATGTTGACGTCGGTGCCCTTGACATCCACTTTCGCTACTGCGGAGGGAACGAATTCCTGCAGGGCCACCAGGTCGGTTTCGGCGGCGAATCCCTTGTAGGGGCGGGGATCTTTCTGCAGGGCTTCACGCTCAGCGGCGCGGGCAGCCAGCTTCGCCTGGCGGCGGCTCATGCCCTCGGGCAGATCTTCCTTCTTGCGGTTCTTCTTGGCCATACCGCCCAATTTACCGGGGTCAGGTCAGTTCACAGTGCCTGGGGTGCGGAAAGTCTCCACCGCGACCTGCGGGTGGTCGGTGGCGAAGACGTCGACACCACTGTCGCGGCACCACCGCATGTGGTCCGGCTCATTCACGGTCCACGTGTACGTTTTCAGCCCGCGGTAACCCAGGAGTTTCGGTTTGCCGCGAAGGTGGGCGAGCGCCGGGCCAACGCCGTAAGGGCGGGAGAGCATCGTGCTGGTGGGATTCCACTTCTTCTCGCGCAAGCGGAACAGGTAGAACGTCTCCAGTTCCGGCACCGCGTGGGTGAAATAGCGCATGGCCGAGTGAGAGAAGGAGATGAGGTGGACGCGCGGGTCAGACAGCATCCCGCGGTACCAGAGGGTGCGCACAGTCTGCTCGTCCACTTCCGGCCCGAAGCGGGTGGGGTGCTTGGTCTCAATGTAGATGTGCTTGTCGGGGTAATCCTGGAGGAGGTCCAACAGTTCGTCGAGAAGCAAAAGCTGCTGCGGATCCTCCTCCGTGCCGTAATTGAATTGGCGCAGGTCCGCGAAATCCATCCTGGCGATGCGCCCCGCGCCGTTGGAGGTGCGGTTGATCAGCGCGTCGTGGTGGACAACGAGGCGGCCATCGCGTGTGAGGCGAACGTCGCATTCGATGCCGTGCACGCCGTCCATTTTCAGCGCTTCATCGAATGCCCGAAGCGTGGATTCCGGGTGGAGCCCCGATGCGCCGCGGTGGGCGACGATGAGCGGATGGGTGCTGGGTGCCGAAATCTGGGCGGAGGTGGCGATGGTCATGCCTGCGATGTCTCCCCGAAAAGCGCGTGCAACTTGCCACCCGACCATAGGCGCGCGAAAGAGCATGCAAAAGTGCTGGCGGGGGTAGATACGGAAGTATCACGCGAAAATAACGCGCTGTTCACCTGACGTTAGTTTAGAGGGCAAACGTCGGCAGGCGAATGCGATCTTTGCCACAATAGTTCGCATGTCTATTACGCCTCTCGACGCATCGTTTCGGACATTACGCACCCGCGTCGGGGACGCGGCTACCAGCGCGAAGAGCAAGGTGCAGGAGCTGTGGCCACGCCGCACACACGCGGTCCGCGCGCCCCTGTACGCCGTGGAGCTGCTGGCGGATCTGACCCCGGTCGTGCGCATGTCGGGCCTGCGCCGGCTCCCGGATGATTTCGCAGCAGGCATTTTGGGTGCGGAGGTGGCCACGTGGAGCGCGATCTCGCCGTCGCTGCTCCCCCACCCGTGGTGGGTGACCACGGCGAATGTCGCGATCAGCCAGGCGGCGGGCCACACAGTCGGCGTCGGCGCGTCGAACCTCGCGGCGTCCATCGCGAGCGCACGGAACTGGAATTACCCGCGCAAGCTGCGCCGCAAAACAGCGGTTCCCGTGCAGGTCACCATGGGTGCCGTCACGGTCGCCACATACCTTTCCGCCGCTTTACGACGTTCCGAGCACGAGCGCCTCGTCGACGACCCCACCCGCCTCGGGCCGCTGCAGACCCTGGCGGGAATCGGTCTCGGCTCCATCGGCTACGGCGTGCTCCTGCTGCTGGGTGAGGGCATCCAGGTCACCGCCGACCGCTTCAACCACGAGCTGCGCCGCTGGATGCCGCCAGTTGTATCGTGGCCGCTGGCCATCGTGGGCTTGAGCGCCGCCGGCGCGGTGCTGACGGACAAGGTGGTCGTGCGTCAGATTCTCAACAGCGCTTACCGCAACGCCGACAAACTCAACCGGGAGTTCCTGCCCGGCGCGGACAAACCCAGCGAACCGGAGCGCTCCGGCTCACCGGATTCTCTCGAGCGCTGGAAGTACCTGGGCCGTCAGGGTCGCGCCGTTGTGGCGGGTGGACCGCGGAAGGCTGATATTGAGAACGTGCTCGGCGCCGACAGCGCGCGCGAACCGATCCGCGTCTTCATCGGCCTGAAGGACCGCAGCCCCGAAGAACAGGCCCAGATGGCGCTGAAAGAAATGGACCGCACCGACGCCTGGTCCCGGAAGGCCATCGCCGTGCTGTCTTCGGCCGGCACAGGATGGATCAACGACTTCCACACCTCCGGATTCGAGTTCTTGAACCGGGGCGACTGCGCGATCGTCGCCCAGCAGTACTCGTTCATGCCCTCGGCGTACTCTTATGCCTCGGACCGCGAAGTGCCGGTGCGCAGCTCGCGGGTACTCATCAGCGCCATCCGCGAGCGCCTTGCCGAAATGCCCGAGGACCAGCGCCCGCGGCTTTACGTCGGCGGCGAGTCCCTCGGCGCCTACGGCGTCGCTGACGCCTTCGACAGCGTCGACTCGCTGCTGAATAGCATCGACGGCGGCGTGTTCACCGGCACTCCCGGATTCACAGCCCGCCACATTCAGCTCACCCGGGACCGCGACAACGGCAGCCCGGAGCGCCTCCCCGTTGTGGACGGTGGCCGCCACGTCCGCTTCACGGCGCACCCCGACCACCTGGAGAACACTTTCGACGGCAGCGAGTACGGCCAGGAATGGGAGTTCCCCCGCGCCGTCTTCGCCCAACACGCCTCCGACCCGGTCGTGTGGTGGGACTGGAAGCTCTTCGTGCGCAAGCCGAACTGGCTGCGTGAACCGGGCTCACGCGGTGTGAAGGCGCCGGAGGCGCAGCATGTCGACGTCCTTCAGAGCATGCGGTGGGCGCCGTTCATCACCGGCTGGCAGGTCGGCGTGGACCAGTTGCTCTCGCAGAACCAGCCGGGCGGCCACGGGCACCAGTACCACGACGAGACAGTCGCCTACTGGAACGCGGTGCTGGATGCGGGGGCGAGCGACGAGGAGATCTCCAAGATCTCCGAGTGGATCCACCAAGACTCCACCCGCATCCGCGCCACCGCCGCCTCTGCCGCGAAGGAATCGGCGCAGAACACCTTCAACCGCTCCAGCTCCTCCTAGATCCCGCAGGCCACTCCCGTTGAGTGGTGCGGGCAGTAGCCGTTCGGCACCTTGTGCAGGTACTGCTGGTGCTCGTCCTCGGCCAGGTAATAGTCCGCGCCTGCTCGCACTTCGGTGGTGATGGGGCCGTAGCCGGCGTCGATAAGCGATTGCCCGTACGTGTCCACCCACCCGCGGATGAGCTCGGCCTCGTACTCGCTGTCGGTGTAGAACGCGGAGCGGTACTGCGTGCCCACATCGTTGCCCTGGCGGAAGCCCTGCGTCGGATCGTGGGCCTCAAGCGCGGCGCGGACGAGCTCTTTCAGGGAGATTTTCTCCGGATCATAGACGACCTCCACGAGCTCGACGTGGTTCGTCTGCCCAGAGCACACCTCGCGGTACGTCGGGTTCGGGGTCACCCCGCCGCCGTAGCCGACGGATGTGGCTTCCACACCGTCCATGGTCCAGTACATTTTCTCTGCACCCCAGAAACATCCGATGCCAATGAGCAGCCGTTTCTGCCCCTCACGCCACGGCCCCGTAATCGGGGTGCCCAGCACCGCATGCGGCTGCGGGTTAGGCAGGACCGGTTCGGTGCGGCCGGGCAGCGCGCGGTCCGGGTCGACGAGTTCTGGGGTGCGTCCGAAGAAGAATGCCATGCCCTCATTAACGGCCGGCGCGGCTGAATGATTCCCTTCATCACCTTCGCGCATGTCGGGCAACCCGTGCCCGATTTCCACAAGTATTGCTACACCACTGTTGTCCTTCCCTCAGCTGGGTGTAATAAAGCACGCAATGGGGACCGTCACATTTTCGCAAACGCGAAAGATTGGGTGGCGTGATCGTGTCGGCAGTCGAAAACAAAAGTTCGGCGAGAAAGTCGTCTACGGCCGAATCCCCTGCAGAGAAGTGAACGTCTACACCTGCCCCAGCGAAAGCGAACGACGGCTCAACAGTGACCAATCTACCTAGCCGCGTGAGCCCATCCGCTGCACTTTGAAAGTCACCAGACACGGCGGCTTCGTAAACAGTGGAAACCAGATCCCGAGCTGAGCGAAGGTCAGCTAGTTGGGCGTCGGTAACCGTGCCCACGTTGACAACGTCTATTTCCCGAGCCATGACCTCGAACCACAACTGAGCGGATTCCGTCGATTCCAATAAGTCGACAATTTTTCGCCCGTCATAGAAACGAGAACTCAGAAAACGGGTGGCTGTCTGCTCAAAAGGGCGAACAAGAACCCCATCGGTGACGTACTGAGTCTTCATCCCACCCTCCGCTAAATCTTCCTAATTTCGTTGTACCAAGATTAACGTGAATCTAACTAATGGTATTCCCATTAGTGCTGCAGAAGCTTCGCTAAGCTAAGCGGGCAACTAACGCCATGACCATTAGTAAGGAGTCTCCATGCTGTTCGCCACCCAAGCCCCACCGCGCCCGCCTTTACGCGCCATCACTGTTGCAACGATTTCAAGCTGCATAGCCCTAGCCGTTCTCACCTTTCTCACCGTCACCACCGGCCACCAATGGCTGATTCCCCCAATGGCTGCCTCGATGGCGCTAGTGATGGGAGTACCCAACCTGCCCCTAGCGCAACCTCGAAACGTTGTCGGCGGACAGACCCTTAGCGCAGCTGTCGGCGTCATCGTGGGCCTAGCCGGCGACTCTTTGTGGCTGGGTGCGCTAGCCGGCGGACTAGCACTAGGAGCAATGATGCTCGCTCGCATGCCCCACTCCCCTGCCGCGGCGACAGCAATTCTCGGAGTCACAGTCGATAACGGCACATGCTTCGTCCTTCTCGCTTTTCTATCGGCCGCCGTGCTTGTCTTAGTCGGCCTGCTCGGAAACCGGACCAACGGAGTCGACTACCCCTCCTACATCTGGTGACGTGAAACCCCAGGAACTATGCAGCGCATAGCTCGCCCCGATGCCGCGCAACCCCAGGAACTATGCAGGGCATAAAGATTCGGTGCCCCAGGGCCAAAGAGCCCGCGTCGGTTCGGGCCCATATCCCCAGGAACTATGCAGGGCATAGCGAAGGGGTGCGCGGGAACCAGGAACCCGTGTTCGCTCGGCCCCAAAACCCCAGGAACTATGCAGCGCATAGTTCACCCCGGATACCGCGGCACATTGCGCCGCAAAAACGAGACCTGGCGAAATTCCCTATCATGGGCGACGTACGGCGCTCGAAAGGGCGCGAACAAAATGAGAAAGGACACAGAACATGGCTGTTTACGAGCTTCCTGACCTGCCTTACGCATACGACGCACTCGAGCCGCACATCTCGGCCGAGATTATGGAGCTGCACCACGACAAGCACCACGCGACCTACGTCAAGGGCGCGAACGCTGCGCTCGAGGCACTCGAGGCAGAGCGCAACGGCGAGGCCAACCCGGACAAGCTGCGTGCGCTGTCCAAGAACCTGGCCTTCAACCTGGGTGGCCACACCAACCACTCCATCTTCTGGAAGAACATGAGCCCGAACGGTGGCGGCCAGCCGGCTGGCGAGCTCGCCGAGGCTATCAACCGCGACTTCGGCTCCTTCGAGGGCTTCCAGAAGCAGTTCGAGGGTGTCGCCACCTCCCTACAGGGCTCCGGCTGGGCTGTCCTGGGTTACGACCACATTGCTGGTCGCCTGATCATCCAGCAGCTGACCGACCAGCAGGGCAACGTCTCCGTCGACTTCACCCCAGTCCTCATGCTGGACATGTGGGAGCACGCTTACTACCTGCAGTACAAGAACGTGAAGGCTGATTACGCCAAGGCGTTCTTGAACGTTGTCAACTGGGACGACGTCGCTGAGCGTTACGCGAAGGCTTCCGCCTAAGCACGAATTAGAAGGACCGCGCACTGACCCAGAAACAATGCGCGGTCCTTTTGCGCTACCCCGGGGCTGGAGGAACCCGGGGTAGCGCAACCTGATTTTCGCAACGAGATACGGGGTTTGTTCCGTTCTCGAAAATGAGTATAGGTTAGCCTGACCTTAGTGCGCAAGAGGGCGGCCACATGGCCCGAGTCACGCGACCGTGTTTGAATGGATGAACATGAGGCCACACGCACGAGAAGGGATCCATAAGGGCACGCTCGAATACCGGCGGGCGAGTATTGCACTTCTTTTCGCAGGTCTGGCCATCTTCAATTCTCTCTACGCCACGCAAGCACTGCTGCCCACGCTTACCGACGCATTGGGCATGACCGAAGGCCAGGCCGCCCTGACCGTGTCCGCCACCACCGGCGGCTTGGCACTGTGCGTGGTGCCGGCGTCGATCCTGTCGGAGCGCTTCGGGCGCGGCCGTGTGTTGATCATCTCCGCGCTGCTCGCCACCAGCCTCGGCCTTTGCCTGCCCCTGGCCCAGACGGGCGGGCAACTCATCGTGATGCGCTTCATCCAGGGGTGTCTCATCGCGGGCACCCCGGCCGTGGCCATGACCTGGATCTCGGAGGAGATCGCGGCCGAGGATTCGGCAGGTGCCATGGGCCTGTACGTCGCGGGCAACTCCATCGGCGGGCTGATCGGCCGCCTTATTCCCGCCTTCGTGCTCGAGGTGGCCAGCTGGCGGTGGGCTCTGCTTGCCGGTGCCGCGACTGCCCTCACCTTCGCCATCATCATGTGGGCGCTGCTTCCGCAGCAGCGGCGCTTCGAGGCGAAGACGCTCAACCCCGGCCACGAGTTCTCCGCCATGCTGCGCCACCTGTCCGACTGGCGCCTGGCTGGGCTCTACGCATCCGCATTCCTGGGCATGGGCATGTTCGTGTCGGTGTACAACATGTTCGGCTTCCGGGCTATCGAGCACTTTGGGCTGCCGCCGGCGCTGGCCGGGCTGGTCTACCTCATGTACTTGTCCGGCACCTGGTCGTCCGCCCGCGCAGGCGTCTACGTCAAGCAAGCCGGACGCGGCCGGGTGATGGTGGTGTCGGCGGCGATCATGCTCGCCGGCGCGCTCATCCTGATCAGCGGCAACCTCTGGTTCACGCTGGCTGGCCTGCTGCTGTTCACCGCCAGTTTCTTCGCCATGCACTCGGTCGCCTCCGGCTGGGTGGGGCAGGTGGCCACGCGCGACCGCGCGGAGGCGTCCAGCACATACGTGTTCTTCTATTACGTCGGTTCGTCGGCACTAGGCGCGCTAACCGGCTGGCTATTCCAGTTCCTTAGCTGGGGCGAGTTCATGGGTGTGGTGGCGGGCTTCCTCGTTGTGCTTCTCAGCATCGCGGCGTGGCTGGCGCTCACGGTGAAGAAATCACAGCAGGGATGACAGCCGCGGAATGCCGGGCGCGCCTGCGCTGAGGAAGCGGCGAACGGCGGCGGTGGCGCGGCAATCGTCCCCGTTGTAACGCACGAGCATGTCGCGGGCTTCGGCGCTGCCCAAGCGGGCCTCGCGGCGCAGCGCAACGGAACGCTCACCGTCCATGTCATCATCATCCCAGGTGAACCCGGCGACCGGTGCCACGACTTTCAAGCCCAATCCCTCAGTTCCCACGAGGTAGCGGCGCACGTAGGTGAACACGTCCACCCACTCGTCGGAGGAAATGAAGGCGCGGACCTCTGCCTCATCAACGGAAGCGAAACGCCGTGCGGAGGCCATGAGCCAGTGGTTCTCCCCGCCGGACGCGTAGCAGTAGGCGCGGAAGGTCTTACCTTCTTCGTGGGCTCGGCGACGCACCGACTGCAGCCACGTCCAAAAGGCCAGGAAATTCTCTTCCTCCGCCGCGTTGACCGCGCCGCCGACTTCCTCCCACGTAGCAAAGGCGCGGTACTCGGCGCCGTCGAATGCGCCCCACAGGTACGCGCCCTGGTCCAGGTAGGCCTCCATGTCCACGTCGATCTCCACATCGGCGCACAGTTCGGGCAAAGCCGGCACATCGCCGCGCGCCAGCACCGGGATTCCGTCCCGCCATGCCCGGGCGATCTGGCTGGGCTCCCCCAGGTCGGCGGCGATGGTCTCCTCCACCGTGGTGATGCCGCGTTCGCGCAAAGGACGTGCCTTCTGGCCGGGGAAGACGAGTGAGATGTCGTCCATCGCTTTCAGCTCTGGCTCGCACAGCGCCCAGTAGCGGCAGCTTGCGCACTGCTTCAGCCGCAGGGGGTACTCCGGTGTCGGTTGCGCCAGAGCGTCACGCAACGCTTCGACGTGTTTTGTCGCATCACCCAGGTAGGCACGCTCGCGGTCCTGCCCCACGACGGCACCCAGGCCCGAGGCGAGACCCGCCTCCTCCAGCAGCAGGTGGGCCAGGGCGATCCGGTAGCCGTCCACGGTGTGGTGGCGGGCTTTAGCGCCGATGTCCAAAGGCTTGCCCAAGCCTAAACGGCGGGTGGGAATGAACTGCATGGTCGACGTAGTGCTCGCCCGGGCGACGCGGTGGTTGGATACGATCACGGGCACATACGAGCCGTCATCGCGGCGTACGAGAATGTCGATCTCCGCTACCACCGGCACTCCGTCCACCTGCCCGGTCAATGCCCCGTCAACGATCAAGGTGGCGCGGTCCTTCACGCATTTTCGGGTTGCGGCTTCACGCTCGGCCACCGGCTGCGACGGGTCGAGGGCGAGGCGGGAGAAGGCTTTACGGCGGCCGTCGCCAAGCGCCCGCTTCGTCGGCAGCAACCCGAAGACCGCGGCACGACCAGCATCGACCTGCGGCTGGCGCTCCACCGCGTCCGGCAACGGCGGAATCTCAGGGTGCGCCAAGCGCTGGCGCAGGCGGTACCTACACCCCACGAGGTCACTCGCCCGCACGAGCGAGACATCAGCGCTACCCATTTCTTTCACCGAGCCCCAGCCTAACGGCTCGAGATAGGTAAAGTTGAACGGGACAAACAGCGACGAATTAATGCGAACCAGGAGTACCGACCATGGGACTGTTCGAGACCATCCGCGCTTCCCGCGCCAAGACCAAGGCAGAGATCAAGGCCGCCGAGGCCCGTGCACGCCAGCTGGCTAAAGAGGAAGCCAAGCAGGACAAGCGGACTGCCAAGCTCCTCGACAAGGCGGAAAAGCGACTGCTTAAAGAGGAGAGGAAGGGCCTGAAGAACAAGCAGAAGCACGAGAAGAAGCTGGCCCAGACCGAGCTGAAGAAGATCCAGGAGGCTGGCCTGACCAAGAAGAAAGCCAAGCAATGGGTCGGTGCTTCGCGCATTCTCCTGCCGGTCCTCATCCCATTGGCTTACCGCGCGCTGACCTCCTACCAGGAACGCCAGGTCAACGACCGTGCCCGCGCCGCTGGTCTCACCGCCACGGAGATGGCCCGTTACTCCAGTCAGGGTGCGGAGCTCAAGGGCCGCATCCAGGCGATCCGCCACCAGGTGGAGGACAACGACGCTCTCGACGACAAATTCAGCCGCGACGCGCAGGTGCGTCTCGACGAGCTGGATGCTGCCGTGAACAACGTGGAGCAGATGAACGACGCTCAGCGCCGCCTCGCCCACGAGACGATCGACCGCGACATTAACAAACTCACTGCCGAGATCCAGGAAAAGACGCTGCGCCACTAGCCGCCAGTTTCAGCCTTTAGTATGTTTTAACAAGGAAGTAATCTGTAAGACATTCTGCAGAAGGGGCTGAAAATGGCTCGGTGTGAAGTCACCCAATTTTTCGACGATCTCGACGGGTCGCCGCTGTCCGATTCCGAGCATCAGGTGGTCCACTTCAGTTTCAACGGCACTGAATATGTGCTCGACCTGTCAAAAGAGAATGTCGCGAAATTCCACGAGACGTTGATGCCGTTCATCGCGGCCGCACGCGAAGTTCCGGCGGATCCGCGCAGTACGGTGGATGCCTCGCAAATCCGCGCGTGGGCGCGCAATAAGGGCATGAAGGTCGCTCAGCGCGGAAAGATTCCGCTCGAGGTCATCGACGCCTACCGTCGCGCCAATGCCTAGGACGGGCCGTTAAAGCCCGTTAAAGCGGAGCAGCTACTACAGCACCCCTTGTTCGCGCGCGGAGGCAACCGCGGACGTGCGCGAACGCACGCCAAGCTTGTCGTAAATGTGCACGAGGTGGGATTTCACCGTGGCCTCCGACAGCATGAGCTGCTGACCGATTTCCCGGTTGGAGGAGCCGCCGGCGACAAGCTGGAGCACTTCGAGCTCGCGCGGGGTGAGTGAGGAACTCGGGGTGCGGTCGCGGGTTTGCAGACGGCTGCGGACGATCGGCGACATTGCTTGGTTGCCCTTGGCCGTGGAACGCACCGCGGCGAGCAATTCGCTGGGTGGCGCGTCTTTGAGCAAGTAGCCGACGGCGCCCGCTTCAATCGCGCCGAGAATATCGGCATCGGTGTCGTAGTTGGTCACCACCAGCACCTTCGGTGGGTTCGTCATGGTGGCGCGGATTTCCGCGGTGGCTTCCGCCCCGGTGGTCACCCGTGCGCCTTGGGCACCAGCGCCGAACCGCAGGTCCATGAGTATGACATCGATGCCGCCTGCCTGTGCAGTCGCGATGGCCCCTTCAGCGGTGGCTACTTCGCCAACGACAATGATGTCGTCGGCGGCTTCCAGTACCGAGCGAAGGCCGAGGCGGACGATCTCGTGATCGTCGGCAAGCAGGACGCGTATCATTCTTCCTCCTCAATCTTTCGGTTGATCCTACCCGCACCGCATTCCGGTGGGTCCACCGGCACGGCAACCGATACAGCGGTGGGGCCGCCCGGCGCGGATTCCACGACCAGCTCACCACCCAGCTCCCGCGCCCGCGTCCGCATCGCATCGAGTCCGAGGTGGCCGAGGCCCACCGGCTTTTCCGGTTGAGCATCCGCGTCAAAACCGGAGCCGTTGTCCACCACGTCCAAACGCACCTCGGCAGGAGAGAAGGTCAAGGTCACGCGCGCACGCGTCGCACCGGAATGCTTGACGACGTTGCCAACCGCTCCCTGCGCGATTCTGAGCAACCCGGCCTCCACCCGCATCGGAAGCTGCTGCGGATCCCCATCGACATCGACGTCGATCGCGATGTCCCCGGCGTGAGCGAACGACACCGCGATGCGCTCGAGCGCCTCCGGCAAAGATGTCTCCGAAAGCGGCGCAGGGGTGAGAGCCGCGATCATGGCACGCGTCTCCGACAGGTTGTCCGAGGCGGAGTGTCGCGCTGCTTCGATCCGCTCGAGCGGCACCCGCAGTTTATTCTCGCTCAACCCGGTGGCGCGCAGGTCGCGCTCCGCCGCGTGCAGCAGCATCTGGATGCTGGAGAGTGACTGGGCCACCGTGTCGTGGATCTCGTGGGCGAGGCGCTGGCGTTCCTGCGCCACGCCAGCTTCGCGCTCCGAGGCGGCGAGGCGATCTTGGGTGCTCACCAATTCGTCGATAAGCGCCTCGCGTTCGGAGCTCACGCGCACGATGACCTTGAACGCGTAGGTGATCATGACCACGACGAGCGCGGAGACTGCCGGGCCCATCACCCCGCCGAGAGTCAATCCGCGCGGAACCTGCATGAGAATCGCAATCGCCAGGACAACAATCACCCCGGCGATGCCCATCCAATTATCCACGGACCGCATGAACAAGAAGAACAGCGTGAAAACCCAATAGACGGCGACGGGGGTGAACATCATGGCCACAATCCACACGCCTGTCAGTCCGAGCAGCCACACCAGGCGGCCGACCGTGTTCCACTGCGGCATATTGAGCGCGCCGAAGCTGTACATGAAACCGAAGACAGCGACGAGTAGAATCAGCACCGCACCATGTTCGAAAGTCGCGCCGAACACTCCGGCCAGAGAGACAAGCAGCAATGACAGCGTCAGCAGCGCGATGCCGACGTCGAGCGCACGCGTGCCGGGGGGATCCGCCCTGTTTTCCCCGGTCGGTAGCATGACTGTCATGCACCAAAGCGTACCTGTCCGCACCCGCATGGCTGCTGGCACCCTGTCTGCACAGCAGCGCTGACCGCTGTGTCTGGGACTGTGACCGCGTTTTCATCCGGCACCGGGGACGAACCGGCCCAGCACCCCGATGTGGGCAGCTCCGCCGCAACTCCCTGTAGTGGTGTTGACCAACCAGAAGGAGTCTGTCAAAGCCCAGCTCATCGCCATACAGACAATCGCGAATCTCTCGCTTTAATATATGGTGCATGAACGCCATCCGCGCCCGTTCCCGCCGTTCCGCCCGTACCCGTTTCGGGTCCGCGGCCATCCCTGCCGTGGCCCTGTCGGCGCTCGCAGCGTTGGTCGGCTGCAGTTCCGAAGGCGAGTCTGAGCGCGTCACGGTAGAAGTTCCCACCACCGTAACTGTGACCGCGGACCCGAAGGACCTGCCGTCCTCTTACGACCTGTACGTCGCGCTCGGCGACTCGTACGCAGCCATGGGTTCGGCGTCCGGACCATTCGAGGGGCCGCGCTTCTGCGCCCGCAGCGAAGACAATTACCCGCACATCTTGGCGGAGCTGTACCCCGGAATCAATGAGAAACGCGGTTTTGTCGACACCACCTGCCAAGGAGCCACCACAGAACACATCGTCAGCGAGCGCCACATCGACGATTCCCTCGCCCCCGAAGAAGCAGTAGAGCAAGCAGCGGAGAGCACCAGTTTATCGACGACCCCCACCTCACCCACCAGTAGCGGCAGCGGCGAGCCGTCGCCAAGCACGAGCGCAACGACATCCACCTCCAAGAACAAGCCCGGCGTCCTGGCGGCGCAGATCGACGCGCTCGAGCCGGACACGGACCTGATCACCCTGTCCATCGGCGGCAACGACATTCACTTCGGTCCGTGGAGCCGCTGCGTCACCGGAATGCTGAGCGGCAGGGGCGAGGCGGATTGCGACGACGGGCTGTACGACGACACCGCCCGCGCACTTGTGGATCTCCCGGCGCGGCTCGACGACATCTACCGCCGCATCCACGACAAAGCTCCCGACGCGACGATCATCACCACCGGGTACATGCCCGTCGCATCGATTCGCGACGAATGCGAGGCCACCGCCGACCTACCCAGCGGCTCCCTGAACTGGGCCGCCGGACTGACCGTGACCATGAACGCGATGGTGCGCGACGCCGCCGCCCGCAACGGGGCCCTGTACGTTCTGCCCCCCAACGCGGACTTCCACTCGGTGTGCGCCCCGGTGGACGAGCGCTGGACGGACCCCACCGGCAAGGAGACGAACTCGTTCCCCGCACACCCCACGCCCGCCGGCCAGAAAGCCATGGCGGAAGCAGTGGCCGACGTGCTAGCGAAGCTCTAGACAGCCACGTCGTTATACGGCATCAATTGCGAGACCCAGGGAAACACGACATCCATGAGCAGGAAGAAAGCCGCGGTTAACAGAAGGATCACGCCAACGGTGATGAAGATCTCGCCGATGACCTCACCCTCAGTCACACGCGCGACGGGAGCTCCTAGTTGTTCCCCATGCCCAGAAATTTCTGCCATCGAGGACATGGCCTAACATTAACCCACAGTCTTAAACCGGCTCATCGGAGGAGTTCACACCCCTATGCTGCTCGAAGCATTTGTCTGGCCAGTGTCAGCGGTGATGAAGTTGTGGCATTGTCTGCTCGCCAACGTTATGGGTGTCGCCCCCGACACCGCATGGGTGATGTCCATTGTCCTGCTCGTGATCACCGTGCGCAGTTTCTTGGTCCCGTTCAACTGGTCCACGTACCGCTCCAGCCGCATGATGCTCCTGATGCGGCCAGAGCAAGAAAAGCTCGAGGAGCGCTACGGCGAATCCACCGACGCAGAAGACGTCGCCGCTCACGACAAAGCCCTCAAGGACCTAAACAAAGAATACGGCTACAACCCCATGACCGGGTGCATCCCGCCACTGGTGCAGATCCCGTTCATTCTAGGCCTTTACCGCCTTCTGATGTGGATGTCCGTTCCCGAGAACGGGCGCACCAGCGAAAATATCGGCCTGCTCACCCCCGATGACACCGCCAGCTTCCTCCAGGCCTCCTTCATGGGCGCGCCGCTGCCGGCGTATGTGTCCATGTCCCCCGAGCAGTTCACGTCCCTGGGCACCACCAGCGCCGACGTGCGGGCGGTCGCGATTCCGCTGCTCATCTTCGCGCTCATCTTCACCACAGTGAACACCGTTGTCTCCCAGCTACGCACGCGCACCCACATGAACTGGGACCAGACAGTATCGCGCAATCTGTACAAGTGGATGTGGTCCATGGTGATCCTCACCCCGATCATGCTCGGCTTTGTGGGCATGACCGGCCTCATCCCCGTGGCGCTGCTTATGTACTGGTTCCTGGGCAACCTCTGGACCCTCTCCCAATCCGTGATCATGTGGTACCTGCTGGCCAAGAAGTACCCGCTGCGCGAGGTGCATAAGAAGCAGATTCATACGTCCCGCACCAAAGTGCTTGGTGAACTGCGCGAACACCGGCAGTCGAAGAAGACCGCGAAGCGTTCCTGGCGGCGCCGCAGAATCACGTCCCTGGCCAGCCCTGGATCTATTGCCCAAGTTCGGCGCGACATCAAAGCCGATAAAGCAGCATTCAAGAGCGAACAAAAAGGGAGGGAAGCGGAGAAGAAATCCCTTAAGAAGGCCCGCGCCAAAGTTCGCTCGCAAAACCGCAAAGCCGAAATGGAGAGACGGCGCGAGGAACGCAAGCGGCGGAAGGAAGAGAACTCAGCAGCCACCGACAGCGGCGGCCGCGCGAAGGAGATGCCCGAGGAAACAGCGGGAGAAACGAACGAGTCTGGTCAGAAGGGTCAAATGGAGTAGTCCGCCGGGGGCGCGGCCAGCATTTGCCGGGCGAGATCTTTCGCCGTGAGCAGCGGGACATCGTCACGGCTAATGCGCGCGCCAGTCATACCCCCATCGAGAAAAATGAGAAGCTGACTCGCCTGTGTGCCAGAAGGGTAACCGTTCTTCATGTCCAGTAGCTCCGTCATTGTCGTGTGCATCCAATCGCGATGCTCGACACAGGCAGCGACGATATCGCGCTCGGATTCAGTCTCCGGGCGCGGGTACTCCGTGGCGGCGTTGACGAACGGGGATCCGCGGAAGTCCTTCGCGGGCTCCTCCTCAATCGCCATATCAAAGAACGCGAGAATCTTCTCGTCCGGATCGGTCATCGCCGCAGTGCGCTCCGTCCACCGGGCGCGGTACTCGTCATCCAAACGCTGCAGGTAGGCAATGACGAGGTTGTCTTTCGAACCGAGCAAAGAATACAGCGACGCCTTGGCCACATCCGCCTCCCGCAGGATGCGGTCGATGCCGATGACGCGGATGCCTTCCTCCGTGAACAGCTTCGTCGCGGCATCCAGAAGACGCTGGCGGGGTGCGGGCCTGTTGCGGCGGCGCGAGGCCGGTTTCTTCTTCGCGGTGGCGGCACTGCCCTGAGACATCACGCTTCTCCTTTCGGCTCGTACAACACACCACATAATAGACAAACCGGTTCGTTCACTCAACGCGGCCCCAGGTCAGCTTCGCATGAAAAAGCTCCCGCTGCCCCGGTGTATGGGGGCGGGAGCGTGATGCTGCGAGGATACACAGATTAACGGCGCTTGCTAGTCACCGCGTTGACAATCCACAGGACGATGACCGCACCGAGGATGCAAGTAAGGAAGCTGAAGAACATGCCCTTGCTCTGCACATCCACAAAGAAGCTGAGCAGCCAGCCACCGAGCAGACCGCCGACAACACCGCAGGCAATGTTGGCGAAGATGCCCATAGAAGCGTCACGGTTCATAATCATGGAAGCGATCCAACCAGCGATACCGCCGATGATGATCCAACCGAGCAGGCCCATAGAAATAGTCATGTCAAAATCCTCTCAATTAAGTGTTGAATGAAATCCATGCTCCATTATGCCCGCAGCAGCGATAACACCGGGCAACGAAAAACCCACGGTTAGATAACAGTTCACCAACCGTGGGGATCCAATGCTCCCGCAGGAGCCGAGTTCACGCCTCTACTTAGGCAGACGCTCCGGGCGCACAACCATCATCGGGCACGGAGCCGCCTGCAGCAACGCACGCGACGTTGAACCGAGCAGCATGCCCTTGAAGCCGCCGCGGCCGTGGGAACCGGTGATGAGCAACTGAGCATTCTTCGACTGGTCCACCAAAGCCCGCACCGGGCGGTCGCGGGTGACCACCTTGGTCACCTTCACATCGGGGAACTGCTCGACGAGCGGTGCAAGTGCGCTATCCAGCTTCGTCTCGCGCTCTTCTTCGAACTTACTCCACTGATCATCACCCAAGATGGCACCGGCCACCGGCTCATGCATCTGGTTTTCCAGGTACGTGTGCACGGCAACGAGCTCCGCACCGCGGGCGTGCGCCTCCTCGAAGGCAACACGGGTCGCCTTGACCGAGACATCGGAACCATCCACACCGACAACCACCGGGCCGTACTTGGTCTCATCCGTCACCGCATTATCCTCGCGGACCACCACAACCGGGCAGACGGCGTGCGACACCACTGCGGCCGAGACAGAGCCCAAGACCATGCCGGACAGACCTCCCAGCCCACGGGAGCCCATCACGATCATCGTGGCGTCCTTGGACAGATCCAGCAGCATGTCGATCGGGGAGCCTTCCACGACCGTGTGACCGATCTCAATGTCCGGGGCGACTTCCTTGGCGATCTCACGGGCCGCCTCGATCTTGTCCAGGCACTCCCTCTGCAGATCGTCAAAAAGCTCCTGCGGAGGAACCATTCCCTCGGCGTACAAGAACTGCGGCATCGTGTACGACGATGCCAGCTGCAGCGGGACCCCGCGCTTCATGGCCGTATTCGCCGCCCAGCGGACAGCATTATTAGAGGGCTCACCGCCGTCGACGGCGACGATGACCAAATCCTGCTGGCTCATAAGAAAATGCCTTTCCGTAACCTATGTGCCCACCTTGAGGTGGTGGTCACCCGACATCCCCATTGTAACTCCCGGCACTATTGCCGGAACGCGCCTGTTAACGCGGAATCTCGATCGGGTGAGCTGCCTCAGCATTTGCCGGGAAGAGGAAGGTATAGATAGTCCACAAAGCATCAGCAATCGCCTTACCAATGCCGGTGCTGAAGAACTGAGTGATCTGCGAAACAATAGCGTCAAGGTTCATGTGACCTAAGTTAATACATGTGTCACGTATGAAGAAGCGAAAACGTCCACAACCACTACCCCCGCGAGGAGGACTTAGCGCAACGCGAGCGCGAGTACCCGACGGGGAGGCTGTGCGCGCACTCGATTTCATCTGGCACCTCGTGTCCACGCAGCGGCACCGCCACCCGGATGACGACGAAAGTGCAGTCACGCAACGTTTCGCCCAAAACGAGGTCGTGCTTATCGACGGTACCTCTCTCGCCCCAACCGACCTCCTCGCCCCCGGGACCGACGTGTACTTCTACCGGCGCCCAGCCCCAGAAGAGCGTGTCCCCTACGACATAGAAACTGTGTACGAGGACGAACGCATCATGGTGGTCCGCAAACCGCCGTTCCTGGCCACCATGCCGCGCGCCTCCCACATCACCGAAAACGCCGCCGTGCGTCTGCGCAGAGCTACGGGAAACGAAGAACTCACACCAGCCCACCGGCTCGACCGCATGACATCCGGACTACTGCTATTGACTAAACGCACCGAGTATCGAGGCGCCTACCAACAACTCTTCGCCCGACGAGAAGTACAAAAAATGTACGAAGCGGTCGCTGACGACATCGGACTGAAAGCCCCGCTCCGATGGGAGCACCGGATAGAAAAGAATGAGGGCGAGCTTGCCGCAAACATCATCCCAGACGGCGCGCCAAATGCTCTGACGACGGTATCCGACATCACTCCCCTTAATGGGCAAAAAGATACCGCCAGGTACGTCCTCCACCCAGTGACAGGAAAGACACACCAATTGCGCGTCCAGATGCATGCCGCCGGCGCGCCGATCCACGGCGACCCCATCTATCCGAAGCTGGTGCCAGCTGAAGAAGAGAACTTCAACACCCCAATGCTATTGGCGTCCATCGGTCTTGCATTCACGGACCCGATCGCCGGCACGCGCCGCAGCTTTGTCACCCGAGGATGGTCTGGCCTGCCAATTCCCGAATCTCGCCTAGAAACGTAGACAACAAAATGAAAACCGGTCACTGTCCGTTGATCGGGTGGTGACCGGTGTATGTGTGAAGTTTTTGGTCGGCGGTAACTTACTCTCCCACACCCTCCCGGGTGCAGTACCATCAGCGCGGGTGGGCTTAGCTTCCGGGTTCGGAATGGGTCCGGGCGTTTCCCCACCGCTATCAACCACCGACACACCTTTGGGGTTTGTCGTCATGGTCGCACCACGTGGGTGTGGTGCGGGTGTATGTAGTTTTTTTGGGTGGCCACACAGTGTGTGTGTGGTGTGTCAGATACTGCATAGTGGACGCGGGTAGACGTTTTTGTCTGTGTTTTTTGTGTTGTGCCCTAGGTTGGGTGCACGTTGTGGTTTGTTGGTTGGTGTATTAGTACCAGTCACCTTCGCACATTGCGGTGCTTCCAGATCTGGCCTATCAACCCCATCGTCTATGGGGAACCTATGAAACCTCATCTTGAAACAGGCTTCCCGCTTAGATGCTTTCAGCGGTTATCCCTTCCGTACGTAGCCAACCAGCGGTGCTCCTGGCGGAACAACTGGCACACCAGAGGTACGTCCGTCCCGGTCCTCTCGTACTGGGGACAGCCTTTCTCAAGTTTCTGCGCGCGCGGCGGATAGAGACCGAACTGTCTCACGACGTTCTGAACCCAGCTCGCGTGCCGCTTTAATGGGCGAACAGCCCAACCCTTGGGACCTACTCCAGCCCCAGGATGCGACGAGCCGACATCGAGGTGCCAAACCATCCCGTCGATATGGACTCTTGGGGAAGATCAGCCTGTTATCCCCGGGGTACCTTTTATCCGTTGAGCGACACCACATCCACAAGTAGGTGCCGGATCACTAGTCCCGACTTTCGTCCCTGCTCGACGTGTTGGTCTCGCAGTCAAGCTCCCTTGTGCACTTACACTCTAAACACCTGATTGCCAACCAGGCTGAGGGAACCTTTGGGCGCCTCCGTTACTCTTTGGGAGGCAACCGCCCCAGTTAAACTACCCACCAGGCACTGTCCCCAACCCAGATCATGGGCCAAGGTTAAGACATCCACTACGGTCAGAGTGGTATTTCACTTGCCGACTCCACACCCACTAGCGTGAGCGCTTCATAGTCTCCCACCTATGCTACACAAACCGCAGTAAACACCAATACCAAGCTATAGTGAAGGTCCCGGGGTCTTTTCGTCCTGCCGCGCGAAACGAGCATCTTTACTCGTAGTGCAATTTCACCGGGCCTGTGGTTGAGACAGCAGGGAAGTCGTTACGCCATTCGTGCAGGTCGGAACTTACCCGACAAGGAATTTCGCTACCTTAGGATGGTTATAGTTACCACCGCCGTTTACTGGGGCTTAAATTCTCCGCTTCGGACAGGTGTCCTAACAGGTCCTCTTAACCTTCCAGCACCGGGCAGGCGTCAGTCCGTATACATCAACTTAACCGTCTTCGCACGGACCTGTGTTTTTGATAAACAGTCGCTTCCCTCTCTTTTCTGCGACCCCAACACGCTCACCGACGCATGACCGGTTCACCTGTTGTGGCCCCCCTTCTCCCGAAGTTACGGGGGTAATTTGCCGAGTTCCTTAACCACAGTTCACCCGACCGCCTGAGTATGTTCTACTTGACTACCTGTGTCGGTTTCGGGTACGGGCCGTACATACACATCGCTAGAGGCTTTTCTCGACAGCATAGGATCACCACCATCACCCAATAAGGGTTACGCATCACGCCTGGCACTTATGGCACCCGCATTTCACTAGGTGCCGTGCTGCACGCTTGCACCACAATCCAATAAGTGGCGTAGCTACCAAACTGTGTCACCCCATCACTTGACTACTACAGATCAGGCCCCACGCATCACACCCACCCAACCATCAAAGATGGCCATGGCAGGCGGTCAGGGTGGTTAGTATCACCGGTTCATCATTGGGCGCATACATACGGGTACGGGAATATCAACCCGTTGACCATCGACTACGCCTGTCGGCCTCGCCTTAGGACCCGACTCACCCTGGGAAGACGAACTTGACCCAGGAACCCTTAGTCATTCGGCGGATACGATTCTCACGTATCATTCGTTACTCATGCCTGCATTCTCACTCGCATGCAGTCCACACGCCCTTACGATCATGCTTCACCCCACATGCGACGCTCCCCTACCCAGCAATACTGCTGCCGCGGCTTCGGCGGTGTACTTGAGCCCCACTGAATTGTCGGCGCGCAACCACTCGACCAGTGAGCTATTACGCACTCTTTCAAGGGTGGCTGCTTCTAAGCCAACCTCCTGGCTGTCTTCGCGATTACACATCCTTTTCCACTTAGTACACCCTTAGGGGCCTTAACCGGCGATCTGGGCTGTTTCCCTCTCGACTATGAAGCTTATCCCCCACAGTCTCACTGCCGCGCACACATGTAACCGGCATTCGGAGTTTGGCTGACATTGCTAAGATGATAGTCCCGCTCAACCAACCAGTAGCTCTACCTCCGGCACACCTACGCGACGCTGCACCTAAATGCATTTCGGGGAGAACCAGCTATCACGGAGTTTGATTGGCCTTTCACCCCTACCCACAGCTCATCCCCGCAGTTTTCAACCTACGTGGGTTCGCGCCTCCACAACCTCTTACAGCTGCTTCACACTGGCCATGGGTAGATCACCCCGCTTCGGGTCCAGGACATGCCACTTACAACACACAATTAGCATTCGCTTTCGCTACGACTACCCCACACGGGTTAACCTCGCGACATGCCGCTGACTCGCAGGCTCATTCTTCAAAAGGCACGCCATCACACACAAAGAGGTGCTCTGACGGATTGTAGGCACACAGTTTCAGGAACTATTTCACTCCCCTCCCGGGGTACTTTTCACCATTCCCTCACGGTACTTATCCACTATCGGTCACACTGAGTATTTAGGCTTACCGGGTGGTCCCGGCTGATTCACAGCAGATTCCACGAGCCCGCTGCTACTCGGGGCAAATATGGCCACCACACGCACATGCACATTCACGTACAGGACTCTCACCTACTCCGGTGGGCCATCCCAGACCACTTCCGCTTACACACGCACCATGTGGACGCATCTGGCAGAACACGACCAGCCACACCCCACAACACCGCACACGCAACCCCTGCCAGGTATCACACGCACACGGTTTAGCCTCATCCACGTTCGCTCGCCGCTACTAGCAGAATCATTATTATTTTCTTCTCCTGCCGGTACTGAGATGTTTCACTTCCCGGCGTCACCCCCCGACCAGCTATGCATTCACTGACGGGTAACCGCACACAACCACGGCCAGGTTTCCCCATTCGGACACCCTCGGATCAACGCTTTGTTGACAACTCCCCGAGGCATAACGCAGTCTCACACGTCCTTCATCGGCTCAGCATGCCAAGGCATCCACCATGCGCCCTTAAACAACAAACACACACGAATAACCCAACACACAAACAAAACACACACAAACAAAAAACAAGATGCTCGCGTCCACTATACAGTTCTCACACACCACACCCACCACCACCAACCAACACACAACCATGCCAGCCAGCAAGCAGTAAGCCACCAGGAACAACCACCCACACACACAAACCATGCATGCAAGCACCATGTGCTGCCCCAGACACCCAACAGTGCACCAATCATTTCCGCCCAGCAGGCCCACACAACCATCCACACACACCCCAGCATCCAACCGGGAAAGATGCGCATCCACCTGGAATTTCAAAAAACGTCAGCAGCACCACACACAGGCACTCAACCAACAACAACCCACAACCGTGGGCCAGAAAAAATAAACTCCTTAGAAAGGAGGTGATCCAGCCGCACCTTCCGGTACGGCTACCTTGTTACGACTTCGTCCCAATCGCCGATCCCACCTTCGACAGCTCCCTAACGAGTTTAGGCCACTGGCTTCGGGTGTTACCAACTTTCATGACGTGACGGGCGGTGTGTACAAGGCCCGGGAACGTATTCACCGCAGCGTTGCTGATCTGCGATTACTAGCGACTCCGACTTCATGGGGTCGAGTTGCAGACCCCAATCCGAACTAAGGCCGGCTTTAGGCGATTAGCTCCACCTCACAGTATCGCTGCGCGTTGTACCGACCATTGTAGCATGTGTGAAGCCCTGGACATAAGGGGCATGATGATTTGACGTCATCCCCACCTTCCTCCGAGTTAACCCCGGCAGTCTCTCATGAGTCCCCAACCAAATGCTGGCAACATAAGACAAGGGTTGCGCTCGTTGCGGGACTTAACCCAACATCTCACGACACGAGCTGACGACAACCATGCACCACCTGTACACCAGCCACAAGGGAAAGACTATCTCTAGCCCGATCCGGTGTATGTCAAGCCCAGGTAAGGTTCTTCGCGTTGCATCGAATTAATCCACATGCTCCGCCGCTTGTGCGGGCCCCCGTCAATTCCTTTGAGTTTTAGCCTTGCGGCCGTACTCCCCAGGCGGGGCGCTTAATGCGTTAGCTACGGCACGAACCCCGTGGAAGGGACTCACACCTAGCGCCCACCGTTTACGGCATGGACTACCAGGGTATCTAATCCTGTTCGCTACCCATGCTTTCGCTCCTCAGCGTCAGTTACTGCCCAGAGACCTGCCTTCGCCATCGGTGTTCCTCCTGATATCTGCGCATTCCACCGCTACACCAGGAATTCCAGTCTCCCCTACAGCACTCAAGTTATGCCCGTATCGCCTGCAACCCCACAGTTAAGCTGCGGTATTCCACAAACGACGCGACAAACCACCTACGAGCTCTTTACGCCCAGTAATTCCGGACAACGCTCGCACCCTACGTATTACCGCGGCTGCTGGCACGTAGTTAGCCGGTGCTTCTTATCCAGGTACCGTCACTTTCGCTTCGTCCCTGACGAAAGGAGTTTACAACCCGAAGGCCGTCATCCCCCACGCGGCGTCGCTGCATCAGGCTTGCGCCCATTGTGCAATATTCCCCACTGCTGCCTCCCGTAGGAGTCTGGGCCGTATCTCAGTCCCAATGTGGCCGTACACCCTCTCAGGCCGGCTACCCGTCGACGCCTTGGTAGGCCATTACCCCACCAACAAGCTGATAGGCCGCGAGCTCATCCCACACCGAAAAAACTTTCCACCACCGACACTAAACGGCAGTCCTATCCGGTATTAGACCCAGTTTCCCAGGCTTATCCCGAAGTGCAGGGCAGATCACCCACGTGTTACTCACCCGTTCGCCACTCGAGCACCCAAGCAAGCTTGGGCCTTTCCGTTCGACTTGCATGTGTTAAGCACGCCGCCAGCGTTCATCCTGAGCCAGGATCAAACTCTCCACAAAAAGTTTCAACAAAACCAGTGAAACAGGCCGTGAAAAGCCCAAAACCCAACCAAAACAAACCACACCACACAACACAACAAAAACCCGTCGCATCATGCAGCCTGGCAATCCAAAAATTACTAGAACAAACCCACAAAAGGGTCCATCCACATTGCCACCCCCTCCGACGAGGAGAAAAGAGCAACAACAAACATCCAATCAGCCAATGCAACCAACCAGAACAGTGTCATCCCATCAATGGTTCAAACAACACCGACCAGCACACACCAAAAAGTGCACAAACAGCCACACAAACCAACCAGACAAAAACAATTGGCACACTATCGAGTTCTCACACAACACACGCACACCCAACAACAAACGGCAACAACCGCTCACCATCAAAGAGGCTTAAACGACCCTACACACACCCACACACCAAACAAAATCGCCCAATGCGCAGTGAGCAAAAAGGATCCGCCAACACTCGTTTTCCTACCGCCAACTCACCAGAACCACAATCCAGCGGGGCGCTGTCGGTCGCGCTGACTCGAATAAACCTACACACACACCACACAACAACACAAACCCGCAGGCCATTGCCTGTTTTTGATGCCCCTTGTTCAACACTTTACGGCGTACGTTAACGGTTGAGCCGCGATAAACCGTTACCGCCGAACCGCTACTGATACATTCCCCTGCTCTCCGCGACACGATTGATCAAATCGTGAAGTTCGGTGCGGGCATAGCTCAGGCGCACGGCTTCGTCGATAAGCGGCGCGATGTGTTGACCCGCGAAGTCCTCGCGGCGCCTGCTTACGATGCGTTCGCGCGCACCTGGGGTGACAAACATTCCGATACCGCGCCGCTTCTCTAGGACTCCGGCTTCCGCAAGAAGTGTCAGTCCCTTTCGTGCGGTTGCGGGGTTGATGCCATGGAAGGCGGCGAGCTCGTTCGTCGAGGGGGCGCGCTGTCCGGGTTGGAGTTCACCGTCCATGATCTGGTCTTGAATGAGCTGCGCAATCTGCATGAAGAGCGGTTGGGTCTCGTTTACCACCGGGCACCCCCAGCCTTAATGGTTCGTCGGTCTAGTAATTAACCGTAGAACCAATGGGGCGCCGTTGCAACGGCTACCTCAAACCAGGCGCAGCCCCCTCCCCGGTAATCCTGTTTTCACTGTTCAGCGCCGTGCAGCAGCGAGCGTCGCGCAAAAGAGGCACACTGGGAGGGCAACAAATTTCTTTAGCTACATGAATAGATACGGATTTAGGAGCCATGCTTGAACGCACACTCGTCTTTGTGGACACGTCATATCTGCTCGCGAGTTTCTACAACTCGTGGGAGACAGGAGCGAGGTCTCAATTAGAAATTGATCTCCCGGAGGTGGTGAACAACCTCTCGGGCATGATCACCCAGCAACTTCACCAACCGATTCACCGCCAGTTCTGGTACGACGGCATCCCGGATTCCGGCCCACACCGTTACCAGCGCGCGCTGCGCACCTGCGACGGCGTGCAGCTGCGCACCGGCCAGCTCATTGAATGGGGCGAGCGCCGCACACAAAAGGGTGTGGACACGCGTCTCGTCGCCGACATCGTGGTCAACGCGATGCGCGGCCAGTGCACCGACTTCGTCCTGGTCAGCGGGGATGCAGACATGATCCCTGGCGTCGAGGAAGCGACGAACGCCGGCATCCGCGTGCACCTGTACGGTTTCGGCTGGGATTCCATGTCGTCGGCGCTGCGGCACGCATGCGATTCCACAACCATTCTGGATCCGCGCGAGGATTTTGCCGAGGCCATGCAGCTCCAGGTCCTCGAGGGTCCGCTGCCGCCAACCATCCACGAACGGCCCATGGACGACGCCGGTGCAGAGGATCAGGAGGGCATGTGCGATATTCCGCGTCCCGATGGCGAGCAGCCGCTGTCCGAATCCGCGGCCGCCGACAAGGCGCTAATCGACGGCACAAGCGCCACTTCTCCCTCCACCCCACCTGGCACTGAGGCAGACAGCGGGGATAGCGACCGTCTGGCACCCCCGCTGCGCCCAGCTGGCCAACCTGCGGAAGACGATCCCGCTGCTTCGGAGCACACGGCCTCTGAAGCTACTGAGTCCAGGGACGGCCCCATGAACGCAGAAGACACCGGGGAAAAAGTGGACGCAGTGGATGCGATGTGCGCAGAGCCATCCGAGTCCGATACCGCCGAGCCGTCGGCAACGAACCAGTCGGGCCACTCGCCGGCTGCCCGCTCCCCGCGGCCCAGTCCGCCCTCACCTGCGCAACTCGCCGCGGCATCTCCGCGTAAAATGCCGAAGCCATCGATGATGGCCCCGCGCCGGAAACTCCGCTCGCGGTACGTGCCGCTGCCGGAAGAGGTGTGGACGTCCTCCGGATTCCAGACCCCGTTCGACGTCGGCCAGCAGTACGCGACGTGGTGGTACGACAATGCCGCCTCAAGCGAACAGCGCGACAAGGCACACATGCTCTCGGGTGGCGGCCTGCCCCCGGAAATTGACCGCCCACTGCTTCAGTTCGCCTGCGAGACTCTGCACGAATACACGCTCAGCGAACACCAGCGCGTGAACCTGCGCGACGGCTTTCACTCCGGCATCCGCGGAGTGCTGATCAACATCCGCCGCTCGCAGAGCTAGTAAAAGCCCCGGTCCGGGGCTTTTACTTTGGGCTTTTCCTTACGGGCGCTCGGGGTCTCTCGAGATCTCCCGAGGTTTCTTTAAGTCTTAGGCCTGCGGGGATTCACCGTCGAAACGATCGAGGCTCTCCTCAGCCGGCTCCCCGTCCTGGGGTTCGGAATTAGCCTCCGCGCCCGACGCGTTGCCCAACGTGGCATCTGTGTCTGCATCCGTGACGGAGCCCGTTCCTGTCTCGGTCCCGGCGGTCAGCTGGCCCGTGTTCTCGGATTCCATGGCAGCGCGAATTTCCGCCAGCTTGGAACTGGCCGCCACATCGGTCTGGCCGGACTCGATCTCGGCCATGACCCCGTTCACGCCGGATTCGGACAGTTCCTGCTGGCCGAGCGCGGTGGCGTAGCGCCGCTCAATCTTGTCGCGCACTCCGTCCAAGGTGGGCACGGAGTCGTCGGTCTTGAACTGGCCGATGGTGTCCATAGTCTGGGCGGTGTGCTCCTGCATCTTCGCCTGGTCCGCCTGGGCGCGCAGGCGGTTGACCTCGTTCATCTGCTCTTGCAGGCGCGCCTCGGACTGCTTCTGCTGCTGCTCTGCCTGAGCGGCTGCTTGCTCGGCGGCGCCGTACTGGGTGGACAGGTCCTGAAGCTCCTGCTCCACAGCGACGAGCTGGGCAGCGAGGGTTTCCGCAGTGGTGTTGAACTGGGACGCCTTCGCGGAATCACCCTCGGCCGCTGCCTTGTCAGCCATCTGCAGGGCGGTCTGCGTCTTTTGCTGGAGTTCAGCTTGCTTGTCCCGCTGGCGGTTGATCTTCAGCTCGAGCTGCTTCTTGGAGCCGATGATCTCCGCTGCCTGGCGAGTGATCGCGTTGTGCTGCTCCTTCGCCGCGGCCGCGGCCTGCTCGGTCTGGATTTTCGGGTCGGCGTTCTCGTCGATCTTGGAGTCGAACGACTGCATCAGGTACTTCCAGCCCTTGCTGAACGGATTAGCCATTGGTGCGGGTCCTTTGCTCGTCGGTTGCTCTTATCGAGCCTGTTCGTTTCCCGAGTCTACGTGCCTACGAGCCGGTGCGCGGGCGAGGAAGAACACACGAAATCACCCCCTAACGCCATCTTTGGGCGGGGCGTTAGGAGGTGATGCGTCGATAAGCAGGCGACTTTTAAGCGTTGCCCTGCTGTGCGTTCTGCTGCTCGATGTCGCGGTGGACTTCCTCCATGTTCACGTCGCGGACAGCCTGAATGAACTCTTCGAGGCCAGCTGGCGGCATTGCGCCGGAGGTCTGGCCGAGCAGAATGCCCTCGCGGAAGGCGAACAGAGTCGGGATGGACTGAATCTGCAGAGCTGCGGCGAGACCCTGGTTAGCTTCGGTGTCGAGCTTGGCAAAGGTGATGTCGTTGTGCTGCTCGGAGGCCTTCTCGAATGTCGGGGCGAAAGCCTTGCACGGGCCGCACCAATCTGCCCATGCGTCGACGATGACGATGTCGTTGTTCTCGATGGTCTCGGTGAACGTGTCCTCAGTTACATTGACGGTACTCACTCTTCAGCTCCTCTAACTGCTCTAGTAACCTCATATTTAGGAAGTTCCCCGTGAAAGCGGGGTCTGTGTTGATTCAACCCTATCAACGCTTGCTTCATTCCCTCGCGGAGCAATCAGCTGTCTAAGGAGAGCACGTGACCAAGAACTACCATTTCGAAGGCCCCACGGACGAGGCTTCGGTGGCGAAGTTGAAGGACGAGGTGAGTCAGGTTCTGGGCACTCAGGGTGTGAAGATCGAGGCGGACGAGCACATCATGCGCGTGCGGGGCGAGGGATTCACCGACGAACAAATTTCGCTCGCCGCCGAATACGCGGGCTTTTCGCTTATCGGCGAATAGCTTAAGTTCTAGTGGTCGTTGCAACACTGATCTGAAGGGTTGGTGTTGGTGATGACGGTGTCACGGTGGGATCCACCGGTTGAGGAGATCACTCGGTTCCACCAGTTGGTGGTGGGTGATGGTTTGTCGGTGCGTGCGGCTGGGCTGGATCTGGGATGGTCGTTAGCTACGGCGTATCGGATTGCGCATCGTGATGGGTTACCACTGCGGAATAAGACGTTGTCGTCACAGGTGGTTGACGAGATTGTTGCGTTGTTTGCCCAGAATGTCGCGCCAATGGATATTGTGCGGCGGTTGGGTGTGAATCCTTCGTCGGTATACCGGGTGGGGATATCGATTGGTGCGCGGCCCCGTCCTGCTCCTGAGGGTCGGCGGGCTGTGGCTACGGCGCGGCGAGTGGAGTATTTGGAGCTTCGGGCCTGTGGGTTGGATCGTCGTTCTGCTGCAGCTGCGTGTGGGATGGGGTTACGTGGTGCGCTTGATGTTGATAAGGGGGTGATTAAAACACGTGGTCGGCGTGTGCCGTTTGTGCCTGATGGCCAGGCAGTTTATCGCTATAAACGGCTTATGCAGGTTCTTGCGTATGTTGATGGCCGGGTCAGTGTTCCGGTGGAGGTGTTGCCGCAGGCTGCGGTGGAGAAGGTGATTGACCGGCGGTACTTGTCGTTGGTGGAGCGGGAGCGCATCGCGGATCGGGTGAATCGGAATTTATCGGTTCGGGCGATTGCGCGTGAGCTTGGGCGTGATCCGGGGACGATTTCGCGCGAGATTAGTCGCAATAGTGGTGATGATGGCATTTATCGCCCGTATGAGGCGCACCGGAAGTCAACGCTTCGGAGGTTTCGGCCGAAGGTGTCGAAGATTGCGGCGAATCCGCGGTTGAAACAGCAGGTGTGGCAGTGGTTGCGGATGGAGTTTTCCCCTGAGCAGGTGGCTGGCCGGTTGCGCAGGGAATTCCCTGGCGATGAGACTATGCATGTGAGTCATGAAACGATCTATCAAGAGCTGTATTGCCAGGCCAGAGGCGAGTTGAAGAAGGTGGTGGCCCATGCCCTTCGTACGGGGCGGACGCGGCGTAAACCGCGTGGTCAGCGTGTTGCGAGGAGTCGGTTTATTGATCCGATGATCATGATTGCCGATCGTCCTGCTGTTGTTGAGGATCGGGCTGTGCCGGGGCATTGGGAGGGTGATCTGATTATCGGTGCAGGTGGAAGGTCTGCGATTGGGACGTTGGTGGAGCGGACGACGCGGTATGTGATGTTGCTGCATTTGCCGGATGGGCATGGTGCGGTGGCGGTGCGTGATGCGCTGGTGGAGGCGATTATGACGTTGCCGCAGCATCTTCGGGGGTCGTTGACCTGGGATCAGGGTTCAGAGATGGCTGGTCATAGGTCGTTTAGCATTGCGACGGATTGTCCGGTGTATTTCTGTGATCCGGGGTCGCCGTGGCAGCGGGGGACGAATGAGAACACTAATGGGTTGTTGCGTCAGTATTTTCCGAAAGGTGCGGATTTGAGTGTTTATGGGCGGGAGGAGTTGGAGCTTGTTGCTCATCGGTTGAATTGTCGGCCGCGTAAGACGTTGGGTTTTGCTACTCCTGCGGAGCGGATGGCGGAGCTGTTAGGTTTAGCTGAAAGCTAGGAAATGTTGCAACGACCCCTAGAATCCGCCTAGAACGTCCTACCATGGGCACCGTTCATCCCGTTTTCGGGAACGCGACCTTTTTGGAAGGTGATCACTATGGCAGATCAGACTCAGTACACCGTTGAGGGCATGTCCTGCGCCCACTGCGAAGCCAGCATTGTTGAAGAGGTCAGTGAGGTCCCCGGCGTGACCGCGGTGACCGCAGATCACAACACCGGTGCCGTCACCGTCACCGGCGAGGGCTTCGAGCGCGACCAAATCGCGGCAGCGGTGAAAGAAGCCGGATACACGCTGGTCTAAAGCGCACAGTGCGCGGCCGGACAAGCCCGGTGTTGGCCTGGATACTCCCCGGATGCGGGAATGTCCGGGCCATTTTCTATGTTTCACGTAAGTGAGTGAAGCGCGAACGACGTGAACGAAGGGATGATTGCGCGGTGGGCACTCCGGCTCCGATTGCGGCCTCGAACCAGCTCGAACACCTTGACTTGGGCGTGACAGGCATGACCTGCACGTCCTGTTCGTCCCGTGTGCAGCGGAAGTTGAACAAGGTCGACGGGGTGGAAGCCAACGTGAATTTCTCCACCGAGACAGCCTCGGTGGATTACGACCCAGAACGCACCGACCGCGAAGCGCTGATCCAGGTGGTGCGGGATGCAGGCTACGACGCTTTCGCGATGTCAGCCGCTGGCAGCGATGACGACGCTGAATCTGCCGCTGGTGCCCATGACCCGTACGACAGCATCGATCTGGCGCGGGAGAATGAGGCCGATTCCCTCAAACACACCGTCATCTGGTCGGCGCTGCTTTCCGTGCCGATCATGCTCGTGTCCATGATCCCGGCGCTGCAGTTCACCTACTGGCAGTGGGCCGTGTTCACCCTGACCACCTTGGTCTACGTGGTGGCTGGCGCGCCGTTCCACCGTGCGACGTGGACGAACCTGCGCCACGGCACCGTCACCATGGACACGCTGATCACCATGGGCACCACCGCCGCCTACTTGTGGTCGGTGTGGGCGCTCTTCCTCGGCAACGCCGGAGAGCCGGGCATGACCATGGAGATGCACCCGTTCTCCACCGGTGGGCACGGCGACGGCACCGACGAGATCTATCTCGAAACGGTCGCCGTGGTGATCACATTTCTGCTCCTGGGCAGGTGGTTCGAGACCAAGGCCAAGGGCAAATCGTCCGAGGCACTGCGCGACCTCGCCACAATGGGCGCGAAGGATGCCGCAGTGATCCGCGACGGCCAGGAGATCCGAGTGCCGGTTTCTCAAGTGGCCGTGGGCGACCAGTTCGTGGTGCGCCCAGGCGAGAAGATCGCAACGGACGGCCGGGTGGTCTCCGGGTCGTCCGCGGTGGATAACTCGATGCTCACCGGCGAGTCTGTCCCGGTCGAGGTGTCTGAGGGCGACACAGTGACCGGGGCGACAGTGAACCAGACCGGCCGCCTCGTCGTCGAAGCGACTCGCGTGGGCTCCGAGACGACCCTGTCGCAGATGAGCGAACTGGTGCGTCAGGCGCAGGCGGGGCAAGCGCCCGTCGAAAAGCTCGTGGACCGCATTTCTCGCGTGTTCGTTCCTGCGGTCATAGTGATTGCGCTGATCACGCTCGTTGCGCACCTCCTTCTCGGGCACCCGAACCCGGAGGCGTTCTCGGCGGCTGTGGCAGTGCTCATCATTGCCTGCCCGTGTGCTCTCGGCCTGGCCACCCCGACCGCGATCCTGGTCGGTACCGGCCGCGGCGCACGTATGGGTCTGCTCATCAAGGGCCCGGAGGTGCTGGAATCCACCCGGCGCGTGGACACCATCGTGCTGGACAAGACCGGCACCGTCACCACCGGTGAAATGGCTGTGGACGCGGTCGAGCCGTCAAACGGTTTCACCGCCGACGAGCTGCTTGCGCTTGCGGCTGCTGTCGAATCCGGTTCGGAGCACCCGATTGCGCGCGCCATCGTTGCCGGTGCTTCTTCTCTAGCAGTCCCGGAGGCAACGGAGTTCACCAGCACCCCGGGCCAGGGCGTCGGGGCGGTTGTCGACGGTGCGTCTGTCACCGTCGCCCGCGGCTCAGGAGAACGGGCGCGCGCACTCGAAGAAGCCGGCGCCACAGCAGTGTCCGTGACCGTCGACGGCACCGATGCCGGCGTGATTGCCGTGCGCGACACTGTGAAAGAGACTTCCGCGCAAGCTATCGCCGACCTGCGCGATCTGGGGCTGACCCCCTACCTGCTCACCGGTGATAATCCGGGTGCCGCCAACGCTGCCGCAGAAGCCGTCGGCATCGACCCCGCCAGTGTGACCGCGTCGGTACTGCCGGAAGACAAAGTCGAGGTCGTCGAAAAGCTGCGCTCCGACGGCAAGGTCGTCGCCATGGTCGGCGATGGTGTCAACGACGCCGCAGCGTTAGCCACCGCCGACCTGGGCCTGGCCATGGGATCGGGCACCGATGTCGCGATCGAAGCCGCCGATATCACGCTGATGGGCAACGACCTGTCGGCTGCCGTGGACGCGATCCGACTCTCCCGCAAGACTTTGCGCACCATCAAGGGCAACCTGTTCTGGGCGTTCGCCTACAACGTGATCCTTGTCCCCGTGGCTGCAACCGGTCTGCTCAACCCGATGCTTGCGGGTATCGCGATGGCATTCTCCTCCGTCTTCGTCGTGTCCAACTCGCTACGCTTGAACCGGTTCCGCCCTCTGCGGGAGGACACCGTAGCTGAATAGATTTTGGCTTTTGCCTAGTGCTCACCCATTAGCGCTGGCTAAGATTTCCGGCTATGAGCTCTCCTGCCAGCGCAAACACGCTGTCCCGCAATGAACGCCTCGACCGGCTCCCGGTGACCGGGAAGCACAAACGGCTGCTCCTCGGCTCGGGCATCGGTTGGGCGCTCGACGCGATGGATGTGGGTCTCGTCTCCTTCATCATCGCCGCACTGGCTGTGCACTGGGACCTGGATAAATCCACCACCTCGTGGATCGCCTCGATCGGTTTCATCGGAATGGCCGTCGGCGCAACCGTCGGCGGTCTGCTCGCTGACAAGATCGGCCGCCGCCAAGTCTTCGCTGCTACCCTGCTGCTCTACGGCCTCGCCACCGGTGCATCCGCCCTCGCCTGGTCCGTCGGCGCGCTGATGGTTTTCCGATTCCTAGTCGGCCTCGGCCTGGGTTCAGAGCTGCCCGTCGCTTCCACGCTGGTCAGCGAATTCTCCCCGCGCAAGGTCCGCGGACGGATGGTCGTTCTGCTGGAGGCCTTCTGGGCGGTCGGCTGGATCATGGCCGCTGTGATTGGAACGTTCGTTGTTTCCCAGGGCGAAAACGGATGGCGGTGGGGTTTCGCCCTCGGCGCAGTGCCCGCTCTCTACGCCATCTACGTCCGGCTCGGCCTGCCAGAATCGGTCCGCTTCCTCGAATCGGTCGGCCGCCACGACGAGGCTGAAGCGATTGTGCAGTCTTTCGAAGCCGAAGCAGACCCGACACGGATCGACTACTCACCCACACCCGCGCCTACCGCCGAGGAGAAGACAGCGCGTGGGGGAATCTGGGGCCCCGATATGCGTCGGCGCACCGCCGCATTCTGGGCAGTCTGGTTCGGGGTCTCCCTCTCGTACTACGGCGCGTTCATCTGGATCCCGTCGCTGCTGGTGGACCAAGGATTCACCCTCGTGCGGTCGTTTACCTTCACGCTCATCATCACCGCCGCCCAGCTGCCCGGTTACGCAGCGGCCGCCTGGCTGATCGAGGTGTGGGGCCGTCGCATCACGCTGTCGGCCTTCCTGGCTGGGTCTGCCTTGTCGGCTGTCCTCTACGGATTCGCTGCGGCACCGTGGCAAATCATCGCCGCCGGATGCCTGTTGTCGTTCTTCAACCTCGGTGCCTGGGGCGCACTCTACGCCATCGGTCCGGAGCTCTACCCTACCGCCATCCGGGCCACCGGTACTGGGGCTGGGGCCGCATTCGGCAGGATCGGGTCGATCATTGCTCCCCTGATTGTGCCGCCGGTACTCGCCATCGGTGGCCCAGCCGCAGTCTTCGGTGTCTTCGCCGCGGCATTCGCACTCGCATGCATTGCGGCCCTCACGCTGCCCGAGCAAACGGGCAAGGCGCTGGATTAGACGTTAAATTCGTCGCTGGCGGAATTAACCGCGGGCCATGTTGACAAAGCGCGAGTAGTGCAGCTGGTGCGCCACGGCAATGGTGTCAATCGGCCCTCCGCGGTGCTTGGCCACAATGATGTCGGCCTCGCCGGCACGCTCGTTGTCGCGGTCCTGGGAGTCGGGGCGGTACAGCAGCATGACAATGTCCGCATCCTGCTCCAACGAACCGGACTCACGCAGGTCGGCCAGCTGTGGGCGCTTGTCGGTGCGAGCCTCCGGCCCACGGTTGAGCTGGGAAATGGCAATGACCGGAACCTCCAGCTCCTTGGCCAACAACTTAAGCTGGCGGGAGAATTCTGACACCTCCTGCTGACGTGATTCCACCTTGCGGCCCGAGCTCATCAGCTGCATGTAGTCCAGCACCACCAAGTCCAAACCGTGCTGCTGCTTCAACCGGCGGGCCTTCGACCGAATCTCCATCATGGTCAGATTGGGGGAATCATCAACGAAGATCGGGGCCGCCTGAATCTCGCGGAGACGATGGGTGAGCTTTTCCCAGTCGGATTCCTCCATTTGGCCTGAGCGCATGGCCGCCAGCTTGATCTCCGTTTCGGCGGAGAGCAGGCGCATGACAATTTCGGAGGCGCTCATCTCCAGAGAGAAGATCACCGACGTCAATCCGTTGTGGATCGAGCAGGACCGCACGAAATCCATCGCCAAAGTCGACTTACCCACACCGGGACGCGCCGCGATAATGATCATCTGACCCGCGTGAAGGCCGTTCGTGAGCCGGTCCAAGTCGATGAATCCGGTGGGCACACCGGCGGCGAGACCACCGTCCTTCTCGTACGCGGCCAGCTCGTCCACCGTGGGCTTGAGCAGGTCAGCGAGAGCACGGTAATCCTCCCCTGTTTTCTGCTGGGCCACTGCGAAGACTTCCTGCTGGGCGCGGTCAACCAAGGATTCGATCTCCATGCCGTCCGCACCGTCGTAACCGAGCTGCGCCACACGTGTCCCGGCATCCACCAATTGCCTCAAGGTGGACTTCTCCGCCACGATGTCGGCGTAATACCGCGCATTCGCCGATGTGGGCACCTCAGAGATCAGCGTGTGCAGATACGGTGCGCCTCCAGCGCGCTCCAGCTGGTTCAAGCGGTCCAAACGGCCGCTGACAATAAGCACATCGACCTCGGAGCCTTGCGAATACAAGTCCAGAATGGCCTGGTAGATCAGCTGGTGGGCGGGAAAATAGAAATCCTCCACCCGCAGCAGCTCAATGACATCGACCACGGTGGCGGGACTCAACAGCATTGCGCCCAGCACGCCTTGCTCTGCCTTCCGGTCGTGCGGCGGCTGGCGGTATTCGGTGAGATCGTACCGCTCTTGGTTGAAGCCCCGCCGCCGGCCATAACTCGAGGAGCCATCGGAATTGGAACGGAAGTCTCCCGGCCCGTCGCTTGGCTCCGGCGGAAGCGGTACAGCCTCATCGGCGAAGCTGTCTCCGCCGCTGTAGGCATCCTGCCCCGATTGACCCCCGTTGTTTCCCGCTGTCCCCGATGCCATTCTTCGCGCTCCTTCACGTTGTCAGATCGTGTGAGATGTTACCCCGCGACCTGACCCACCCTAGTGTCGCGAAGTCCGCTAAACTATCCGTCCCGGCAGTTATCCACAGGCCCCTGTGGACAATTTCTCTAAATCCCACGACTTTCTCCACAGCAGTGCGCCCCACCGTGTGGATAAGTTGTGGAGAACCAGTTCACTTGTCCCCAGAGTAAGCTATGCATGCACGTACACGCCTATTTATTCATTTTCAAAATGCATCATTGATGGCGAATACCTTCACAGCCTGCAGGTTTGACATACCGAAAGAACGCACTTTTTTGCGCAGTTTTTGCAACTCGAAGGCATTCTGGCTGGCAGCGCACCACATTTTTCCACCACTTATCCACAGCACCTGTGCGCACCATCGGACCATAGAATGCTCGCAAAATTTTGGCGCAAACGCGATGCACTCCCGCCATAAAAAAGGGGGTGGGCCCCACTCCTCACAAGTGGGGCCCACACCAAAGCTGTTGTCATTGGATCGCTGGAAGCGATCGCCGTGAGACGGGCTGTTAAGCGCTCACGACCTCGAAGTTCACCTTGCCCTCCACGTCATCGTGGAGTCGGACCTTGACCTGGTAGCCGCCAGTGCTGGTCACAAGACCCTTCGGCACGTTGATGCGGCGCTTGTCCAGGTTCGGGCCGCCAGCTGCAGAGACAGCGTCGGCGATGTCGGCCGGCTTGACCGAGCCGAAGATCTTTCCGTTATTGGCGGTGCGTACCTTGACGGTGACGCCCTCCAGCTGGTCGAGCTGGTCACGCAATTCCTTTGCGTGGTCCAAGTCGCGCACTTCACGCTCCTGCTGGGTGCGCTTGATGTCCTCAATCTGCTTCTCGGCGCCGCGGGTGGCAACGATGGCCAGGCCGCGCGGAAGCAGAAGGTTACGTCCGTAGCCGTCCTTGACCTCGACAATATCGCCGGGTTCACCAAGGTTATCAACGGCAGCGGTGAGGATCAGCTTCATAATCCTTACCTTTCCTTCTGAAAGTTGATGGTGGGTTGTCGTTGTGCTTTAGAACGGGGGCTCATCGTCCATGCCGCCGAAACCGCCGGCGGGAGGAGCGGAATTCCACGGGTCATTCGCAGGCTGGTTGCTCTGCTGGCCACTCTGGCCAGACTGGCCACCCTGGTTCCCTTGGTTGCCGCCACCGAAACCACCGGTGGACTGACCGCCCTGGAACTGGTTGCCCTGGTTTCCGCCGAAACCGCCACCGGAGCGGCCGGAGTTCCCGTCGCGGGAGTTCCGGCTCACGTTGGCGCTGGCGTATTTCAGGGAAGGCCCGACCTCATCGGCCTCCACTTCAAACACCGTGCGGTTTTCTCCCTCACGGTTCTGGTAGGAACGCTGCTTCAGGCGGCCGTTCACAATGACGCGCATGCCCTTGCTCAGTGATTCCGCAACGTTCTCCGCGGCCTCACGCCACACGTTGCAGGTCAAGAACAAAGCTTCGCCATCTTCCCACTGACCGGATTCGCGGTTGTACACGCGCGGAGTGGATGCGATGCGGAAATTCGCGACCGCAAGTCCGGTCGGCGTGAAACGCAGCTCCGGGTCGGCAACGAGGTTGCCTACGACAGTGATTGGGGTATCGCCTTGTGCCATTTTTCGTCCTTACCTTTGAACCGTTCGGGCCGTTAGAACCATGTGAACTCAGTGAGCAGTGTTCTGGATCGACGTTGTTTCGTCTTGCGCTCCCTAGTGTATAGATCGCGCGTGACACAGCCCTTGCGCTGGGGTTTCACCCTGTGCGCCCGTTCTCTAAGTTCAGCGCCTACTTGTTGTCGGTGCGCAGAACCTTGGTGCGGATGACATTGTCGTTCAGGTTGAGACGACGGTCGAGCTCTTGAACGGTCTCAGATGCGCAATCCAGGGTGACTACCGCGTAGACACCCTCTTCTTTCTTGTCGATGGGGTATGCAAGACGGCGCTTGCCCCACACATCGACGTTCTCCACCGTGCCGTTATCCTTGCGGACAATCTCGAGGAATTTGTCCAGGGACGGGGCAACAGTGCGTTCATCCTGACTCGGGTCAAGAATGATCATTACTTCGTAGTGACGCACGGACCTCATCACCTCCTATGGTCGTTTCAATGGTTTCGGCCACCGCCCGTGTGGCAGTGGCAGGAGGGTCGTTGCGTCAAGCAACCCGTCCAGCGTACCCCAGTAGACGAACAGGGAGAAATCCTCTTTCCCCGGAGCGACCAGGCGACTAGTCGTCCCTGTCGACATCGAGGACGAGGCCGTACGGGTCAATGTCAATGTCGATGTCGCCGAATCCGATTTCCCAGTAACCGCCGTCATCCCACTCAATTTCCACACCGGCCTCCTTGTTGTTGGCAGCGGCCAAGAGGCGCTCGACGTCTTCGGGAGCGACGCTTTCTTCACCCACCTCCGATTGCGCCTCGTCAGTGTAGCCGCTGACTTGTGCCGGAAGATCGTGCTGGGCTGCCACAACCTGATCGTCCACAACCTGATCGTCTGTCCCGCCGCTGGTACCGGGGGAAGCAGACTCGGCGGTGTCGGGCACCTCGGCCGTGAAGGGTGCACCTGAGACCTTGTCGCCCGCTTCATCCTCAGCTTGCTCAGCCTCACCGCATCCGGCAAGGGTAAAGGCGAGAACGGTTGCGGCGGTCGTAGTAGTTAGTTTCCTCATGCTCATGATGTTCACCCTACATACGTCCGGCGAACGGAACGCGAGGGCGAGGACGCCCAGGAGCTCTCAGCGCACGCTATTACCCGGCGTTCGGGGCTGCCACGAACACGGCCAAGAAGACCGGAACGAAGGTCATGAAGATGAATGCCGCCAGCCCAAGTCCGACAGACAGAGCGACGGGCTTGTCGTTCACGACTGTCCAGTAACAGCCGACAAAGAGGAGGAATGCGAGGCCGATGGAACAGATTCCGAGGATTGTGGTTGCACCCATGCGCGTTTCGCCTCCTTCCAGTCCTCAGGGGTGGACATGAGCGGGTCGCAGCCGAAGTGAGCTTCGCGGACTTTGTCGCGGCGCCGACCGAACATTTGCTGCACGGCTAGGACCATGATCGCCACGATGAAGGCGTCCCGGGCGATGACGATGATGTTCAGCATGCCGCCGGGCAGCCCAAGGTTGTCTGTTCCCATCATGTGCCACATAAGGATCGGCCACACCATCATGTCGACCGTCATCCACGTCAGCAGCAGCCGCCAGTAGGGGAGAGCGAGCACTGCGGGAACGACGAACCACAGCGAGTACTGCGGGCTCCAGACCTTGTTGAAGAGCAGGAAAAAACCGACGATGAGCACGACGAGCTCCGCAACGCGGGGAGTCTGGGGCGCTTTCAGGCCCGCAATGAAGACGAACAAGCAGCCAGCAAGGAACAGCACGAGAGTCACGGTGTTCAAAATGACGGGCGCACCATCGCTGGAATCGAAGCCGCTCCATCCGGTCACCCGGGAGATCACGGCGTAAATGGTGGTCCATTCCCAGCCGCGTTCAGTATTAAGGCGCTGGAATTCATGCCAGGAATCGTAATTGTGCAGCATCAGCGGCACGTTTACTGCCAGCCAGGTCGCGGCCGCGCCGACAGTCAGCTTGAACCACGGCAACAGATCCTTGCGCCGTAGGAAGACCACCAAGTATGCGCCCAGAAGGAAGAGCGGCCACAGCTTGAATGCGGTTCCCGCTCCGATGAGGACGCCGGCCAGCCAGAAACGCTTGTTGCGAGCAGCCAGCATCGCTCCAACCGCGAACGCGATCGACGGGATATCCCAGTTCGTGAACGCATGAACGATGAGCAGGGGAGAGGCTACGACCAGAATCGTGTCCCAGATGCGGTTGCCAGCCAGTTCCGCGACCATCCGCGCGGTGGCCACCCAAATCACGGCCATGACGAGAGCAGTCAGGTAAAAGTACCAGCCGGAATCGGGCAGCAGCTTATCGACGACCGGGTAGGTCGCTCTGGCGATCCACCCCATGAGTCCCTGGAATAGTCCTCCCAGAACCGGGTACTCCATGTACCGGGTGATGTCGCCTTCCACCCACGAATAGTCGTAGACGAAACCTGGCTGGTCGAGCCCGCGCCCGCCGTACAGGGGGACGATGTCGTTGTAGCAGAACGAGGTGTATTGGCGGTTGCCGTCCCAGTTGAGCTGCATCGCGCCGTCGACAAGCTTGCCCCGAGCGCAGTTGGACTTCGACAGGACGCCCAGCGCTAGGAAGGCCCACCCGACAGCAATGACCGTGCGCAGCGGCGTCCACCAACGGCCGCGGCCGATCTGGGCGAACCGCCCCATTGTCCCGCCGAGGACGTTCATCATTCCGGTCGCTGCGGGCTCCGTTCTACCGGGTTGAACGCGGTCAGCCGGGTCAGGCCATGTCGTGCCGCTTCGCTGTGGGGCCACGCTATCCGACCAACTCGTTGATCAAGCCTCCGATATCCACCTGAGGCTCCTGCGCAGGCGGGGCCGGAGCCGGAGCCGGAGCTGGGGCAGGTGCCGGAGCTGGGGCAGGTGCTGGGGCCGGTGCAGCCGGCGCCTCAGCCTGGTTAGTCGGGGCGGAGTACTGCTGGCCACCCGAATACCCACCATCGTAGCTCTCGTAGCTCTGGTAGCTCTGGTAACTCCGATAACTCGGCGCCGTGCCCCCGCCGTAGCTGCCACCGGAGTACGGGTTGATGCCCCAGTTGATCGGTGTGGCCGGGTGGAATTCCTCGAAATCCTGGCCCTCTAGCACGCCGTCGAGGACGCCTTTCCAGATCGAGCCTGGAGTCATCGACCCGTACATGTTGCCGCCCCACTGGTTGTAGATGGGGGAGGTGTTGTCCGAGGTGCCCACCCACACAGCCACTGCGAGCTGCGGGGTGCCACCGACCATCCAAGCATCCTTATTCGCTCCGGTGTCGCCCATCTGCGCAGTGCCCGTCTTGGCAATGGAGGGGCGGCCGCCTGCCAAAGACTTATTCGACCAGCCGGCGATCGGCTGCATCGCCTCGACCACGTTGTCCGCGACTTGGCTGGACACGCGGCGCTCCTTGTAGTCCGGGTTGAACTCGTAGAGCACCTCGCCGTCGGCCGAGGTGACGCGCTGGACAAAGTGAGGCGGGTGCCACACACCGCGGTTAATCAGGGTGGCAACACCGGTGGCCATGTCCAGCACACGGGACTGGTACTGGCCGAGGATGATGCCGTCGTACGGTGTGCCGCCGTTCTCAGTGAGAGTCTCCGGCACGTTCGGCAGTTCGCGTGCCACACCAAGAGCGTGCGCCATGTCGGCCGTGTCCTGCGCACCGTTGTCCAAATCGGACTGCACGCGGATGAAAGAGGTGTTGTAGGAGTTCTTCAGCGCCTCCGACAGGCTGGTCACACCGCCGTATTGGCCGGAGTCATTGTTAATGGTTCTGTTACCCACCGTGACCGGCGAGGAATCGTAGTACGCCGACAAGGGGATACCTTGCTGGAGAGCTGCAGCGAGACCGAAGATCTTGAAGGCGGACCCAGTCTGCAGACCGGCGTTGGCGTAATCCCAACCACTCGCGTCGTCGCCACCGTAGTAGCCCTTAATTGCTCCGGTCGCCGGGTCAATGGCCACGACGCCAGTGCGGGCATCTTCCTGCAGCAGGCTCAGCTGCTGTTCAGCGGTCTCGAGGACTTGGTCTTGAGTGCGCTGGTCGATAGTGGTGGTGATCTGCAGGCCACGGTTCGTCACATCGGCCTCACTGATACCCACCTGGGCCAGCTCTGCGATGACCTGGTTCTTGATCAAACCGTTGGGGCCGGTTGCTTCCGTGTAAGCGGAGTACGTCTGTGGGTCGCGCGTATCCGGGAATTTGGCGCCCGTACGCTCCTCGGGGCTCAACGCCCCCATTTCGACCATGCCGTCGAGCACATAGTTCCAGCGGTTCATCGAGTCCTGCTCGTTGTTCCACGGGTCCAGCTGGCTGGGAAGCTGAATGAGGCTGGCCAGAACCGCCCCCTCTTCAACTGTGAGCTTCGAGGCAGGTTTGTCGAAGTAGGCGTTCGACGCGGCCTGGATGCCGTACGCGTTGCGGCCGAAGTAGATCGTGTTGAGGTAGCCGGCGAGGATGTCCTCTTTGCTCCAGTTGCGGGTCATCTTGATCGAGTAGACCAACTCGTTGAACTTGCGCTGGTAGGAGCGCTCGTTTCCGACGATGGTGTTCTTCACGTACTGCTGCGTGATGGTCGAACCACCACCCGCGCTGTCGTTGCCGGTCAGTTGGCCAAGCACCGCGCGACCGAAACCGGTGAAGGAGAAACCGGAATTCTCCCAGAAGTCGCGGTCCTCAGCAGCGAGAACCGCATCTTGGACGTGCTTGGGCACCTCGTCGAGTGGAATCTGCTCACGGTTACCTTCGGCCGGGACGATGCGTGCGAGCTGGGTGGTGCCGTCGTTGGCGAAGATGGTGGAGACTTGTGCTGTCTCAATCCCACCGGGCTGGGGCAAATCCGCCCGCACGTATTTCACACCGAAGACGGTAAGCGGCACCGCCAGTAGCAGGGCGAGCGCTAGGGCAAAGGCAGCCAACCATTGGCCCTTGCGACTCTTCTTCTTGGTCACCTTCGTACTCGAGGACGAAGACGAAGATGAAGACGAAGCACCAGACTTAGAGGAAGACCCCGCTTTAGAGCTCTTCACGGAGCTTTTCATGGAGTCCTTCGTAGTACTCTTGCCCGTCGATTGCTTATTCTTAGCCGACGCTGAGCTCTTCGACGTGCTCTTCGACGTTGAGTTCTTAGTCGACGTGTCCCGGCTTTTCGACGTGTCCCGGCGCGACGCGGACGCCTTCTTGCCGGATGTGCTGCCGGAGTCAGTTTCTCGTGCCAATGAAGTGTTCCTGCCTACTAGATTCCTCTAGGACAGAGTACTTCCTCAAACGTCAATTGACTGAACTGGAACGGCTTCAGACGTGCTCAATAGATGGTTCCAGCGGCAGTCGCCGCAGACTTCCACCTTATGGACGGTGAGTGCGCCGACTTCGTCGATAAGTTCCGCGATTTCGGCTTCGCTTCGCGCTGAACCGGAGCGGCGGCCGAGGTTCTCCCCGTAGACCCAGAGGATATTTCGCATGATTCCGCCACAGATCGGGCACGGTCGCGCTGCCTCGACCCCGTGGTGCTTACCTGCGGCGCGAAGCAGAAAATCGGCGTCGCACACCTCGTCCCGCAGCTTCTTTCCTGCGCGAAATTCACGCAGGACCGCACGCCTCTCCCATTCGTGGGAAACAGTGTGAATCATTTGAAACATCGTCACCAGCGTACTCTTCGGGTTCGATCCTGGGAATTCTCCGATCCTTTGCCTCAGGAAAATTAGTGTCGGCTTCTTAATTTCTCCGGCGAGGACCTACACTGGATTCCATGTCACACAACCCCGCCGAGGACGCTTACGAGGTCGCCCGAGAAATCCGCCCCTTTCTCACGAAGCTTTACGTCGCATATTTCCGTATCGCCGAGCACTCGGACATCTCCGGACCGCAGTTGTCGATCATGGAGCGCCTGATCGAGACTGGCCCGATGCGCATCAGCCAGCTCGCCCAGGAGGAAGGCATTCGCATGCCTACCGCCTCCAACACCTTGCACCAGCTCGAACAGCGCGACCTCGTTCGTCGCGTCCGCGATCAAACGGACCGTCGCGGCGTGAAGGTGGAAATCACCGACAAGGGCATCCAAGAGTACAACCGGGTGGCGGACGAACGCACGCAGTACGTCGCCGACATGGTGTCCACCCTCGACGCAGACTCGCTTGCACAACTCAAGGTTGCAACGCCGGCTCTGGCCGAGCTTGCGCGCACCTACAACACGGGGAGCATCGAGTAGTCGTCGCGAGCGCCGCGGTAATTTACCGGGGGATGAATTGTCTGCGCAAAGCGGAGCCATATAAAATTAAGGCTCCGTTGGTTTTTGATTAACATGCACGCTACATGAACCATTACCCTCTCACCCCAGAGCTCCTCCCCGAAATCGGTGAGGAGCGTCCTCTGCGCATCCTCGTTGGATGGGATCAGTCCGGTGAAGAAGCCGTCGAATTCGCGGCGTGGCTTTCGCGCACCACCTCCTGTTCCGTCCGGGTAATCAGCACCGCGCCGCGCCCGTGGTCTTCATTGCGCGGCAAGAAGAGCAAGAAATACAAAAAGTGGTTCAGGGAGACGGAAGGCAAACGCGTCGCCGCGATCCGCGCCGCGCTGAAGGAGCACGCCCCGCACGATTCCTGGGACGACAGCTGGGCTGTCTTCCGGGACGGGGCACCCCGCCACGAACTCATCTCTACAGAAGCCCAGCAGTTCCACGCGGACCTCATTCTCCTGGGTTCCAAGCCGAAGGCGAAGAAAGGCCGTTTTATGGCCACGTCAACGGCCGAGGCCATGATGCATTATTCGCCCATTTCCGTGGGCTTCGCTCCCCGCGCCGTCAAGCTGTCCAAGAAGGGCATCACCCGCGTCAACTACGCCTTCCTCGACGAGCGCGAGGAGGCATCTGCACGCGGCATACGGGTCGCGGCGACTGCCGCCATGCTGCTGGGCGTGGACTTGCGAATCATGGCTTTCTCACCGAATGAGACGTATAGCTACGAGGCCGCGTTCGAGGCGAACGCGCCGCTTATCGACGAATGGAATGAGTCCTCCCTCGCCCTGCTTGACCGCGCCCGCGACTGTGTCAGCGACACCGCCAGGACCCTCGGCATTCCGGAACCGAAGAATTTCGAGGTAGACACCTGCGTGAGCGCCGGGGACGGATGGAAGTCCGTGGTGAATTCCCAGAAGTGGAAGAAGGGCGACATTCTCTTCCTCGACTCCCAGCCGACAGAGCGCGCAAAGGTGCTCACCAACGCCCGCACCGAGGATTTTCTCACCCACGCCCCGGTCCCGGTGGTGATCTTCCCTTAAGCCTTTACCGCACCCTTCTTCAAACCCGGGTGCCAGAGATACACTTTCTGCTATGTCCACTAGTGAGCCGCAGCCGTCCAAGGATCCTCGGCGGGGCCGCCCGGGCCTGAGGCGTGAGATTCCTGAGCACCCAGAAAATGACCTGCACAGCGCAGCGGACTACTACAACAAGGTGCCGCCGGAGCCGCGCTCTTTCGACGAGCTCGCCGATCAACCGGACCCAGTAGAACTGAACGAGCGCAACCGCGCCTCCACCCGCCAAGCAGTCATCTACGCTGTCGCATCCGTCATTCTCACACTCGTGGTCGCCGGGCTGGTCGCAGTGATCGCCCGGATCAGCGGCGGTCCGCTGTGTGAGGCTGGTGAAGCGCAATGGTTGTGCAGCAACAGCTGGCGCACCACGTGGGCGGTCATCGCGCCAATTCCACCGGTGGTTGCGCTTCTCGGCTGCGCCGTCATCATGGTGCGCAAGCTCAACCGTTATGAGCGCTGGGTCCCCTGGATGGGCGTGTTCTGGATCCCGCTTGTCCCATTCACGATGGCGTGGCTGATTGTCACCGTTGGAATGCTGGCCCGGGGCAGCATCTGATAGAGGACCACGTGGCTCAGATCCGCGCCGCCGCGGATCACCCCACGGGACTCCACCCTAAATGCAGCTACTAAGTTGCAGCTAACAGCCGAATTTTGGCCTTTAGCCGCAAGTTGGTAGCTGCATTTGGCGGTTCGGGGCCACGGCGGTTCGCTAGTCGCGCGGGTTCACTGTCTTTCGCTGCTCTTCCCTGACTTGGCTACACGCGGGGCAGTACGGGTTTTCTTCCCAGCAGGCGGGGCAGCTGACGTACTGCTGCCGGCAGTGGGGTTCATTGGCGCAATTATAGTGTTGGTTCGACGGCTGACCGCAGTGCACGCAGTGGCCGACCTGGACGAAGTCTTCGTCACCCTCGGGCCCGAATTCGGTGTGCATGCGTTTGTCGAAGACGTACAGCGAGCCCTCCCACAGGCCTTGGTTGCCGAATTTCTCGCCGTAGCGGACGATGCCGCCGTCGATCTGGTAGACCTCCTCGAATCCGCGGTTGATCATGAGCGAAGAGAGGATCTCGCAGCGGATACCGCCGGTGCAGTAGGATATAACCGGCTTGTCCTTCATCCAGTCGTATTTACCGGATTCGAGCTCCGCGATGAAGTCGTGGGTGGTGTTCACGTCGGGCACGACCGCGTTCTTGAATTTACCGATCTCCGCCTCGTACGCGTTGCGCCCGTCGAAAAAGACCACGTCGTCCCGGGATGCCGCTAGTTCGTTGACCTGCTCCGGGCTGAGGTGGGTGCCGCCGCCGACAACGCCGCGTTCGTCGACACGCAATTCCTCGGGCGTGCCGAAGGAGACGATCTCGTCGCGCACTTTGACGCTGAGTTTGGGGAAATCCTCGGCGCCGCCTTCGGACCATTTGAACTCGATGCCGCGGAAGTATTCCTTGGTTTTGCGCACGTACGCCTTGCAGGCGTCCATGTCGCCTCCGACGGTTCCGTTAATGCCGTCGGGGGAGATGATGATGCGGCCGTTGAGCCCCAACCCCTCGCACAGGTCGCGCTGCCACAGACGCACTGCTTCGGGGTCCGGGATCGGGCGGAACTGGTAGTAGAGGAGGATCTTGCTGGTCATGACCCCAAGTCTAGGAAGTCAGCGCAAGGGGTGGAAATCGCGTCCGTCAGCGCCGGTGGTACAGGGCCTTGCGCCAGTACTGCGGCTCCGTGGTTGCCAGGACACCGAGGGAGCGGAAGATGCCCTCGTCGACCGAGCCCAAGATGGTGGTGATGTGCGCGTCGCAACCGCGCAGCGATTGGAGCTGCTCCAGCGCCAGGCGGGCGTTCTCGTCGGCGGATGCGGAGGCGGAGAGCGCGATGAGCACTTCGTCGGTGTGCAGCCGCGGGTTCCGCGACCCCAGGTAGCGGGTCTTGAGGTTCTGGATCGGCTCGATGGAATCAGGGGAGAGGAGGTGCACCTCGTCGTCGATGCCAGCGAGCTTCTTCAGTGCGTTGAGCAGCACCGCCGCAGAGGGACCGAGCAGGTCCGAGGTCTTGCCGGTCACGATCTCACCGCCGGGCAGTTCCAGTGCGGCCCCCGGATTCCCAGTGCGTTCCGCCATGGCGAGCGCGGGGCCCACCACGGGGCGGTCTGCGACCTTGAGCCCGGCCTTGCGCATGACGTTGGCCGCACGGTCAGGTACAGACGGGTCGACGTCACCTCGTCGCGCATCGACCTGAGCGGTGAGGAAACGGCGGATGATTTCCTGGCTGGCGGCATACCGGCACGCCTCGTCGTCGGAGATGCAGTAACCGGCCATGTTCACACCCATGTCGGTGGGGGACTGGTACGGCTCGGCGCCGGTCACCTCGCGTAGCAGCGCTTTGAGCAGCGGGAAGACTTCGATGTCACGGTTGTAGGAGGAAACCTGTTCGCCGTAGGCGGCGAGGTGGTACTGGTCGATGACGTTGATGTCGTCGAGGTCGACGGTGGCCGCCTCGTACGCGAGGTTCACCGGGTGCTCCAGCGGAAGGTTCCAGATCGGGAAGGTCTCGAATTTGGCGTAGCTGGCCGGGATTCCGCGTTGATTGTCCAGGTAGACCTGGCTCAGGCAGGTAGCCAGTTTTCCGGACCCGGGGCCCGGCGCGGTCATGACCACCACATCGCGGGAAGTGGCCACGTAATCGTTGCGCCCGAAACCGTCCTCGGAAACGATCCGGGAAATGTCGTTCGGGTATCCGGGAATGACGCGGTGCAGGCTCACGGTCACACCGAGGCGCTCGAGTTTGGCCCGGAATGCGTCCGCTTGGTCGGCACCGTTCTCGTACTGCGTGATCACCACGTTGTCGACGAGGAATCCGCGTTCACGGAATACGTCGATAAGCCGAAGAACCTCGTCTTCGTACGTGATGCCGAGATCCGCGCGGACCTTCTGGCGGACGAGGTCGCCGGCCGCGACGCACACGACGATCTCGATCTCGTCCTTGATGCGCTCGAGCATCGCGATCTTGTTGTCGGGCGTGAACCCGGGCAGGACGCGGGAGGCATGGTGGTCGTCGAAAAGCTTTCCGCCCATTTCGAGGTAAAGCTTCCCACCGATTTCCTGACGGCGCTGCGAGATGTGCTCCGACTGCATCTGCACGTATTTCTCTCGGTCAAAACCGATGTTGTACACCATGTTCCGTACTCTCCCCGTGTTAGATGCGCGTGACCTCTAGCGAGAATACGCGCGCCTCCAGACATGCGTGAAGCGCACCACGCCCAAACACTGGGGGACGCAGCGCGCTTTTTCGCTTATCGACGCCTCCTATGCGAGACCGTTAGCCGCCTTAAACTCGCGGCGCTTCGCGTGCAGGATCGGCTCGGTGTAGCCGGACGGGGACTCGGTGCCCTTGAGGATGAGGTCCTTCGCGGCCTGGAAACCAATGGACGCGTCGTAGTCTTCGGCCATCGGGCGGTAGTTCGGGTCGCCGGCGTTCTGCTCGTCAACCTTGACCGCCATGCGCTCCAGGGAGTCGAGAACCTGCTCTTCAGTGACCACACCGTGCAGGATCCAGTTGGCCAGGATCTGGGAGGAGATGCGCAGGGTAGCGCGGTCCTCCATGAGGTCCACGTCGTGGATGTCCGGAACCTTGGAGCAGCCCACGCCGTGCTCGACCCAGCGGACCACGTAGCCCAGGATCGACTGGCAGTTGTTGTCCAGCTCCTCCGCCTTCTCCTCGTCGGACCAGTTATCGCCCGCCGTGTTGACCGGGACGGTGAGCAGGTCCTTCAGAGAGTCGCGGCGGCCGTTCGCCCGCAGCTCGTCCTGCACCTCGTGGACGTCCACCTGGTGGTAGTGGGTGGCGTGCAGCGTCGCACCGGTCGGGGAGGGGACCCATGCGGTGTTCGCGCCCTCGCGCGGCTGGCCGATCTTCTTCTCCAGCATTGCGGCCATGTGTTCGGTCTCAGCCCACATGCCCTTACCAATCTGGGCGCGTCCCGGCAGTTCGTGCGCGAGGCCTGCGTCGACGTTGTGGTTCTCGTACGCCTGCTTCCACGGAGCGGTCTGCATATCGGCCTTGCGGACCATCGGACCCGCCTGCATGGAGGTGTGGATCTCGTCGCCCGTGCGGTCGAGGAAGCCGGTGTTGATGAACACGAGGCGGTCGGCCGCCTCCATGATGCAAGCATCCAGGTTTGCGGAGGTGCGGCGCTCCTCGTCCATCACGCCGACCTTGACGGTGTTCTTCGGCAGACCAAGGATCTCCTCGACGCGGTCGAAAATCTCGTTGGTGAACGCGACTTCCTCCGGACCGTGCTGCTTCGGCTTCACGATGTACATGGAACCCGTGCGGGAGTTGCGGTGCGGGTTGTCCTCGCGCAGACCCGGGATCGCCGCAGCGACGGTGATCAGGCCGTCGAGCAGGCCCTCCGGAACTTCCTCGCCGTCGACGAGAATCGCCGGGTTTGTCATCAGGTGGCCCACGTTGCGGCACAGCATCATCGCGCGGCCGTGGAGGGTCTCCTCGGAGCCGTCCTTGGAAGTGAACGTGAGGTCGTCGGACTGGGTGCGCTCGAAAGACTTGTCGCCCTTGGACACGGTCTCCGAGATGTCGCCCTTGTTCAGGCCGAACCAAGTGGCGTAGGCGGCGGCCTTGTCAGTGCCGTCCACAGCCGCGGCGGAGTCCTCGAAGTCCATGATCGCGGACACAGCGGACTCGAGCACAACGTCGGCCACGCCTGCGCGGTCCGTCTTGCCCACCGGGTGCTCGCGGTCGAGCTGGATGATCAGGTGCAGGTTGTTGTTGCGCAGCACTATGCCGGTCGGGGCGTTCTTCTCGCCCTGGTAGCCGAGGTAGGCCTCCGGGTTCTTCAGAGCCACCTCGTTGCCGTCGGCGGTAATCTTCAGCGAGCCATCTTCCGCGATCTCGTAGGAGTCGACGTCAGCGTGGGAAGCACCCTCAAGCGGAACAGCCTCGTCGAGGAAGGTGCGCGCCCACTCGATCACGCGGTCGCCGCGGACCGGGTTGTAGCCCTCCCCCGGCTCAGCGCCGCCCTCGGTCGGGATCGCGTCGGTGCCGTAGAGCGCGTCGTACAGGGAGCCGTAACGCGCATTGGCGGCATTGATGGCAAAGCGTGCATTAGTAATAGGCACAACGAGCTGCGGGCCGGCGACGTTGGCGAACTCCTCGTCCACGTTCTGGGTGCGGATCGCGCCGTCGAGAGGCTGGTCCACCAGGTAGCCGATGGAGCGCAGGTACTCCTCGTGCTCCGCCGGATCCGGCTGGCCCGGGTTGTCGCGGTAGTACTGGTCCAGCTGCTCCTGCAGCTCGTCGCGGCGAGCGAGCAGCGCCTTGTTCTTCGGAGCCAGCTCAGCGAAGTACTGGGCTGCGTCGGCCCAGAACTTCTCGGCGTCGATGTTGATCTCCGGCAGAAGCTGCTCCGTGACAAAGTCGTACAGCGGGCGTGCAACCTGCAGGCCAGCGGCCTCCACGCGCTCGGTGCGGTCCTCGAATTGCGGCGTAGTCATCGAATGAGATCCTTTCAGCCAATTGATATGTATGACACCAGTCTAAAGGTGCCGTTGCGCGCACGACACCACATCAACCCTGTGGTGTTAGGTGGACGTTGCTGGAAAGACTAAGTGATTACTGTCACCTAGGGTTAAATTTCGTGCCCACAGCGGGGTCGCCACCCCCGAAATCGTGCCTTTGCTGCCCCGGCAATGCCCGCTCCACGACATCTTCGGCCACGGCTGCTTCCTGCTCACGTTGCAGGTATAAGGCTCTTTTACGGAAGGGAGGGGGCATGTACGGGGGGACATTGCCGCCACAGGAAACGGACACCAGGTAGTCAACTCACCCCCTCCGCAACCTTTAGCGGGGGCCGCTGTTGACGTTTCACGGGGCACACAGGGATACTGAACATGAACGCCATGAGCGTGGCTCACTTCACTATTTGTAGTGAGAGGCTTCTATCACACACCCACTGAAAGGGGACAAGCACTATGACCACCACTGGACAGGCTCGTACTGCTCAGGAAATCCAGAAGGACTGGGACGAGAACCCCCGCTGGAAGGGCGTCACCCGCGATTACACCGCAGAGCAGGTCGCTGAGCTGCAGGGCACCGTCGTCGAGGAGCAGACCCTCGCACGTCGCGGCGCTGAGATCCTCTGGGACGGCATCACCAAGGGCGACGGCTCCTACATCCACGCACTGGGTGCCCTCACCGGTAACCAGGCTGTGCAGCAGGTCCGCGGCGGCCTTCAGGCTGTCTACCTGTCCGGTTGGCAGGTCGCCGGTGACGCGAACCTCTCCGGCAACACCTACCCGGACCAGTCCCTGTACCCGGCAAACTCCGTCCCGAACGTTGTGCGCCGCATCAACAACGCTCTGACCCGCGCAGACCAGATCTCCCGCGTCGAGGGCGACACCTCCGTGGACAACTGGCTCGTCCCGATCGTGGCTGACGGTGAGGCTGGCTTCGGTGGCGCCCTCAACGTCTACGAGCTGCAGCGCGCAATGATCCAGGCTGGTGCCGCTGGTACCCACTGGGAGGACCAGCTCGCTTCCGAGAAGAAGTGCGGCCACCTGGGCGGCAAGGTCCTCATCCCGACCCAGCAGCACATCCGCACCCTGTCCTCCGCTCGTCTGGCTGCCGACGTCCTCAACGTCCCGACCGTTGTCATCGGCCGCACCGACGCTGAAGCTGCAACCCTGCTGACCTCCGACGTCGATGAGCGCGACGCTAAGTTCCTGACCGGTGAGCGCTCCGCTGAGGGCTACTACTACGTCAAGAACGGCGTTGAGCCCTGCATCGACCGTGCGAAGTCCTACGCTCCGTACGCCGACCTGATCTGGATGGAGACCGGTACTCCGGACCTCGAGCTGGCTAAGAAGTTCGCCGACGGCGTCCACGAGGAGTTCCCGGACCAGCTCCTGGCTTACAACTGCTCCCCGTCCTTCAACTGGTCCTCCCACCTGGACGAGGAAGAGATCGCCAAGTTCCAGAAGGAGCTGGGCAAGATGGGCTTCGTCTTCCAGTTCATCACCCTGGCTGGCTTCCACGCCCTCAACTACTCCATGTTCGACCTGGCACACGGCTACGCTCGCGAGGGCATGCCGGCGTTCGTCGACCTGCAGAACCGCGAGTTCCAGGCTGCTTCCGAGCGCGGCTTCACCGCTGTGAAGCACCAGCGCGAGGTCGGTGCAGGCTACTTCGACCGCGTCGCCACCACCGTCGACCCGAACTCCTCCACCACCGCCCTGAAGGGCTCCACCGAGGAGGGCCAGTTCTAAGCGCAATTAGCTTGAACTGACTGAACCCGCACTGCCGCTTGTGCAGTGCGGGTTTTTCGTGTCCTCGTAGAACCCCCACCAGCGCTAACGCAACTGCGTAGACTCGATAAGCAGCAACGATCCCGAACAACAAGGAGCACGACATGACCGACATCCAGTTCATCGCCACCGCCGATATCGCCGATATTCACGACACGGAGGTGCGCAGCTGCGACATCCAGTTCCGCAATTTCGGCGGCAAGACGGAGTTCTGCGGTGAGATCCACACCATTTCCTGCTTCCAGGACAACGGCCTGGTGAAGAAGACGCTGAACTCCCCGGGCGAGGGCAAGGTTCTCGTCGTCGACGGCCACGCCAGCATGCACACGGCCCTGATGGGCGACATGATCGCAGAAGCCGGCGTCGAGAACGGCTGGGCAGGCGTGATCATCAACGGCCCGATCCGCGACTCCGCCGAGGTGGCCAAGATGAACTTCGGCTGCAAGGCTTTGGGCTCCAACCCGCGCAAGTCCGCCAAGGACGGCATTGGCAAGGAGAACGTCGTGTTGCGTCTCGGCGGCGTCGATTTCGTGCCGGGCGAGTACGTGTACGCAGATTCAGACGGTGTCGTGGTCTCCGAATCCCCGGTCGAGCCCAAGTAGAACAAGCCCTGTAACCTGGATAAATGCCCGAAGGTCACGTGCTCCACCGTCTCGCACGCACGCTCAACGCGGATTTCCGCTCAGGCCCCGTGGAGGTGACCAGCCCGCAGGGGAGATTTTCCCGCGAAGCATCGCTTATCGACGGCACACGTCTCCTCCGCGCCTCGGCCCACGGCAAGCATCTGTTCATTCACTTCGGTGGTGAAGATTCAGAACCCGAGCACACCGTCTATATTCACCTCGGATTGATCGGTTCCCTTCGCTTTGAACCGGCCGAGGAAGAGTGGGGCCAAATGCGGCTCCACATCTCTAACGGGGAGACCGCGGCGAACCTGCGTGGCCCGCAGAAATGCGAATTGATGTCACCGGGGGAGGCGGCTGGGATCGTCGATAAGTCCGGGTTTGATCCGATCGTCGAGCTCGCCCCTCCTGAGGCGCTGTGGGAGCGCGTGCACCGTTCGAAGCGCACGATCGGTTCCCTGCTGATGGACCAGAAGCTGTTTGCCGGCGTGGGCAATATCTACCGCGCCGAAGTTCTGTTCCGGCAGGGGATCGACCCTGCGCTGCCCGGAAACCAGCTGGACCGCACTCAATTCGACGCGATCTGGACTGACTTGGCCAAGCTGATGGCGTACGGCGTAGACCACGGGCGAATCGACACTGTCCGCCCCGAACACACGCCCGAAGCAATGGGCCGTGAACCCCGCAAGGACGACCACGGCGGCGAAGTGTACGTCTACCGCCGAGCTGCCGACCCATGCTACGTCTGCGGCTCCCCGATTGAGACGAAGGTCCTCGAGGGCCGCAAGCTGTACTGGTGCCCGGGCTGCCAGTAACCCCCGCTGTAGCCCCGCGCCGCGCCCGCCGGCCACCGGCCCCAAAAGCCAAATACCTATTCCTGGATGCCTATTCAACACGTGACTAGAGGTGAGCCACGAACCGTGACCTTGTGAATAGGTGTCCTGGAATAGGTATTTGGAAGGAATAGGTATTTGGCAAACGCCGTGTCAAAGCCGGAGGGGCTGGTGCGCTCCTAGCCCTCCGTGACGTGGCCGTCGCTGACCTGGATGACGCGGTCGCCGTCTTCGATCAGCTCGGTCTCGTGGGTGACGATCAGGCAGGCCGGGCCGATCTCCTCGGTCACATTGCGCAGGAGCGTGATGATCTCTTGGGAGCGGTTGGTGTCGAGGGCGGCGGTGGGCTCGTCGGCAAGCACGAGGCTCGGCACGCCCATCAGGGCGCGGGCGATGCCGACGCGTTGACGCTGGCCGCCGGAAAGCTGCTGCATGCGGCGGTCGCCGAGGCCTTCGAGGCCCACGAGCTCGAGCAAGTCGTCCGCGTGGGACTTCTTGGCGCCGAGCTCCCTGCCGCGGGTGCCACGGATGTGCTCGGTGACCAGCAGCTGGTCGCGCACCGTGAGAGATGCGATGAGGTTGGGCTGCTGGAAGACCATGCCGACGTGGTTGAGGCGGACATCGTCGCTGATCGGCTCACCGGCTATCTCCACCGTGCCGGAGTCAGGAGTGAGTAAGCCAGCAGCAGCGGAGAGCAGCGTGGACTTGCCGGAGCCGGACGCGCCGACAACGAAGGTGACGGTGCGTGGCTCAGCGGTGAGGCTGGCGTTGTCCAGGGCGGTGATGCGTCCGTCGCCGTCCGAGAACGTGACGGTGACATTCTTCATGGACAGCGCGGGAGCGCGCCCGCTGGTGGACTGGGACGTGCGGCGGGTGTCAGTAACAGTAGTCATTTAAGCTGCACCTCCAAGTGCGAGTTGCGGGTCGACGCGGGAGATAGAACGGGTGGCAAGGGCCGCGCCGCCCATGCCGAGGATCCAAATGGCCAGGGCAGGCAGGATCACGCTGGCCGGGGAGAGGACGAACGGCGCGACATTCGCGGCGAGAGCACCAAGACCCGCAGCCGCGGCGGTGCCGATCACAGCGCCTAGAGCGAGGATGAGGGCTGCCTGGCCGATGCTGTCCTTGAGCAGGTAGCTGTTGGATGCACCGATGGCCTTGAGGATGGACAGGTCGCGGGTGCGCTGCGCGGTCCACACACTCAAGAACGCAACGGTGACCAGGGCGGAGATGAGGTACAGGAAGCCCTGGATCATCTTCAGGGAGCCCTGCTCGGAGGAGTAGGCGGGCAGAGCGTCGAAGGAGTCCTTCAATGCGACGGAGCCTTCCGGCGCGGTCTCCTTGTCGTCGGACAGCTCCACCGTGCCCACGGCATCGGTGTGCATGGCGGCCTGCCACGTTTCCGTCGGCACCCACAGCACGGGGGAGTGGGCGAAGTAGAGGTCCTCCGCCTGGGTGCCGACCGTGACGGGGGCGCCGCCGACGGTGATGGACTCGCCGTCGATAAGCTTGAGCGCCTTAGATGCGATTGCGTGGTCCTCGAGGACCTGGCTGTCGGGAAGCGTCGTGCCGGAGGGCAAGCCGAGAATAGCCACGGAGTCCTCGGAACCGTCAGCGCGGGTCATCAGCGTCTGGCCGGTGCCCAGCGGGGTGGTTCCCTCATCCGCCTCCGCGATGCGCGAGGTGGTGTAGGACGGGTTGTCGGGGTCGTCGAACGTCACGGCAGCCGGATCGAGGGCTTCGAGGGCAGAGGTGTTCTGCTTGCCCAGACCGGCGGTGAGACCCGTGAGCATGACCACGAGGAAAGTCACGAGCGCCACCACGCCTGCGATGAGGCCGAAGCGCCCTTTGGCATTCAGCAAATCTCTCAGAGCAACAAACATGACTCAATTCTCGCGTCTGTGCAGGTCAGAGCGCATCGGGTGAGTGGGTGATTTACTGGTCAACCGATCGGTTGATTGGCGGTGGGCCGCTGCATGGTTCACCCCGCGTTATACGGTGAATAACCGTGAGAACAACCAGCCGTATCCTCGCCTTTCTGCGCGTGAGCCTGCATGTGCTTGTCGCACTGCTGCTCGTCGTCGGCCTGATCGGCGTCGCAGACTCCCGCGTCCCCGCGCTGACCGCGTGTCTAGCCTTCGTTTTCGCCGCCCTCTACCTCGCCGGCACTGTGCTGCACCACCGCGGTAAGAATCTGCCGCGCGGGGCCGAATGGGGGTGGCTGGCCGCCGTCGCGGTGCTCTGGGTCGCGCTCGTGTGGGCGTCGCCGGACTTCGCGTGGCTAGAGTTCCCGCTGGTCATGCTCGCGTGTTACCTGTTCCCTGCCCCGGTGGGGCTCGCCACAGCGCTGGCGGCGGGAGCGTTCACAATCGCGGTGATGGCCCCTGCGACGGGGATCGGCGGGATCATTGGTCCGACCATCGGCACACTCGTCGCTGTGGTGGCCAGCTACGCGTACCAGGCACTTCGTGCGGAGGCTGAGCACTACAAGCTCACCGCGGCCCGGCTCGAGGCCACCCAGCTGGAGCTGGCGGAGAGCCAGTACCAAGCCGGTGCCCTGCAGGAACGCACCCGGCTGGCGCGCGAGGTCCACGACACCACGGCGCAGGGGTTGAGCAGCATCGTCTTATTCGGCCGCGTGGCTTCCGGCCACCTCGAATCCGGCGACCCGGCGCGGGTGGACAAGGCACGCGAGATCCTGGGCACCATTGTGGAGACTGCCAGCGACAACTTGGCGGAGGCCCGGCGTTTCATCACCGCGAACTCGCCGGAGGCGGCCCCGTTGAGCGAGAGGTTGGAGGCGGTCGCGGCGTCGGCACGCAGCCGGCAGAAGGCCATCGATTCGCCGCTGGACCTCACCCTCGTCGCTCCCGGCGCGGACCTGATCACCGGGGAGGCCGCGGGCGTGGTGGAGCGCATCGTGCGCGAGGGCGTGAGCAATATCGTGCGCCATTCGCACGCGAACAAGGCGGTCGTCACCGTGGAGAAACTGGGTAATGTCGCCACAGTGGATGTGTTCGACGACGGCACGGGAGTCAAGCGCCCCGCCGGCCACGGCCTGACAGGCCTGCGCGCCCGCGTCGCCGAAGTCGGGGGCACGCTCGAACTGGAAAGCTCGCCGCGCGGCACCGTGCTCGCGGCACGAATCCCCTTGGAGGACTAATGGTCCGCATCATGCTTATCGACGATCACCCGGTCGTCCGCGCCGGCCTCCGCGCCGTGCTGGAGAACGACGGGCAGATCGAGGTCGTGGCCCAGGGCTCCGACGGCACGGCTGTCAATGATCTGCCTGAGGGGGTGGATGTGGTGGTGACTGATATCCAGATGCCCACCATGACCGGCATCGAGGTGGCACAGAAACTCCAGGCCGCGGGTGGTCCGCCCGTCTTGATTCTGACTACCTACGACACCCAGGCAGACGTCGTCGGGGCGATGGAAGCCGGGGCGCTCGGCTACGTTCTCAAGGACGCCCCGGAGGAAGACCTGCGCGCCGCAGTGCTCGCCGCCGCGAAAGGGGAGAGGACTCTGTCACCCCAGGTGGCGAACGTGCTTGCCGAGCGTCTCACCCGCCCCGATATTGCATTGAGCGCCCGCGAGATGGAGATCCTGGAGGCCCTAGCCACCGGTGCCTCCAACCGCGACATCGCCGACCGACTGTTCATTTCGGCCGCCACGGTGAAGACCCACTTGGTGCACATCTACAGCAAGCTCGGGGTGGACAACCGCACCGCCGCCATCGCCGCCGCCAGGGAGAAACGCATCATCTAGTAGCCCTTCCTCATGTAGCGCCGGCATCGCTACCGTGGGAGGCATGGTTTACGCGTACACAGCCGAACAGATCCGGGCAGCCGAGAAGCCCCTGCTGGAGACTCAGGCCGAGCCGGATGAGTTGATGAAGTCCGCGGCCCACGCCGTGTTCGAGGCCGCGGAGACAATGCTCACGTGGCCCGATCCTCTCGCCTTCATGCGGGAGAAGCCGAAGACGCTCCTGATTGTGGGCAAGGGCGGTAACGGCGGCGACGCGCTCTACGCCGGTACAGAGCTCGCGTTGGCCGGCCACACCGTCGACGCGTGGCTGGCATGGGGGAGTGCGCACGAACCGGCGCTGGAGGCCTTCCGCAACGCCGGCGGCACCGTGCTCAAGGAGACTCCGCGGGACCTGCGCGACTACCGCTTCGCTATCGACGGGCTCACCGGCCTCGGCGGCGCAGGCGGTCTCGACGAGGAGACTGGCCGCGTCATCCAGGGGTTGGCCGACTGGTACGCGCACGTACTCGCTGTCGACGTCCCCTCCGGCATCGACGCGGACACTGGTGAGGTGGGCGCGATCCACGTCACCGCCGACGCCACCGTGACCTTCGGCGGGTGGCGCCTCGCGCACGGTCTCGCTCCTGAGTGCGGCATTCAGCTGCTCGCCGACCCACATCTCGCCGACGGGCGATCCATCAGCGGAAACCTCGACCCCATCAATGCCGCCGCGGCTCTGTCCCGCGCAGTGAGCGGGACTCACGAATGGCCGGAGACCCTCACGGAGCTGCGGTGCACGAACGTCCCGAACCTGGAGCCGCGTTTCCACGACGACAAATACAGCGGCGGTGTCGTGGGCATCCGCGCTGGCAGCGACACCTATCCCGGCGCGGCAATCCTCTGCGTCGCGGGCGCTGTCAACGCCACACCATCAATGGTCCGCTACGCCGGGCCGCAGGCGATGGAGGTGGTGCGGGCGTGGCCGGAGGTCGTCGTCACGCGAAAGCTCGAAGATGCCGGGCGCGTGCAAGCGTGGGTCTTCGGTCCGGGCGTGGGCACGGGCAGCACCGCGGACAGCGAGCTCGCGTACTTGCTCGGCCGCGAGGAGCCGTTGCTTATCGACGCCGACGGGCTCACCCTCCTCTCCCTCGACCCCGAATTGCGCAAGCTGCTTCGTAACCGTGCCGGCCAGACCGTGCTCACCCCGCACGACGGCGAGTTCGCCCGGTTCCGCGATGCTGAGGGCATCGAGGCCTCCGGAAACCGGCTCGCGGAGACCCGTGCTCTCGCTGAGGCCTTGAATTGCATCGTGCTCCGCAAGGGTCGCAGCACCATCATGTGCAACGCGCGCCACGACGGCACGGACTCCATCGTGGATGCGGGGACCTCGTGGGCGGCGACCCCCGGCTCAGGCGACGTCCTCGCTGGTGTCGTCGGCGCCCACCTTGCCCAGACGGCTGCACGCTGGGGCAACGATGCTTTCCTGAGTGATACTCAGCCCGTTGTCATTCACGGCGTAGCAAGCGCACTCGCCGCTCGAACGGAGTACGGGGACGGTCCCACTCACGCCAGCGCTATCGCTCGCGCCGTGCCCGCAGCGACAGCGAAACTGAACCGGTTCACCGGTCTGCCGGCAGCTTCCACACAGCGGTGAGCAGCGCGAATACTCCAATGACTCCGGGGCCAACGATGGCCAAGTACCACGGCCACCGGCCGAATAGCTGCAGCGGCGACCAGCCGCGCGGGTGGTCCGCAAGGAACATGTAGTTGCCGCCGGTGAACCGGTTCATCGTAGCCGCGAAAGCCGCCCATGCGACTGTCACCCCCGTGATCATCCGCCAGTCTTTCCAGCTCGGGCGGTAACCCAGCCCAAATGTCAGAACCACCGGAACGACGCTGGCCGCCATGTGGAAGTACCAGTACGCGACCTCCTGCAGCACTTTGTTGTCCTGCACGAACGCCATATCCGGGAAGAACAGCGCCATTGGGTTGAGGAAGAGACCCCAGTAGTAGCTGATCGCAGTGGCCGTGGGGTTACCGGTGCCCAGCGCCAGCGGAGTGACCACACGCAGAGCGTCCGTGATGTGGAACGGAGCTGTCTCGTCCCACACCAAACGCTTCGGGTTCAGTACCCACAAGTAGTAGGCGGTAGTGATGATCCCCATGATCGCCCCAGCCACCTTGCGCGATGCCTTGACAACGGACCCAGGCAGTTTCTTCACCGCAACGACGAGAATCCCGCACAGCATGATGAAGAACACCATGAGCGCGAGGTGTTTCTGGTCGTACTGCGTGATTGTCGGGTACGTCTTGCCCGTGTGCGTCGAAGTCCACGGGCCGGGTTGGTAGGGCATCGCATCTCCGTACTGCTGAGATTCATTTAATGTTCTACCACTCTCATCCGGTGCCTCATGTGGGTTTCAAGCTGTTTTCACCCGCTACACACTTGTTGGTGTTCCCGCAGTCGGAACCGCGTATCGTCGGCTAGCTCGCATGGTGGCCGTGAGACATTTACCCTGTGCGGGTGACTACTACCCGCAACACATCTTTCCCGTACCTCCCGCTCTCGGCGATGGGCTTCGCCGCGTTCGTGTACGTGACGTTCGAGATGTTCGCCGTCGGTTTGATCACCCCCATGTCCCAAGATCTCGGGGTGAGCGAGGGCCAGGTCGGCCTGCTCATGACGGTCTACGCGACCATCGTCGCCGTGGTCACCATTCCATTGATGGAGGTGACCCGCAGTCTCGACCGCAAGCCGGTCTTCATGGCCACCCTGATTTTCCTCCTCGGTGGTATCGCTCTACAAGCCTCTGCCAGCAGCTACTGGGTGCTTGCGCTCGGACGAATTTGTGCGGCGTTGACCCACGGTCTCTTCTGGTCCTTGGTCAATCCGATGGCGGCTCGCTTGGCACCAGCAGGTGCGACAGGCAAGGCGGTCGCGGTCGTCTCGTTGGGGTCGACCATGGCGTTGGTGGCGGGTTCCCCGCTGACCACCTTGATCGGCGGCGCCCTGGGATGGCGCAGTGCAACATGGGTGCTGGGCATCATGGTGGCTCTGGCCTTCACGCTGCTGTTCTTTTTCCTGCCGTCAATGCCGGCCATTCCGCCGAAGGAGCAACCGGAGGGACAACAGCAACGTTCGGCGCTGCCGGCCTTGGTGGTCTACCTGGCGTTGGTCATCACCGCCCTGTTCTGCACGTACACCTATCTGGGCCTATTCGTGCAGCGCACGGCCGGCATGGAATTCGTAGCAATCGGGCTGGCCGCCTACGGCCTCTTCGGCATCGTCGGTGTCATTTCCGCGGGTCGGCGAGCTGACCGCCGCATGATCCGCATGAACGTGATTGGCACTGGGTTGATCGTCGTGGCCGGCCTGACCGGAGCACTCGCTCTCGCCCTGAGTGGGAGCTCGCACCTTCTCGGTGTCGCTCTCGCCGTCCTCGTCGTGGGCTTTCTCGGTCTCGCCGGGGGAGGGCTCCCCACTGTTGCGACAACGATCTTTCTTTTCGCCGGGGGTGCGAACCAGAACCGCGCCTCATCCATTTACGTGGTCACTTTCCAGGTCGGGATCGCGAGCGGCTCCGCTCTTGGAGCGCTTCCCGTGGATGCGGGCTTCTTCACCGGAACCCTTCTCATCACCGCCGTGCTCGGAGCCCTCGCCTCGGCAGAATTGAGCCTTCGCGCCCGCCCCCTGCTGCGCTAGCTCATGTAGCCTGAGCGTCATGACCACCCCGCACGAGCGCCGTCCTGGCGCGGCAGACGTGGATGTGCGCCAGCTGCCGATCCCCAGCCACACCGGCCCTGGCGCATGGCATTCCGTCGGCACCGTTCCCCATAATGATGCACTGACCATCACGTGGGAGTTCTCCGGTGACAAGAACCCAGGAGTTCTCCACCCCGGAGCGGAGAATACGGAACGTCGCAGCGTGCTCCTTTGTGTGGATTCCTCCCATAATTGGGACCCTCAAGGTTTTGAGCAGCAGGAACCCGACGCCTTCAGATTGACTAGCTTCAATGGCGTCGAAGCCGGGGAAGCCCGGGTCTTCGCGGGCTCTATCTTCGGCAAATCCAGTCCCATCGACTTCGGTGCGGAGATTCTGGGCGCGGAGTTGCGCATCCGCCCCCACGAGGAATTCGTGTTCGTGATCGACCAGGGCTACTCCCATGCGCTGCTCAACATCACCGGGAACCTCTTCCTCGAGGACATCGCCTTGGAACCTGAGACGATGGGCTTTGTCAAGGAAGGAACCACTACGCTGCACGTCATCAATGCCGGCGACGACGAGGCTGTAGCTATCTTGCTTGGCGGCGGTGCCCACTAAGGCAGCGTCCACTGGAGTGGACACCCTCAGCACTTTTCACGCCGCAAGCGAGGGCGGAGCGCCGTATGGTAGCAACCATGATCCTCACGCTGCTCATGACTCTGGAGGGATCACGCCCCGAAATCTCGCGGCTGGTCAATGTCGAGGACGATGTCCGTCTCGATGAATTCGCGCCCGTCATTGACGCTGCTTTCGGATTCTCCGGAGCAGCCGGGCACCTCTACATGGGCACCGCTGACGGTGAGCCGATTCTCTTCTCTTCCAACCCCAGTGGCGGTGAGCGCGACGAGACCGCCTTCACCCTCGGCGACATCGATTCAATGACGTACGTCTACGACCCGTCGGCGAACTGGAACATCAAACTGGACATCCTCGGGGTCACGGACATCGACACACCGTCGCCCCTGCTTATCGACGCCCAAGGGCCCGATGTCATCGAACCCTGCGCCGGCCCTGAGCTCATGACGGCGTTTCACACGGAAGCGCGCCGTTTGGCTGCGGGACTGGACCCCGACATGAAAGTCTCACCGCTCCTGCTGAGCTTCATGCCGGTGATGAGCCCCGAGCGCCTCATCCAGCGTTTATCCCAAGCCGACCACACCACCGTGGCCGAACGCATCGCGTTCACTGCCGAGCAACTTTTCACGGAAGACGCAGAGGATTTCTCCGACGATCCGCGCGCTCCTGAACTCACCGACGAATTCGACTCCTTCATGGAGACACGCCCCGATTTGCAGCAAATTCTCGCGCTCGACCCCAATCCTGAGCGCAATCCGACATTGATCGCGGCGATCTCCGAGTTCTTTTCGGACCGCGCACCGGATGTCATGGAGGACAACCTCTACCCGTTCACCCGCGTTGTGGCCAATATCCGGGCATTCATTTACCACTGCTCCGAACCCATCCGCTTAACGTCGGGAGGCACCCTACGGTCTCCAGATGTGCGCTCGCTTGCCGACGCCTTGTCGCTCAACATCTCCCCAGGCAACCACCGCGAGGAAGCGGTGCCGGCCCTGGGCGCATTGCGCACCTTTCTGCAATTCGCGGACCTTTTGGAATCCCGCGACGGGATGCTCTGCGTCAACGAGGATGCTCTCGATCTAGTCACCAGCGCCGAAGCCGTCCTATACATGTTCGAGGAGGAGTTCTACCGCTTCTGCGAGGTGCACCAAGACGAAGACGGCGAACAGGTGCTCACATGGGCAGCCAACGCGGCCGGTCTGGGCATTCCGCCCGCATTTCTCGCCCCACCGAAGGATCCCTCCTTCACAGTGAACCTTCTCATTGCGTTGGGGATCTATGAGCCCTCATCCACCGAGACCGCGCCGGTTCTCACCGAGCCTGGCAGGGGAGTGCTCGCTGTGCTCCTGGATCTGGACTGACACGCCTTAGCCCGTAGCCACTAAGTACAGCCCCAGTCCTCCAAGTACGGCCATACCCACTGTGATCGCCAGAACTCCGATGGCGTTGGGCTCCACGTGCTCGTGGTACACGCCGTGCGCTTCCGCCCGGTATTCGGCCCGGTTTCGGACGATGATTGACAGCGCCAGAACCGCCAGCAGAATGATCGCACCGAACACCAAACTGGAATAGTTGTCGGACCAGCGCAGCAGCGTCAACGAGCACACCATCATGGCTGCGGCCGTTCTCGTCCACGACAGCGCAGTTCGCTCCGGTTGTAAGCCGGAATCGGCAACAGGAATCGGTGTTCGGGCCACTATGACGGTTCCTTAGTACAACGCCGTCAGGACAATGATGCTGGCCACGGTGATGCCTACCCCGAGAACAGGCACGATGCCCGGCGCGGGGAGGGGGCGGTCGTTTCGGAGAGATCGCTCGATGCGCACCCACCTGACTGCCGAACCGAGCGAAATGGCCATGCCCACGAGGATCAAAGTGATGGATGCGGTGCGGCGCCAGTCTCCGTCGAAACCCGGCAGGCCGAAGGCCTCCAGCGCGATTCCGCCGGCCAGAAATGCGAGCGCGGTGCGTGTCCACGCGAGAAATGTTCGTTCATTGGCCAGGGTGAAGCGGGGGTCCGGTTCCTCGCCCGTGGGGAAGACGGTGCGCGTCCACCACCCACGTTCCTCATCCCCGCCCGTGAGGTTGTTCTTCGGACCACTCATAGCTCACAGTCTAGAGCTGCTTCACCTTGTCTGGGCCCCCAAGGCTATCTCCAGCGAGAACAAAACCGATGAACACTGCGACGGCGGCGAAGGTGAGTCCGACCCAGAGCCGGTAGAGCCGCGGCCCGCACCAGCGGGCGATTGTGGCACCGACGAACGCGCCCAGCGTGTTCATCAAGAAATCATCGATATCCGTGTACCCCAGTTGCGCGAAATACTGCGTCGCCTCAATGGCCATGCTAAAGAGTCCGCCAAACACCGTCGCCCATTTCACCCGTTCGGTGAGGATGAACAGAAGCAGGCCGATCGGAATGAAGAAAGCTAGGTTGCCGCCGTAGCCAAAGAGCGGACCAAACCACGTTGATGCGATGAAGACCTCGTGAAAGGGAATGAATGAGTGTCCGAGGAATGGTTTATTCTCTGGATCCCACAGGTACCCGATGCGGAAGAATTGCTTCAGCATCGTCAGCGAAGTCACTACGCCTGAGTAGGCGAATAGAGCGCCGAGGGCGGCGCCCCTTGTTACCCGCTGCTCTGCTTGCACCTAGTTACTTCACCACCAGGTTCACCATGCGGCCGGGCACCACGATGGTCTTCACCACGTTCTTGCCGTCGATAAGCTCGACCACTCGTGCGTCGGCAAGCGCGATGCCCTCGATGTCTTCCTTTGTAGCCTCGGACGGCACGTCAACTCGCGCGCGCACCTTCCCGTTGATCTGGACGGGGATCTCAACGGTGTCATCGACGAGCAAGCTCTCGTCGAAAGTGGGGAAAGACTCGAAGGTGATCGTGCCTTCGTGGCCGAGACGCGCCCACAGCTCCTCGGCGATGTGCGGCGCGACGGGGGAGACCATCTGAACGAGCGGTTCCACCGTTTCACGTGAAACATTGCCGTTTTCCTTGCTCTCGCGCGCCTTGGTCAGGTAGTTCACGTACTCGATGAGCTTGGCCACGACCGTGTTGTCGCGCAGATGCTCGTAATCGTCGCGCACTCCGGCGATCGTGCGGTGGAGCTGCTTGGCGTCATCGTCACTCATCGCGGCATCGCTGACGGTGAGTTCTCCGGTCTCCTCGTCCACGATCAAGCGCCACAGGCGCTGGAGGAAGCGGTGCGCACCCACGACGTCCTTCGTCGCCCACGGGCGGGAAGTATCGAGCGGCCCCATCGACATCTCGTACACGCGCAACGTGTCGGCGCCGAAATCCCGGGCAATATCATCCGGAGCGACGGCGTTCTTGAGGGACTTACCCATTTTGCCGTACTCTTGGTTGACTTCCTCGCCGTTGTAGAAGAACTTCCCGTCCTTCTCCTCGACCTCCGCCGCCGGCACGTAAACACCGCGGGAATCCGTGTAGGCGTAGGCCTGGATATAGCCCTGGTTGTACAGGCGGCGGTACGGCTCCTTCGACGTCACGTACCCCAAGTCAAAGAGAACCTTGTGCCAGAAGCGCGCGTACAGGAGGTGCAGGACCGCGTGCTCCACGCCGCCGACGTAGAGGTCCACTCCACCCGGGTCGTTCTCGCCGTGCTTTTCCGGCTGGGGGCCGGTCCAGTAACGCTCGTTCTCAATGTCGCAGAAAACGTCCGAGTTCGTCGGATCGATGTAGCGCAGCTGGTACCACGAGGAGCCGGCCCACTGCGGCATGACGTTGGTGTCGCGAGTGTACTGCTTCTCGCCGTCGCCGAGGTCCAGCGTGACGTTCACCCAATCAGTCGCCTTCGCCAGTGGGGGAGAGGGCTCGGAGTCGGCGTCGTCCGGATCGAAGGAGACCGGGTTGTAGTCCTCCACATCCGGAAGCTCCACAGGAAGCATCGATTCCGGCAGCGCGTGCGCCATACCGTCTGAGTCATAGACGATCGGGAAAGGCTCACCCCAGTAGCGCTGGCGGGCAAAGAGCCAGTCACGGAGCTTGTACTGGATACGTTCCTCACCGGCACCTTCTGCGACGAGCCAGGAAATAGCCTTCTCAATGGCGTCGCTCTTGCCCAGCCCGTTCAGGTCCAAACCGGACTCGTTTGCCGAGTTGATGTGCGGACCGTCTTCCGTGAACGCCGCTTCATCCACGTTCCCGCCGTCGAGCACAGGAATGATCGGCAGCCCGAAAACGGTGGCGAACTCATAGTCGCGCTCATCGTGAGCCGGCACCGCCATGATGGCGCCCGTGCCGTAGCCGGTGAGCACGTAGTCCGCAATGAACACCGGCACCTGCTCGCCGTTCACGGGGTTCGTGGCGTAGGCGCCCAGGAAGACACCCGTCTTCTCCTTATTCTCCTGGCGCTCTACGTCGGACTTCGCCGCGATCGCGCGCTTGTACGCGTCCACAGCATCCTTCGGCGTCGCTTCGCCGTACGTCCACCGCTTATCGACGCCCCCCTCGTACCCATCCGCCACCAACTCATCCACCAGCTCATGCTCCGGCGCGAGAACCATGTATGTGGCACCGAACAGGGTGTCCGGACGAGTGGTGAAGACGTTGATGGGGCCAGCAGCCGACTGGAAGGAGACCTCAGCACCACGGGAGCGGCCGATCCAGTTGCGCTGCATGGCCTTGACCTTCTCGGGCCAGTCGAGCAGCTCAAGATCGTCCAGCAACCGGTCGGAGTACGCGGTGATGCGCATCATCCACTGACGCAGACGCTTACGGAAGACGGGGTAGTTCCCGCGTTCCGACCGCCCGTCAGCGGTGACTTCCTCGTTAGCCAGCACGGTTCCCAGGCCGGGGCACCAATTGACCATGGAGTCGGAGAGGTAGACGAGACGGAACTCGTCGATCGCGCGCTGCTTTTCCGCGGTATCCAATTCGGCGTAGGTGCGGCCATCCTTGGTGGTGCGCGTACCGGCCTCGAGCTCACTGATCAGCTCGGAGATCGGGCGCGCCTTCTGCTGCTCATCGTCGAACCAGGCGTTGTAAATCTGCAGGAAGATCCACTGGGTCCAGCGGTAGAACTCCGGGTCCGTCGTGGCCACGGAGCGGCGGCGGTCATGTCCCAGCCCCAGCGCGTCGAGCTGGCGGGTCATGTTCTCAATATTCGCCATCGTCGTGGTGCGCGGGTGCGTACCAGTCTGAATCGCGTACTGCTCAGCCGGCAGACCGAACGCGTCGTAACCGAGCGTGTGAAGCACGTTCTTGCCCAACATGCGGTTGTAGCGCGCGAACACGTCGGTGGCGATGTACCCGAGCGGGTGCCCCACGTGCAGGCCAGCACCCGAGGGGTAGGGGAACATGTCCTGAACGTTGAGCTTGTCAGCCGGAAGCTCGGTGGATCCCGTCTCCGGCGCTAGCGGACCGACAGGGTTCGGGGCATCGAACGTCCCGTTGTCGATCCAGTGCTTCTGCCATCTCTGTTCGATCTCGTTGGCAAGGCCCGCAGAGTAGCGGAACGCCGGTCCAGTAGCGCTAGTCATGGTTAGCCAGTGTAGTAGGCCACCTGAACCAGTTCATGGCCGGACGACGAAATCAATGTTTCACGTGAAACACCGTGGAATTCGGGCGGTCAGCTTTCAGCCCACTCCACGATTGGTTCGAGCCGCCCCAAATCCACGCGGTCGACGTCCTTGTCGTAGGTGTCGATCATCATCTGGTCGTTCTCAGACTTCCCCGGTTTCATCCTGAGCATCGCGATGAGCCCCTTCATGATGTTCCGGTGCTTACTGTTTAACTCCGAGTAGTTCATCCGGCCAGGCAAGTAGAAGCGCTCCACGCTCCCCGCGAGGTTGCCCAAGAGCTCGCCCGCCGGGTCCTGCGCGGCAACGACATCGTCGAGCGTCATGCCGACAGTCGCCAAAGCAACACGTCGCTTTTCCGCGGCGCCCGCCTTTTCAAGCTCCTTGACGAACTTCACACCGGGGTGCGACGGCCCGTGAATGGGGGAGAGGACGATGATGGGGTCGGCAGAGGAGGCGTCGATAAGCGCTGCTTGCTCGTCGCTGATCTCCCGGGCGGTGACCCCGAGCCGCGCCGCGAGCGCGTCGGCGTACTGCTTGGTGGAACCGTAATACGTTGCGTAGAAGACGTCCGTCACACGACCAGCTTAAAACGAGGATGAACTTCCCGCCGCACTGAAACCGGAAGATGCTACACCTGCGGAGGTGCCGCCACCCGAGGTTTGCTGCTCGTGTGTCTGCACGTTGCTCGTGTGCCAATCGTTCATGACAACGAAGGGGACGTAGCCGTAGTAGTTGTAGCCGCTGTCGTAGATGGCGGGCTTGCGCAGGGGCTCGTATTCCTTCACATCGGAGAATTCGCGGCGCTTCACTTCCTCAAGCAACACACGGTAATCGCCGAGCACGCGGACGAAGTCATCGACGAATGCAGGGGAGTCCGGGTTAGCGTCGAGGGCATTGATGCGCTGCTCGAGCAGCTCGAGGTCCTTCTTCAGGCCCCTGTTCTTGATCTTGTGCTTCGCTTCGATGACATCCTTCCGGATCTCCGTGAGAGCGGCGCGGCGCGCGCCCGCATCGCCCTGCTCGATCTCGAAGAGGCGGTTGATGTTGTCCTCCGCGTTGGACACGTGCTCGACAGAGGTGGCCGCACTACGGAGTTTCTTGTGGTTGCGTAGGGCTTCCTTGTCGTCGTCGATGCGGATATCGCCGATCCCGCCGGCGCCGCTGACAGCATCGTGGTAGCCGAAGAAAGTTTCCCGGACTTCCTGCCACTGCTTGCGCAGCTCCGCGTCGGCAAAGGAGGAGGACACGGAGTTCGCGCGGATATCGATCTCGTCGAGGCGCCCAGCGAGTGCCGTGTATTCCGTGGTGATCGCCCGGTAGTCCTCACGGGCCTGTTCGATCTTCTTACGGCGGCTGTTGGAAATGGCGAAACCCGTGGCGGCACCCGCAGCACCGAGTCCTAACCCGGCGGCGCCAGCGCCAATCACACCGCCCTCACGGTCATTCTTGGCGTTGTTGTAGCCGTAGTCCTGCGCGGCCTGCCTGTCGAAGGCGGTTTTAGCAGCATTGAATAACCCCGCCGGAATATTGCCGTCGCGCACACCGGGCTTCATCGCGTCGAGGACCTGCTCGTCGCGCTGGCCGTGGTCCACTTGGAGCTCACGGACGACATCGTCACCGTAATAAGCGAACGCCTGGCGTGGGTCGAGACCGACTCCAATGATAGCTAGACCGTCAGCGAAGCGGTTGTCGGCGTTCTCCGCATTACCGATCAAATCGGGGTGGTTGTCGCGCATGTACTCCTCGACGGAGTCGAAGACGTTCTCGTGGTTTTTCGCGAAGACCATGTAGTGGAGTTCCTTCACCACGTCCGGGTGGTCGAGGCGTTCGACGTCGCGCATCATGCGCTCTTCGTCTTCAGGCGTCAGGACGTCATCGGGATCGTCGATGACCACCTTCGGGGCCTGCTGCGCCACTTCTACCGCGTAATGATCTTCGACCGGCGGGGTAGTCAGCGCGTACGCGAGCCCGGCTCCGGCGCCGCCGAGCAGAACAGCGCTGCCGATTGTTCCCAATACAGCTCTCGTAGTCGATCCCATAGCCCCATCGTAACCGTTCTGGAAAATATCACCGCGCACGAAAAAACCGATGTTTCACGTGAAACATCGGTTCTCGGACGGATCGGCCGGGGAGCTACACGCGGGTGCTGCCTTCGGCGGTGGCGGGGCGGTCGTCGATAAGCGACTGCTCCTGCGACGTGCCCTCGATCTTGCCGGCTGCGAAGCGGTTGAGCACGAGCGCGATGGCGCCGTCACCCGTCACGTTGGCCGCAGTACCGAAAGAGTCAATGACGATGTAGGCTGCGATCATCAAAGCGACCATATCGTCTGTGAAGCCCAGCATGGACGCGAGGAGGCCGGTCGCCGCCATGATCGCACCGCCCGGGACACCCGGCGCGGCGATCATCATTATGCCGAGCAGCAGAATGAATCCGAGCGACAGACCCCAAGAAACGTCGAGACCGCCCATGTAGATGACGGCGAACGCGTAGAGACCGATCTTCATCATGGACCCGGACAGGTGGATCGTCGCACACAAAGGTACGACGAAACCGGCCACGTTCTCGTCCACCTTGTTGTTCAGGGTGGAACGCAGGGTGACCGGGATCGTCGCGGCAGACGACGACGTACCCAGAGCCGTGAAGTAAGCCGGGAGCATATTGCGCAGCGCAGTGAACGGGTTGATGCCCGCGACGATGCCGGCGATCAGGTACTGGCAGACCAGCAGGACGATGGTCATGAGGACTGCCAGAACCAGGACCTTGCCGAAGGCCGCCATGGTCGAGCCGAGATTCTCGTTCATGCCCAAGTTCAGGAAGATGCCGAAGATGTAGATCGGCAGCAGCGGAATCACGAACGCGGTGACCACTTTCATGATCGCGCTCTCGAGCTCGGTGGCCACTTTGTACATGGTGTCGGACTTCACGGCAGTCATGGAAAGACCGATACAGAAAGCCAAGACCAGTGCGGTCATCACCTCGAAGGGTGCGGGAATCTCCACCTCGAAAAACGGCGACAGGGAACCGGCGTCCACGTCGTCGACATTCGTGACCAACGTCTGGTCGCCGAGCATCCAGGGGTAGAGCGCCGCGGACAGACCCCACGCGATCAGACCGGAGATCACGGTCGAGCCGTAGGCCAGGCCGGCGGTAATGCCCAACCACTTCCCGGCGCCGCGGCCGAGACCAGCGATGGCAGGGGTGATCAGCGCGAAAATAAGGACGGGCACGAAGAAGCCCAGGAAATTGGAGAAGAGCCCGTTGAACGTGATGAAGATGCGGGCAAGCCACTCCGGGAAGAAGAAGCTGCAGCAGATGCCGAGCACGATGGCCACGACGATCCAGAACAGCAGCGACCTCGTGATCGACTTGGTGTTCATGTTTTACCCTTTGCTCGGTACGCCTGAGTCAGGCGGGGTACGGGGAAATGAATAAGGCGGCAGCGCACCTTATTAATTGTTATTCTTCCTGACCCTCACCCCCAGAGAAAAACCGGCGTTTCCGCAGGACCCCCCGAACACGTGCGCTCCATCACACGGAAAGTAGACTGCTGGTTTATGACTGGAGTGGTTATCAGTGTTGTCTTCATTATCTTCGCACTCGCTTTGCTGATTCCAGGAGTGCTCGCCGCCCTCGGCCGCTTGCCCGGCAATAACATGGTCGGGTTGCACGTGCCGGAGGTGCGCAAGGACGAAGAGATCTGGGTGCAGGCCCACAAGGTGACCGGTCCATACCTGATCCTCGGCGGTCTCGCCCTCGTCTTCGGCGCAGCCTTTTCTTTCATCGCCGACGGTTGGCTCTGGGCCGGCCCCGTGATCTTGGCGATCGTCGCGGTTGCCGCTGTGGCCGCGGCCGGCAACCAAGGTGCACGCGCAGCGAAGCTCTTCGCGCAAGCGAAAGAGAGCGAGACTGACTCCGCTTCTCAAGCCACGCAGCCCGCCCCCCAAGTCGATCTCGGTGCCCTGCGAAACGCCGCCCGCCGCGCAGACGACAGGTAGTCTCATTGCAGAAAGGAGGCCTGACGTGAGCGAGTTCCGCCCCCAGGTCACGCACCTCGATGTGCGCTACCACGCCGACGCGTCGACCTTATTCGCCGCTATCGGCGGCACAGACATGACGGATTCTGTGCTGCTCGAGAGCGCCGACATCACCACCAAGTCCGGGCTACAGTCGGTCGCGGTCCTCGGGGCTTCCCTACGCGTCACGTGCAACGGACCGGATGTCGCGGTGGAGGCACTCAGCACGGACGGCGAGGCGATCGCAGACCGCCTGCACGGGCAGCTCGCGGACTTCGTGACGGGGGAGCGCACCTTCCGCTTCCCGGTCTCCACCGCCGCGGACGAGCGTGAGCGGCTCACCGCGCCGAGTTCCGCGGATGTCCTCCGTGCGCTCACAACTGGTGCCGGTTACACCGACACCGAGCACAGCACGCTTCCCATGCTCGTCGGCGGATTCGCTTTCGACTACTTGGCCACCTTCGAGGACCTGCCCAGCGTCGCCGATAGCACGAACACGTACCCCGACTACCAATTCATCCTCGCGGACATCGTGCTCACGATCGACCACCGCGCGAACACCGCTCGGCTCACAGGGGTGGATGGGGGACAGGGGGACGTCGATAAGCGGATGCGCGAATTCGCCGAGCTTATCGACGCCGCCGAGCCCCCCACCCCCCGCTCATCCAGCGCCGAGGAGCCACTGCGCGTGGAAGCGAGCATTGACGACGCTGACTTCCGCCGCGATGTGGAGAAGCTCAAAGACAATATCTACAACGGCGACATCTACCAGGTGGTGCCGGCGCGGGCGTTCACTGCCGAGTGCCCGGACGCGTTCGTCGCGTACCAGTGCCTCCGCGAGACGAATCCGTCGCCGTACATGTTCTATGTCCGCGGACTCGACCGGAACGGCGACGCATATGAGCTCCTCGGCGCATCACCCGAATCGAACCTGAAGTTCTCAGCTGCCTCCCGCGAGGTGCAGCTGTACCCGATTGCCGGGACACGGCCGCGCGGCACCACGCATGAATTGGACACGCGTATGGAGCTCGAGCTGCGTACCGACGCCAAGGAGATCGCCGAGCACACGATGCTCGTCGATCTAGCACGCAACGACCTCGCACGCGTCGCTGAGCCCGGTACCCGCCAAGTCCGTGAGCTCCTCCAGGTCGACCGCTACTCCCGCGTCATGCACCTCGTCTCCCGCGTGACAGCGACCCTCTCAGCCGACCTCGACGCCCTGGACGCTTACCGCGCGTCCATGAATATGGGCACTTTGACCGGCGCCCCCAAGCTGCGCGCAACGCAGCTAATCCGTGAGCTCGAAGGCGTCCGCCGCGGCTCCTATGGCGGGGCAGTGGGGTATCTGCGCGGCAACGGTGACTTCGACACATGCATCGTCATCCGCTCCGCGTTCGTGCGCGGCGGCGTAGCCACCGTCCAGGCAGGTGCTGGTGTCGTGCGCGATTCCATCCCGCAGGCCGAAGCGGACGAGACTCTGCACAAGGCCTACGCCGTCCTCAACGCCATTGCCATGGCCAGCGGCCGCAAGGTAGAGGTGATCCGATGACCGCCCGAGTGGTCCTCCTGGATAACCAGGACTCTTTTGTGTACAACCTCGTCGACGCACTCGCGACCATGCCGAATGTGGAGTTCATGGTCTTTCGCAACACGGTCACTGTCGACCGGGTGCTCGACGTAGAACCGGATGTCGTCATTCTCTCTCCCGGCCCCGGATATCCCGCCGACGCCGGCTGCATGATGGAGCTCATCGAACGTATCCAGGGCACCATTCCGATCTTGGGAATCTGCCTCGGATACCAGGCCCTCATCGAGCACTTTGGTGGCCGCGTCACCCCGTGCGGTCCCGTCCACGGTGTAAGCGAATCCATGTACCTGACTGAGGAGGGCATCGGACATCCGCTCTTCCGCGGGCTCACAACCGACAATGGACCGGAGCACGGCTACACCCCCGGACGATTGGTTCCAGTTGCTCGATACCACTCCCTTGGAACCGTTGGGGTTCCCAATGATCTGGTTCCCCTAGCTCGCATTTCGAGTGAGAATGGAGAAATAGTGATGTCCGCCGTATCCGAAGACGGCATGTCCATCGGCTTCCAGTTCCACCCTGAATCCATTCTCACACCCCAAGGACCATTGATTTTGGAGCGTTCAATCACTCAATTGTTGGAACACTCAACGAAAGGCACGACCAATGGCTAGCCAAACCTCACTTGAAACTCTTCGTCGCTTCCTCGATAACAAGGGACCGAGTTTGCAAGAGGCGACGGACGCCTTCGTGCCGCTAACTGTGGGTGACTACGACGATGTTCACATCGCCGCCCTCCTGGCAACCGTGCGCACCCGCGGTGAGACCTTCGCCGATATCGCCGGTGCTGCCAAAGCATTCCTCGCAGCCGGCCGTCCTTTCCCCATCACGGGTGCTGGCCTCATGGACACGGCCGGCACGGGCGGCGACGGCAAGAACACCATCAACATCACCACTGCCGCCTCCCTGGTTGCAGCCGCCGGGGGAGTGAAGATGATCAAGTGCGGCAACCGGTCCGTCTCCTCCAAGTCCGGCTCCGCCGACGTGCTCGAGGCGCTGAATATTCCCCTGGACCTCGATCCGGACCGCGCCGTGCGCCAGTTCGAAGCATCTAATTTCACTTTCCTTTTCGCGCCGGCCTACAACCCCGCGATCGCCCATGTTCAGCCTGTTCGTAAATCTTTGGGCATCCCCACTTTGTTCAACACACTGGGTCCGCTGCTGTCGCCGGGGCGTCCGGAGTACCAGATCATGGGCATTGCCAATCCGGATCTGGGCCAGACCATCGCCGAGACGATGCGTGAGCTCGGCCGCGGCCGCGCGATGATCGTGCATGGAGCCGGCACCGACGAGCTCGCAGTCCACGGAGAGACCCTCGTGTGGGAGCTCGACCGCGACGGCAACATCGAGCATTACACGCTCACTCCCGGCGACATGGGGCTGCCGACGTACGCTCTCGAGGAGCTCGAAGGCGGCGACGGGCAAGAGAACGCCGCCGCGATCCGCGCGATCTTCAATGGCGAAGCCCCTGATGCTCAACGCGATGCCGTCGCCGCCACCGCCGGAGCGATCTTCTACCTCTACGGCTTCGACGACGACATCGCATCAGGTGTCGAGCGCGCACAGCAATTGCTTAGCAGCGGCACCGTTGCCCACTGGCTCTCCACCCACGAAGGAGCTGACTACAGTGCCTAACGAGCAAGCCTCTGACCAGCGCGGATACGACACAGGACCGTCTGCGGGGTTGCCGACCGTCCTTGAAGGCATCATCACGTCCCGAAAACGTCACATTGACGCAATTAAAGCCCGCATCGCTCATGTTGATCCCGCGGAGCTCCCGCGGTCCGACCGGTCCCTCTACGATTCGCTCGACCGCCCCGGAACGCGATTCATCATGGAGTGCAAGTCCTCCTCACCGTCGCTCGGCATGATTCGCGAACATTACCAACCGGGAGACATCGCCGCGGTCTATTCGCGCTATGCCGCCGGAATCTCAGTGCTGTGCGAGCCCGAGCGTTTCGGGGGTGACTACGACCACCTCGCCACTGTCGCCGCCACAACGCACCTTCCGGTGTTGTGCAAAGACTTCATCATCGACCCGGCACAGATCCACGCCGCGCGCTATTTTGGTGCCGACGCCATTCTCCTCATGCTCAGCGTTCTCGACGACGATGAATATACGGCTCTTTCCGCCGAGGCAGAGCGCCTCGGCATGGACGTGCTCACCGAGGTGATCGATGAGGAAGAAGCGGCTCGCGCAACGAAACTGGGCGCAAAGATCTTTGGCATCAACCACCGGAATCTTCACGACCTGTCCATCGACCTCGAGCGTTCGGCCCGCCTCGCGCCCCTTGCTCCCGAAGACGCGCTCGTTGTTTCCGAGTCCGGCATCCGCGATGTCGAGACCATTCGACGCCTCGGCGACCATTCCGACGGCTTCCTCGTCGGATCCCACCTAACCGGCACCCCGGATATCGACTGGGCCGCCCGCATGTTGGTCTACGGGCCCAACAAGGTGTGTGGTCTTACCTCCCGGTCAGCCGCACAAGTCGCTCGCGCAGTCGGCGCCCTCTACGGAGGCCTCATCTTCGAAGAGGTCAGCCCCCGCAATGTTTCACGTGAAACATCGGAAGATATCATCGCTCACGAGCCGGGATTGCACTATGTGGCAGTGAGCCGAAGGACCGACGGGTGGCAGGATCTGGTCTTCCCGGGAATTCACGCGGTTCAGATCCACGCCCCGTACCGTGGCTCGTTGGACGCCGAGAGGGACCTTGTCCGAACGGTCCGCGATACCGTCCGATCCATCGACCCCGGGGTGGAAGTGTGGCGAGCCGTCTCCATGTCAGAGCCCGATGGGCCGGCAGTGGCAGCGGGACTGGCGGGCGACGTCGATAAGCTTGTGCTCGACGCGAAAGACGGCGGATCCGGCATTGGCTTCGACTGGTCCACGATCCCCGACGAGGTCCGCGCGCACAGCCTCCTCGCCGGAGGGTTGAGCCCCGACAATGTCGAGGATGCCCTCGCCGTGGGATGCCTCGGGGTGGACCTGAACTCCGGCGTCGAATACCCGGCGTCCGCAGGTTCGTGGACCGGAATGAAGGATGCCGGAGCCCTGCGTACCACCTTCGACCGGATCCGCAATTTCCATTATTGATTCCCGTACTAACTCGAATCCTGACTCGAATACTGAAGAACACTCAACAAGGATTACCCATGACTGACACCACACAGGCACGCGACGGCGGAAGCACTATCCTGCCAGCGTATTTCGGTGAATTCGGCGGACAGTTCGTCGCCGAGTCTCTGCTTCCGGCACTCGACCAGCTCGAGCAGGCATTCGTCGACGCGTGGAACGACGACCAGTTCATGGATGAATACCGCGGGCTACTGCGGGATTACCTAGGACGCCCAACGCCACTGACTGAGGCACGGAACCTGACAAAGGACAACGAGTACGCCCGTATCTTCCTCAAACGCGAGGACTTGGTTCACGGTGGCGCACACAAGACGAATCAGGTGATCGGCCAAGCCTTGCTGGCCAAGAAGATGGGCAAGACGCGCATCATCGCTGAGACCGGTGCCGGCCAGCACGGCACCGCCACGGCGCTAGCGTGCGCTCTGATGGGTCTCGACTGCGTCATTTACATGGGCGCCAAGGACATGGAGCGCCAAGCACCGAATGTCTACCGCATGCGACTGATGGGCGCAGAGGTCATCGGCGTGGACTCCGGCTCCGGCACCCTCAAGGACGCCGTGAACGAGGCACTTCGAGATTGGACCGCGACCTTCCACGAGTCCCACTATCTGCTCGGCACCGCGGCCGGCCCGCACCCGTTCCCGACGATCGTGCGTGAATTCCACAAGGTCATCTCGGAAGAGGCCAAGGCCCAGATGCTGGACCGGACGGGCGCGCTACCGGATGTCGTAGTCGCCTGCGTCGGCGGCGGCTCCAATGCCATCGGCATGTTCGCGGACTTCATCGACGAGGAATCAGTGCAACTCGTCGGCACGGAACCGGGAGGGGAGGGCATGGACTCCGGCAAGCACGGCGCCGCGATCGCCGCGGGGACCGTGGGCATCCTCCACGGGACGAAGTCGTACTTGATGCGCAACCCGGACGGCCAGATCGAAGAGTCCTACTCCATTTCGGCGGGCCTCGACTACCCGGCTGTCGGGCCGCAGCACGCGCACCTGGCCAAATCTCGCCGCGCACAATACGTCCCTGTCACCGACGGCGATGCCCTGCGCGCCTTCCAGCTTCTGTCCCGTAAGGAGGGCATCATCCCTGCGCTCGAGTCCTCCCACGCACTCGCGTACGCGCTGCAGCGCGCCGACGAGGCAACGGACGCCAAACAGCCGGTCACCATCCTCGTCTCGCTATCCGGCCGCGGCGACAAAGACGTCGCTCACGTGCAACAGGCGCTCGAAGAGCGCCCGGAATACGTACTGAACACAACGAAGGAGAAATAATGTCCCGTTTCACCGCGCTGTTTGATACTCTGCGCGCCAAGAACGAAGGCGCATTCGTTCCCTTCGTCATGCTCGGCGACCCGACGGCGAAAGAAGCCGTCGACATCATCGACACGCTTATCGACGCCGGTGCCGACGCTCTCGAACTCGGCATCCCCTTCTCCGACCCTGCGGCCGACGGCCCAACCATTCAAAAATCGCATCTGCGAGCGTTGGACGGGGGCGCTTCCGTGGATACGTGCTTCGAACAGATCCGTGAGATTCGCCGCCGCCACCCGGACGTGCCAATCGGGATGCTCGTGTACGCGAACGTCCCGTACGTCCGCGGGCTGGATTCGTTCTACAACGAACTCCATGAAGCGGGCGCCGACGCAGTCCTCATCCCCGATGTCCCCGTCCGCGAAGGAGCGCCCTTCATCGAGGCGGCGACCGCCGCCGGAATCGACCCTGTCTTCATCGCCCCAGCTCAGGCACGCCCTGAAGTGCTCGAAGGCGTGGCCGCGCACTCCCGCGGCTACATTTACGCCGTGTCCCGCGACGGAGTGACTGGTGCCGAGCGCGAATCCCAAACGCAGGGGCTTGCCGACGTCGTCTCCAACATCTCCTCCTACAACGGCGCCCCCGTTCTGCTAGGATTCGGCATCTCAACTCCGCAGCACGTGGCCGACGCCATCGCCGCAGGTGCAGCTGGCGCCATCACGGGCTCCGCGATAGCTAAAATCATCGACACCCACGTGGACTACAACCACCCGAACCCCGGGTCCGTCCGCGACATGGGGGCCCTGACGAAGGAGCTCCGAGAGTACGTTGGCACCATGAAGCAAGCTACGATGAAGCCATGATTGGCACCCCCTCCTCGTTCTCCACATCGTCAGCGTCCTCCGCATCATCAGCGTTCTCCGCTGCCAGTAGTTCTAACGTCGGCATGGGCCCCGTACGGTCTCAATCCTGCTCGCGCCGCGCGTTCCTGCTCGGAACCGCCACCACATTCGCTGGCGCATTCATCGCCGCCTGTGGCAAGGCGCCATCAGCCGAGGTTGCCGCCACACAGGTACCCGTCGGCAGCGCAGTCATCGTGGACAAGATCATCATTGCCCAGCCGGCGGAGGGCCAGTTCGTCGCGTACTCGACCACCTGTCCTCACCAGGGAAGCCCGATCACGCAGGTGGAAGGAAACACGGTGCGATGCCCGTCCCACGGCTCCGTTTTCGACATCGCCACCGGCCAGCCCGTTTCCGGCCCTGCTACTTCAGCTATGACGACCGTGCCCGTGAGTGAGAACGGTGGCACGGTCACCGCGGGTGAGGCATAAAAGGAGGGATTTTTGATGACCTTGTTTGTGAAGACGATCTTCGTCGCCCCCGACGGATCCGGTCTGGTCAATGTGGCCGAGCTCGAGGAGATCGATGACACCCGAACTGCCTGCCGCATGGTCCGCATGATCGAACTCACCCCAGACAATTCCATTGTCGGCGCTGTCATCGACGGCCGGGTGCACGGCAGTGCGAATATGCCCCTCGATGTCGTCCCGCATCCAGACAGGCTCGCGGAATTCCAAGACATCGAACACCAAGTACTTAAGCCGCAGGAATTCGCCGGACTTTGGGCTGAGGCGCAAACCCTCTTCCCGGATCTGCGAGATTAACCGGTTTAGGCGGACCGGTTTAGGCGGATCTGACAGATCTGCGGGATCTCTTGCACTCTTCCAACCGAAACACCGTTGTTTCTGAGGCTGCGGGAGATCCTTAGAACGGGGGCATGTCGTCTACCTCTGCTTGGGCGTTCAGCATCGGCGTCTGTGATTCCTCATCCACCTCCTCCGGCGGCTCGGGGCGGAAGGGGAATTCCATCCCGAATTCCCTCTCCAATTCGGTGATCGCCTCCAAGCATTCCTCGTGTGTCATGGGCGCTGGATCAGGCGATTCGCCAGTGAGTTCTCCACTATTCGCAGCTTTTTCGTTGGTGGGGCGGGGGAGGTGGGTGGGTCGGTTTCAGGCTCTCTGGATTCAGGTGGTCTCGCTGCAGTCATGGCAGTGGCTTTCAGTGAGTGCATCGGCTGGTTTCATAGAACACTCTTTCACACAGGTGTAACCATTCTGCTGGATAACGGTCACCAGTTAGCTTGATTATTCGATTCTGAAGGCAAAAAGCCAGCTCATCCCTGTGGATAACTCAATGTTTTCGAACGGCACCTAACAGAAACGTCAGCGTCCCAGGCCGATTAGACGCGGAGGACCAGGTGCTCAGCCCCCGGCAGCGAAGCGCTCCCCCTAACTGCACGCCAGAAACCCAGCGCAGTTAGCGGGGAGCAATTCAGAATAGACCCTCAAAGGTCCCCAATTTAGGGGGATGCCTCAAAACTAGTGCGGCAGAAGCGCGTCGAGCTGACGAAGAGCGTCCGCATGCATGCGATCCAGATCAGCGGCGGACGGAATCTGGATCAGACCGGCCTAGTTCGCTGCAAACACGCCGCCCAGCAGACCCGCCAGAACGCCGGCAGCGATCCAGAGGTTCAGGCCTGTACCCATCCGGTACCCCTGATGTGCATCCCACTTCAGAGAGCTGCCGATCACCTTGTTCAGGGCCTCCTTGGACTGGTACTTCCCCCAGTTGGCATTTATCTCTGGGTAGTCCTCCCCTTCTTCCCGCAGAGATTCCGGGATCTCGAGGTCGTAGATGCCCTTGATCAGCGGGGAGAAGAAGCCCATGCGAGTGGCTTTGCCCCACGCGTCCTCGAGCCCCTGGTCGTCAGCGAAGCTCGAGTGCTCGGCCATGTGAGAGGGGGAGCTTAGCTCCAGCATGGGCTTAATGGAGCTGCCTTCATCTTTGATCGGGCGCTCTTCACCAGCGTGTGCAGGTGCTGCGCCCGCGATGAGAGAAACGGACAGAACTGCGGCAACGATACGGCGCTTCATCATGACTCCTTGGGCAAAAGGCTTCCGGCACAGCAAGCATAAGACTTCATCCCAGATGAAGCAGCACGTACATAGAAAATTCACCCACGTAACACGCAGATTTCGCTTATCGACGTTTCAGCCGCGCCACCAGAGCTCAAACGCGGCGGCGTGTGGATGGGTGGCAGGGCTGGGTGGCGCGGCTGAGGGGCGGGTCAACAACGGGGCTAGAGAACGAGATTGACGAGGGCCGTGTAGATGACGGTGCCCCCGAGAATTGATAGTCCAGCACGGCGCTGCCAGGCGTGGAGCAGAAGCGTAATGCCGGCGGCCAGGAGCGCGGCCCCGATCCCGCCGGGGTTGTCGCGGGTGCCGGAGAGGGTGTAAATGACAAGAACTGTCAGAAGGATGGTGACGATGGCCACGGGGATGAGCACGGCGGCGACCATGCCGAGAGAGACACCGGTTGGAAGGCCCATCGTTATCCTTCACGGCTCCCGCCGGGCTGGGCGTGGGGGTCTGCGTGCGGGCGGAGCTCCAGGGCGCGGTCGACACCCGGGAGTGCGTAGCGCAGGAGAAGGACGAGGAAGTAGGCGGTCAGCGCGACCATGAGGACCCAGCTGGGGGCGAGCACGGCGACGACCACGGCGATGGCTGTGGCGGTCAGGGGCAGGGAGAAATCCTTGTTCGAGGTGAAGGACTCGTAGGCGAGCACCACGAAGAGGGCGGTGAGGGCGAAGTCCATGCCTTTGACCTCCGGCGGGATGACCACCCCCAGAAGCGCGCCAGCGATTCCGGGAAGGACCCACAGAAGCTGGCAGACGATCTGCACGGTAAGGATGCGTGTGCCGGACAGGCTGGCGCGGGTGGACGGGGGGAGGGAGGAGATGACGGCGTAGGTTTCGTCGGTGAGCGCGTATGTGGAATACGCGCGTCCGAGCAGTGACGAAATGCGGTGGCGGGGGAATGTGAGCCCGTAGAAGATGTGGCGGAAATTCACCATGAACCCGGTGACAGCGGCGGACATGGGGCCGACACCCGCGGTGACGAGCTGAACCGCAAGGAATTCCATCGAGCCGGCGTAAATCACCACCGAGAAGATGGGGGTCCACCACCAGGCGAAACCTGCCTGTGTCATGACCAGGCCGAACGCCAGGCCGAGGGGAATGAGACCCAGGCCGACAACCCAGAGGTCCTTCAACGCGGCGCGGATCTCCTCACCCATGCACTAGTTGTCCTCGAGGTCCGCGGGGAACGTGGAGAACAACGGCAAAGGCATCGGCTGGCGGCGCAGCACGTCGCTGTACAGATCGGATGCGGCAGGGGCGATCACATCGGTGGGGAGGGCAGGGGCGACGTACCAGTCGCCGCGTTCGATCTCCTCGTCGAGCTGCCCCGGAGCCCATTCGGCGTAGCCGGAGAAGACACGCATGCCTTCAAGCAGGCCGGCGACGCTTGCAGGTTCCGCCTGCAGATTCACATGAACCAGGCGGTTAGCCAGCCGGGTAAACTCCGGGTGGTCCTCGATGACGGTGCCGGTGGCGGTCATCCCGACAGCGATCGCGGCCTGGGGGCGCAGCGGGCCACCAATGTAGAGGGCCTGGGGCTTTGCCACCTCAGGCAGCCACTCGGGCAGGACGGAGTGGACTGCCACTTCGCTGCGGCGGTTGAGGATGACGCCGAAGGTGGCGTCGGGGGAGACGTCGATAAGCAAAATGACGGTGCGGGCGAAGTCTTCGGCGAGCATGCCCGGCGCGGCGACCAGCAGCATGCCGGGCGCCGGCGTTTCGCGTTCGAGCGCGGTGAACAAGCGGTCCGCGTAAAAGAACTCAGCCATTTTCCTTCTCCCACCAAGCCTTGAGCTCCGCAACCGCCTCATCGTGGTCGAGCTCGCCACGCTCGAGGCGCAGGTCCTTCATATACTTCCAGGCTTTACCCACCCCGGGGCCTGGTTTGAGGCCCAGAATCTCCATGATCTCGTTGCCGTCAAGGTCGGGGCGAACGCGGGCGAGGTCCTCCTTGGCGGAGAGATCCGCGATGCGCTCCTCAAGCTGGTCGTACGTGCGCTGCAGGCGGGCGGCCTTCTTCGGATTGCGCGTGGTGCAGTCGGCGCGGACGAGCTTGTGCAGGCGGGGGAGGAGATCCCCCGCATCCGTGACGTAGCGGCGCACAGCCGAATCGGTCCACTGGCCCTCACCGAAACCGTGGAAGCGCATGTGCAGATAGACGAGCTGCCCCACATCCTCGATGACGTGCTTCGGGTATTTCAGCTTGCGCATGCGCTTGCGGGTCAGCTTCGCCCCGACAACCTCGTGGTGGTGGAAGGACACCCCGCCGCCGGGCTTGAGTTCGCGCGTGTCCGGCTTGCCGATGTCGTGGAGCAGCGCCGCCCACCGCAACTTCAGGTCGGGGCCCTCTTCCTCGAGGTCCGTGGCCTGACGCAGCACGGTGAGGGAGTGGGCGTAGACGTCCTTGTGCTGCATGTGCTCGTCGCGCTCGAGCTGGAGCGCCGGGACCTCGGGCAAGATGTGGTCCGCCAAACCGGTCTCCACCAGCAGGTCAATGCCCTCCCACGGCTGCAGGCCCAGCATGAGCTTGTCCAACTCCGCCTGGACGCGCTCGACCGTGATGCGGGTGATCTCCTCCGCCATGTCCGTCATGGCCTGTTTGACGCGGGGGCTGACGGTGAAGCCCAACTGCGACACGAAACGGGCCGCGCGCAGCATGCGAAGAGGATCGTCGCGGAAGCTCACCTCGGGCGCCTGGGGGGTGTCCAGAACACGGTCGAGAAGGTCCTTCAAACCGTCGACGGGATCGTGGAAGTCCAGCTTGAGCGTTGCAGCTCCGTCGGCGGCGGTGGAGGGGACAAGTTCGATCGCCATGGCGTTCGCCCGGAAATCGCGGCGGACCAGGTCTCCCTCGATGGTGTCGCCGAAGGTGACTTCGGGGTTCCGGGTCACGCCGTCATACAGATCGGCACGGAAGGTAGTCACCTCCACCTGCTGGCCCAGCTTCACGGTAGACACCGTTCCGAATTGAATGCCGGTGTCCCACACAGCCTCGCCCCAGTCCGTCAAAATCGCCTTGATGGTCTCGGGCCGGGCTGAGGTGGTGAAGTCCAGATCGTGGCCCAACCGGCCCAGCATCGCGTCGCGCACGGGCCCGCCGACGAGGTAGAGGGACTCGCCCTGCGCCGCGAACGCCGCGGCGAGCGGCCCGAGCAGATCAGCGAGCTCGCTTACCGCGCTCTCCGCACGGGCCAGCAAAGCGATGAAAGCTGTCGGATCCCCCTTCTCCGGCAGGTTGAACAGCTCCGCTGGGTCGGTGGAATTCGTCGCACTGTTCATCATGCTGTTCATCGGCGTGGTCACCCGCACAACCTTACAGCCCCGCACAAACCCGGGATGCCGGGTCTCAAGTACCACACAGGCACCAGGGCCGGATACGATTCAAGGGATGGCTCCGCACACCTCCGGCGACTCCGATTCGCCGCAGAACTCTACGCGCAAGCGCAAACGCCGCCGGCGCGCGTCGAGCCACGCCCAAAACAAGGGCAGCAACAGTGCCGCCAGCAGCTCCAACGCGGGCAACCCTCACGCCAGCGACTCCAGCGGCAACGGAAGGAACAGCGGCAGCACCAAGAACAACAACAAGAACCGCAACCGCCGCAAGCACCGCGGGGGCAACAACAACCAGCGTCGCCAGGGCGGCAACCAGAAGAATAACCAGCGAGGCGGCCAGAGGAACCGAGGCGGCGGCACCAATAAATACCGGAAGCCGCAGCAGCATGCTGCGCACACCTCGCAAAACATGGAGACCCGCGACGAGACCAGTGCAGGTGGCCTCGTCGTCTCCGGCATGGCAGAAGCCGTCGCCCCCGACGGTTCCGTGGACCTGTCGCAGATTTACGTTGCACTCATCGGGCGGCTCGATCGCCGCGGCCGCCTGCTGTGGTCCATGCCCAAAGGCCACGTCGAGCAGGGCGAGCATCAGTGGGACACCGCACGCCGCGAGGTCTGGGAGGAAACCGGCATCATCGGCGAACCGTTCGCGGAGCTGGGCACCATCGATTACTGGTTTGTGTCCAACGGGGTGCGCATCCACAAGACGGTTCACCACAACTTGCTGCGTTACGTCGACGGCGTTCTGAACGACGAGGACCCGGAGGTCACCGAGGTTGCTTGGGTGCCGGTCAGCGAACTGATCGAGCATTTGGCGTACGCGGACGAGCGGAAATTGGCCCGCACCGCCTTCGACAAAATGCCGGTTTACGCGCGGGCGGAAAAGGAAGCGGGAAGGACCACTCCCCGGTGACGGCCCGGCGCACACATCGGGCAGCCGCGGTGCTCGCTGCGGCGGCGCTCGCATGCGCACCACTGGGCACAGGAGTGCCAGCAACTACCGCCGTGGAGCCCGTTCCGCTCAACCCGCACGACCCTGCAGTCGCGCACGAGTGGATCAACCCGACCATTCGCCCGGACGACGGAAAGCAGGGACTCACGCTTTCGCTTATCGACGCACCACCGTCAACCCCCTCCGGCACCCCCGTTTCCGTCACCGTGCGCATCCGAAACGAGTCTGAAACAGAGGCGTCCGGTCTGACCATTGCTCCGTTGCAGGGCCCGGCATCCGGGTCGGTGGCCGATGCACGAGCTGCCACAGTCGCGGCGATTTCCGAATACAGGCCCGCCGGCGACGAGGTCGACGTACCCGCCTTAGAGCAGGGTGAAGAGACCGACGTGACAATCACAATCGCCACTGACAGGCATCCAGCGACCACCACGCTGCCCATGATGCTCGTGCTGGCGCAGGACGGCATGCGACTGGATACCGAGCGGTGGCATATGACGACAACGGGCACCGAGCCCGCACCGTCGCTGACACCGGCCGGAATGAGCGTGCTGTTTCCTATCTCCGCACGGGTGGACATCGTGCCAGGGGAAACCGGAGAAGCACCGAACCGGCCGCCACTGATCCTTTCGTCCGAGAACCTGGCCGATCAGCTCGCCCCCGGGGGGCGGCTCGACGCTCTGGTGGACACGTACACCGAAGCGATGCAGGACAACGGTGCGCGCGCGGCAACCTGCTTGGCCGTTGACCCGGCGCTGTTGGACACCGTCGAGCGCATGGGTGAGGGATACACGGTAGATGAGGACCGGCCAGCGCCCGGGCTGAACCGGAAACGCCTACGAGACTCCTGGGGCAGCGACGACACCAGTGCCGGCTCCGAACCGGGCACCGGATCCGATCACGCCAAAGCATGGCTGACCAAGCTGCGCGCCGCCGCCAACGACAATTGCACCGTGGCATTGCCGTGGGCGAACGCGGACTTGAACGCTGTGGCGCGCACCGGCGACACCTGGCTCATGCGCGAATCCCTGGAGCGCGGCCCCTTCACCCTGGAACGTGTGTTGCAGACCCCCGTACTGCGCAACGTGGTCGTGCCCGGCGCGGGGTACCTCATCCCCGAAGCCGCGCCGGGCATGGGCTGGGCCGACCTGAGCCGATCCACGCTGCCGGCAACGGGCATGCAATCGGAGTGGGAGCGCGACCAAGCGGCGCGGGCGCGCACGGCGGACGCCCCCGGCGGCCGTATCGAGGGGGAGCAGCGCAGCAACTTGGACAACCCGGCGCTGCCGGCTGCGGGGGAGATCACCGCACCGGCGCCAGGGGAGACGGTGCGGGTGCTGGTGGCCGGCAACACCGTTGGAACTTATTCCCGAAAAGTCTCGCTCAGCCCGGGAGTGGATGCGGTCACGTTCAACGAGGCGCTGGCATCTACCCTCGCCGCCACCGGGCCGCTGCCGGAGACCCCGGGATACTCGGACGAGAACCTGCGCTTTGATTTCACCCTAGACTCTCAGGCGGCCCGGGACCTGACTGCAGCGACTGCTGTGCGCACCGCAGCGCAATCGGTGGCGTCCTATAGGGAAGGGAACCAACCTGAGCTGGACCCCACCTTGGTCAACCCGCCCGCGTCATGGGAACCATCCACCGCCCGGGCAGTCATGGAAGCGGTCACCGCTTCGTTGACTGACCGCACTGCCGCGCCGATGGCGCTTGCGGACTACGTGCGGGCACCGGGGCAGGGGGAGCAGGGGGACGTCGATAAGCTGGGCGCCCCTGAATCCGACCCCGCGGAATTCACCGACACCGAGGTGCTCAATTCCGCGCAGCAAGCACGCTTCATCAACGACCTCACTGCTCTGCTAGCTAACGACGGTACGATCGCGCTGACGCGCTACGGGTATACGCTGCCATTGCGCAGCGATCTGCTGACAGCGCTGACCGTGACGCAGCGGCGCGCGTACAAAGGTTATGCGGAAGCAGAGAAACTCACGCGCGAGCGGTTGAACGGGGACCGGGACACCCTGTCGCAATTACGCTCCTCAATCGCACTCATCCCCCCGGGCAATGTTTACACCCGCACGTCTGCATCGTCGCCATTGCTCATCGTCGCGCAAAACGGCCTGCCTCTTCCCGTGGATGCGACGATTCTCTACCGCGGGCCGGACGGCGCCCTGCTGAACACCCCACCGAATTTCCGGATCCCAGCGCGGGGATCGCTGACTCTGCAGATGACAGCGGACCTGCCCTCGGACAAAGAGCGTACCGACCTGCAGCTATACCTGGCCACACCCCAGAACCAGCCGATCTCTCCGCCGGTGAGGATCGGGGTGCAAACGGCGGGGGCGTCGATGAGCAACTTGTTTCTGGTGTCGCTGCTGGCTGGACTGTTCGTGCTCGCCGTCACCGCGCAATTGGGGAAACGCCGACGGGATAGAGATTCCAGGCAAGCCGACTAACATACCCTTGACCCAGAATTCCTAGGATGGTCTCAGGGCAGTTTCACCCAGATTCAACTTGAGCCACGCAGTCCGGGATTCGTTCGAGGTGCAATTGCAGACTATTTCCGGGACCAAGGTGAGCGTGTCATGGTGGACCAGCCCGTAGCGGCGTCGGAGGACGAAAAACAAACGAGCGACAGAGCTGTCGTCCGGTCCACCGGTTCCATGGCCGTGGCCACACTGATGTCGCGCATCACCGGGTTCATCCGCACGGTGATGATCACCTCGGCGCTCGGCGGCGCAGTCGCTTCCGCATTCAACACCGCCAACACCCTGCCGAACATGATCACAGAGATCGTGCTCGGCTCCGTGCTCACGGCATTGGTTGTGCCCGTGCTCGTGCGCGCGGAGAAGGAGGACCCCGACCGCGGCGAAGCCTTCATCCGGCGGTTGTTCACGCTGACAATCACTCTGCTGACGGCCGTCACCGTGATCACCGTTGTCGGGGCGCCGCTTCTCACCGAGGTGATGTTGAAGGAAGGCGGGCACGTCAACCTGGTGCAGGCGACGTCCTTTGCCTACCTCCTGCTTCCGCAGATCATGTTCTACGGCCTGTTCTCCTTGTTCATGGCCATTCTGAACACCAAGGAAGTGTTCCGCCCCGGGGCGTGGGCGCCGGTGGCGAACAACCTGGTCTCCATCGGCGTCATGCTGCTGTACATGGTCCTGCCGGGGCAACTCGACCCGGCGGAGCACACAGGGGTGACCGACCCGCACATTCTGTTGCTGGGATTGGGAACCACGCTCGGTGTGGCGGTGCAGTGCCTGATCATGCTGCCGGCACTACGGCGGCTGAATATCGACCTGCGCCCTCTGTGGGGCATCGATGAACGCCTGAAACAGTTCGGCGGAATGGCCCTGGCAATTGTCACCTACGTGGCCATCTCCCAGGCCGGCTACATCATCAACAACAGAATCGCCTCGGGCGTGGACAGCTCCGCCCCCGTCATCTACATGCAACACTGGCAGCTGCTGCAGGTGCCCTACGGCATTGTGGGTGTAACGCTGCTGACCGCCATCATGCCGCGGCTATCCCGAAACGCCGCTGACGGGGATGACGAAGCGGTGGTGCGCGACCTGACGCTAGGCACGAAGCTGACGTTCCTCGCGCTCATCCCGATCATCATTTTCATGACGGCGTTGGGGCCCGACATCGGTAACGCGTTGTTCGGCTACGGCAACTTCACCAACCAAGAAGCCCGCACACTGGGTATGACGCTCAGCTTCGCCGCTTTCACCCTCATCCCGTACGCCTTGGTCATGCTGCACCTGCGCGTCTTCTATGCACGCGAGGAAGCATGGACGCCGACCTTCATCATCGCCGGCATCACGCTGACCAAGGTCGTGCTGGCGCTGCTGGCGCCCACGGTTGCGTCGCGCCCCGACCAGGTGGTCGTCCTGCTCGGTGCTGCGAACGGCTTCGGTTTCGTGGCCGGTGCGCTCATCGGCGCTTTTCTGCTGCGACGCAAGCTCGGCTCACTGAATTCCGGGTCGGTTCTGCACACCTCCGTGTGGGCCGCTGCCGCCGGTCTCGCGGGAATCGCAGCCACCTTGCTCGTGCGCTTCCTGCTCCACCTCATCCCAGGCGGCATGCCGGGCCTGGCCGTCGCACTTGGCCGACGTGACTCCTTCGGCCTGCTGCTGGAGATCCTCATCCTCGGCGCGGTGTTCGTCATTGCCACAGGCATCGCCCTGTCCTTTTCCAACCTGCCGGAGGTGCGAACCCTCGGCGCCGCCCTCGCCCGCATCCCGGGCCTGGGCCGCATCGTGCGCACCAAGGAATCCGACCAATTCACTGTCGGGGAAGTGGACCCCCAAGAAGTCTCCTCCCAGTTCTTGGTCTCCGACACGTTCAACACGTCACCTGTCCCGCCACCGATGTCCGCTGGCGTGGTCCGCGGCCCGCGTCTCGTGCCCGGCGCGGCCGTGTCCGACGGCCGCTTCCGCCTCCTGCGCGACTACGGGGCAAGCTCGTCCGCCCAGTTCTGGCAGGCCCGGGAGCAAAGCACCGGACGGATGGTCGCGCTGACTTTCGTGGACACCTGCGGCGCAGCCCCGCTCGCGCCTGTGAACCCGCGTCAGGCGGCACTGGACGCAGCCGGTGTCTGCCACCGCACCAGCCAACTGCATCAACTGAACTTGCCCGCCGTTGCACCAGTCATTGAGACGATCCGGTACCGCACCGGATGTGTCGTCGTGGCGGAGTGGGTTCCTGGCTCCGACCTGAAGACCGTCGCCGATGCCGGGGAACCGCTCCTGGACCAAGCGGTCGCCGCCGCGATGGTGCCGCTCACAACCTCCATCGCCCAGGCGCACGAACAGGGAGTACCGCTCGGACTGGATAACCGCAACCGCATGCGTGTCAGCGATGACGGCACGGTGATCCTCGCGTTCCCCGCGGTGTTGCCCACCGCAGCCACCGGCAACGATGATGCCGCGTACGCCTTCGCCCTCGAACTTCTTGCGGGGGCAGCCGGGACCGAAGCCTTGGCAGAGGTCATCCGCGACGCCCGTTCTGAACAGACCGATTACCGCAGGATTGGAGAGTCCCTCTCCGCCATCGCCCGTGAAGCCGCACCGAGCAAGCTCGTGCGGGAACCGGAGCAGGATCCGGTGGACACCCAACACACGCCGCGTCGAGCTGGTTTCGGCGCGAAGGGAGTGGGCACATTGGGCACAGCCGGGCTCGTAGCCGTGGCAATCACGGCGGTGGTGCTCGTCGCCGCGCTGACGATGTACCTGGTCGGCTTGTTTAGCAACCGCCCGGATTCGCCGATCACCAGCGAATCCGCGCGCGACGGCGCCGAACACGTCTCGGAAGGCATTGAAAATGCTCCGCACGGCAAACTGCCCGTCATCATTGCGCCGCTGACAGCCAACGCCTGGGGCGACGCATCCGACACGGCCAAGAGCACGGACTTCGCCGCACTGGTGGACGGCCAAGACAGCACCACAGCCTCCGCGTCACCCGGGGAGAAAATTCTGCTCACTCCCCAGGACAGCAACCCGTTCGTGCCGGAGGAAATCAACATCGATTCCGCCACCGGCGGATTGGATTACACCGTCTACGCCGTAGACGAACAGACCCAGAACTACACGGACGTCAACCACCTGCGCATTCTGGCCACCGGCACCGTGAAGGACGAGCGCACGACCATCGACATCGAAGATCACCCAACCGTCACCGGCCTCGTCGTCTCCTTCACCTCTGCGGACCAGGGGGACGGAGAAAATAACGGAAAGGATGCGAAGGCCGCCGTCATCCGCGACGTCACCGTCATCGGATCGCGCATGCGGTGACACCTGCGCACTGAAGTGCGCACCACTGGCGGGCGGCACCCGACCATGCCGGGCAGAATGGACACCGCACCATTCATCGGGGACTTGTTCGGGGGACGAGGACGCATGACGCACAGTCACGGCCGGTTGGCGCGCACTTACCGGCAAAACGCTCAACGTAAACAGCAACAGCGGGAAAAGACAGATAAAGCACTGGTCAAGGACTATGTCGCGGGGGACCACCAGGCATTCGCCATCCTCGTCCACAGGCATAAAAAGCAGATGATGGCGGTAGCCAAACGCTACGCGCACAACGAACAGGACGCCCAAGACATCGTCCAAGATGCCCTGTTCAAAGCCGCGCGCAACATGCACACCTTTCGCTCCGAATCCGCGTTGACCACATGGCTCCACCGTCTCGTGCTCAACGCCGGGTACGACCACGCGAAACGCGCAGATAACAAGAGGCAGCACGCCAGCCTCGACGACTCGGAGAAGGTCGACCAAGACGCAAACCGGTACCTCGCGCACGATCCGCTGGGCAACCTCGACCGCTTGCTCGCGCTCCGCCAGGCCATGAGTCAACTTCCGGCCGCGCAACGCAGGGCTTTAATGCTTATCGACGTCGCGGGCCACTCCATCAACTCCGCCGCCAACCACCTGGGCGTCCGCCCGGGAACTGTGAAATCACGGCGCAACCGCGCGAGAAAGGCGCTAACGGAATCCATGGGCAGTTAACTACACTGGCATCCATGACTGAGCCGAATGTGCCCAATGTGCCGAATGTGCCGAACGCACCAAGTTTTCCCACCGCCAACGCACTGGGCGGTTTCAACGCCGCGCCGGAAACCGCTGCGACCGAACAGATGAAGGAAGCTGCGGAACACAACGGTGCGGAGGACAGCAGCTCCACGGTGCACGACGTCATCGTCGTCGGTTCCGGCCCCGCCGGCTACACCGCGGCACTGTACACCGCGCGCGCGGACCTGAAACCGCTTGTTTTCGAAGGGTACGAGTACGGCGGCGAACTGATGAACACCACTGAGGTGGAGAATTTCCCCGGCTTCCAGAACGGCATCATGGGCCCTGACCTGATGATGGAGATGCGGGCCCAAGCCGAGCGCTTCGGTGCCGATCTGCGCGCTGACCAGGTGGACCGGGTGGAACTCGAGGGCGAGATCAAGAAGGTCTTCGTCGGCGACGAGGAATTCCAGGCTCGCTCGGTCATCCTGGCCACCGGCGCCGCACCGCGCCACCTGGGCATCCCGGGTGAGCAGGAGCTCACCGGACGCGGCGTGTCCACCTGTGCGACGTGCGACGGTTTCTTCTTCAAAGACCACCACATTGCAGTTGTCGGCGGCGGCGATTCCGCCATGGAGGAAGCCACATTCCTCACCCGCTTCGGCTCCAAGGTGACCGTCATTCACCGCCGCGACGAATTCCGCGCCTCCCAGATCATGCTCGACCGCGCGAAGGAGAACGACAAGATCGAGCTCCTCACCGATTCGGTCGTCGAAGAGGTTCTTCAAGACGGCGGTAGCGTCGCTGGCCTGCGCATCAGGAACACGAAGACGGGGGAGGAGTCCACGTTGGATGCCACAGCGATGTTCGTCGCCATCGGGCACGACCCGCGTTCGAGCTTCCTCGACGGCCAGGTGACCACGGACGCGGAAGGTTACGTCACTGTGGAACAGCCCAGCACAAAGACCTCTGTTCCGGGTGTCTTCGCCGCCGGCGACCTCGTGGACAACTACTACCGCCAAGCCATCACCGCTGCCGGCTCCGGTTGCCGCGCCGCCATCGATGCCGAGCACTACCTCGAAAGCCTCTAGGGACGAAGCCCCAGCGAACGCAGGAAAGACAGAGCAGAAACGACTATGACTAACACCATCGACATCACTCAGGACACCTTCAAGTCGGAGGTCGTCGAATCCGACGTGCCAGTCATCGTGGACTTCTGGGCACAGTGGTGCGGACCGTGCAAGAAACTCTCCCCGATTTTGGACGAAGTGGCAGCCGAACTCGGCGACCAAGTCAAGGTAGCCAAAGTGAACGTGGACCAGGAGCGCACCCTGGCCGCGATGTTCCAGGTCATGTCCATCCCGAACGTCCTCATCTTCAACGGCGGCCAGAAAGTCGACGAGTTCGTCGGCGTGGTTTCCAAAACCGAGATCGTCTCCCGGCTGCAACCACACCTGTAGCCCGTCAGTGCTCAGGTATGCCGTTAGGCTCCTGAAGTAATAGTGGCAGTAAGATGAAACCGATCCTCAAGGCTCGTGGTCAGGAAGGTGACTTGTGTTAGGTACGTATCGGGTGGGCGACTCCAGCGCGCGCGTCGCCGAAGTCCGCTCGACCCTCGCACGCCTCGGGTTGCTCGACGACTTCACGGGCGATGTGGGCGAGTGGAACCGGCGCAAGTTTTCCCAGGACGAGATGTTCTTCGACGAGGAACTGAGCACCACGCTGAAAGCATTCCAGCAGGCTCGAGGCATCCTGCCGTCCGGTGAGATCGACGGCATCACGTTGCGCGAGCTGCGTCACGCCTCCTATACCTTGGGCGCACGCGCGCTGTCGTACCAGCCGAATCAGATTCTCGTGGGCGATGATGTCAGCCAACTGCAGAAGCAGCTGCAGGAACTGGGATTCTATTCTGGCCGGATCGATGGGCACTTCGGTCCCGACACCCACGCCGCCCTGTCGAACTACCAGCTGAATTACGGCATTCAAGATGACGGCGTCTGCGGTCCGGAAACCCTGCACGCGTTGAGTCTGCTGGGCCGCCGCATCACCGGCGGCTCCACCCAAGCAATCCGCGAACGCGAAGTGGTCCGCATGGCAGGGCCCCACCTGACTGGCAAGCGCGTGGTCATTGACCCGAATTTCAGCGCCGAAGAAATGGTCACTGTCCAGGGGCCATACGGGCAGATCACCGAGGAAGAAATCCTGTGGGACCTCGCCTCGCGCATCGAGGCACGCATGATCGCCGCCGGGATGGAGACCATCATGTCGCGTCCCCGCGGCGACAACCCGTCGGCTAAAGCGCGCGCGGACCTTGCCAATAGCTTCGAAGCGGACCTGCTGGTTTCCTTGCAGCTGGACCGCTACCAGAATGAGAAGGCCAACGGTGTCGCCACCTTCTACTTCGGTTCCGAACTCGGGGCATCCTCGATGACGGGCGAGATGCTCTCCGGATTCATTCAGCGCGAAATTGTCGCGCGCACGGATTTGGGGAACTGCTTCAACCACGGCCGCACGTGGGAGCTGCTTCGCATGACGCAGATGCCGTCTGTGGAAATCGTGCTGGGGTATGTGACCAATGCCCACGACATGGCCATTGTCACCGATCCGACCCAGCGCGATGCCATTGCCGAGGCCATCGTCGTCGCCGTCAAGAGGCTCTACCTGCTCGAGCAGGACAATCAGCCCACCGGAACCTACTCATTCACCGAGCTGCTGCGGCAGGAACAGGGTTAACCGTCGCTCAGTGAGCGCCCAGCGGGAGCTGGGTGGAGGTTCTTGGTGAACTAGTCCGTGCCCTCGATGAGCGACATGATGCGCTCGAAGTCGTCGCGGTCCCCGAATTCGACGACGATCTTGCCCTTGCGCTTGCCCATGGTCACGGAGACCTTGGTGTCCCATTCGTCGGCGAGGCGGCTGGCTGCCTGGGTGAGGAACTCAGGCTGCGGAGTCGGCTCACGCTTCAGCTTCTCCGGCAGCGCGCCCTGGCGGTTGAGCAAGGTCACCGCTTCCTCGGTCGCGCGGACCGACAGGCCCTCGGCGACAATGCGGTCGGCGAGCTGCTCCTGCGCCTCGGAACCGACTCTCACTCCGAGAAGTGCGCGGGCATGGCCGGCGCTGAGCACCCCGGCGGCGACGCGGCGCTGAACCGGGACAGGCAAGTTGAGCAAGCGGATCGAGTTGGTGATCACCGGGCGGGAACGGCCCAAGCGGTCGGCGAGCTGCTCCTGGGTGACACCGAATTCCTCCAACAGCTGCTGGTACGCCGCCGCCTCTTCGAGCGGGTTGAGCTGAACGCGGTGGATATTCTCCAGCAGGGCATCGCGCAGCATGTCCTCGTCGGAGGTCTCGCGCACGATCGCGGGGATGCGCTTCAGCCCCGCCTTGGAAGCTGCGCGCCAGCGGCGCTCACCCATGATGAGCTCGTAGCCGTCCTTCGCCGGGCGGGCCACGATGGGTTGGAGCAGGCCGAATTCCTTGACAGAGTGGACCAGCTCAGCGAGCTCATCCTCGTCGAAGCTGGTGCGCGGCTGCTTCGCGTTGGGGAAGATGTCCCCGATCGGGATCTCTTGGTACGTCGCACCGAAAGAGTCGGCGGGTTTCGCACCAGTCACCATTGCCGCCGGAACGGACGGCGACCGGCCCACGGACGGCGCACCCGGGATAGTCGGGGCGCCCTTGACCTTCTTCTTCGTCGGTTCGGTGTCGCGCGCACCCTTGGTCCCGCCGATGATGACATCGGCCGCACCGTCGCCGAGCGGGCCCGTTTTTTCGTGGTGGTCCGGGTTCGAAGGGATCAGCGCCGCCAGACCGCGGCCAAGGCCGCCTTTGCGTTGCTCTGCCATAGCTCTACTCGTCCTCCTCGCTCAGCTGAGCAAAAATTTCGGGGCTCACACCGATCGGCCCAGTCGTTTCATGCGGCTGGTAATCGCCGCGGGTAGCCAGTTCGCGCGCCGCATCGAAATATGCCAGGGCGCCTCGGGAACCCGGATCGTACTCGATGACGGTTTGACCGTAGCCGGGCGCCTCGGAGACCTTCACCGAACGCGGAATCATGTTGCGCAGCACCACATCGCCGAACTGCCCGCGCACCTCCTCCGCGACCTGCTCCGACAGCTTCGTGCGAGCGTCGAACATGGTCAGCAGGACAGCCGAGATGTGCAAATTCGGGTTCAAAGCGCCGCGGATCATCGTGATGTTGTTCAGCAGCTGGCCAACACCCTCGAGTGCGTAGTACTCGCACTGGATCGGAATGAGCACCTCGTCAACGGCATTCATTGCGTTGATGGTGAGTAGACCCAGCGACGGCGGGCAGTCCACAAAGACATAGTCGAAGCCGTGGTCACCCAAGAAGCCGCCGCGCAGTGCGTCCGCGAGGCGGTATTCGCGGCGAACCAAGCTGACCAACTCGATCTCCGCACCCGCCAGATCGATGGTGGCCGGGATGCACCACAGATTGTCGTTGTCACCGGAGCGCTGCAAGGCTTCTTCCGCAGTGGCGGCACCGATGAGCAGCTCGTAACTGGACGTCTCGCCGTCGCGGTGCCCCGCGCTAAGCGCGGTGGATGCGTTGCCCTGCGGGTCCAAGTCCACGACGAGAACCTTCCGGCCCAATTTAGCCAGCGAAGCAGCCAGGTTCACCGAAGTGGTGGTCTTACCCACGCCGCCCTTCTGGTTCGCCACAGTGATCAGGCGCGGCTGCTCCGGCTTGGGTACCGTCGCCTTCCCGTTACTCATCTGCGCCGCACGGCGAGCCGCCGCAGCAATCGGGGTGTCATCCCACTGCTGGTCGTCCACATGGCCTCCCGTCACGGTCAAGTCAAAAGCGAAACGAAATGAACTAACTAGTCAGTGTCAGACTAGTAGAGCACCCGGACATCCGTTACCCAGCCCGCACAATGCGGATCAGGGTGGTGGGTTGTTCCAGCAAGCCCTTGCCGGCGGTGAGGATCTCCGCATCGGTGCCGCCAGCTTTGGCAATGATCTTGGCGTCGCGCTCCAGCTCTTCCGCCACGCTCGCGCCCTTCATCGCAGTCATGGATCCGCCGGGGCGAACCAGGGGGAGGGACCAGGAGGCCAGTTTGCCCAGGGAGGCGACGGCGCGGGAGGTAGTGACGTCGAAAAGCGTCTTTTTCTGCTCCTCCGCGCGGCCGCGCACCACCGTGACGTTGCTCAGGCGGAGCTCCTCGGTGATCTCGCCCAGGTACGTCGAACGTTTCAGCAATGGTTCGATGAGCGTGATGCTCAAGTCGGGCCGCGCAATGGCGAGCGGGATGCCGGGCAACCCGGCACCTGAACCGATGTCGGCGACGCTGAGTCCCTCGTCGAAGGCTTCGGCAATCACGGCGCAATTAAGCAAGTGCCGGCTCCACAAGCGCGAGACCTCTTTCGGCCCGATGAAGCCGCGTTCGGCAGCGGTGGTGGCCAGGGAATCGTGGTAGGCCTGCGCGAGGGGAAACCGGTCACCGAAGATCCGGGCCGCCGCCTCGGGCGCCTCCTCCCACTGGGCGGGTGTTGCATCAGGCATGTGCCTTAGTTCCCCTTCTTCTTGCCCTGCTTGTTGTTCGGGTTCTTGCCTTGGTTTTTGCCCTTGTTCTTCTTGCCCTTCTTCGGGTTATCGGGCTTGGCACCGGGTTTGGGCTTGAGGCCGACGTCGGACTGGGTGTCGGTTGGCTCGACCTTGGTCACGGTCGTGCCGTCTTTCGGCGCCTCTTCCGGTAGGTTCTCTGGGTGGTGATTGTTTGCGCGCTGCTTAGCGGCGTCGCGCTGGCGCTGCTTCTTGGAACGGTTGTCCACGGTGCGCGCACCGGCGACGGGGGCGGAGGCACGCTTCGCCTCGCGCCGAGCGGCTTCCTCTTCTTCCTCTTCCTTGTCCATCTTGGCGTAGACGATCTTGGTCTGGAAGAAGGTCCACACGTTGTTGGACAGCATGTAGGTGAGCAGTCCGATGTGCCAAAGGAAGCCGGTGAACAGCAGGGTTGCCGGGAGGAACCACAGCATCATGCCGTTCATGGTCTTCATCTGCATTTCCATCATTTCCGGCGAGCCCGGGCCAGTCTGCTCCGGTTTCTTGCCGGCTGCCACCTGCTCCGCCTTGCGCTTGGCCATGCGCTCGCGCTGGCGGCTCATGGACATGCGCGCGTTAAAGTGGGTCAACAGCACACAGGCGATGACCATCGGGAGTGCAACGATGATGATGTCAGTGCGAGAGAAATCAGCCGGGGAGAACGCCGCGAACTGCTCCTCAGGCATGGACATGTAGGACGATAGCGGCACACCGAAGACACGGGCATCCAGGAAGGACTGGACATCCTCAGGGGAGAAGATGTAGTTCGCGGTGTTGCGGTTTTCCTCCACGGTCATGCCCAGACCGCCGCCGGAGGTGCCGGTGCGGTTGAAGGAGCGGAGCACGTGCAGCAGACCGATGAACACCGGCATCTGCACCAGCGGCACGATGCAGCTGGCCAACGGGTTCATGTTGGCTTCCTTGTACAGGCGCTGCATCTCCATCGCCTGTTTCTGCTGGTCATTGCCGTACTTGGCGCGGATCTCCTGCATCTTCGGCTGGAGTTCCTGCATCTTCCTGCCGGAGCGCAGCTGGTTCACCATTGGCTTGACCAGGAAGATACGGATGGTGAACGTCAGGAACACGATGGCCAGCAGCCACGCGGCACCTGAATCCGGCGAGAAGATGTACCCGAAGATCTTGTGCCAGAACCACAGCACCGCTGAGATGGGCCAGTAGATGAAATTCAGCACTGGTTGTCTAACTCCTGTTTCTAGCTGTTGAAAATCACGGGGTCGTAGCCGCCGGGGTGCCATGGCCCGCACTTGCTTAGCCGCACAAGAGCGAGAAGGCCGCCGCGGGCCGCTCCGTGCCGGGACACTGCTTCAAGCGCGTATGCACTGCATGTTGGCTCGAAGCGGCACGTCGATCCCATCTTAAGGGGTGAGAAATGTTTTTGGTAAAGCCGCACGCACCCCACCATGACCCTGCTGAGCGGGCCGGAAGGTGCGGGAATGCGCTCGCCGTCCGTGTTGAAGTAGGAGCTCATCGGGGCTTCGCCCCTTTACGACGCCCCCTGGCCACCCCAGACTCCACATCCTTAGCCAGCTCTGCACTACTGGCGTTGGCGCTGGCCGGCAACGCGCGGATCACCACATCGACATCGCGGTCCAAGTTTTCCGCCACGTCCATGCACACATGGCGCAGTTGACGGGACACGCGGTGGCGGGTAACAGCGTTGCCTACCTGCTTAGACACAATTAACCCGAACCGGGGACCGCCGTGAATGACGGTGTCGGTTCGGGTGTAGTAGTGCACCACAACGGTGCGGGTGCCGGCGCGCCCGCCCTTGGAGATCACTCGGCGGAATTCAGCCGACGAGGTGAGCTTGTGGGCTCGGGGCAGCACAGCGCGCTCGAGAAAACCTAGGAGGACCTAGGTGAACTAGGCGGTGAGCTTGGAACGGCCCTTGCGGCGGCGCGCGGAAACAATAGCGCGGCCAGCGCGGGTGTTCATGCGAGTGCGGAAGCCGTGCTTGCGTGCACGACGACGGTTATTCGGCTGGAAAGTCCGCTTAGACATGGCGGGGTACTCCTTGCAATCTATGCGGCGGCCAGCGGCGCGAGCCGCATCATACGGCGGGCGCGCCTTCCCGGGAAGAGGCAGCCATGTTCACAACATTGAAGTGAGATGCTCTTACAGCGTGTCCCGCTGCCGGCTTGCGTCATCCGCGCTGACTCGCCCGCACGGGGCGGCCCGGTGCTCGGCGCCAATGATGCTCTCACGCGCACCCAGGTGATCGCCACGGATTCCTCGGGGAACCCGGGAGGCCACAGAGTGCGACAGACCATGCCAGGATACGTGATCGGCGTCGCACCGGCCAAATCGACGCGCGGGGGTAGTTCACCCAGAATTTGTCCACCCCCGAAATTACATAAGTGTGTTTTTCCGCAGGTCAATCCCCGACACGCCGACGCAGCCTGCACAGGTCCGGCGGGGGGTCGAACGTGCTTGCTGATGCCGCGCAGTCCGCGCCCCGGCGAAGCATCCGCCGCCTAGACAGTTCGCTGGGGAGCAGGGTAAGAAAGCTTTATCACCACAACTTCACAGGAAAAATTCCACCGTCGCTGTGGATAAACCTCAATCACACCTTGAGGGTGATACCTTCGACCCGGTAAAAATCCAGGTCAAACACCCATGGTTGTTATTAGTAATTTATCCACAGCGTGATCGTCTCCTTGTGGATAAACTCCACAGGGGCGCGATATCCTCCTGTGGATAACGTTGTGGATTCACATGTTCAGGGCGATGTTCACACTCATGTGAGTTGTGAAAACCCGCCGACGTGGCCGTGGTGCCGCGCGGCGGGCAGTAGAAGCGATTGGGAAAAGGAAAGCGGGCTTTCATGGCACACGACCAACAGAGTTTGAGTGCTCTGTGGCAGGACATCGTCGCCGAACTGCTCAACCTGTCCGAGCGGCCCAATTCCCACGTACCCACCTTCTCACCGGGGGACCGCGCGTACCTGCAGCTGGTGAAACCGGTCATGCTCGTCGACGGGTACTGCATTCTCTCCGCCCCGCACACCGCCGCGAAGAACGTAGTGGAGAACAACCTGGGCCCCTACATCGTGGAGCTGCTCAGCCACCACCTAGGCCAGTCCTGCAACCTGGCCGTTTCCGTGCACGCGCCTGCTCCACAAGAACAACCGCAGACGCAGCAGACGCAGCAAGCACAACCAGCCCAGCAACTTCACCAACCGGCACCGCAACCGCGCACCGACAGCTCCGCCGACGATTGGTACAGCACCTATTCGGAGCCCACCTTCCCGCCGGCACCGGCGCGTGAGGCGAACCCGTCGCCGCTGGCGGGCGAGCAGTTACCGATGGGACTGGATGAGCTTGCCCGCATCCACGCGCAGCAGCAGGAAAACCCGGTCGAGGAATCCTCCCGCCAGCAATCGAGCCACCCGATCGTTCCGGCGCCGCAGCGCATTCCGCGCGAGAAACCGGCGCACGACCCGGACCGGGAAATGAGCCTGAATCCGAAGTACACCTTCGAGAACTTCGTCATCGGCTCCTCCAACCGATTCGCCAACGGAGCGGCCGTCGCCGTCGCGGAGAATCCCGCACGCGCGTACAACCCGCTGTTCATCTGGGGCGGATCAGGTCTGGGCAAGACACACTTGCTGCACGCGGCCGGCAATTACGCCCAGGTGTTGCAGCCCAATTTGCGCATCAAGTACGTATCCTCCGAGGAGTTCACCAACGACTACATCAACTCCGTGCGGGACGACCGGCAGGAATCCTTCAAACGCCGCTACCGCGACCTGGACATTCTCATGGTCGACGACATCCAGTTTTTGGAGGGTAAGGAAGGTACTCAGGAAGAGTTCTTCCACACCTTCAACGCGCTGCACCAGTCCAACAAGCAGATCATTCTCTCCTCCGACCGTCCGCCGAAGCAGCTGACCACGCTGGAGGACCGGTTGCGCACGCGTTTCGAAGGTGGTCTCATCACCGATATTCAGCCGCCGGACTTGGAAACGCGCATCGCCATTTTGATGAAGAAGGCGGCGGCCGACGGCACGCGCGTCAGCGAAGACGTGCTGGAGCTCATCGCATCCCAATTCGAGTCCTCCATCCGCGAACTTGAAGGCGCGCTCATCAGGGTCTCTGCGTATTCCTCATTGATCAACGAGCCGATAACTCTCGACGTAGCGCAAGTAGCTCTCCGCGACATCCTCCCGGACGAGGGCGACGTGACCATCACTGCCGCAACCATCAAGGAAGCCGCCGCCGAGTATTTCCGGGTGCCCATGGACAAGCTCACCGGCGCCGGCAAGACGCGCGTGGTCGCGCACGCCCGCCAACTGGCCATGTACCTGTGCCGCGAGCTCACCGATTTGTCGTTGCCAAAAATCGGCCAAGAATTCGGGGGCAAGGACCACACGACCGTCATGTACGCCGACCGGAAGATCCGCAAGGAAATAACGGAGAACCGCGAGACGTATGACGAAATCCAAGAACTCACCCAAATAATCAAGAACAGCGTCCGCGCTCGCTAGCTTCCGCGGCTTATCGACGACACCTTGAAACGCCACTGAGGACCCCTCCGGTCCTCGGTGGTCTTTTTCTTGTTCTCCCAGCCATTTTCCACAGCGATTGAGTTATCCACAGAGATGTTCACACATGTGTAATTTCACGGATGTGGTTCAGTGGAATTGGTCACGTTCGGGTTATCCACAGAATGAAAGCTCTGCCCACAGGCACGGGATAAAATTGTGATTTGGCGGTGGAATGACACGGATTCGTTGTGAGAAACAACAGCAGCAGTTGTCTTATCCACAACCGCGTCGAGTTATCCACAGAAATTACACACCCGTGCCCCACAAGCGCCACGCCGAGCCGACGTGCCCGAATTAGTGCTCTTCCACAGACTGCACAGCACCTACTGTTATTGCCGATGTTTTTCCTAGTATTGAAACCAAGAGAAAGAGAGCGTGGGGACAACTCTCACCGGGCCTGCCCACTTCAGTCGGCAGGCTCTCGTTGAGGGTTAACTGCGCACCGCTTAAGGTGAGACGGAAAGTGAGCTCACCGTGACCGGGGTGCCCGGGCAGCCCAAGCAAGGAGCGACGAGGACCATGGACGACAACAACGTGTCATTCCGCGTGCACAAAGACGACCTTTCGGACGCCGTCGCGTGGGTCGCGCGTAATTTGCCGACGAAGAACACGCAGCCGGTGCTTCGCGCTGTGGTGATCACGGCGGATGACAACGGCTTGGAGTTGGCTGGCTTCGACTACGAAGTCTCCACCCGCGTTCGCGTCAGCGCCGAGGTTTCCGAGCCGGGCCGCGTTGCTGTGGCCGGCAAGCTCATGGCGGACATCGTCTCGAATATGCCGGCCAAGCCGGTCGAGGTCTTGGTGGATAATTCCCGTCTGCTGCTCCAGGGCGGCTCCGCCCGCTTCGAACTGCCGTTGATGCCGTTGGACGATTACCCGCAGCTTCCCACCCTGCCGGAGGTCACTGGCACGCTGGACACCTCCACCTTTGTCAACGCTGTCACCCAGGTAGCCTCCGCGGCTGGCCGGGACGACACGCTTCCAATGCTCACTGGCGTGCACATGGAGATCTCCGGTAACCAGGTGAAACTCGCAGCTACGGACCGCTTCCGTTTGGCACTGCGCTCCCTGGAGTGGGAGCCGGTGAGCGGCAACGTCGAGGCGAAACTGCTCATTCCGGCGAAAACGCTGCTGGATAACGCGCGCACCTTGGACACCCACCTGGAGGAGCCGGTAGAAATCGCGGTGGGCAATGACGAGAATGTCGGAGGCGACGGCCTGTTCGGCTTGCATTCAGGCAACCGTGAGACCACCACGCGCATGCTGGACGCGGAATTCCCGAATATCGCCCCGCTGCTGCCCAAGACGCACACGTCGATGGCGTCGGTGGAGATCGCACCGTTAGTGGAGGCCATCCGCCGTGTCAGCTTGGTCGCGGACCGGAATGCGCAGCTACGCATGCACTTCCAGCAGGGCGAGGTCACGCTGTACGCCTCTGGCGCTGATTCCGGCGAAGCGAGCGAATCACTCCAGTGCGCGTTCACGGGTGCGGATGAATTGCTCATTGCTTTCAACTCCGGTTACTTGCGCGACGGTCTGAGCGTCATTCCCACCAACCGAGTCGTCTTCGGGTTCACGGAAGCGTCCCGTCCGGCGATCATGATCCCGGAACCGGACGAGATGCCGGAGGCCGGTGCGGACGGGACGTTCCAGACCCCGGCCACCGACTTCACGTACCTGCTCATGCCGGTGCGTCTTCCGGGCTAAACGGGATAGATGTGTTTGTCCGTGAGCTCGATCTGCGTGATTTCCGTTCCTGGCCGGAGTTGAACCTCGCGCTGGATGAAGGGGTCACCGTTTTCTCGGGCCGTAACGGCCACGGCAAGACCAATATAGTTGAGGCGGTCATCTATTCCGCGACGTTGAGCAGCCACCGGGTTTCCCAAGACCAGCCGCTGGTGCGCGCCGGAGCGCAGAACGCACGTGTGTCAGTGACGACGGTCAACGAGGGCCGCGAACTGACAACGCACCTGCTGATCAAACCGAAGGAAGCGAACCAGGCGCAGATCAACCGGACGCGCTTGAAGTCGCCGCGTGAGATGCTCGGTGTTCTCCGCACAGTGGTCTTCGCTCCCGAGGACTTGGCCCTCGTTGCGGGTGAGCCGGGTGAGAGGCGCAAATTCTTGGATGGCCTGGCCAGCATCCGCACTCCGCGGTTTGGCGGTGCGAAAGCGGATTACGACAAGGTGCTCCGGCAGCGCAATGCACTGCTCCGCTCGCAAAATATGCTTCTGCGCCGCGGCTACAGCGACGATCAGGGCGCGAGCGCGCTTTCAACGCTCGACGCCTGGGATATGCAGTTGGTGTCGCTCGGCTCGCAGGTGATCGCGGGGCGGAAAAAGCTGGTGGCGGAGCTGTCGGAGCCGGTGCACGATGCGTACGCTTCGGTGGCTCCGGAGTCGCGGCCGGCGGGGATCGGGTACAGCTCGACGGTTGACGGCGGCGTCGAAAAGCTGGCTGGCGTGGACACCCACGACCCGGAGATTCTGGAAGCAGCATTCCTCACCGAGCTTTCGCGGCGCCGCAAGGAGGAGATCGACCGCGGAACGACGCTCGTCGGGCCGCACCGCGACGATCTCGTGCTGATGCTCGGCGACCAACCGGCGAAGGGGTATGCGAGCCACGGGGAGACGTGGTCTTTCGCGCTCGCGTTGCATCTGGCCGAATATGCGCTGCTGGCCTCCGACGGCGCGGAACCGGTGCTGATCTTGGACGACGTGTTCGCGGAATTGGATGCGAAACGCCGTCAGCGGCTCGTCGCGGTGGCGGAAAAAGCGCAACAGGTGCTCATCACCGCGGCTGTCGGCGACGATCTTCCAGCAAATCTCGACGATCATGTGTCCGCCAGATACGGCGTTGTCATGGAAGACAGCGAAGACGGGCGTGTCTCCCGGATCGAGGAACTCGCATGAGTGAACCTCACCGCGTCGAAGACGCGCAGCGAGATCTGGTCAACGCCACGTTTGAGAACCTCCGCGCGACCGCGAAGCGCCGTGGCGGAAAGCTTCCGCGGCTGTCGGGTCAGGGCACGAACATCGTGCCGCGCCGTTCTGTGGGCAAGCTCGCCGTAGCAATGGGAGCAGAAGAAGACTCGGCCCCGGAAATCTCCGTGCCCGGACTGGATCTCGCTTTAGAACCTGCGGCGGGAAAGCGGTTGCAGCACGGCCGGCCCACGGGACCGGACGGAAGGGCGTTGCAGCGTGATTACACAGTCTCCGGGTTCGGCTCGCTGCTGAAGAAAGAGATCGCGCAGCGCGAATGGACCGAGCCGATCGCGCACGGCTGGGTCATGGGGAATTGGGAATCGCTGGTGGGGGAGAAAATCGCGCAGCACACCGAAGTGAGCATGATCAAGAACGGTGAACTATTCATCTCCTGCGATCAGACGGCCTGGGCGACGAACCTGAAGTACATGCAGTCCACCGTGCTGGCGCAGATCGCGGAGAAGATCGGGCCCGGGGTGATTACGAAATTGCACGTCTACCCGCCGAAGACCAAGAATTGGCGCTACGGGCCGCTGCATGTCAAGGGCCAGGGGCCGCGGGACACGTACGGGTAAAACGTGCGTGAAACACCCTGTCGCTGTCGCTAGCGGTGCGTTTGTGGGGGACCACAACCGTGTAAGATGGCCTAGGTTAAAGACGTACTTACGCCGTGACAGGAGAGTTTCGGGAAAGTGGCCGAGCAACAACCGCATTATGACGCGTCATCGATCACCATCCTCGAGGGGTTGGAGGCCGTGCGCAAGCGCCCCGGCATGTACATCGGTTCCACTGGTGTGCGCGGTCTGCACCACTTGGTGTGGGAGGTTGTGGACAACTCCGTCGACGAGGCGATGGCAGGCTACGCGGACAAGGTCGAGGTGACGTTGCTTGCTGACGGCGGAGTTCAGGTCGTGGACAACGGTCGCGGCATCCCGGTGGAGATGCACCCGTCGGGCGCGCCGACGGTGCAGGTTGTCATGACTCAGCTGCACGCCGGCGGCAAATTCGACTCCGAGTCCTACGCGGTGTCCGGCGGCCTCCACGGTGTGGGTATTTCCGTGGTCAACGCGCTGTCTACCCGCGTCGAGGCGGATATCAAGCGCGAGGGGAAGCACTGGTACCAGAACTTCACCAACGCCATCCCTGAGGACTTGGTGGAGGGCACCAATGCACGCGGAACCGGTACGACCATCCGCTTCTGGCCGGACCCGGAGATCTTTGAGACGGTCGACTTCGACTACGACACGATCTCTCGCCGCCTGCAGGAGATGGCGTTTTTGAACAAGGGTCTGACCATCACCCTGAAGGACGAGCGTGTCTCCGATGAGGAGCTGGAGCTCGAGGCCATCGCCGAGGAGGGCGATACCGCTCAGGTGATTGAGGGCGACTCCTTCGATGATGCCGAAGCCACAGACGGCGCAGAAGCCGAAAATACCGGTGAGACGGAGAAGACCGAGGACAGTACGGATGAAACCGGTGTCGCGCCGGGGACCACGAAAAAGCGGGAGAAGAAAGTCACATTCTTCTACCCGAACGGCCTGATCGATTATGTGGATTACCTCAACCGCAACAAAACGGCGATCCACCCGACCACCGTGGGTTTCGAGGCTAAGGGCGACGAGCACGAGCTCGAGATCGCCATGCAGTGGAACAGCGGCTTCAAGGAGTCTGTCCACACCTTCGCCAACACCATCAACACGCATGAAGGGGGCACGCACGAGGAGGGTTTCCGCGCGGCGCTAACCACGCTGATGAACCGGTACGCGCGCGAGCACAAGCTGATTAAGGACAAGGATCCGAACCTCACGGGAGACGACTGCCGTGAAGGTCTCGCCGCGGTTGTGTCCGTGCGTGTGAGCGACCCGCAGTTCGAAGGCCAGACGAAGACGAAGCTGGGCAACTCGGAGATCAAGGGTTTCGTACAGCGTGCGGTCAACGAGCACTTGAACGACTGGTTCGATGCGAACCCGGCAGAAGCCAAGGTGATCATTAAAAAGGCCGTATCTTCGTCCCAGGCACGCGAGGCCGCGCGCAAGGCGCGTGAATCCGTGCGGCGCAAGTCGGCGACGGACCTCGGCGGCCTGCCCGGTAAGTTGGCCGATTGCCGTTCGAAGGATCCTGTGGTCTCTGAATTGTTCATCGTGGAGGGTGACTCCGCAGGCGGCTCGGCGAAGCAGGGCCGCGACTCGATGTACCAGGCGATCCTTCCGCTGCGCGGCAAGATCCTGAATGTGGAGAAGGCCCGCCTCGACCGTGTGCTGAACAATAACGAGGTCCAGGCGATCATTACCGCGTTGGGCACGGGAATTAACGACGAATTCGACATTTCCAAGCTCCGCTACCACAAGATTGTGCTCATGGCGGACGCGGACGTCGACGGCCAGCACATTGCGACGCTGCTGCTCACGCTGCTGTACCGCTTGATGCCGGATCTGATTGCCAACGGCCACGTGTACTTGGCTAACCCACCGCTGTACAAGCTGAAGTGGGCCAAGGGCGAGCCAGGCTACGCCTTCAGTGACGCTGAGCGCGATGCTGAACTGGAGGCGGGCCTGGACGAGGGGCGCAAGATCAACACCGACGACGGCATCCAGCGTTACAAGGGCCTGGGCGAGATGAACCCGGGTGAGCTGTGGGAGACCACCCTGGATAAGGAGCACCGTGTGCTGCGCCGTGTGGACCTTGAGGATGCCCAGCGCGCCGACGAGCTTTTCTCCATTCTCATGGGCGACGACGTGGCGGCCCGCCGTTCCTTCATCACCCGCAAGGCGAAGGACGTTCGCTTCCTCGACGTGTAAGGACACATCTTCGCTCACACCCTCGTTGGGTGAGCAGGACGGGCGGTCGTTGAGCGCTGCTTCCAACTGCAAGCCTTTGCAGGTCAGCCGGGCGTGCAGCAGATCGGTCAAGCGATCGGTTCCATCGCTGCACTGGCAGCGCTCAGCGGTGTGCTCTACGACTGGTGCTTCGTCGATGTCGGTCAGGCCAAGACGGCGATTGACTTCGGTGAAGGAAACTCGGGTCGTCGATAAGCAGAGGCGGAAGTCAAGCACTCCCACTAGCATTTTTTGTGCGGGGGTTTTCGTTAGCGCTCATCTGCCATTGTGATCTGGCACACTACAACCCATGAGTGAAAACAGTCAGTCGCGCGACTACACCTTCGTCAACGCGGATGTGGCATTGCCGGACGGGACAACGTCGCCGGTGTTCGTGTTCCCGGCGAAGGGGGAAGCGGGCAGTGCTAGCGTTTCTGGACACGCCGTTAAACCGCTCGTGGCTATCTGGCCGGGGTTCGGCATGGGGGCGCGCTATTTCCGGCCGACAGCGCAGGAATTGGCAAACCGGGGCTACCCTGTCGTGATCGGTGAACTCCGCGGGCAGGGGAGGAGCAAAGCCAAGGCGTCGCGTGAGGCGCGCTGGGGCTACCACGACACCGCCTCGGAGGATTACCCTGCCACGATCCGAGCGGCGAAGAAGGAGCTGGGTCTTCCGGAGGACTATCCGACGGTGCTGTTGACCCACTCGATGGGCGGCCAGGTGGGGTCGCTGTTCCTCGCGCGCCCGGAGGCGAAGGAGCTCAACGTGGTGGGCATGATGGGCGTCGGTGCTGGCAGCCCGTACAAGAATGGGTTCGTGGGGGCGGACCGCCGCCGTGTGGCGCTGGGCAGCACGTTCATGACAGCGGTGTCCACGTTGCTCGGCTTCTGGCCGGCGGGGCGCGTTGACTTAGCCGGTTACGGCCGGCAGTCCGATGTGCACGTGCGGGAGTGGAAACGGTTCGCGCACACCAACTCGCTGGCGGATCTGCGGGGCCAGGACATCGACTATGAGGCGGAGATGAAAAAGGTCACCGTCCCGATTCTTCTGACTCGTTTCACTAACGACGAAGACTGCACATTGGCGTCGGTGGCATACCTCGCCGATAAATTCGACCCCGATGATGTTCGTGTCGAACAGCTCATCGGGGGTCTCGGGCACACGAAGTGGGCGCGGAAGCCGGAGCGGGTCGCTGAACGGCTCGACGAATTCGTGGACTCCCTTTAGTGGACTCTACTTAAGCGTCGAGAGCTTGCTGCCAAAAATCCGCCTCGAGGCGCGTTGCTGTGCGGAAAATATCCAGCAGGCGCTCGTAGCGCTGGGTGCCCCTGATCTCTTCGGCGGGGGTGCCCAACAAGTCGTCCAGAAGCGAGGTCATGGCCTCGGCCTGGTTCTGGAAGTCGGCCCCGGCGTACTCCTGAATCCACTCAGCGTAGGGGTGGTCGGCGTTCTCCCCGAGCTTCGGCTCCAGGTGTGTGCCGATCTCGGCGTAACCGATCTGGCACGGAGCCAGCGCGATCTGCAGCTCGAGCAAGTCGCCAGCCATGCCGGTGTCGAGCACGTAGCGGGTGTAGGCGACCGTCGACTTCTTCTCGGGCGCGCGGTCGAGCTCCTCGCGGGAGATGCCCCAGCGCTCCGTCAGGCGGTGGTGGAGCTCAGTCTCCGTGATGGTGGCGGACAGTGCTTGCGCGGCGGACTGGATCTCACCGAGTGTGCGGGACTTGTACGCCGCGAGTGCGTTCGCGCGTGCGTACTGGATCAGGAACAGGTAATCCTGCACGAGGTAGTCCTGGAACACCTCGAGGGGGAGTGTTCCTTCACCGAGGTCCTCAACGAATGCGTGGTGAATGTATGCGTCCCACTCTGGGGCGTCTTGCTTGAGTAGCGACAAGAGATTCATGTTCTTACACCTCGAGCGGTTGTTCGTAGGAGTTGTTGAAGAAGTCCAGCTCGAGTTGGACGGCGCGGCCGAAGTAATCGTCAATGATGGCGCGGTCCTCGTCGTTGCGTTCACCGATCCGGTCGACTTCGCTGCGGAGGAACTCGACGAGGGTGTGGAACTCCGGGTAGTCGTGCAGCTCGATCCACTCGTTGTGCACAAAGCTTTCCGGGCGTTTCTCCGGGGCGTTGGTGGCCCAATCGAGGTACAGCCACTCCGCGACAACCAGGACGCCGAGGGCGGCGGCGTACGAGCGGGTCTGCGCCGCTTCACGCATCAGGCCAGTGAACCCTGCGCAGGCGGCAGTGTCGGGGGTGTTCTCGCGCAATTCGTCGGTCACCCCCAGCTCATTGAAGGAGCGCAAGAAATAGGTGTTCTCGTCGCCGGCGACCTCGCCGATGAACTGGGAAAGACGCAGGCGCGGCGCCAGATCATCAGCGGTGGACACCGCCGCGCCGAGCAGCTGCAGGAAGCTATCCAGGAAGCGGTAGTCCTGGACCAGGTAGCCCGCCATCACGGCAGGGTCAATCGTGCCGTTGAAAAGTTCACGCACAAACCGGTGGCCTACTGCGGCATCCCATGTTTCGCGGTGCGTTTCACGGAGCTCTTCGCTGAATCGTGGCATTGTGTGTCCTTCCATGAGATGTGGAACTAACGGACACAGGGTGTGTTGAAGACAGTCCCTCCGCGAATTCGAATTCGATCAGGTTCGGCGGGTGTGATCTCAGCCCCAGTTTGGCGGGGCACCCCGTGTCTTGAGCGCCCAGGCTACCAATTTCACCCGGACACGCGTGGGCCGGGTGAAATTGGGGGTGTCACTCAGCGTGACGTTCGATGATCGCGCCGAATTCCGGCAGCGCCGGGGCAATAATGCCGCCGATCTTGCTGCGCATGGACGAATAGACCTTCTGCGCGGGAGTGGGCGCACGGCCGGAGAATGAATCCCCGATCTTCAGCACGGAGTCGGTGAGCTTCTCCTCGTTGTCAGCCAGGTAATCGCCGAAGCTGTGCGCGCCGGAACCTTTGTATCCGGACCAGTAGGGTTCCAGTTCCTCGACGACGTTGGGCAGTAGCTGATTGACGCCGGTGTGCATCGCGTTGCCGTCGACCTTCTCAGCGGCGGCGAGAGCGGATTTGAGAGCCATGCCCGTCAGCCCCGACTGGTTGTCGATGGTCTGCTCTGCGAGCGCGACCAGTTCATCGGTGACGTGGCCGCGGGTGGGGTCCTTCAGGAGGAGTTTCAGATCAGTCATGAAGTCCATCTTATGAGCACAGCAAAACGGCCCCGCATGCGCTTCCCGGGAGAGAGGGCCGGCGCCTGCAAGGCCGTTTTAGCGAATCATCAGTTGCAGTTCTTCCGCCACAGCTTCACTTAAATCACTGCAACCACAACAGCCACAACCGTAACAGATGCGCTCGGTCGGTGCCACACGGGGGCTAGAAAGGTAGCTGTTCGCGGAATGTATCCAGCTCAGCCCGCACAGGGGCAACTGGGCGATCGCTCCGAGGATCCCCGCCACAGCCGCGGCAGACAAGAAGAGCGAGAGCGGCGCGAAACCGGTGTACACGCCAGCGAACGGCCCCTGATCCGGAGCCTCATAGCCGTCCGGGATCGCGCCCGCATTGTCGCGGTTCCCAGTCACAGTGCTGGAGGAAGAGGAACGGTCCTCCGCCGCATCCGCGGCGGAGGCGTCGAGCAACGAGGCGGAAAGTGCCTCAGCGACAACGGCCGAAGTCAGCTTCTTTTTGCTGAGCTTTCTAAGGCGAGTGCCCCCGGCCTGCTGTCCGGGGCAATGAATCAGTCGCTCTCGCACCAGCGCCGGTAGATCTCCGCGGCGTAGCCGGCGAAAGCCTCGTTGTGGTCAGTCAGCGGCTCGAGGCGCTCGATGCCACGGGCGAGCGCGGAGGCCGCGGCGGCGGGGGAGTCGAAGATGGCAAGTCCTTCCAACCGTGCGCCGGGAATCGCTGCGGCTGCGCAGATTGCGGAATATCTGCGCACGGTCACACCCCACGTCGTGCAGCACTCATCGGCGATGATGAGCAGCTGTTCGGGGCTGAGAGGTTTCATGGGATGCGGTCGGCAGATTCGTGCTTGTCGTGCTTGTCGTGCTGGTTGTACTGGTTGTGGTGGGCGGATTGGTGGGATCAGTCGTATCAGTCGGCTTCATGCGGTCGGGCGCGGCGGATCCGGGCCTGCAACGCGGCGCGGCCGGGGATGGTGCTGGTGGCGAGGGAGGCCACTGCGGCGTCGTCAAGCAACTTGCTCGCCGAAATGACTATCGCGCGTTTCGCTGCTTCCTGCTTGCTGCACCCCCATGCGCTTGCGAGCAGAACGAGCGCGCGGTCTTCCTCGGCGGACAGCCTGAGCGTCATAGCCATGCCGTGATGGTATCACTATGATACCGCATGGCAGCGAGGGAATGGTTCATGCGGTGCGTAAACTGCTTTATGAACATTTCTAACTGGAAGGCCTTGAACCTTGAGTGACGATATTTTCGGTGGCGGTAGCGAGAGCGACCGTATTCTCCCCATTGACATCAATGAGGAGATGCAGACCAGCTACATCGACTACGCCATGAGCGTCATTGTCGGCCGCGCACTGCCTGACGTGCGCGACGGCATGAAGCCCGTGCACCGCCGCATTGTCTACGCGATGTACGACTCCGGTTACCGCCCGGAGCGCAGTTACGTGAAGTCCGCGCGCCCGGTCTCCGACACAATGGGTCAATTCCACCCGCACGGCGACTCCGCGATTTATGACACGTTGGTGCGCCTCGCCCAGCCGTGGGTCATGCGCTACCCGCTCGTGGACGGCCAGGGCAACTTCGGCTCCCGCGGCAACGACGGCCCAGCGGCGATGCGTTATACCGAGTGCAAGATGACGCCGCTGTCCATGGAGATGGTGCGCGATATCCGCGAGAATGCCGTGGACTTCGTGCCCAACTACGACGGCAAAGCGCAAGAGCCCGTTGTACTGCCGTCTCGGGTGCCCAACCTGCTGCTCAACGGCTCTTCCGGTATTGCCGTGGGTATGGCCACCAACATTCCGCCGCACAACCTGGGCGAGCTGGCGGAGGCCATTTACTGGATTCTGGACAACCACGACGCCGACGAAAAGACCACCCTCGACGCGTGCATGGAACGCGTGAAGGGCCCGGATTTCCCCACCGCGGGCCTCATCGTTGGCGACCAGGGCATCAAAGACGCCTACACCACCGGCCGCGGTTCCATCCGCATGCGCGGTGTCACCGAGATCGAGGAAGTGGGCACCCGCCAGGTCATTGTCATCACCGAGCTGCCGTACAACGTCAACCCGGATAATTTCATCTCCGGCATTGCGGAGCAGGTCGCCGCGGGCAAGCTCACCGGCATTTCCAAGATCGAGGACGAGTCCTCCGACCGCGTGGGCATGCGCATCGTGGTCACGCTCAAGCGCGATGCCGTGCCCCGCGTTGTGCTCAACAACCTGTACAAGCACTCGCCGCTCGAGTCGAACTTCAGCGCCAACATGCTCTCGCTTGTCGACGGCGTGCCGCGCACCCTCCGCCTCGACCAGATGCTCCGCTACTACGTGGCCCACCAAGTCGAGGTCATTGTCCGGCGCACCCAGTTCCGCCTCGACGAAGCCGAAAAGCGCGCCCACATCCTGCGCGGCCTGGTCAAGGCATTGGACATGCTCGACGAGGTCATCGCGCTCATCCGTCGTTCGCCGACGGTCGACGAGGCCCGCACGGGCCTCATGGAGCTTCTCGACGTCGACGAGGTCCAGGCCGACGCCATCCTCGCCATGCAGCTGCGCCGTCTTGCCGCTCTCGAGCGCCAGAAGATCGTCGACGATTTGGCCGCCATCGAGGCCGAGATCGCCGACTACAAGGACATCCTGGCTAAGCCGGAGCGCCAGCGCCAGATCGTGGCCGACGAGCTGGCAGAGGTAGTGGACAAGCATGGCGACGAGCGCCGCACCCGCCTCGTCGCCGCCACCGGCGATGTCACCGAGGAAGACCTCATCGCCTGCGAGAACGTCGTGGTCACCATCACTGCCACCGGCTACGCCAAGCGCACCAAGGTGGACGCCTACAAGTCCCAGAAGCGCGGCGGCAAGGGCGTCCGCGGCGCCGAGCTGAAGCAGGACGATGTGGTGAAGAACTTCTTCATCTGCTCCACCCACGACTGGATCCTCTTCTTCACCAACTTCGGCCGCGTCTACCGCCTCAAGGCGTTTGAACTGCCGGAGGCAGGCCGCACCGCCCGCGGCCAGCACGTGGCCAACCTGCTGGAATTCCAGCCGGAAGAGAAGATCGCCCAGGTCATTCAGATCCAGACCTACCAGGACGCTCCGTACCTGGTCCTGGCCACCCGCGACGGCCGGGTGAAGAAGTCCCGCCTGACCGATTACGAGTCCGCCCGCTCCGCCGGCTTGATCGCCATCAACCTCAACGAGGGCGACACCCTGATCGGTGCCTCCCTGGTCAGCGAGGACGACGACATCCTCCTCGTCTCCGAACAGGGCCAGTCCATCCGCTTCACCGCCGACGACGAGCAGCTGCGCCCGATGGGCCGCGCCACCGCCGGTGTGAAGGGCATGCGCTTCCGCGGCGACGACCAGCTGCTGGCCATGACCACCGTGAAGGACGACGACTTCCTGCTCGTGGCCACCTCCGGCGGCTACGGCAAGCGCACCCCGATCTCCGAGTACAACCCGCAGGGCCGCGGCGGCATGGGTGTGATGACCTTCAAGTACACCCCGAAGCGCGGAAAGCTCATCGGTGCACTCGCAGTGGAGGAAGACGACCAGATCTTCGCCATCACCGCCGCCGGCGGTGTGATCCGGACCGAGATCAACCAGATCCGTCCGTCCTCCCGCGCGACCATGGGTGTCCGCCTCGTGGACCTGGCTGAGGGCAACGAGCTCCTCGCCATCGACGTCAATGTCGAGGACGAGGGCGAGCAGGAAGCCACCGCTGTGGCCAAGGGCCAGAAGACCCTCGACCAGGGCGCTGAGCCGGTGAACGTCAACTCCGTCGAGACCGACGAGGTGGGCGAAAACCACGAGTACGACGAGTCGTCTGAATCCGGCGATGCGGACGGGAAAGAATAACGCATGGCAGTACGTAACGTGAGCGTCACCCGGATTCGACCCGGGAGCGCCTTCAAGGTGGGCATCCTCATGGCGCTCGTCGGCTTTGCCGCCTGGCTGATTGCCGTGTCACTGCTCTACGTGGCTGTCGACGCCGCCGGAGTGGTCGACTCCTTCAACTCGCTCATCGGTGGCGTGGGTGGGGACACCGCCATCGATTTCCCCCTCGTGATCGCCCTCGCGGGCCTCTCCGGTGCGATCGGCGTGGTGTTCGTGGCCATCATGGCCCCGCTCACCGCGTTCATCTACAACGCACTGACGGACCTCGTCGGCGGACTCGGCCTCGAGCTGACCGACTACCGCTGATATGCCAGCACCCGCTCCCGTGCAAGTGGGTGGTCAAGGGTGCTCAAGTCATAGCGTAGACATTCAGAATACGAAGATGACCAGGCGATTTGGTGTTCAACGGGTCGCCTGGGTAATGTTCTAGAAGTTCCGAGCGGGCCTATAGCTCAGTCGGTTAGAGCGCATCGCTGATAACGATGAGGTCGCAAGTTCGATTCTTGCTAGGCCCACCAGTTCGGAACAAAGGGGCATTAGCTCAATTGGTAGAGCGCCTCCCTTGCAAGGAGGAGGTCAGGAGTTCGATTCTCCTATGCTCCACAGCCCGAGACCCTGCACCGCATGGTGCAGGGTTTTCTGTTTTGGTGAAACGGGGGTCCGAGCGGGTGTGCACGAAAGTGCCTGCGTGCTTCAGGGGAAGACTCGACCAAAAGGACCGCCCAGACGCTCTCTGCGCAGCACTCACTCGATTTCCTGGAATGGCTGGCCCGGATACTTTGGTTCCGACATTGCATGAAGGCTAAAAACACCCTAGTAGGAGGCCATTTCAGCTCCTAGCATTCCTTCATGGAGCTCACGGAGCGCCACTTCCGTTTTCACATCTCACCCTCACCAAGAAAGGGCACAACATGAAGAAGTTCTCCAATGTCGCCGCAGCATCCGTCCTTGCTGGCGCTCTGGTTCTGGCCGCCACACCGGCCAACGCCGCCACCACTGCGCCTCTCGACACCCCAAGCACTGCGGACACTGCAGCCACCGTCTCCACCGCCGCAACGGCGGCACCAAAGGCTGAGCAGACTGCGAAGACTGAGAAGGTGGAGAAGACCGGCAAGGCTGCGAAAGAAGAAAAGGCGAAGCTGACCTGGGAGGAAAAGCAGAAGCGCGACCGCGCTCAGATCGAGATCACCAATGCGCGTTTGGATAACGCGAAGAAAGGCCTCGACGTCACCAGCGGCATCATCAAGAGCGCCGGCGAGATCAAGGACCTTTTCACCCCGTCCTTCCTCAAGGGCGACGGTGCGTCCTCGCTGATTAAGGGCATCGCCAAGATCGTGGGCAAGATCCTCCTCTAAAACTGGCTCCCCGTTGACCCGCACATCCCGTCCGCCATCTGTGGTGGGCGGGATTTTCCAGATCGTTTCCCATGAATCTCCGTGGGTTACCGCGGGGTCAGTGTGGCGCTTTAGCTGGGGGTAGTGCTGTCGATGAGGACGAAGCGGTGGCCGATACCGCGCATCTGTTCCAGGGCGGTGCGAACGCCGGCCGCGGTGCCGGAGGGGAACTAGTCAGACTCCGCCCGTAGGCGGATTGGCCGGACACACTCAACGGGGTGTGCAGGGTGCCGTGATTTTGGAGTGAGCGTGAGACAAGCGTAACGTTTTCAGATGTTTCCGTTAAGGGGCATTAGCTCAGTTGGTAGAGCGTCGCGTTCGCAATGCGAAGGTCAGGGGTTCGATTCCCCTATGCTCCACAGAATGAACCCCCTAGCAGTGCATGCTGCACTGCTAGGGGGTTGCTTGGTTTTCTCAGCCGTCTAGGGAGACGTTTCCCGGCGCAGAGACGCTGTTCCGGACACCTGAATTACTTACGGCGCTGCGGCTGTTCGCCGTTGTGCCAGTCCTGGAAGTGGTTGTGGTGGGTCTCTAGGATTGCGTCGTCGTTGTGGAACTTCGCGTAATACTCCGGGTCGATGTGAGTGGCCTGGGTGTAGATGCCGGAGAGAACGGTCGGACCAGACCCGGGGTAACGGCCGTCGCGCTCGTAGATCTCCTCCACAACGGAGATGTAGTACTCGATCTGCTCATCGGTTACGCGCTGGATCTGCGACGCGATGCCATGCTGATCCTTGTACGGTCCCTGAGCAGACTTATACGTGCCGTCTGGCCCGAATTTGCGGTCGATGAATGTCTCCACCGCTTCACCCGGAGACGACACGAAAGGCGGAGCGAGAGTTTCAAAGTACTCGGGCAGGCCGACCGGGTTCGGAATGCTCTGGGGTCCTGCCTGATCGTAGGTGAAACCAAAGCCTCGGTGCCCCTGCTCGGCGAAGGCTCCCAGCAGCGCATCAGAATTGATTCCGCCGTACAACCATCCGCCTAGGCCGATAGCTTGCAATGCCAGCTGCGCATTGTAGGGGGCCAGGCTCAGTTCGTGGTTGGCCATCTTGAACAGGTAGGACTCGAAGAAGGAGTACGGCACCTTCATCTCGGCGTTGAGGTGACCGCTCTTGAGCAACTTCTCCGGCTTGCCGATGGGCCTGTCCGAAGCCTCGTCCCACACGACGGTGCCCTCGCCGGAAAGCAGACTCAGGAGGTTCAAACCGTATTCAGCGGAATCCAGCACCGGTACGATCAACGTGGTGCCTGGTTGGAGAGCCGTCCACCAGTTGTGTTTATCGATGAAGCCCCATTCTGCTGGGAGAGTAACGGGATCGTCGGAAAGCTTGACAAGATTATTCTTGGCGTGTGCGACGTAGTCATCGAGTGTCTTCGACTCCGCAATTTCTGCAATCTTGTCTGGAGACAGGTTGCGTGTCTGGGAGATGTACGTACCCGAGTCATCGGTGATGAGAATCTCGCTGGACTCGATGCCAGCACCGCTCGGAGCCGTACGGCCCAGGTAGCGGACGATGTAATTCGCTCCCTTATCGGATTCGCCGGATGCGGTGTGCGGCATACCGAGGTTGAAACCGGTCACACCGAGTGCGGCAAAGGCGAGGAGAGCACGCTCGTCGTCGGAAAGCGGAACGGGCTCGAACGGAGACTCGTACGCCAGCGGGCCGTCAGGAATGGTGGCACCCAGACCGACGCGCCTGGAGCGGCGGCCGATCAAGGCATCGAAGAGCCCGAAGTCTTGGGCAGATTGGGGGATCGACACTGTGAGTTCCTTCTGGTGCTACCTATTTATGCGTTCGTGCGGCTGAGGACAGCGAAAGTCTGCTTGGAAAATTCTTCCTCGACCTCCCAGTACTGCACCTCGATGTTGGAATTGCCAAGGTCCTGAAGAGTCTGCACGAGCGGGCCTTCACCCCACTGCTTAGCGTTAGCTTCAGTATCGAAGAGGTAGAAGGAGGCACCGCGTCCCTCACCCGGTTGCGAGGTCCAGACCTTCCAGACCAGACCAGGGAGCTGCTGCAGATCTGGAATGGCTTGTTCGAATCCTTCGCGGATTTTCTGGTCGGTGAACTCGTAAGGGCTGTCGAAAGTGACGGAGAGGAGAGTGGACATTGGGATTCCTTTCTTGTGGTAATCGCTGTATAGACTGACCTGTCTGCGAACAGTGGTGTTTACTGTACCAGTCTGTCTATAAGTTGCAAGAGTTCTGGTCTGAAAATTTTCACGGTGGTCCTTTCCGCAGGCTTTCTGCGGTTTAAGGCGGTTGGGGAGCATGGAACGTCGACAAGCGAAAGCCCCACGAAGCCGGGTGAGGCCTTGGTATACCCTGGAATGCGTGACACGGGGTGCCGTTGTGGCTGTCCGAGACCGCCGCGACGCCGTAAGGCGAAGGCTGAGATGACACCCGTCGAACCTGAACCAGTTAGCACTGGCGGAGGGATGGTCGCTACGATTGCGTGCGTCTGTACCTGTCCGCCCCGAAAAAGGCCGAGGTACATGGGCATTAGCAAGAAAATCGCCGTTTTTCTCACCGCGCTCGCATCCACGATGATGTTGGCGGCGTGCGGCGGCGGCGCCGGCGATGAGGACGGAATGACCAAGGTCCGCTTCGCGCTGGACTGGACGCCGAACACCAACCACACCGGACTGTACGTGGCCATGAACAAGGGCTACTTCAAGGATGCTGGTTTGGATGTCGAGGTCGTGCCGTACAACGACAGCAACCCGATCCTGCTCATCGATTCCGGCAACGCCGAGTTCGCGGTGGACACCCAGGACCGCATGACCATGGCTAAGGCGGCGGGCGCGGACGTGCGCTCCGTGCTGGCGGTCGAGCAGACCTGGACCACCGAAGTCAGTGTTCTCGCCGAACGCGACGACATCACGAGCCCGGCCGATCTCGACGGCAAGACCTTCGGCGGTTTCGGCTCTCCGGCAGACCACGCGATCCTGAAGGGGGTCATCCGCGGCGCCGGCGGCAAGGGCGAGTTCGAGGAGGTCACCCTGGGCACCTCCGCGTACGAGGCGCTGTACTCCAAAGATGTCGACTTCACTGTTCCGTACGTCGCTTGGGAGGGCATCGAGGCTGAGGACCGCGGGGTCAAGCTGCAGAACTTCGCCTACACCGACTACGGCTTCCCGGACTGCTACCAGATGCTCATCATCGGCGGGAACAAGTGGATGAACGAGCACCCGGAGGAGAGCAAGAAATTCGTCCAGGCCATCCAGCGCGGCTACCAGGACGCAGTGGACAACCCGGACGAGGCAGCCGAAATCCTGCAGAAGGAGAATCCGGAGATCCTCACCGACCTCGAATTCCTGAAGAAGAGCCAGCGCATGCTCTCCGAGAAGTACATGCTGGACGAGAACGGCAAGTTCGGCCACCAGACGCAGGAGCACTGGGCCGATCTGGGCCAGTTCCTGTTCGACAACGGGCTGCTTGTCGACGACGCCAACAAGCCCCTCACCGAGGCTCCGGACTGGGGCACCTACTTCACCAATGAGTACATCGCCGACTAAACCCGCGGCTTCCGCCTCCACGTCGGTGGTCGCCGGAGGCGGCGCCGGGCGGGCGCGGGGACTCAGCAGCAATATTTGGGTCCCGCTGCTCTTCGTCCTCGTCGGGCTGGCGGTGTGGGAGGTACTGGTGCGCGCCACCGGCGTGCGTCCGCAGGTGCTGCCGGCCCCGTCGCAGGTGGCCCGCTCCGGGTGGGCGCAGCGCGAGATTCTGGGCACCCACGCGATCGCCACGCTGCAGGTGACGCTGATTGGCTTCGCGCTCTCGCTGGTCTGTGCGTGGCTCATCGCTATCGCGATCGATTTCTCGCCGACCCTGAAGCGCGGGCTGACCCCGCTGCTCGTCGCCTCGCAAACAATTCCCGTGGTGGCGATTGCCCCGTTGATGATCATTTGGTTCGGCTTCGGTCTCCTGCCGAAGACACTGGTGGTCGCGCTTGTGACGTTCTTCCCCATCTCCATCGGCTTGATCGAAGGCTTCGCCCGCACCGACCGCGAAGCATCGAACCTGCTGCGCAGCATGGGAGCGTCGAAATGGCGCGAATTCTGGATGGTCCGGTTACCGTCCGCGATGCCGGAGTTCTTCACAGCCCTGCGCATCGGCATCACATACGCGGTGACGGGCGCGATCTTCGCCGAGTACGTCGGCGCGAAGAAGGGCCTGGGCATCTACATGAGCGTGCAGAAGAACGCGTTCCGCACCGACCTCGTCCTGGCAGCTGTGGTGGTCACCGCGGTGATCAGCATTTTGCTCTACCTGTCCACCTATCTCATTGAGCGCGCGGTCATTCCGTGGCACATCAAGGAAAGGAAGGCCGAGCGTGCTTGAGCTCGACCAGATCAGCCGCGCATTCGGTGACCGCCAGGTGCTCGACCGTGTGAGTTTCGATGTCGCGCCGGGCGAGTTCGTCTCGCTCATCGGCCCATCCGGCGCCGGCAAGTCGACGTTGTTCAATATCATCGCCGGCCTGGACCAACCCGATTCCGGAGAATGGCGTTTCGACGGCACCACAGCCTACATGCCGCAGAAAGACCTCCTCTTCCCGTGGCGCACTATCGAAGCCAACGCCGCACTCGGCCTTGAAGTTCAGGGAGTACCCAAAAAAGAGGCCTGCGCCCGCGCCCGCGAATGGTTCCCGCAGTTCGGGCTGGAAGGATTCGAGGAAGCATTGCCGTTCCAGCTCTCCGGCGGCATGCGCCAGCGCGCCGCACTGTTGCGCACTGTCGTGCAGGAGAAGAGCACCCTGCTTCTCGACGAACCCTTCGGCGCCCTCGACTCCCTCACCCGTACCGAGCTGCAGAACTGGTTGCAGGGGATGTGGGCGGAGCACGACTGGACCGCCATGCTGATCACCCACGACGTGCGGGAGGCCATCATGCTCTCCGACCGGATCGTGGTGCTCAGTCCACGCCCCGCATCCGTCCGGGAGATCATCGACGTAGACCTGCCGCGCCCCCGCGGCACGGACGTGCTCAGCTCACCAGAATTCGGCGAGCTGGAGCGGCGCATCTTGGAGCACCTGCAGACGCGTTAGGGGGCGGAGCTGCGAGGCGAGGGGGCAGAGAGGTTAGACGTCCAGCTCCGGGTGGATGTCCTTCTCCATGAGCACCCGCTCCTTCCAGAAGCCCAGCATGGCGAGCAGGAAGGACAAGACACCGACGGCGCCGAGGACGACCATGGCCACTTCGACGCGGTTATCGCCAGGGAGTGTGCCAAAGAGCGTGTGGCGCATCAGGTCCACCGAGAATCGCATCGGATCCCACGAGTGGACCCACTGGATGAAGTCCGGCTGCACCTCAGGGGGGTAGAGGCCGTTGGAGGCCACCAGCTGGAGCGACATGAGCACCATGGTGATCAAGCGGCCCACAGACGGGCCGAAGAGGGCGTAAATGGCCAAGATCGCGGTGTTGAACACTGCGGCGATGAAGCCCAAGGACAGCAGCATCTGCACCGGGTGAACCGGATCGACCTTGAGCACGAAGGCCTGCACAACCCACAGGTTGAAGGCCTGCACCAAACCGACCAGGACTGCGGGGATCCACGAGCCCATGACCACGCGCGCCGGGTTGGTGCCCGAGTCGATAGCGCGGCGGGAGATCGGGTTGAAGACCATGAACAGAATCAGGCCGCCGAACCACAGCGACAGGGAGAGGAAGAAGGGGGACAGGCCTTGGCCGCAGCGCCGGCTTCTCGGCCGGTTGCTCACCGCGTGGCGGCGGGAAGGTTCTTTTCGGAGTCCAAGCGTCTAAAAACCGAGAGCCCCGTGTCTCGGCACCGCCGCGCCCAGCTTCGCCCTGCTACTTGCCCGGATTCTCCCGCTGCGCGTCATCGAGCGTGTCCAGCGTGGACAGCTGTTCGTCGATGGAGTTCAGCAGCTCCTCATCGCGCTCCGCAGGTTCCTCGCTGAGCGGACCGTGGTCCTTACCGGCGGTGACGCGTGTGGAACCCTGTGTCGGCGGCTGAGTCTTCTGCACTGCCGGCTTCGCAGGCGCCGCCTTCTGCGGAACCTTCTTGGCTGGTGCCTTTTTAGCCGGTGCCGGGGAATCGGTGCCGAAGATGAGGTAGTAGACACCGCCGGCGATGGCGGCGAGCAGGGCCAGGATCAGGGCGCCAAGGGCAATGCCGTTGCCGCTCTTGCCGGACTTGCCGGATTTCTTGCCCTGCTTCTTCTGTTTCTTCAGGGCCTTTTCCAGCTCCTTCTTCTCTTTTTTGTCCAGCTGGTCTTGCTCGAACAGGGCGCGGCGGCGGTCCAGGCGGGCGTGAGCTGCACGGGTCACATCGCCGGCCTGGAGGCGGGCGGCGCTGAAGTTGGAGGTGTCTTCATTGATCTCGTCGTTGTCGCCGCGCGCCATTAGGCGGACGGCCTCGTACACGTCGCGCTTCTGCTCGTTGTTCAGGTCGCGGTAACGGTTGAACAGTGTTCCCGCCACCGCGGAGGCGATGCGGATATTGCGGAGGTTCATCGTGTGTTCTGGCCTTTCGTCGTGTGGAGCAACGCTATGTGCTTCCCCACACTAGTGAACTGAGCGGACACCGTCGCGGACTTTCGCTGTCCTTCGCTATAGTTCCCCGGAAAGTGAACCGCTCGGTTCAGTTTCAGCGAAATTCGCGGTTTTATATTCACACGCGGAACAGTCGTGAACTGCATCAATGGGCGCGGAAACAGGGGACCCCTTTGATCGCTCAAACCGGGCCGGGTTACATTCCAACCAGTTTCCAAGTGCTGAGCCCAGCCAACCGGACACCCGCGTGCCCGGCAGAACGAACACCTGAACCGATAGGACGAAAGGACTCCTTCGTTGACTGAAGGACACTTTTCGTCGAGGCTGTCGGCGTCTGCGCCCTTGGACCCCCTCGACGAAGCACCACACGACGGTGCCCGCCACGCTGTGAAGCGGCAGACGAGGACCGCCCTGAGTTTCGAGCTCATCCCGCCACGCCATGATGCAGACGAGGCGAAGCTGAAAGACCTCATCACCGGCTTGGCGGCCTACAACCCCGACTACGTTGCCGTGACCAGCTCCCGCCGCTCCGGGTGGCTGCAGGGCACCGCCGACTTCATCTCCCGGCTCAGCGAGAGCACCAACCTGCCCACGATCGCGCACCTAGCGTGCACCGCGGGGCCCACCGAGGAGTTGGCCGATTGGATTCGCACGCTCATCGACTCCGGTGTGCGCGGCTTCCTCGCCCTGCGCGGCGACCTCCCGGAGGGGGAGGACCACCTACCGGAGGGCTACCTCCAGTACGCCACTGAGCTTTTGACCCTGATCCGGGAGATCGAGGAAGAAAACGCCTACCGCCTCGCAGCGGGCAAACTCGCTCTTTCGGTGGCGTGCTACCCGTCCGGGCACGCGGAATCGCCCACGCCCGACCTCGATTTGGACGTGCTCTTGTCCAAGCAGCGGCTCGGCGCGGATTTCGCCATTACGCAACTGTTTTTCGAGGCGGAGGATTACCTTCGCTTCGCGGAGCAGTCCCGGATGGCGGGCGTGCGCATCCCCCTGATCCCCGGCATCATGCCTATGACGAGCCTGAAGCGGGCCCAGCGCATGGGCGTGCTGTCGGGGATCGAGGTGCCGCAGCGTGTCGTCGATAAGCTGGCGGCGGCGAGCGACCCGGACGAGGAATACGAGGTGGGCATGCAGCTCACCGCGGAACTCGCCGGCAAGCTTCTCGACGCCGGCGTGGGCGGCCTGCACATCTACACCCACAACAACCTGGCGGTGACGCAAGACCTGCTGTCGCGGCTCGGAATCGAACCTAAATAGCAAACCCCCAAGGAGAAACTGTGAGTACTTTCCCCAAGGCCACGATCGAGGGTTACCCCCGCATCGGCGCCAACCGTGAGCTCAAGCGCGCGCTGGAGTCCTACTGGTCCGGCCGCATCGACGCCGACACCTTCCGCACGACCACTCGTGCACTGCGCATCGACACCTACAACCATCTGCGCGACCTCGGCCTGACCGAGGACTACGCCATCCCGGCGGATGTCGCCTACTACGACCAGGTGCTCGAGACCGGCCTCACCGTCGGCCTGATCGCCGGCGGCACCGACCTGGACGAGGAATTTGCTCTGGCCCGCGGCAACGACACCCGCGTTCCGCTCGAGATGACCAAGTGGTTCGACACCAACTACCACTACCTCGTGCCCGAGGTTGAAGCTGGCCAGGACATCACCCCGGCATCGGAGCGCGTGCTTCGTCTCGTCGAGGAAGCTCGCGAGGCCGGCCACAAGGTCCGCCCGGCGCTCGTCGGCCCGGTCACCCTCCTCGCCCTGGCCAAGCCGGTCGAGTGGTCGCTGCTGGACAAGCTTGTCGACGCCTACGCTGCCGTCTTCGCCGCCCTCAAGGAAGCCGGTGTCGAGTGGGTCCAGGTCGCTGAGCCGGCACTGGTCGCCGATCTGTCCACCCCGGACGCTGAGCTGGCCAAGTACACCGAGCAGGCATGGACCAAGCTCCTGGCCGAAGAAAACCGCCCGAACGTGTACGTGACCACCCCGTACGGCTCCGCCCGCGAGGGCCTGAACGCCCTGGCCACGGTCGCTCCGGAGGCAGTCCACGTCGACCTGTCCCCGTGGACCCTCGACGCCGACACCGACTACCCGGCACGCGTCGCCGCCGCCTTCGACGGCAAGGACACCACACTCGTCGCCGGCCTCATCGACGGCCGCAACGTCTGGGCCGCCAACCTGCGCGAGAAGGTCGAAGTGCTGAACAAGCTGGGCACTGCCGCTGACGCACACGTGTCCACCTCCACCTCCCTGCAGCACGTCCCGCACACCCTCAACGCCGAGAAGAACCTCCCGGTCGATGTCGCTCCGTGGCTGTCGTTTGCCGACGAAAAGATCGAGGAGATCACCGCTCTCGTCGCCGGCGAGGAGAACGCGCCGGAGGCATTCGGCCGCTCCGACCGCGCCGTACGCACCCGCGCAGAGTCCACCCGCATCCACAACGCAGCCGTCACCGACCGTGTGGCCAAGCTGCCGGAGGGCACCGTTCAGCGTCAGCCGGAGTTCGCGGAGCGCCAGGAAGCTCAGAAGGAGCTCGGCCTCCCGGCACTGCCGACCACCACGATCGGTTCCTTCCCGCAGACCACCGAGATCCGCAAGGCCCGCGCCGACCACCGCGCCGGCGAACTCAACGACGAGCAGTACAACGAGGCGCTCAAGACCGAGGTCAAGAACGTCATCGATCTGCAGGAGCGCCTCGGCCTGGACGTCCTCGTCCACGGTGAGCCGGAGCGCAACGACATGGTCCAGTACTTCGCCGAGCTTCTCGACGGCTTCGTGGTCACCGAGAATGGCTGGGTCCAGTCCTACGGCTCCCGCTGCACCCGTCCCCCGATCGTCGTCGGCGACGTCTCCCGCCCGGAGGCCATGACCACCGAGTGGTCCGCGTACGCGCAGTCTTTGTCCGACAAGCCGGTCAAGGGCATGCTCACCGGCCCGGTCACCATCCTGGCCTGGTCCTTCAAGCGCGACGACGTCCCGTTGTCCGTGTCCGCCGACCAGATCGGTGTCGCACTCGCCGACGAGGTCGCCGACCTGGAGAAGGCCGGCATCAAGGTCATCCAGATCGACGAGCCGGCTCTCCGCGAGCTGCTCCCGCTGCGCGCCGACGACCGTCCGGCCTACCTCGACTGGGCTGTCCGCGCCTTCCGCCTCGTGGCTCTGGAGGCACAGCCCACCACGCAGATCCACACCCACCTCTGCTACTCCGAGTTCGGCCAGATCATCGACGCCGTCGCCGGCCTTGATGCCGACGTCACCTCCATCGAGGCCGCGCGTTCCAAGATGGAGCTGCTCGAGGACATCGACGAGACCTTCCACGCCGAGATCGGCCCGGGTGTCTACGACATCCACTCCCCGCGCGTGCCGTCCAAGGAGGAGATGGTCGAGCTGATCAAGGCCGCCCTGGATAACGTCCCGGCCGAGCGCCTGTGGGTCAACCCGGACTGCGGCCTGAAGACCCGCGGCTACGCCGAGGTCGAGCCGGCACTGGCCAACATGGTCGCCGCCCGCGACGAGGTCGCCCAGGGGCTCTAGACTCCTACGGCCCCTCAGACCGGCCGACTCACTCCTAGATCCAGCTACTAGGATCCAGCCATTCGCCTGAAAAGGTGCAATTAGCTGGATCCAAGTAGCTGGTTTCTCATTTGGGGCGGGTTTTGTGGCGGGCAGGTCGGCGCCGAAGCCGATGCGGGTGCCGGCTCGGGTCCAGCGACGGCTCTCCTGCGGGACGCGTATCCTAGACCGCATGACTCAGAAGACTCAGACAATGACGTTCCACACCAACCACGGCGACATCGTGGTCGACCTCTTCGGCAATCACGCCCCGACCACGATCGAGGTCATCACCGGCCTAGCCAAGGGCACCCAGGAGTACTCCACCAAGAACGCGTCCGGCTCGAATGAGGGTCCGTTCTATGACGGAGCTATTTTCCACCGCATTATCCCGGGCTTCATGATTCAGGGCGGCGACCCGACCGGCACCGGCACCGGCGGCCCGGGCTTCCAGTTCGCCGACGAGTTCCACCCGGAGCTCCAGTTCGACCGTCCGTACCTGCTGGCCATGGCTAATGCGGGCCCGGGCACGAACGGTTCCCAGTTCTTCATCACGGTCGCGCAGACCCCGCACCTGAACAACCGCCACACCATCTTCGGCGAGGTCACGGACGAGGCATCCAAGGAGGTCGTCGACGAGATCTCTAACGTCGAGACGGGCCGTATGGACCGCCCGGTCGAAGACGTGGTCATCGAGTCCGTCACGGTCTCGGAGTAGTTCACAGGTTGAACCGCGTCCTTTACGGCGCCCCCGCCACAGCCGTCATTGTAGCGCTGTGCGTGGGGGCGTTCCTCGTTGCGGCGCTCGACGCGCATTCGCTTATCGACGTCATCTGGTCCTCCCGCGCCGGCACCTTCACGGTCCTGTGGGGCCCCTTCGTCGTCGACGAGCGCTTCGGCTGGCTTCGAGCACTGACCTCCGGGTTCATGCACTTGGACATCACTCATCTAGTGGTGAACGTGCTCATGCTCGTTGTTGTCGGTGCCGCTGTTGAGCGCGCCGTGGGCACGGGTCCCTTTGCGCTGGCCTATATCGCCGGTGTTCTGGGAGGCTCGGCGGCGGTGCTGATGTTCGGTTTTGACGAACCCACCGCTGGCGCTTCGGGAGCTCTCTACGCTTTAATGGCGTTGCTCGTGGCAGTCGCAGCGCGCAGCCACGCTGACCTCCGGGCACCGCTGGTGTTGGTTTGCGGCAACCTCATCTTCACGTTGATCACGCCGAATGTGAGCCTGTGGGGTCACCTCGGCGGGCTCATCGCCGGCACGCTCATGGCTGCTCCGCTCACCTCGCAGGACGCGCGTGTCCGCTGGGGAGGTGCGGCGGTTGGTTTGGCAGCTGCGGCTGCTGCGAGCACTGTCCCGATCTGGGCTTGAAAAAGCTGCCGGTGAAATAAGTTATGGCGAATATCCCGTGACGCTCGTACCGTTGTGTACATGCCAACGAAATTCCGCGTACAAAATCCGCAGACCAACGAAATTGTCGAAAGCTTCGACTTCATCACCGACGACGAACTAGAGCAGGCGCTGTCCACCGCGAGCGAAACGTTCAAGCAGTGGCGTGAAAAGAGCTTCGAAGAGCGCGCCGAGATCCTCCACAAGGTCGCATCGCTTTTCGACGAAAAGCGCGACGAACTCTCCCGCACCATCGCCGAAGAAATGGGCAAGTCCATCACTGAGGGTGACGGTGAGGTCGACGATGTCGTTGAGATCTTCAACTACTACGCCGACAACGGCGCAAAGTTCGGTGCCGACGAAGAAATTCCGAACAACCAGGGTGGCGCGTCCATCATGCGCAAGGTCCCGCTCGGGGTCATCGTGGGCGTCATGCCTTGGAACTTCCCCTACTACCAAGTCGCACGGTTCGCGGCACCGGCGCTCATGGCCGGAAACGTCGTGATGGTCAAGCACGCCGAGATCTGCCCGCGCTCCTCCGCGGCGATCGAGCAGATCTTCGACGAGGCTGGCGCCCCGAAGGGCCTGTACACCAACATTTATGCAGAGCACTCCCAGATCTCCACCCTGATCGAGGATGACCGCGTGCAGGGCATCTCCCTGACCGGATCCGAGACCGCCGGCCGCGCCATCGCTTCCCAGGCAGGCCAGGCACTGAAGAAGTGCGTGCTGGAACTCGGCGGCACCGACGCTTACCTCGTGCTGGACTCTTCCGACGTGAAGGCCGCGGCTGAGACGGCGTGGCAGAAGCGCGTCGGCAACGTCGGCCAGGCATGCACGGCGAACAAGCGCATCATCGTTATGGAGGACATCTACGATGAGTTCGTGCAGGAGCTGGTGAAGCTGGCATCCTCCTACAGCGAGGGCGACCCGCTCAACCCGGGTGAGGGCAACGAGTACTACCCGCTGTCCTCCCGCGATGCCGCCGAGATGCTCGCGCAGCAGCTGCGCGTCGCTGTGGATGAAGGCGCTAACCTGCACGTCGGTGGCGAGGTCACCGGCAAGGGCGCTTACATCACCCCTGCTGTGATCACCGACATCCCCGTCGGTTCCGATTCCTTCTACGAGGAGTTCTTCGGCCCGGTCGCAGAGGTGTACAAGGCCTCGTCCGAGGAAGAGGCAATCGAGCTGGCTAACGATTCCCGCTACGGTCTCGGCGGCGCCGTGATGTCTGAGGATGAGGAGCGCGCGAAGAAGGTGGCCGCGAAGATCGACACCGGCATGATCCACGTGAACATCCCGCAGGCCCGCGGTGCCGAGCTGCCGTTTGGTGGAGTGAAGGCGTCGGGCTTGGGCCGTGAGCTCGGTCCGTTGGGAATGGACGAGTTTGTGAACAAGCAGCGTTACTACGTCGCGGGTTCCGACTCTGCGGTGTAAGCATCCGCTCACACCACCCCGCACAGAGTTATCCACAGGGTGTGGAAGAACCTGTGGATTAGTCACTGCCGTCCCACTTTCCCCAAGCTGTGGATAACTCGATTTCACCCCGTTGAACTGCAAATAACAGTTGCTATTCACGGGGTTGTGCACAGCCCTGTGAAAAATGACCTGCAGGTTCCGGGAAGGGGACTGTTGGGGATAAACCGGTGAAGAACACACCGTGATTTCCACACGTTGATTTCCACACGTTTCGAACCTGCTGAGTGGGGGCATGAAAAAACCAGCGCTGGTGCAGCGCTGGTTTTCCTGTTGCTGGGGTTGCCGGCTTAGCGCCAACCCATGGTCATAAGCAGGCCGATGATGAAGCCGCCGAAGCCGATCGCGTAATTCCACGGACCGAGCTCGTTCATGAACGGGATCTGGGGGCCGGCGAGGTAATTGACCACCAGCCACAGCAGGCCGACGAGCATGAACCCGAACATCAAGGTCTTGTACCAGACCGGGGTGCCGCCGGTATTGATCTTCACCGGGGTGCGGTTCGCGCCGGTGGATGTGGTGATGGATGGGGTGCTGACGGTGTCCTTAGTGACCTTTGCCTTAGGCATGTTGCACGTCCTTCATCGTGCGCTGCCAGATGCGGAGCGCTTTCGGCTCCGCTGGGTAGGCAGCGCGAGGTGTCTATCGGGATCTTCTGAGCGCTGACTTTACCAGCAGGAAGCCGCGGCTCCCACGCCGGCTACGGGCGTCTCGCCGGCTACGGGCGCGGGAGGACGCTCTCAACGCCCTCGCGGATCGGGTTCTTCCAGATGTCGACAGTGATGTCGGAGTCTTTGCGGATCTCGGTTCCCTCCGGCGGGCGGTGCCCGGCGATGAGGCCGTGATCGTTCAGATCCGGGGTTTCCACTGGTTGACCGAACTTCAAGGAGCCAGTCCAGCCCTGGCTGCGCAGGGTCGCTTCGGCCTGTTCCCAGTTCTGGCGGACCAGCTTCGGCATCTTCATCAGCATCCCGTTGGACACACGCAGTTCAATGGTCGTGCCGCGGTCTACCTCGGATCCCTGGCCAGCGACGGCGAGAACCTCATCCTTCGGTTTGAGGGAGTCCACTTCGACCGTTGTCGCCTTCAAGCCCAGGGAGGCCAGCAGGGACTCCGCTTGGCCGGCGTTCATGCCCTCCAGCGAGGGGACCTGGATCTGCTCCCTGCCGTCGGAGACAGTCACTCTCACCTTCGACCCCTTCGACAACTGGGAGCCGGCAGCTGGCTCCTGCGACATGATCACGCCCACGGGGACGGTGTCGGAGTGTTCGCGCTTGATGTCGTCAGCAAGCTTGAGCCCAACTTTTTCAAGCGCGGCGGCTGCGTCTTGGGGGCTCAAGTCGGTGAGGTCGGGCACATCCGTGATTTCGCGTCCGGACGACACTGTGAGGGTGATGTTCGTGCCTTTCTGCAACTGCGAGCCCTCGGTCGGGTTAGTGCTCAGAACTTGGCCGCGGGGAACTTCCGGATGGGGAGCCTCGTTGACCGTGACCTGCAGGCCCAGTTTCTCCAGCTCCTGGACAGCCTCATCGCGATTCTTGCCCACGACTTTGGGCACGAAGACCATGTCCTTGGCTACTTCTTCCTCGTCGTCGTTACGCACCTTGTTGAAGGCGAACGCACCGCCACCCAACAACATCACGGCCGCCATCAAGATCGCAAGGACCTTCATGCCGGTATTTTCGCCACCTTTTTTGGACTTCTGGGTCTCTTTGCGGTGCTGGGCGTACCGGCTTTCCTCCGGAACGGGGGCAGGAGCGTCCGCCAAGTCTGTCTCGGACAGGTGGTTGTGTGCTGCCTCGGTGACCGCACCACGCTCAAGACGCTGCAGGTCGTCGGCCATTTCCAGGGCCGTCTGGTACCGGTCCGCCGGGTGCTTCGCCATTGCGGTGAGGATCACCGCGTCGACGTTGACCGCCTCCGATTCCGTGAGATCCGGGATCCGCGCGCTCGGCGGTTCCGGGTCTTCCTGGACGTGCTGGTAAGCGACGGCAAACGGGGTTTCGCCCTCAAACGGCGGTGTGCCCGTGACCGCCTCGTACATGACGCAGCCGAGGGCGTAGAGGTCACTGCGGTTATCGGCCGTCTTACCCCGCGCCTGCTCTGGGGAGAGGTACTGGGCGGTGCCGATCACGGCGGACGTCTGCGTCATCGCCGCAGTGGAATCGTCCAGTGCGCGCGCGATGCCGAAGTCCATCACCTTCACCTCGCCGGTGCTGGTGATCATGATGTTTGCGGGTTTGACATCCCGGTGGATGATTCCGGAGTCGTGGCTGGCCTGCAGCGCGAGCGTGACCGGGTAGAGCAGCGCAGCTGCTTCTTCCGGCCGCAGTGGGCCGTCTTCGCGCACAATCGCGCGGAGATCCCGGCCCTTGATGTGTTCCATCACGATGTACGGAATGGAGATGCCCTCGACAATAGTTTCGCCGGTGTCGTAGACCGCGACAATATTCGGGTGGTTCAATCGCGCCGAGTTCTGTGCCTCCTTGCGGAACCGTTCCCGGAAATTCTCGTCCCGGGCCATGTCGATCTTGAGCATTTTGACTGCCACTTCGCGGCCCAGGAGTGTGTCCGTGGCCACGTAGACGTCGGACATGCCGCCGGTGCCGATGGAGTTACCAAGCTGGTAACGGTCGCCGATGAGAGTCATGTGTCGAAGGTCCTTATGGGGTTTATGGGTTGGGCAGTCCTGGGATATTCAGTCCCGGATTGTCGTTCGCGGTCGGTTGCTGCGGCTGCGTGGCCGGAGCCTCCGACGGCTGTGCCGATGGTTGCTGGGGTTGGCGGGTCTGGTGGTTTGGCCGCGGTTGCGCAGGCTCCGGCTGCTGCTGCGTGGGCCGTTGCGTTTCCGGCGAATTGTACAGCGTTGATGGGGGTGCCTGGGTGCGGCGCTCGTGCGTTGTCGGCCGCTCTTCCGGAGTTTCTGTTTCCGTCACAGTTTCTGTCGGGGGAGCGGAGCTGGTTTCCTGCGTTGTGCTGGTGGCGGTGGTGCTGGATGGCTTGCCCGCGATGTCGTCGAAAAGCCCGGAGGTGAAGGCCCACACTGCGGCGACGCCGGCGAGAATGACCAGCAGTGCCACGAGCACGCCGGTTCCGAAGCCGTCGCTGGAGCTCTTCTTTTGCGGTTGCTTCTGTACCGCAGGCTGTTGGGGCCGCGGCCGGGGACGCGGGGCCGGGCGCGGTGCCTCCGGCTGCATCGTCGTCGCTTCGGTGACGGCTGCAAGCTGCGCGGTGGACTCCTGCGGGGTCGGCTCCACCGGGACTTTCTTTGTCACAGCGGTGGTGGGGCGCTCGCCGGCGCGGGCATCCGCAATGGCCTGCTGGAATTCTGTTCCGTCCGCGAAGCGGGTTGCCGGGTCTTTGCGCAGGGCGATGCCGATCAATTCGCGCGTCGGTGCGGAAATCGCGGTGGACATCGGCGGGACTTCGTTGGACACGTGGGCGAGTGCAACCGACACGGACGAGTCGCCGGTGAATGGGCGCTGCCCTGTGAGCAGCTCGTAGCCGACCACGGCCAGGGAGTACACGTCGGAGGCGGCAGTGACTTCTAAGCCCTGCGCCTGCTCCGGGGAGACGTACTGGGCAGTGCCCACCACCATCCCGGTGCGGGTCAGAGGCACCGCGGACGCGGCTTTAGCGATGCCGAAGTCCGTGATCTTGACCTTGCCGTTCTGGGTGATCATGAGGTTGCCCGGCTTGATGTCGCGGTGCACCAGGCCCAGTTGGTGGATCACAGAGAGCCCGTGCGCCGCCTGTTCGAGCACGTCGAGGGCGACAGACTCTTCCAGCTGGCCTTCGCGGGCGATCAGGTCCGCGAGGGATTCACCGCGGACGTACTCCATGACAATGAAGCACGCGTTGAAGCCTTCGCGCGTGGGGATCTCGCGGTAGTCGTAGGTGGCCACGACATTCGCGGAATTGATGCCCTGTGCGGCGTGGGCTTCATTGCGGAACCGGGTGAGGAACTCCTCGGTGCCGGAGAATTCGGGGCGGAGCACCTTTACGGCCACTTCGCGGTCGTTGGCGGGGTCGTCGGCAAGCCAGACGGTGGACATCCCGCCGTGCCCGATGATCCATTGGAGCTGGTAGTCGGGGCCGATCAGCTCTTGGAGTTCAGCGCGGTTGTCGGTGTGCATTACTCAGCGCCTCCTGCGGGGTTCTTGTCCTGCTTGTCGTCCTTCTTGGGGGCCGGAGCCACGGCCAGAATGTTGCGGCCCACTGGGGCGGAAACTTGTCCGCCCGTTGCGCTTTCGCCGAGTCCGCCGCCGTCTTTGACCACGACCGCTACTGCAACATCTTTGTCTGGGTCGAAGGCGACGTACCAGGTGTGCGGCGGGAGATTCTCTCCGTGCTCGGCGGTGCCGGTCTTGGAGGCGTACCCGTTGCCGTTGTAGCCGTAGGTGTTGCGTTCGGAGCTGAACATCAAATCGGTGATGGTTTCGGCTTCTTCCTTGGTCACGGCTTCCGCTGCTTGGCGGGGGCGGATCTGCCGGACCGTCCTCATCTCGGGGCTGACCACGCGGGAGACGACATGGGGCTCCATGCGGCGTCCCTCGTTGGCGATGGTTGCGGCCATGACCGCGGCCTGCAGCGCTGTCATCGTCACATCGCGCTGCCCGATGGCGGACATGCCCACAGCAGCCAGGTCTTCCAGGTCGCCCAGGGAACCAGCGGCGTTGGGCAGGCCGAGATCGTAGCGCTGCCCCACGCCGAAGGCGGTGGCGGCTTGGCGCAGTGGTTCGTCGCCAAGCTCGGTGGACATCTGGACGAACGCGGTGTTGCACGACAGGGTGAACGCGGTGCGCAAAGTGGTTGTGGAAGCGCCGCCGCAGGCGTTCCCGCCGTAGTTGGTAAGTTGCACCTCCGTGCCGGGGAGCGTGATGGCGGATTCGCCTGTCAGCGGGGAATCCGGGGTGTAGCCGTTTTTCAGGCCGGCTGCGGTGGTGATGATCTTGAAGATCGAGCCGGGCGGGAGCTGCTCTTGCGTCGCGTGGTTGAGCAGCGGTTGGCCGGGAGCGTTGTTCAGCTGCTCCCACGTCGATTCGGCGCTGTCCTCGTTCACGACTGCGTTCGGGTCGTACGACGGGTTCGACGCCATAGCCAGGACTTCGCCCGTGGAGGGTCGGATAGCCACGACAGCGCCGTTGTAGCCGCGGCTTTCCAGCTGGTCGTACGCGGCTGCTTGCGTCTTCGGGTCGATGGTCAGCTCAACGGAGTCGCCCACCCGGCCGTCCTGGTTTGTGCGCAGGAAGCGGTTGCCCTTCGCATTGGACTCGCCGTTCAGGTCGGCGTTGAAACCGGATTCGATGCCGGCTACGCCGTAGCGGTCGGACAGGTACCCCACGACAGGTGCGAACGAGTACGGCATATTCGGGTAACTGCGCTCGAAAAAGCCGTCGCCCACCGGGGTGGATTCAGCGAGAATCTGGCCGCCGGCGTTGATCTGGCCGCGCTCGACCTTCTTGGCCTCGATGAAATTTCGGGAATTAAGCGGATTGCGGGCGTACTCGTCTTCGTGGAATGCCTGAACCCAGGTGAAGTTTGCCAGGAGCACGACGGTGAGCAGGATGGAACCAAACGCGCCCCAGCGTATCGACGTATTCATCTATCGCACCCCCACGAGCTCGGGTTCATTGACGCTTTCGGTGTCTTCGACAGGCCGGTTGGCGTTGTTGGAGATGCGCAGCAAGAGGCCCAGCAGGATGTAGTTAGCCATGATTGCGGAACCGCCGGCAGACATGAACGGTGTGGTTAGGCCGGTCATGGGCAGCATCGCCGAGACGCCGCCAGCGACGACGAAGATTTGCACTGCGATGGTCAGTGACAGACCCGACGCGACGAGTTTGCCGTACGGGTCGCGCACCGCCAACGCTGTGCGGAAGCCGCGGGTGATGAGGATGGTGAAGATGATCAGAACGGCCGCTAACCCGACCAGACCTAATTCCTCGCCGATGGCGGCCAAGATGTAATCCGCGTGCGCCACCGGAACCATCTGCGGATGGCCAAAGCCCAGGCCGGTGCCGGTCACGCCGCCCCAGCTCAGGCCGAACAGCGCCTGGGAGGGTTGGTAACCGGTGGTGTCGTAGTTGGCTAGCGGATCGAGGAAGTTGGACACACGGTCCTGGATTTTCGAGGACACCTTGTACACGGCCATGCCGCCGACGGCGACCAGGCCAAGGCCGATGACCAGCCAGCTTGTGCGGCCGGTGGCGAAGTAGACCATGCCCAGCACGGTGGCGAAGAGCAGCAGTGCCGGGCCGAAGTCGTTGGACACGCCCATGATGACAATCGCGATGGCCCAGACCAGCAGGATCGGCGCCAAGTCGCGCAGGCGCGGGAACGTCATGCCGAGGAAGCGGTACCCCGCCACGGTGAACAGCGAGCGCTTCTGCGCCAATAGCTGAGCGAAGAAGAGAAGCAGCAGGATCTTGGAGAATTCGCCTGGCTGGATGGAGAACGGGCCAAGCCAGATCCAAATGCGGGCCTCGGCGTCCGGCGGTTGCGGCCACACGAGCGGCAAAGCGAGCAGGACGAGTCCGAGCAGGCCCAAAAGGTAGGAGAAGCGGGTGAGTTCGCGGTGGTCGCGCACGATCAGTAGTGTCGCCACCAAGAACAGAATTCCCACTAGCGACCACATCAACTGGCGCGGGGCGAGCCCAAAATCGGTCTCGAGGTCGAGCCGGTAGATTATCACGAGGCCGATCGCGTTGAGCGTCGCCGCTAGCGGCAAAAGCACCTGGTCAGCGTGCGGTGCGGCATAACACATGGCCATATGCGCGATTGCGTACACGCCGATGAAGCCGCCCACGAGCCACAGCATGTCCACTGTGAGCGCGTGGCCCTGCGACAATTCCAGGCCGACGAGCATGAGCAGCAGCAGGGCGGCGGACAGCACGAGCAGGAAGAGTTCCCGGCCGCGGGAGAAGAGCTGGCGCATCTATTTCACCTCCCGGCATTTGCCTGCGTCGGTTTCGTCGACGCAGGGGGGCAAGGCGTCGTCGGCAAGCCGGTTGAGCTGACCCGTGACGTCCGCGTACGTCCCGGTGCCGAGGTTGTGCACGCGCCCTTGAGTGGATTCAGGCAGGTCGGACAAGACGAACACGCGGCAATCACCAGGGACGTCGTTGCTGTCGACGAGCCGGATCTGGTTATCGTCGTTGATGCAGACCTGCTGGACCGGTTTGTGCATGTCACGGCCAAACAGAGTGCTCTTCATGCCTTGCTGGATGACGAATTCGTCCCGGTCGTTGACCGCCACGAAATATGTGTCGGAGCGTGCGGAATCGAACCACCACAGTCCGCCGAGCCCAACTAGAGCGACCGCGAGCACACCGATCACCCACGGCCACACGGAGCGGCGTTGGTGATCCTCCTCATCGTCGGATGCGCGTTCCTCTTTTTTGCTTATCGACGCCCCCTGCGCCCCCTTGTTCCTCTGCGCCCCCATCAGCTTCGCGGCTCGGCCGGCAGCGGTGTCCGGGTGCGTCGGCTCCTCGCCGGTGACCAACGCGCCAGCCATTGCGGAGGCCGCGGGAAGTTCGGGGCAGTCGGGGGAGTCCGAATCCACCACGTCAGCGACGATGACAGTGACGTTGTCCGGGCCGCCGGAGCGGAGCGCAAGCTCGATGAGCCGCGTCACCGCTTGCTCCGGTGTGCCTTCCGCGAGGCTGGTCTCCATCGTGGAGTGGGTGACCGGATCTGACAGGCCGTCGGAGCACAGCATGAAACGGTCGCCCGGCTGAACGGGCAGCAACTCCAGGTGCGGCTCTACTGGCCGGCCGGTGTACGCTTTGAGGATCAGCGACTTCTGCGGGTGCGAAGACACATCCTCCGGCTGTAGTTTGCCCTCGTTGACCAGGGACTGGACAAATGTGTCGTCCTCCGTGATCTGGGTCAGCTCACCGTCGCGGAGCCGGTAGCCACGAGAGTCGCCCACATGGATCAGACCCATATTCCGGCCGTCGAACATCAGGGCAGTGAGCGTGGTGCCCATCCCGTCCTGCTCGGGGTGCTCCGCAATGGAGTCGGAAATCGATGCGTTGGCATCGTCGGCGGCCGCCCCGAGCAGCGCCAGGATATCCGCGTCTTTCGGGTCGCGGTCTAAGTGCTCCATGTGCTCGACCATGAGCTGGGAGGCGACTTCTCCGGCGGCATGGCCCCCCATTCCGTCCGCGAGCAGCAGCAGGTGCGGGCCAGCGTAGGCAGAGTCCTCGTTGTTGTCGCGGACCAGCCCGCGGTCCGACGCGGTGTGGAAGTTGAGCTTCAAGTTCGTCATGGCATCAACCTCACAATCGTGCGCCCCATTTTGATGTCGGTTCCCACTTGGACGCGCTCAGGCTGGTCGATGCGGATTCCGCCGACAAACGTGCCGTTACGGGAGTCCAAGTCTTCCACGAACCAGTCGGATCCGCGGCGGAACAGGCGCGCGTGGCGCGAAGACGCGAAATCATCGCCGAGCACGAAGTCGTTGTCGTCGGCGCGGCCCAACGAGAGATCTTCCACCGTGGAGATATTCATGTGGGAACCGCGCAGAGGCCCTTCGACGACGACGACCTCACGCGCTTTTTCGCGGCGCGTCGACGCGGGAACTAGCGCTCCACCGCTGCGGCGCTGCGCCACCTCGGCGGTTTTGATATCGCGCCGCTGCACCGCGAGCACCACGAAAATGAAGAGCCAGAGAAGAATGAGGAGACCGAAGCGGGCCCCGAGCATCAATGCAGAGTCCATAAATCAGATCGCCACCTTACTGCCTAGCCTGCCCGGACTGCCCTGACTGCTCAGGCTGTTCAGCCGGAGCGCCGTAATCGAGGGCGGAGCCGGGGTAGGGGCGTGTGCCTGCGATACGCACCTCAAGATTCGAATGGCCCACCGTGATCACGTCGCCGTCTGCGAGCTCCCAGTTCTCCACCGGCTGATCGTTGACAGTCGTGCCGTTCGTGGACTGCAGGTCCACCAGGAACGCGGTAGCGCCGTCCCAAATGATCTCCGCGTGCTGGCGGGAAACACCCGTGTCCGGCAACCGGAAGTCGCAATCGTTGGAGCGGCCCAAGATGTTGGAGCCTTCATGCACGGGATACGTGCGTGAAGTTCCGTCCAACAGCAACAGGGTCACGGCGGCGCCGCCTGTGGAAGGGTCACTCGCAGCAGCGGCGGCGGGGGGCTGAGTCATGGGTGCCTCCTGGTGGTGTGGAGAACGGTCCGACAGGATCGCATCGAACCCGCTCTGGACGTCCGGTTCCTCGTCGACGTACGACGACACGCGGAGCTGCCCGGTCCGCAGACCTGACTCCTCCGCGACCCGCACGACGACGGGCCCGTACAGGCCAAGGTTCTGATTACGGATGAAACGTGTGAGCTGGCCGGCGAGGTGAGTGGGCAGATCCGGGTCCTGGGACAAGTTCTCCAAGTCCTTGCTGGACACGCCGATTGCGAAGACATTTGGGGTGATCAACTCGTCGTACTCGTTGTTGAACAACCCGTCCTGTGTCTCCTGCTTCAGCAGCTCCTCCAGCTCGGCGGGCACGACGCGCCCGCCGAAGACCGCGGCAAAGCTATTGTCCAGCCCGCGTTGGAGAGAACTGTCGATCCTGGCCAGCCTGTCCATCATGCCCATCTACCCACACCTCCTTCCAGCGGTACTCCCAGCACTAATGTTTCGACAGACAGTATAGGGTTCAAGGTTCCCACAACATAGCTACTGAGCCGAAAACCGGCATCTGCCAGTGAATTTGGAGGAAGCGGGTGACCGCATGCTATGTTAACTTAGTCGCCCGCCCGGGTGGCGGAATTGGCAGACGCGCTGGCTTCAGGTGCCAGTGTTCGCAAGAACGTGGGGGTTCAAGTCCCCCCCCGGGCACAAACGGCAGGCCCGTCGTTAAAGCAAAACGCTTCTAACGGAGGGCCTTCTTCGGTATCATCTTTCCTGCTCAGAAAGGTAATTTCCGCACAAATCCAGTCCGGCTCCGCGAGCATCGTCGAGGCAGAGTTCACCTTCATCCTCGTCTTCGTGGTGCTCAACGTCGCCACCGCTAACGCGAACGACGATAACTCCTTCTACGGCCTCGCCGTCGGTGCCACCGTCATGACCGGTGCTTTCGCAGTGGGCCCGATCTTCGGCGGCGGCTTCAACCCGGCTGTCGCACTCGGCTTTACGGTCAACGGCAACTTCGGGTGGTCCAACCTGTGGATCTACATCTTCGCACCGTTCGTGGGTGCCGCACTAGCAGCACTGTGCTTCCGTCTGCTCAGCCCCTCCGACCACGAGCACGACCTGCGGGCCTAACACTTAACGCTGCAGCATCCTCGGCATGCCGCCATTACACTGGCCGGCATGCCTGACACCCCCATCCCCGGATATCTCAACGCGATCCTCGACGATGTCCGCGACATCACCGACGGTGAGAACGCTGACTACATCGAAACTCTGCGCAACGCCGACCCGGACAAGCTCGCGCTCGCATTGTGCACGCGCAGCGGCCACCTGTACTCGGTGGGGGACGACGAGTACGAATTCTCCATCCAGTCCATCTCCAAGCCCTTCGTCTACGCCATCGCGCTCGACCAAGGCGGCGTGGAAAACGTGCACAGCGTCGTGGGCATGGAGCCGTCCGGCGAGGCTTTCAACGAGCTTTCGCTTGACGACGAAACCAAGCGCCCCACCAACCCCATGATCAATGCAGGAGCCATTGCGGTGAACCAGCTCGTCGCCGGCACCGACGCCACCGTCGAAGAACGCTCCACCATGGTCTTGGAGGAATTCTCCAAACTGGCCGGACGCCAACTGCGTTTTGACGAAGACATCGTCACCGCCGAGCTCTCCAGCGCCGACCGAAACATGGCGCTGGCCCACATGCTCCGTGAATACCGGATCATCGAGGACGACGTCGACGATGCAGTGACCAGCTACACCCGCCAGTGCTCCATCCTGGTCAACGTGAAAGACCTAGCCGTAATGGCGGCGACCCTTGCCAACGGCGGTATCCAGCCCGTGACGGGGGAGCGGGTGCTCAGCTCCCAGGCATGCCGCCTCACCCAGTCCGTCATGGCGTCCGCCGGCATGTACGACGGCTCCGGCAAATGGATGAGCACGGTCGGCATCCCCGCCAAATCCGGTGTTGCCGGCGGCTTGATCGGCACCCTGCCGGGGCAACTCGGCGCGGCATCGCTGTCCCCGCGCCTCAACGACAAAGGCAATTCGGTCCGTGGCGTGGAAATCTTCCGCCGCCTGTCCAAGACGCTCGGCCTGCACATGATGGGATCCCACTACTACTCCGCGCCGGGCATCCGTTCCGTGCGCCGCGAAGGTGACACCAACGTGGTGGAGTTGCAGGGCATGATCAACTTCACCGCCGCGGAGGCGATCCTCCACGACCTCGTGGAGCGCGATCTCGTCGGCGAGGAGCTCGTTTTGGACTTCTCCCATGTCACCTCGTTCAACCTGGCGGGCCGTCGTCTGATCAAGGAAGGCCTACGCGAGTTCCGCGAAAAGGGATTCGACGTCGCCGTCTACGACCCCGACTCAGCCATGCCGGACTACGAGTTCTCCGACGGCACGCACGTGGAATCCATCCAGGACTTCACCGATTCCTTCACTGTCAGCGTCTCCGCGAAAGATGCCTTCAGCGTGGTTTCCAAACCGCAGGAATGGTGGGAGGACAGCGAGGCGGGGGGCCTCACCGTCGACGAGGTCGACGACGGCCAGCGCGTCGTGCTGCACAGCGATCCGACGGGCGAGGATTTCATCTTCGATTTCGACGAGCACGAGGACGGCAGCACCCGCGTGCACCTCACCCACCGCGGTTTGAAACCGAATTTCGAGGAGGCGGCGGAAAGCTGGCACGAGCGTATCCGCCAGCGCCTCGAGCCGCTGATCAACCGCTATTGACCGAAACCATTTGGCATGCGCCGAGGTTTTCTAAGTTGTGGAAAGGGCGGATCGTTGCAACGTTTCCTAGTTTTCGTCCAAATGAAACAATTCAGCCATTCATTTAGCGCGGGTTGCGTATCCGAAGTTTTTGTGGCCGGCAGTTGAGTTTGCACGCAACCATCTCAAGGTCCTCTTCGTCATAAACACCAGCGTCACTGCCTTTGGGGAAATACTGGCGGAGTAACCCGTTGGTGTTCTCGTTAGCGCCACGTTGCTAGAGAGATGCTAGCGTGCTGCGTTATACCGGCTAGTCCGCGGCAATGCTAATCGACTCATGGCCTGCTATTTCTGATCCCAAGTTATTGATGCTTGTAGTTACTTCGGTTAGTTCGTGAAGGTTTCTACAATCGCATCGCGCACCGTGCTGGTTCCGTGCCCATGAGTCAAACGGGGCAGCACGAGGTACCAGCCACACCCAAAAACCACCCTTCTGATCGGTGTTGCAACGTTCCCAAGATTCCGGGAAGTGCGATGGAACTACGAAGGACCCCGCATTATCCATGCGGGGTCCTTCTGAGTAGCTAGAGGAACCGTACAGCTGTAACGCCGAGTGGGGTGTTGAGCTGTTCTAGAGCGCGCTGATGTTGATGTCCGGTAGGCCCGGCAGGCTTAAGTTGTTAAGGAAATTAGAAGGCGCAGTCCTTGTCTTGTCGTGGGACGGGCTGAATTCGTTGCTGAAGGAGGAAGACGGGGTCTTGTCGTGGGACGGGCTGAATTCGTTGCTGAAGGAGGAAGACGGGCTGAATTCGTTGCTGAAGGAGGAAGACGGGCTGATTTCGGGGCTGAATTCAACGCTCACGTTTTCGGGGCGTGCCGGCAAGCTGATTTGGGGAAGGTTGACTTCGGGCAACCCAAGAGAAAGCTTTAGGAGCAGGTCCTTGATAGGGCCGGACACAATCTCGTTGATTTGAATTAGCAGGTCCATTGGCGCTTGCTGTCTTTCTGCTTCGAGGGAAAGGATAGAACATCCAGAAATTGACAACTAGGAATATACAAATGGGAGTCGTGATTGTCCACCCTTTTTGACATGCTATCGGGCTGAGTATTTGACATGCTATCGGGCTGAGTAAAGGTAAGCCTCCAATCCTTCTGGGCCATGGCTAGAACACCAGAATTGGGCGGTAATATCGGTTTTTGAATATTGCTAAGCAGCTCGTTCCAGCTCACCCATTTTGCGATCACTTAAAACCACTGAAAACCAGGAGGAATCATGCTCGACAGCACGATCTGGTGGCATGTGTACCCACTCGGCGCCGCGGGCGCCCCGATCCGCGACCGCGCCGGGGACGGCTCCGACGCCGCCCCGCGCCTGCGCCAGCTGGAACCCTGGCTCGACTACCTCATTGAGCTCGGCTGCGACGGCTTGCTCCTCGCCCCGATCTTCGAGTCCGTCGGCCACGGTTACGACACCCTCGACCACTACCGCATTGACTCCCGCTTAGGCACCAACGAGGATTTCGACTGGCTCATGGACGCCTGCCGCCAGCGCGGCATCAAAGTGATGCTGGACGGGGTGTTCAACCATGTGGCGGCGAGCCACGCGGCCGTCGATAAGGGCCTTGCGGGCAGCACCTCCTGGGAAGGGCACGACGAACTGGCCACGCTGCACCACGACGACGAGCGCGTGCGCGACATGGTCGCCGACATCATGAAATTCTGGCTCGCCCGCGGCATCGCCGGCTGGCGCCTCGATGTCGCGTACTCCGTCCCGCCCGAATTCTGGTCCGATGTCCTCGCCCGCGTGCGCGCCGACTACCCCGATGCTCTCTTCCTCGGTGAAGTGATCCACGGCGACTACGTCCAGATCGCACGTGACGGCACCCTCGACGCCGTCACCCAGTACGAGCTTTGGAAAGCCATCTGGAGCTCGCTCAAGGACGAGAACTTCTGGGAGCTCGACCACGCCCTCACCCGCCACCAGAAGGTGGCCAGCCAACTGCTGACCAACACGTTCATCGGCAACCACGACGTCGACCGCATCGCCAGCAAGGTCGGCCAGGACAAGTCGGTCATCGCTTTGGGCATTCTGCTGACGCTGCCGGGCATGCCCAGCATTTATTACGGCGATGAGCAAGGCTTCGAAGGTGCCCGCGGCGAAGGCTTCAGCGCCGATGACGCCGTCCGCCCGCCGCTGCCTGCCACCCCCGGCGAGCTGTCCGAACTCGGCGCGTGGATCTTCCGCGAGCACCAGGCGCTCATCGGCCTACGCCGCCGCAACCAGTGGCTCACACACGCCGACATCGAGGTTCTCGACAAAACCAACGAGACCATCAGCTACCGCGTCTTCGCCGACAACGAGGAGCTGCTTATCGACGCCTGGCTCACCCCCGCCCCCGGCATCCGCATCCGCTCCGCCGCTGCCGCCTCCGACGCCGCCGAGACCGTCTATGAGTGGGTACTCTAAGCCCCTCCTGTTGGGTTTGGGTGTCCCGAGCTTCTCCGCATGGGCTTGAGCACCCCAAACTTTCCCCGCGTGGACTTTGGCGCCCCGGAGCAACTAGAACTACGTACAAACCGCACAGCCGGGCGGAAAGGTCGCCCCGCGGCCCCGCAGGCATGCGCGGAAACGCTTAGCGCATCAGGTCGCGGCCGTACTTGAGCGCAAAGGTGAGTGCCTGCGCCCACTTTTCGGGGGCGATGCCATCGGGGCCGGCAATCGGGACAAGTCGCTGCTCGGCAACAGTGCGGGACTCGGTGTACTTGAGCAGCCCGCCGTCGCCGTGGCGGCGACCGACACCGGAGCGCTTCCAGCCGCCCATGGGTGCACCGATCGAGGACCATCCGGCGCCGTACCCCTCGTTGATGTTCACAGTTCCCGCCTGGAGCTGTGACGCGATCTTGTGCGCGGTGGACGGCTTGCCGAAGACGGAGGCGTTGAGTCCGTATTCGGTGTCGTTGGCCTTGGCGATGGCTTCTTCGTGCGAGTCGACGACTTCGATGTAGACGACCGGGCCGAAGACTTCTTCGCGGTACAGCTTGGCGTCTTCGGGGACGTTGAGCAGCACGGTCGGAGCGTAGAAGGCGGGGCCGAGGTTGGCCAGGCGCTTGCCGCCGGTGGCGATGGTCGCGCCTTTGCTCACTGCGTCCTCGACGAATTCCGCGACGGTGTCTGCTTGGTCTTCGTTGATGAGGGAGCCCATGTCGATATTCCAGTCGTGGCCGCCGCCGATGCGCATCTTTTCCACACATCGGACGAACGCCGGGATGAAACGGTCAGCGACATCGCGGTGGACGTACATGCGTTCAATGGAGATGCACAGCTGGCCGGTGTTGGAGAAGCAGGCGTGGCGGACACCGCTGACGATCTTTTCCACGTCAGCATCTGCGGTGACAATGAGCGGGTTTTTGCCGCCGAGCTCACCGGAGAAGCCGATGAGCCGTTCGCCGGCTTGTGCGGCGAGCTTTGCGCCGGTGGCGGAGGATCCGGTGAACATTAGGTAGTCGGCCTCCTCGACGAGGAGCTGACCTACTTCGCGGCCGGAGCCGGGTACGACATTGAGCACGTCCTTCGGCAGGCCGGCTTCAGCAAAGAGTTCTGCGGCGCGCAGCGCGGTGAGCGGGGTGGAGGAGTCGGGTTTGAGCACCACGGTGTTGCCGGCGAGGATGGCGGGGATGGCGTCGGAAAGCGCGAGCACGAGCGGGTAGTTCCAGGGCGCGATGATGCCCACGACGCCGACGGGGGCGTGCTCGACGTGAGTCTTGGTGGCGATCGGCAGGGCGACCTTGGCCCGGTTGTTCGTCAGCACTTTCCCTGCGCGGTACGCATAGTGGCGTGCGGTCAGGGCGCTGTCCAGAACTTCTTCGAAGGCGGAGCGGCGGTTCTTGCCGTTTTCGTCCTGGATGAGGTCGAGCAGCTCGGCCTGGTGTTTGAGCACGAGGTCGTGGTAGCGCAGCATGATCCTCTTGCGCTCTTTGACCGGTGTGGCGGCCCATTCGGGTTGCTTGGCGCGGGCGCGCTCAATGAACTGCCGGGCGGTGTCTGCGGAGTGGTAGTTGGTGGTGCCGACGATGCTGCCGTCAGCGGGGTTTTTGATGGTTTTCGTGGAATTATCCTGGTTGAGCTGCGTCGTCATAGTCCCCAAACATAGTGCACAGGCATAGCGCCGCACAGGTCCTTTGGCGACAAAAATCAAATACCAAGGAAACGGCGCACAAGGCTGCGGTACGCGCGGGCGGTGAGTTCGACGTCTTCGACGTGGACGAATTCGTCGTGGGAGTGGAGTTGGTCGAGCACCTCGCCGAAGCTGCGCCCCGTGGCGTGGAGGGCGAAGCCGTAGCCGACTCCGCCGAGCCTTCGCCCGAAGCGGAGGTCGGAGCCGCCGGCTGCGATGGTGGGCACGATCTCGGCGTCGGGGAAGAACTCGTGGAGGGTGGCGGTGATGGCGTCGTAGAGCGGCCCGGACGCAGGCGAAACGGTCGCGTCTTCGGTGATGAGGTGTTCGATGTCGACGCGTTCGGCCAAGTCGCCGAGAGCTTCAAGCAGCAGCTTATCGACATCCCCCTGCCCCTGCCCCGGCAACGGCCTAATATCCAGCTCAATGTAGGCGGTGGACGGCAGCACGTTGATCGCACCGCCGGCATGCAACACTGTCGGTGCGACGGTGAGGTGGCTCATGGCGTGCGAATAGCGCGCAAGGGGGCCGAGCGCCTCGTAGTTCTCTCCCGCAATGAGTGCCGCCTCCGTTGCCGGGTCGAAGCGGAAGGACCGGATGTAGCCCTGCCACAGGTCGTCGGAGACGACATCCGGTTCAATGGCGCTCAAGCGGCGCGCGACTTCCCCGATCAGTCCGACGGTGAGCTCCCGTCCGTAGGGCGCGGATCCGTGGCCGGCGTCGCCGTGAATAGTGATGCGGCGCTGGGCTGCTCCTTTCTCACCGACGACTACTACGATCGCATCTTTCGCACCCGCGCCGTCCGCGCTGTCTGTGTCACCTGCACTCCCCGTGTCACCTGCGTTGCCCACACCCTGCACGGGGATGTGGGATCCTCCAGTCTCAGAGAGGCAATTGCGCCAGCTGAAGGCCTCGGGCTCGTTTTCGGCAATCCACCCGGCGCCCAAACCTCCGCGAGCTTCCTCGTCTGCGCAGGCGACGAAGGTGAGGGTGCCGCGGGGCGGGGTGCCGGACTCCTCGGCAGCCACGGCGACTTCCCGAGTGACTGCTGCCATCGCGGCGGTGATGAAGAGCATGTCGGTGGCGCCGCGGCCGTAAATGCGGGCACCGTCAGCTGCCTCAACGGTCTCGGCGGCGAAGGGTTGTTGCGTCCACTTGTCTTCGTCCACAGGAACGACGTCGGTGTGGCCGAGCAGTGTCAACGGCTCAGCTGACGGGTCACTGCCCGGGACCGTGAAGGCGACCGAGACGCGGCCGGGATGGGGCTCGAAACGCCGGATCTTTACGGAGGTGTCCGCGAAGAACTCCTCGAGCGTGTCCGCGTTGCGCACTTCCTGGCCGGAGTCCGCGGTGAGGTCGTTGACGCACGCGTTGCGGATCAGCTTCTTCAGCAGATCGACGGTGGTTCCTTCGAGACTTCCTTCATGCGCCATCGGCGGTGTCACTGCATCTCCTTATCCAGGGTTTAGTTTCGGTTTGCCACTCATGGTGTGCGTTAATGGGGGGGACCTGCGCCGGCGTTGGCCTAAGCCTCAGTTTCGGCAGCCTCAGCGTCAGCATCCTCAGGTTTGGTGTCCGTGGCGGGGCCATCGGTGGAGCCGGTGTCGCTTTCTTTGCTGTCGCTGCTCTCCGGATCCTGCTCCCCGGGAAGAACCGGATTGTTTTTCAGCCGAAGCTGGAGTGTGGAGCTGGCGAGGAGAGCGGCGAGTTCATCCAACGCGTCGTGACAGTCCTGCTCGGAGCCGAGCGGGGACCGGGCGGCGAGGGCGACGCCGAACGCCGCTCCCGCGTCCGAACCAGCACCGGAGCCGCTCAAAGTGAAGAATCCGAGCTGCCGGACGTGGAACGACCCGTCGGTGTCATCGGACCAGCCGCCTTTGAACGGCAAGTCGGCGATGGTGCCGAGGCCGTAGCTGTGATCCTCGTCAATCTTGTGCATTTCTTGGATGACGGGGTTGTCGGCGGGGATGGAGGCGAGGTGCTGGGCGTAGCGCGCCTGCGCAGGATTGGGCCAGGTTGTGGTGCCGAAGACGGGCTCAACGTGCACGGACACGCCGGATCTGGCGATTTCCTCGCCGACTAACCGGCTGGCCTCGTCGTCGGAGCCGATGCAGCGCCAGAGGGCGTAGGCGGAATCGTTGTCGGACCATTCGATTGCGGCCCTGGTCTGTTCGAGGACGAAGTCTTTGTCGTCGCAGTGTTCCCAAGCGGTCAGAGCAATGGGGACTTTGATGGTGGACCATGCGGGGAGAGCACCGCCGGAGCCGGAGTTGGTGGCGCGGGTGCCGTCGAAAAGCGAAAAGCTGAGTTGCGTGTGTGTTTTCTCTTCGATCGCGGCGATTTTCTCATCCAACCCATCGAGGTTCAGGTTCGCGGTCGCATCAGGCGCGGTGGTTGCGGCCGGCTCGTCGGATGGGGCGGAAGACGGCGAGCCTGGGCCGGAGCACGACACGAGCGCGAGCGGAAGCACGGCGAAAAGGGCCGCGATTCGACGCTTCATGTTCACAGGTGGAGTCACAGACTTGAACTCTAGCCCGTTACTTTCTGCGTTTCAGTAGGGTTGGGCGCATGGGAGCGTTAGAGGTTGTGGGAAGCGTTGACGGGGCCGTCGATAAGCTGATCGAGCTGTATGCCGCTGCCTGCGATGTCGCACGCGACGGTGGGGATTACGCGGAGGTCCTGTACCCGAAGATCGCGGTGGACATCAAGGAATGGAAGCCGATCGACCGCTCTGAGCCGTTCGGCTATGTCGACGAGGCGGGGGTGTACGCGGCGGCGGTGTCGCGCCCGGACCTCATGTCGGGGTACTTGCGGCAGCAGCTGCGGTGCCTGGTGGACAATTACAACGCGGAGATTTCCGTCGGCTACTCCGATATCGGGATCGCGCCCGAGTACATCAAGGGCGCGACGCGTCGCGCCGACGCGAAGATTCCGCGCCCCACGCTTGACGACGTTCACGATGCCATCATCGACGGCGACTGGGACGCCTTCCACGGTGCGGAGAAGCCCCTGTTCCACTTCGGGCCGCAGCGTTTCGATATCGCCTGCGCCCGCATTGAGCACTACACCGGCATCGAGGTGGACTCGGTGCAGAAGTTCATTCTGTTCACCAACTACGAGATGCACACCCGCGAGTTCGTGAAGTTCGGGCTGAGCCAGCTTGCCGACGATTCCGCCCGCTACCACGCCCTTGTCCTCCCCAACGGCACCCGCATCGAGCGCGGTGACGTGGATGGCATCGATGCCTTGGCCATGGATCTCGCGTCGAACTACCAGATGCCGCGCTTCGATCTTGTGGCCGATGACAACAACGGCGTGACCATGATCAACATCGGTGTGGGCCCGTCGAACGCGAAAACCATCACGGACTGCTTGGCGGTATTGCGCCCCGAGTGCTGGATCATGATCGGCCACTGCGCGGGCTTGGACGCGCGTATGCGTATCGGTGACCTCATTCTTGGCAACGCGTACGAGCGCCGCGACCATGTCCTGCACAACCACATCGACCCGGAGACTCCGATCCCCGCGGTACCGGAGATCCAGCGCACACTGGAGAAATCCGTGAAGAAGATCTACGGCGACGAAGAGCAGTCGCTCATGCGCACCGGCACGGTGTTGTCCACCGACGACCGGAACTGGGAGTGGCAAGCGCCGCGCGACCTGTGGGAGTGGCTGCGCAATTCCACCGCGGCAGCTGTGGACATGGAGTCCTGCACCATCGCCGCGAACGGGTACCGCTACCGGGTGCCGTACGGAACGCTGCTCGCGGTGTCCGATCTTCCGCTGCACGCGGTGCCGAAGCTGCCGGCCGCGGCGCAGGCGTTCTATTCCAACTCGAAGGAGGCGCACGTCATGTGCGCGGTGCGCGCGATGGAGCGCCTGGCCAAGAACCCGGAGCGTCTGCGCACCCGCAAATTGCGTCGCGCGCAGGGCGAGGTACCGTTCAGGTGACGCGGCGGTGCTCGACCGGGCCCGCAGCCGGATCTGCAGCCAAGCCCGTGTTCCCGGAGCCCGATTTCACGGACCCGGTGGTGGCACTTGCTCACCGTAGCGCTGTCCGCTCCATCGAGCGCGTAGTGCGCGAGACCGCGGACCCGACCCCGCCGCAGGAGTCGCTCGAGCAGGTCGCCGGGTTGCTGCGAGGAGGTCCCGCCCTGGTGGTCACGGGTGCCGGGGTGTCCACGGAATCCGGGATTCCGGATTACCGCTCGCCGGGTGGCCGCCTGTCCAAGGGGCGTCCGATGACGTACCAGGAGTTCGCGCATTCACCGGCGGCGGTGCAGCGCTACTGGGCGCGCGCGTTCGTGGGGATCCAGCAGATGCGCGCCACGACGCCGAACCGCGCGCATTTCGCTCTGGTGGAGCTGGAGCGCGCCGGGATGATCAGCGGCATCATCACGCAGAACGTCGATGGTCTCCACACCAAGGCTGGCTCCCGCAACGTCATCGCGCTGCACGGAGACATGGAGCACGTCGTGTGCCTCGATTGCGGTTTCAGGGAGGAACGATCGCTTTTCGACGCCCGCCTCCATTCCGCCAACCCCACCTACCTGCAAAAAGTCCTGGTGACTGACTCCATGATCAACCCCGACGGCGACGTGGAATTGCCGGAGGAGGCTGTCCGTGATTTCACCATGGTGGAGTGCACCCGGTGCGGGGGCTGGCGCATGAAACCGGATGTGGTGTATTTCGGGGAGAACGTGCCGGGGGAGCGTCGTCAAACGGCTGGCGAATGGCTGGATGCGTCGACGTCTCTGGTCGCGGTGGGCACCTCGCTTGCTGTGATGAGCGGGTACCGCCTGGTCCTCGACGCGCGCGCCGCCGGAAAACCGGTCGCCGTGATCAACGGTGGTCCCGGCCGCGCCGACCAGAAAGCGGCTGTCCTGTGGCGCACCGACGTGGGCGACGCGCTCGACGCGCTGCTCGATGCCCTCGACCTGTAGTGCTGTCGTGCAGCCGAGACTCGTGGCTGTGATCGGTGGCCGTGAGCCGGAAGTGAAGCCCGCAGCCGAGACCTGTAGCCCAGCTGAGAATCCCCGTTTCACTGAGCGTGCTCTACTGCAGGGCATAGTGGTGACAGGGTAGCGTTCAGGACGTGAATCAGCTGGCAGGACGTATGACTGTGATCGCAAGCCTAAGCGTGCTTGTGGTGCTCATCGCGCTGGGCTACGCGAAAACACAGGCGCCCGTGCACAGCGTGTTCGAAACTGACATCCCCCTCGATCTGTGGATCTACATGCGCGGAGGGGAACGCGTCACCGACGGTGTCAACTTGTACGAAGGCCCGATTTTCAACGATCTTCCCTTCACATACCCGCCTTTTGCTGGCTTGATTTTCGCTTGGGTGAGCGCGATCGAGGACACCACTGTCACCGCGATCTGGCACACCACTACCGTCGCCTGCGTGATCGCGGTGGTCTGGCTGTGTCTGCGGCGGTTGAGGATTGACGTGAGTTCCCTGTCATTCCTGCTCATCATTCCGCTGCTGGCCGTATTCTTCCTGCTCGGGACGGAACCCCTGCACGCCACGTTGTTCTGGGGCCAGATCAACGTCGTGCTCATGCTCCTGGTGTGTCTGGATTTTCTGCCGCTGAAACACCGCCTGCCCGGGATTGGGGTGGGGCTGGCCGCGGGTATCAAGCTCACTCCAGCGTTCTTTGGCATCCTCTTTCTCATTCAGCGGCGCTGGTGGGCAGCGCTGGGTAGCTTTCTCACCTTCCTGGTGACAGTGGTGCTCGGATTCCTCGTGGTGCCGGACGCGAAGATCTTCTGGACGGACGCTATCTTCAATTCCAGCCGCGTCGGAGACCATTTCAATCCCGGAGCGCAATCGTTGAAATCGGTGTTGGTCCGCAACCTCGGCATCGACTCCGGTGCGGTGTGGCTTGTCGCCGTGGTGGCAGCAATCGTCCTTGTGGGCACAGCTGCATGGCTGGCTGTCGAGCGCGGCAGCATCCCCGTCGCCGTTGGCGTGACTGGCATTGGCGCGTGCCTTGTTTCCCCGTTCACCTGGTACCACCACTGGGTTTGGATCGTGCCTTTGGGCATTGCCGTGTTCGTCGCCGCGAACCAGGCTGCAGCTAGCTTTTTCGGCGGAAACGCTGTCCGTTGGCAGGTCGCGGGGTTGCTGTCGGTGGGGGCGCTGGTGGTGGTCTGTCTGCCGTTCATCGCGGGGAATGTTGCCGCGGACTTGGTGTGGGAATGGAATGGTCAGCGCGGGCTCTCGTGGATGTACCTGCCAGCGGCGCTGGTGTTCCTGGTGGCGTACATTTTCCACGGGTTCTTAGAGCGGCGGCGTGCCAAAAGTCAGCTGCAGGGCAGCTTTGTGCAGCCCCTCGGCGAGGGGGCAGTGGCAGCGCAGCACTGATCGCGGCGGGGCGGCGCTAGTCGGGGTGCGGCGCTAGGGCAGGGTCACGGCCAGCGGCTCGCGAAGCACTAGATCGAGAGCGACTGCGCGGGCGATGTCGCGCACCATCTCGCGGTGGGTCGGGATCATGCGCAGACGCGCTTCGGCACCGCCGGGCAGGGTCTGGCGGACGGAGCGGGCGAAGACGGCGGGTGCTTTCGAGTCCTCGATGAATGCGGAGCCGGCGACGACCAGAGTGGAGGCGCCGTGCGCATCCATGAGCTGAGCGGCGACGGCCCCCAGGTTTTCGGCGCGTTTGTCCAGGGCAGAACGGATGGAGGGGTCGGTTTGGGAGAGCTGGACGGTGTCGATAAGCGAATGCCCTGGTTTCTTGATGCTGTCGAGCAGTCCGTGCGTGGTGAGGTCCTCGCGGTCGACGGCGATGGGCAGGACGCGTTTGTTTTCGGTGACTGCTGCGCCGATGGAATCGTCGGCGAAAATCGCCATGATAGGTGCGTCGCCAATGATTTCACCGGATTGGATTTCTGAGCCGATTATCGCGGCGACAGCGGACGAAACGGTAACGGGCACCGAGAACTGTTCGCTGAGCTGTGCGCCAATGTTGACGTCGTGCCACCCCAGGTTGGGTGCGTTGACAAGGCCGTCGGGGCTCACGGCCCCGGACGTGGTCACTCCGACATTGGCCAGCGGCCGGTCAAGGTTCGCCATGAGCCGGTTGAGGCCCGCCATGATGTGCTGGATGAAGTCGTCTTGGCTCACATCCGCAACGGGCAGGTCCACGTCCAGGTCGCGGATCGTGCGGCCTTTGATGTCGAAGAGCGCGATGTATGTCGTGGCCGTTCCGACGGAGATGCCGGCGAACACCGGGGTGAGTTCAGCGAGTTCCAGCGGGATGATCGGGCGGCCACGCCCCTGCGATTTGGTCAGGTCCGTCCGCTCTTTGACGTAGCCGGCGGACATAAGCGCGGCGATCGCGCGGGTCACCGTGGGCTGCGACAAGCCTGTCGCCACAACCAGCTCGCTTCTCGACGTCACCGTGTTCAACCTCACCAAGTGCAAACACTTCGCGGCGGGGTTGTGGGGGCGCGAGAACGCAGACCACGAGGATTTCATGCCTCGTATTGTAGAACGCCACTAGACCATGTTGTCCATTCGGTCCGTGAATCTCTGCACTAAGCGGACTATTCAAGCGGGGGGCAAGCGGGAGGACGGTTCGGGTCGGCGTTTGCGGGCTCGGGCGTTGCGCTTCAGGTGCCCTTGGTGTGGCTGGTGCTCCAGGTGCTTGGGGTGCTCCTTGCGCTTCCCAAATGCCCAAACCGTCCCGACATGGTTAAACTCTGCACTCATGAGTGAACGCGCCCCATCGCTACTCGACGCTACCTGCGAGGATTTCGTCTACGACCTCGCCGAGCTCTCCCCGACGCTCGCTACTGAGCTTGGTATTTCCGGCTACGACGACCGGTTGCAGGATTTCAGCCCGGAGCACTGGAACGATATCGCCGACCGAATCCGCGACCTCATCGCTGACGTCGACGCGCTTCACGACGGCACCGACGCCTCCGACGACGACGACGATTTCGACGAGGTGGATTACGTCACCGGCGCGATCCTCCGTGACCGCATGCTGGTGGAGCTGGAGTTGCACCACCGCGGCGAGAACTTGCGCATGCTCAACAATGTCACGTCGCCGGTGCAGATCATCCGCAACGCCTTAACCGTGATGCCGAAGGACACGGAGGAGGACCTGCACAACCTTGCCGAGCGCATGTTGTGTGTGCGCCGGTCTCTCGCCGGCTACCGCGAGTCGTTGGCGGAGGCGGCGGGGCAGGGCGATGTGGCGTCGCAACGCCAGATCGACGCTGTGATCAGCCAGTGCGAAGCGCTCGCTGAAGACGGCTCCCTCCTGGAATCGATGGGGCTCGACTTCGACGTGGAGCCGGTCTCCCAGGCGAAGTACGCGTTCGCGGAGATGGCTGACTGGCTGTCCACCGAGCTGTCCCCGCTGGCATCCCACGAGGATTCTGTCGGCCGCGAACGCTACGAACTGTTCTCCCAGTTCTTCCTTGGGCGCAAGATCGACCTCGATGAGGCGTACCAATGGTCGCTCGACGCGCTCGCTCAGATCGTGGAACGGCAACAGGAAGTCGCGCGAAACCTTTTCGACGGGGAATGCACCGCACGAGGCGCTTACCGGCGTCTCGATGAAGATCCCTCCTACACCCTCACCGACAATGAGAAACTCGTTGACTGGATGCAGTCGGTGTCCGACCAAATGATCGGGCGTCTCGACGGCGAAATCTTCACTCTCCCGGAAGAGATCAAGCACCTCGACTGCCGCGTCGACGCCGCCGGAACCGGCGGGATGATGTACACCCCGCCGTCCGAGGACCTGATGCGTCCCGGCATCCTGTGGTGGTCCGTGCCGCAGGGGCAGGACGGTTTCCACGCCTGGCACGAGCTCGCCCGCATCTGCCACGAAGGCGTTCCTGGCCACCACGTGCAGCAAGGCATTGCCATGACCCAGCGCGACACCCTCAACCTGTGGCGCCGCACACTGAACTGGAACGCCGCCCACGGTGAAGGGTGGGCCGTCTACGCCGAGACCCTGATGGAGGACCTGGGTTACTTCGACGACCCCGGGTACCGCATGGGCCTGCTTGACTCTCTGCGCATGCGTCTTGCCCGCGTCGCCGTCGACATCGGTGTCCACCTGCACAAGAAGACACCCGACGGCACCGGCCACTGGGACGCGTCCTACGCGAAAGCCTTCCTGCGCGACAACACCGCGATGAACGAGCAGAACCTGGGATTCGAGCTTGACCGCTACATGGGTTGGCCCGGCCAGGCCACGTCTTATGCGCTCGGTTACAGGGACTGGATGGATCTGCGCGAGAAAGCCCGCGACAAAGGCATGACGCTGTGTGAGTTCCACGATAAGGCACTGCGCTTGGGATCCATGCCGATGGACATGCTGGCCCGCGAGGTGCTCTGCCGCTAGCCGCGGTCGGTGTCGCTTGGGGCGCCCGCATCGTTTGCGCTGTCTCCGTCGTCCCTGTTGTCCCTGTCGTCCCCGTCGGCGTGGCCTGTGCGCCGGTCCATCGCGCGCAGAATCTTCGGCAGCGAACCGGCGAAGACGAGGATGCAGATGAGGCGGATGAGCTGCAGCGCGACAACGGCTGGTCCGCCGCCGCCTTCCGACGAAAGCGCCAGCACGGTCTCGATCGCGCCGGGGCTGGTGGCCAGGTAGCCCTCGAAGAAGGTGATGCCGAGCCAGTGCGCGACGACGTAGCCCATTGCCGCGCACGCCACCATGACCACCACGATGAATGTGATCGTGGCGGGCAACAGGCGAGCGAAGCGCTTGAGGGCGGGGACGCTCAGCCCGCCGCCGCAGGCCCAGCCGATGGACATGAAAGCGATGATCGCCAGCGTCTCTGGCGGGGCGATGGGGACCGGCAGCACCGCACCAAGGATGGCGGTGATGATCAGCGGCCCGAACACCGCCGGCGCTGGCAGGTGGAGTTTGCGGCCGAGCGGACCGCCGATAATCGCGATGGCGACGACCAGCAGCGGCATCCACCACGTCACCTCCATCCCGTCGGAGTGGTTGCCGCCGGGGTGGGTGAGAAACGATGCGACGAGCGGCAGCGTCATCGACACGGCGAGCAGACGCAGGTACTGGGTGAGTGCGACGTAGCGCATGTCGGCGCCGAGTTCGCTGGCGAGCGACATCATGACGGACGCGCCACCGGACAGCATGGACAGCACGCCGGTTTCGCGGCTGACTGCCAGCGCGTCGTCGTTTTTATTGCCGGCGTACCGCGCGAGCGAGAGGCCACCGACGAAGCCGATGCCGATGATCATGGCTGCGGAGACGAGTCCCGGGAGCAGGTAGTGCAGTAGCTCCGCCGGTGGCACTCCGGCGAGCGGGACGGCGGCGAGCACACCGATGATTCCGCGGCAGAAGTTGTAGAAGGTCGCGTTGACCTTCAGTTCGCGACCGGTGCCGAGCGCGGAAAAACCGGACACCACGATCGCTCCGAGGATCCACGCGGCGGGAACGTGCAGGCGGGTGAGCAGGTACCCGAGGAGCACCGAGAGCGGAGCGACTATCATCCATCGGCTGCGTTGTTCCACGTCTCGTCATAGTAGCGTGGGGGCCTATGTTCGCCATCGTGGTCGCCGCGGCAGCTCTGGCAGGCTGGGTCGATGCGGTCATCGGGGGCGGTGGCTTGATTCTCATTCCTGTGCTCATGGCGGCGACGTCGATGCCGCCGGCGGCGATCCTGGCTACGAATAAGCTCGCGGCTGTTTCGGGCACAGCGTCGGCGGCGGTCACGCTTGTGCGCCGCGTGGGCGTGCCCCGCCACACATGGGGTTACGCGCTCATCGCAGGGGCTCTGTCGGCAGTGGGTGCGCTCGCAGCATCGCTTATCGACGCTTCCCTTCTCCGCCCCACCATCCTCGTCCTCCTCATCGCCGTGGGGGTGTTCGTGGCGGTGAAGCCGGAGTTCGGCACATCGGAGGCGGACCTGCCTCCAAAGTTGACGCGTGGCCGCGTGCTCGCTGCTGCCGGGTTGGTGGCGGTCATCGGGTTTTACGACGGCACCTTCGGTCCCGGCACCGGCATGTTCCTCATCATGGGGTTCACGGCGCTGTTCGCCCAGAATTTCGTGCGGTCGGCGGCGATGGCGAAGGTGGTGAACACGGCCACCAACGTCGGTGCGCTGGTGGTGTTCATCTCCGCCGGCCTGGTGGATTGGCCGCTGGCGCTGGCACTGGCCGCGGCGAATGTCGTGGGTGCTCAGATCGGTGCCCGAACGGTCCTCGGCGGCGGCGCGAAACTGGTGCGGTATGCCTTGCTCACCCTCGTGGTGGTGTTGTCTACCTACCTTGCCGTTCAGCTCTAAGCGGAATTTTCAGGCGGGGCCGATAGCTCGGCACAGTGATTCATCAGGCGGCGGTCTTAGGGTTGGTCCCCATGATTCAAACGAAGACGGCCATGGCTGTCACTGTCAGCCATTTCGATGAGGAGGCCGTGGATACGCAACAGGCCGAGGACATCGTGGATGCTGTGCTGAGGTTCGTTTCCGGCACCACCATTGAGCAGCTGCACATCGTGGCTGACTCGGAATCGCTCCCTGTGCTGGCCGTAGCTCTCGCGACGAGGGAGGAATTGCCGGACAACCTCACGCTCGTGGAGGCAGGTCATGAGCTGGACAACGAATTCGTGGTGGTGTCCTCAGACTTCATCCTGGCCATGACTGGGTGATCCGGGACAGGGTGATCCGGGGCGAATGAATGGACGGCTCGGTAGCCCCGGTATGGGAGACCAGGTGGTAGGCGGTCGGTGGTTGTGGATCGTCGGCTAGTCCAAAACGAGGGAGCCGTTGACGAGGCCGACAACAGCGACGATTGCGCCGACGATGACGAGAGCGACGACCACCCACTCGAACTTGTTGAAGGCCTTCTCGTTGTTAGCGCGTCGTGTCCACAGGTAGGGGATCAACCCCGGCAGGACGGCGAGGGCGCCGAAGAGGACGTAGACGGGGTCGGCTGCGTAGATCAGCCACAGTGAGTAGATGAAGCCGATGATGCCGATGACGAGGTGGCGGCGGTTGTCGGAGGAGGAGATGGTGGGGCCGGAGTCGTCGAAACGCGAACCCGCGTGGGGGTGCGTCAGGCCTTTACAGTGAACCGCGAGGAGCACGAGGTACAGCGCGGAGAAAATGTACGGCAGCAGGTACATGATGGTCGCGAGCTGCACCATTGCGTTATAAGAGGTCTCGTTGGCAAAGAACAGGATGACAAAGAACTGGACCACAGTGGTGGAGACCAGCTGCGCCATCCACGGCGCGCCGGCATCATTGGTGCTGGCAAGGCGCTCGGGCAGAAGGCCATCGCTGGCCATCATCACAATGGGTTCCGCGCAGAGCATCTGCCAGGAAATATAAGCGCCGAGCACCGACAGGCAGAGACCGACAGAGATCAGCGCGCCACCCCACGGTCCGACAGCCGCCTCAAGCACCGCGCCCATGGAGTTGTCCGGCAGCGCCGCCAGCTCTTCGCGGGTGAGCACACCGTAGGACAGCGTCGAAACGGCGACGAGGAGTCCCAGCACCGACAGGAAGCCGATGACTGTCGCGCGGCCGACATCCTGGCGGGACCGTGCCTGCTTGGAGTACACCGAGGCACCCTCGATACCGATGAAGACCCACACGGTGAACAGCATGATTCCCTGGATCTGCTCGGAGAGCGAGATACCGGAACTCTCGCCCCAGAAGTCGAGGGTGAACTTATCCCAGCTGAACCCCGCGAAGGCGATGAGCACGATGAACGCCAGGATGGGGACGAGTTTCGCGATGGTGGTGACCAGATTCATGAGCGCCGCCTGCTTCACACCGCGGGTGAGCGCGAAGAAGATGCCCCAGGTGAGCACGGAGACCGTGAGTGCCATGGCCCAGGGGTTGTCCTGGTCGAAGAAGGGCAGGTAGTGGCCGAGAGTGCCGAAGAACAACGTCGCGTACCCGACCTGCGCCATCACCGAGCCGAGCCAGTAGCCCCAACCGGAGGTGAAGCCGATGAAGTCGCCCAGACCCGCGCGCACGTAGGAGTACACCCCGGAGTCCAAGTGCGGCTTGCGGCGCGCGAGAATCTGAAACACGAAGGCGATGGACAGCATGCCCACGCCCGCGATCGCCCAGCCGATGAGCATCGCGCCGGGGCTTGCCACAGAGGCGATATTCTGCGGCAGAGCGAAGATGCCTGATCCGACGGTGGAGCCGATGATGAGGGACACCAGCGTCCAGATGGTCACCGAATGGGTGCGTTGGCTTTGGGCTGTGCTCATAGGGGATTAACTTACGGGGAGTTTCCCAGCTTTTGTTAAATATGGGGTCACATCCGGTTCTTCGTTTTCGCGGTGGCTTGCGCGCTCCACGGGTCTTCGGGCCAGGGATGTTTGGGGTAGCGGCCGCGCATTTCTTTGCGCACATCGTTGTAGGGGCCGTCCCAGAAACTGGCCAGGTCGTCGGTGACAGCGAGTTCACGTCCGGCGGGGGAGAGCAGGTGGAAGAGCACGCGCACGCCGCTGACTTCCGGGGACGCGGCAAGCCCGAAGCATTCCTGCAGCTTCACGTGGACGACGGGCCGGCCTGTGGAGTAGGCGATCCGCGGGTGGGAGCCGCTGGGCACGCTGAGGCGCTCGGGCGCGAGGGTGTCTATGTCGGCGGCTTCAGGCCAGGGCAGTTGCCGCATCAACGCGGTGCGCATGTCGAGAGTGCTGATCTGCGCGCCGTGCGCGAGTTCCGCCACTTCGGGCGAGTAGTCGCCCTCCCGTACGTCGGGCCAGGGGTCTCCGTGGCGTTCACGGAGGAAAATGAGACGGTCCGCTAAACGCTGGGCGGGCTCGTCGAGGACGAAATCATCGAAGTCGATCCGGATGCCGGCAAGGGCTTCCTGGGCCTTAGCAGGAGAGAGTTTGATGGGGGTGGAGGTCAGCTCGATGGCGCCGACGGAGGTGAGGCGGCGGGAGCGGAGGCGGCCGTCGATGAGCGATGCTGTTGTCGATTCTTTGACGCGGTCGGCTGGGAACTCTGTGGCGGCTGCGGCGCGAATGACGGCGCCTTTTCCGGTGAGCTGGATTTCGGCGGCGGCGATCCATTCGCTGGGCGGGATCGTGGTGTCGAGCGTGGCGCGCGTGCCGCTGGCCAGGAGGTATTCGCGGTCCCCGAGGTGTTCGCCCACCCACTCCGGGTAGGCGGCGGCAATGACGTCGCCGGGCGGGACCGCGGCGCTGGCGGGCACCATTCGAGCGAAGCGCTCTACCTGCCGTTGCGGGGCGTGCGCGCGGGCGAGATCGCCGCCGACCCCTTCAGCAAGCGCGGCGACAGTAGGTGCAGCACCGGATCCGTGCTCGAGCAGGGCGGCACCAAGTCGCGGGTCGAGTGGCATCGCGGCCAACCGAGTGCCGAGCTTCGTGATGGCACCGTCCGCATCGAGAGCGCGCAGGGAGCGAAGGGTCTGCTCGGCATCGGCGAGCGCTGCAGCGGGAGGAGGTGTGAGAAGCGGCAGGTCGGGCGAGCCCCACGCAGCGATGGCGAGCGCGGCGGAGGTCAGGTCCGCGGTGGTGATCTCGGGGGCGATGTCGGCGCTGAAGTGCTGGTAGTCGGACTGCGAGTAGGCGCGCAGGACCTCTCCCGGTCCGAGACGGCCCGCGCGTCCCGCGCGCTGATCGGTGCTCGTCTTCGCGGCAGACACAGTGACCAGGCCCGTCATGGCGCGGGCAGCGTCGCGGCGCGGCACGCGGGACAGCCCTGCATCGACGACGCGGTTGACACCCGGCACGGTGATCGAGCTTTCGGCGATGGAGGTTGCCACGACGACTTTCGCGTTGCCGTTCAGTGCCTCGTCTTGCTCCTTGCTGCTCAATCTGCCGTGCAACGGTGCGGCGCTGGTAAGATGCGCGCACACTGCGTCCACTTCGCGTGCGCCGGGAACGAAGACGAGGGTCCGGCCGTCGTGGGCGGGCGGGGCCGCAGATGTAGCGGACGCCCCAGCGGCGAGGTTGGCGATGTGGCGGTAGAACTCCATCGACCCCTCCGCGCGGCCGGGATGCGGGTGGTAGCTCACGTCGAGGGGGTGGGTGACAGATTCGGTGGAAAGGATCTGCGCGCCCATGTGTTTCGCGAGCGCGTCCGCGTCGAGGGTCGCGGACATGGCGGCGAGGTAGAGATCCTCGCGCAGGAACGCCACCTCCATTGCCATGGCGAGCACTAGGTCGGTGTCCAGCTGGCGTTCGTGGACCTCGTCGATGACGACGGCGCCGACACTGGTCAGCTCCGGATCCTTTAACAGACGGTTGAGCAGGACCCCTGGGGTGACAAATTCCACTAGGGCACCATCCTTGTGCTCGCCGCGGATGGAATAGCCGACGCGGTGGCCTAAGGGGGAGCCGTCGAGAAGCGCGAGCCTGCGCGCCGCCGCACGGACAGCGACGCGTCGTGGCGCGGTGACCAACGTGACGCCACTGTCGGCGGTGAGGTTGCTGATCGCCGGCGGCAGCAGCGTCGTCTTGCCTGTGCCCGGGGGCGCCTCGACGACCAGCGGGCCGCGCGCCGGGATGTCGCCGATGACGTCCGCGACAGGGAGGCCCGCGCCAATGGTGGAAAGGTCGAACATGGTGCCCCCAATCTACCGTGCGTCGACCTTGCGCCGACCGTCACCATCAACGACTACCAGGCGGTTTCGCCGCGGCATGCGCTGGAACAGGCGATGGCGGACCTCGACGAGATCTACCTGGACAGTAACTGCAGAGTAGACGTGGCCAGTTAGCCCAGCGAGCGGATCAGTTTCGCCGGCACACCACCGACGAGTGAATCGTCCGGCACGTCCTTGGTCACTACGGCACCAGCGGCGATGACGCAGCGGTCGCCGATGGTCACCCCGGGCATGACCATCGCGCCGGCACCGAACCAGCAGTTATCGCCGATGGAGATGGGGCGTCCGCGTTCCCAGCCGGCGGCGCGTGCTTCGGCGTCGTCGACCGGGTGCTCGACGGTAATGAGCTGGCAGCCAGGACCGAACAGTGTGTGCTCGCCCACCTTCACCTCCGCCACATCGAGAATGACGCAGTTGTAGTTGAGGAAGCAGTGCTCGCCGAAGCTGGTGTTCACGCCGTACTCCACGTGGAGCGGCGCGAAGACGCCAGGGACCGCGGAGCCGGGGGCGAAAATTTCGGACAGGAAGTCTTGGGCGCGTGACTGGTCGGTGTTTCCGAGGGCGTTGAATTCCCGGATGCGTTTCCACGCCGCCTGATGGGCTGCGTCGATGTCCTCTGAGCCGGGCGTGTACCAGCGGGAGGCGCGCAGGTCGTCGAGGGTGGCGTTTTCTACGGAGTGGTCGTGTGTGCTCATGCGCGCCAGGGTAATGGAGCGCGGCGGCGCGCCTAGACTGCATTGCATGAGCAATATCGCAGTAGTCACTGGGGGGTCTGCAGGGATCGGGGAAGCAGCGGCGAGGGCATTGGCGTCAGACGGGTGGACCGTCTACGTCTGCGCGCGCCGCAAGGAGCTGTGCGACGCGATCGCCGCCGACATCGGCGGCGTTGGAGTGGAGTTGGATGTGACGGACCAAGGGAGCGTCGATAAGCTCGCGGCGCAGCTTGAGCGCGTTGACCTGCTGGTGAACAACGCGGGCGGCGCGCGGGGGCTCGATCCGTTGCGCGACGCGAAGCCGGAAGACTGGGATTGGATGTACCAGACGAACGTGCTGGGCACCGTGCGTGTGACGAAAGCGCTGTACCCGGCGATCGTCGCGGCGGAAGGCCTAGTCATCAACGTCGGGTCCGTCGCCGGCTGGGACGCGTATGTCGGCGGGTCGGGCTACAACGCGGCCAAATTCGGGCTTCGTGCGCTCACGCGCGCGTTCAGGCGTGAAGAGGTCGATGCCCCGATTCGTATCACCGAGATCGACCCGGGCCGTGTGAAGACCGATTTCGCGTTCAACCGTTTCGGCGACGAGGCGCGCGCCGCGGAAGTCTACGACGGGAAGCTCAACCTCACGGCGGAGGACATTGCGGAGGCGATCCGCTGGGTGGCGTCACTGCCGCCGCACGTGAACATCGACACGATGAACATCATGCCGCGCGACCAGGCAGAACGCTAGATGAGCTCGGCGGATGTGCTGGCTCTCGTCGGCATCTGGATTGCGGCCATTGCCAGCCCCGGTCCCGACGTTGTGCAGATCGCGCGCCTGGGGGTGAAGTCGCGAGCGGCGGGTGTGGCGTGTGCGGTGGGCATCATGGCGGGCAACACGCTGTGGATCGCCGCTTCGCTCTTGGGGCTCAGCGCCCTCATTCAGGCGGTGCCAGAGATTCTCGCCTTCCTGCAGCTGGTTGGCGGCGCGTACCTGTTCTACATGGGTGCCGGTGCAGTCCGCGCCGGTCTCGCCGCGCGGCGGCTGGGTGCTGGTGTCGGCGTTGGCGTAGGCGAGGGCCCGCAAGAGGCCGCGAGCCAGGCCACAGCTCCGACGACCGGCAAGGCGTTTGGGATCGGGGTGGCCACCAACTTGTCCAACCCGAAGGCGGTGCTGTTCTTCGGCGCGGTCTTCGCACAATTCATCCGCCCCGGAATGGGGTTGGAATGGATGATGGTCATCCTGTTCACACTGGTGGTCATCGGGTTCGCGTGGTTCGTCGGGTTCGCGCTGTTGGTGGACACTTTCGCCGGTTTCCTGGACCGGCACGGGGATGTGGTCGACATTGTGACGGGGCTGATCTTCATCACCTTGGCGGTGTGGATGGTCGCTGAAGGCGCGGTGGGGCTTCAGTCACTTTTCTGATCGCGCAGGGGTATTCGCCCTGCCGCACAAGCGATGCCCCGCCGACTGGATCGAGGTCGCCCGGTTAGAATTGCCTGCATATGGATATCAGCATTAGCGGTGAAAGCATCAAACTCGGCCAATTTCTCAAGCTCGCAAACCTCGCGGAAACTGGAGGGCACGCGAAGGAGCTCATTTCTGCAGGCGAGGTGTTCGTCAACGGCCAGTCCGTCACGGCGCGTGGGCACGAGCTTATCGACGGCGACGTGGTCTCCATCCCGTCCGCCAGCATCACCGCGACGGTGGTGGCCGACGGCGCCGATGGCTCTGACGGCGACGACTATTTCGACGAGCGCACCGCCAACGACGACTTCGACCCGGAAAAGTGGAGGAACCTGTAACCAATGCCAGCTTTTGAGGCCCGTGAGGGCATGCCGTACTGGATCGACCTGCTGTCGTCCGAGACACGGAAATCGGCGTATTTCTACTCGCGGATTCTGGGCTGGGATGTTCAGGAGGGTGACTATCGCATCGCCCGCGTGGAGGGAATGCCGGTGGCGGGAATGGTCCCGCAGGACACGATGCCGGACGCTTGGGTGACGTACTTCCTGTCCACCGACATCGGACGGGATTCGCAGCGGGTGAGCGACCTTGGCGGCCGGGTGTTGGCGGAACCGCAGCGTGTGTCCCTGGGCACCATGGCTTTGTGCGCCGACAACGTCGGCGGCTGGTTCGGTCTCTTCCAGCCTGAGGGCGAAGATTCTTTCGTGGCGGCTGGTGAGCCGGGGACCCCGGTGTGGCATGAATACACGTGCACGGGGGACGCGGATAAGCTCGCGTCTTTCTACGGCGATCTGTTCGCGTGGGACATCGTCGAGAACGACGGATACCTGCTGGCGATGCAGGATGGTGCTGCTTTTGCCGGGATCTGGGACGCGCGCGAGCAGATTCCTGCTGACGTGCCCAGCTTCTGGCGCTCGTACTTGGGTGTGGCTAATGTGGCCGAGACTCGCTCTCGCATCGAGGAATTCGGCGGCGAGGTTCTCCGTGGCCCCGAGAACTCCCCGTTCGGTCTTCTGCTCACGGCAGTAGACTCGACTGGCGCTGTTGTGACGTTGTGTGAGGTCGACGAACCTGTCGACGAAGATGCATTGGACGAGGGCGACTCGATCCTCCACCTGTAGCGCCGGCCACGCTGAGGCCGATGTGGCGGGCGGTGGCTGCGAATTTTCAGCGTACGCGTTCCAGTGCATAATGAGCTCTTGTGAAAAGGTTCTTCGCCGCAGCGACGCTGACTGCGGGCCTGCTCGCCGCGGTACAAGCGGCTGAGCAGGCGCGCGCGATCGACGTCATTCCCGGCGACCCGGGGGAACGCACCGACCTTGTTGTCTTCCACTCCGACGGGCGTTGGACGGGGACGCCGAATGCGCGGGAAACACGCCCGGCGCTCTCCCTGGCCAAGCTGTACCTGGGCTATTACGTGCTTGCGAACGGCACACCGGAAGAGCAGGGAAAGGTGCTGCGGATGATTCGGGTGTCCGACGACCTTCTGGCGGTCGAGCTCGATTCTGAGTACCCGGACGCCATCAACAGGGTGGCCGAGGAATTCGAGCTGGAAGATACTCACAGCAGTGGGTATTGGGGTAAATCGGGGACATCGCCCTACGATCTGGCGAAGTTCGTGCGTGCGATCCTCGATGATCCAATTGCGGAGCCTCTGGTCCGTGGCATGGCCAACCACGCACCGTACGCCCAAGACGGGTTGAAGCAGGACTTTGGGACGGACCAGCTGGAGGGGGCGATCGGTTCCAAATTCGGCTGGGCCGACGACAGGGAGTCCGCGTTCGGCTCCGTGTCGTTTGGTCCGAACTGGGTGGCCGCGGCGATGAGCTACGGAGATATCGACGAACACACCGACGATGTCCACGAATGGATTGACCAGTCGGAGCGGAATCCGCTCTCCTTCGGTTTGAAGGAGAGCACTGCAGATACCCTCACCGCAGTCAACGGCGCGGGAGAATTGTCCATCTGGATGACAGATCAGGGCCGCTGGGGGCTGCGCACCCTGGACAAGGTGTAGGCGTCCGTCAGCTGGCCCTGCCGGGCGCATCTGACACTGCCCAGCCCCCGCGCAGTTTATCCGCTAAGAGCCTGAGCGGTTTCGCGAGCGATGCGGCGGAATTCCTCCGGGGTGGCGATGATGCCCAGTCTGCCCCCTGCCTCGTTGTCCGCGTCGATGCTGGCAGACACGTAGCCCCCGCAGGGCCGCAGGAAAGGAGCCGCATCGACGAACTCTGCCGTGTGCTGGTCGGCGGCAGCCCGTGCCTGCTCATCCGCAGCCGAGGCCAGGACTGCGGTCTTTGCAGTCTTCGTGGTCTTCGCGGTCTCCGTGGGGTTCTGGGCGGAGATGAAGTCGAGTGCGCCCGCCACCGAATCGGGGTCCGGGTTGTCCACGTCCACAATCGTGGTGCCGGAAAGCTGCGCGACTGCTGCGAGGAGGGGGCGCCAGTACAGCTCCAAGGCGCGGGGGCCGAAGCCCGGGTGGACGGACACGGCCCACCGGCCGGACGGTTCGGAGGTGCCGGACGGGGTGAAAAGGCATGCTCCGATCTCGGGAAGTTCCTGGATACCGACACCGATGCCGTACGCGACACCGGGCATGGTGTGGTCGAGCCCGGAGCCGAGCATCAGCATCGCAGCGTGCGTCACCCGGTCGGGCAGTGCTGCGAGATAGCGGTCGAGCGCATCATGGTCTGAGGCGTCCGGCACCGGGTAGCTGGACTCCATGTAGGAGACCAGCTGCCCCAGCTGCTGCTCTGGCGGAAGGGAGCGCCCGACACCGCCGACGTTGAAGTTCTCCAAGTGCTGCTCGTTGACCGGATACGCGTCGCCGGCGCCGCCTTGTGGCAGGGGACCGTCCGGTTCGATCTGCTCCGGAATGTGGCGCATACGCTCTTGGGCGGCGGCGTGGCTGGCACCCGGTGTGTGCGCGTGGCTGGAGGATGCGGAGTCGACGGGGAAAGCGGGATCGGAGGCGGCGGAATCTGTCACCAGATCACCACACGATCGTCCGGGGCGACCCACATCGCGGAACCCTCGTTGACGTCGGGGAAGGCTTCGTAGAACTCGGCGATGTTCCCGGCGATGACGTTGCAGCGGAACTCAGCGGGGGAGTGCGGGTCGATGGCCAAGTACTGCTCAGCCATTTCGGGGCGGATGGCGGTGCGCCAGATCCGGGCCCACGAGAGGAAGAGGCGCTGCAGGCCGGTGAATTCTTGGCCGGACAGTTCCTCCGAGGAGCCGTCGGTGTCGAAGGGGAGGGACGGGCCGTCGTCAAGCTGCTTGTCCGCGAGGTAATTCCTGTACGCGACGACGGCGATGCCTAGTCCGCCAAGGTCGCCGATGTTCTCGCCGAGGGTGAACTCGCCGTTCACGCCCGCGGTGTCGCGGCCTTCGAGGACGTGGGGGACAAGGCCGCTGTACTGCTTCACCAATTTGCTGGTCAGCTCCTCGAAGCGTTCGCGGTCCTCGTCGGTCCACCAGGAGTTGAGGTTGCCCGTGCCGTCGTAACGCGAGCCCTGGTCGTCGAAGCCGTGGCCGATTTCGTGGCCGATGACGGCACCGATCGCCCCGAAATTCTCCGCGGCGTCAGCATCGATGTCGAAGAACGGCGGGCGCAGGATCGCGGCGGGGAAAGTGATGTCGTTGACCACCGGGTTGTAGAACGCGTTGACGGTCTGCGGGGTGGTCACCCATTCGTTGCGGTCGGCGGGTTTGCCGATCTTGGACACCTGGTAATCGTGCTCGAATTCAGCGCCCGCGCGCACGTTGGCTACGAGGTCCTTCCCGTCGCGGGAGAACTCGAGGCCGTCGAAGGAGCGCCACGTGTCCGGGTAGCCGATCTTCGCGCGGAACTGCGAGAGCTTCTCCAGCGCGCGTTCGCGGGTCTCGGGCGACATCCACTCGAGCGCGCCAATGCGCTCACGGTAGGCGGCGACAAGGTAATCGACGAGCTTCAGCATCTCGTCTTTCGCTTCCGGCGAGAAGTGCTTATCGACGAACTCCTTACCCATGTCTTCCCCCACCAGCCCCTCCGCGAGGGCGATGCCGCGCTTCCAGCGGTCGCGCTGCTGGGTTGCACCGGACAAAACTGTGCCGTAGAACTCAAAATTGGCGGCGCCGACCTCTTCGGGAAGCACGCCGGCGCGGGAGATGAGGATGTGCCATGTCGCCCACAGCTGCCAGTCGGGGAGGGTCTCCGCGCGCAGCATCTTCGACAGGTCTTGGGTGTAAGACGGCATCATGTCCACGACGCGGCCGTCGGTAAGCCCGGAGCCGCGCAGCAGCGTCTGGATGATGGCGGGCAGATCACTGAGCTGTTTCGGGTTGTATGTTTTCATCGCATCGCGGCTGGCCACAACGTCCCAGTGGCTGTGCGCGATCTGCTTCTCGGTCTCCACGATCCGCTCGGCTGCCGTGGCAGCGCTTAAACCGAAAAGGCGGGATGGGTCGAGGAAGCTGAGCATGCGCTCAACGTGCGCGCGGTATTTCTTCAGTGTCTCGGCGTGGGCCGGGTCGCGGTAGTAGGCCTCGTCGGGAAGACCGAGTCCGGACTGGATGAGGTACGGCACGGCGATGTCGCCGCCAGAATCCTTCTCCACCCAGTAGCTGAGCGGCCCGGAGACACCGCGGCGATCGAGCACACCCAAGTTGTGGGCGAGCTCGTCGATGCTACCAACGCTGAGCAGGGCGAAGTCCTCCTCCAGCGGTCTCATGCCTGCCGCGTTGACCGCTACGGTGTCCATGAACGAGGCATACAGGTCGCTGGCGCGGCCGGACCCCTTTTCGACGAGTTCATGCACGTCTTCCTCGGCGCGGTCGCGCAGACTGTGGAATGTACCGTCCACCCCGCGGTCGTCGGGGATGACGTGGCTTTCCAGCCAGGGTCCGTTCACAAGTCGGTAAAGGTCCTTCATGGCACCCCACTGTAGTGAACCACCGGGGGACCGAGCGCTCGGTCCCCCGGTGGTCCCTGGGTGTCAGCGGATGTAATCCGCTAGTCCTTCTTCTCGTTCGGGTTGCGGATCTTCATGTCCGATGGCTTCCACCAGCCGGACCGGGTTATTTCTTCGTGGGTGATGTCGGCGAGCGCCGGTTCCTCCCCGAGTGAGTTCGTGCGCAGAAGGTAGCGGTAGGCAGAACCCCAGTCACGGTGCCAGTCCTTGTCTAGGTAGCCCGGCATTTCGTAGGCGTAATTCACCGCCTCCGCTGTGGACATGGCACCGCCGCCCAGGAAGTCCTGGAAGCCACTTAGCTGCTCCTTGCCTGGGGCGTCCGGCGCGATGCGGAACTGCGGGATCTCGGTGACACCTGCGTAGTGGTTGAACGTGCGGTGGCACGGGAACTGCAGGGCTACCGGCCAGTCGAGCAGGCCCGGGGTGTCGGAGTCGAAGACATCGGTGATGTGCTCCAGGGTGGGGTTGCGCAGTGGGGTGAGCGCCATCCACTCGTACGGGTCGAGGTTGATGTCCTCGCCTACCAGGCGCACCACGTTCGCCTCTTCCGGCAGATCCTCGATGGGGTAGCGGAGGTTGCGCCACTTGCCGGTGGGGCCGGGGTCCAACATTTCGACATCGCCGATGTTGGTGACAGAGCCGCCCTCGTTGCGTGTGCCGTATTCGAGTTTGAGGGTTTGCCCTTCCTTCTCTTCGCCGTTGATGTCGTGGTGCGCTATGCGGCCCGCGACGGAGGCGACCAGCAGCGGGGCTTCCTCTGTTGCCTCGGGGAGCTCGAACCAGGCAGTGGTGATCTCAGAGGACGTTTGCGCTTCCTCCTCGAAGGTGCCCAGCACGGGAATGCGGTTGTAGTCCAGGTCGAACGGGAGGCGTACGGTGGAGCCGTTGATGCCCACCCGGTCGGTGGAGCGGTTGCCCTGTGTTCCCGCGCGGCTGGTGGACTGGACAGTGTCGGACGTGACGTCGTCGCCCTGCGTGTTGGAGCCGGTCGCGGTCTCAGCCGCGGGGGAGTCCGCGGCGGCCGAATCCGTTTTCGCAGAGTTGGCGGTATCCGCAGAGTTGGCGGCATTCGCGGCGTTAGCCGAGTTTGCGGAGCTCGACGAGTTGTTGTTCGCGGCTGCGGTGTTGCCGATCGCACCGACGCTCGCGGACCCCTCGTTCCCGGAATCGATGTAGGCCGGAACGCCCTCTGGGTGGAAGCCGCGGACAGTGCCGGACTCGAGGGATCTGCCCAGCGGGACCCCATCGACCGGGGTGAGGAAGGAGTCGTTCGTGTCCGTCTCCAGGAGTACGTCGCTGCTCATCTGGCAGGTGTTTCCCTTCAGCGAGCGGACGTTGCCCATGCCCACGGAATAGGCCGGTGCCTGGTCGACGAAGGATTTGATGAAGGTCAGGCAAGAGACCGCGACCATCAGGATCGAAGCCACCGCGATCGGGGCTGTCATCATCTTGGCAAAGCGTGTGCCTTCTGCTGCCTCTGCAGCCTCGAATTTCTTGACAACGCCCGCCTCTTCGGCTTCAGCGCGGCGCTGGTTGTAGCGCAGAGACTGGAATACACCCACGATGACGGTGATGAGACAGAGCCCGAGCATGACCGTGCTTGCTTCCACGCCCTTGAGCTGGACGGTCTTATCCCACCACGGGACAGCGAAGGACGACACGTACCACCAGGCGTTCCAACCGGCCAAGGAGACGGCCAAGAGGAACATCACCGCTGCCAAGGAGAATGTGCGTGCTCGGGCGGAGCGCGCGGCGATCTGCGCCAGAACCACTGCTCCGAGCGCGGCGGCGGCACCGGCAATGCCGGCGTAAATGCCGAAGTGGTGGGTCCACTTCGTTGGGGTGAACATGAGGAAGAACATGGACAGCGCGAAGATGGCCAGCAGGCGCTTCGTCGGCGCCTTTTCAGCACCGTGCACTTTTCCGAAGCGGGACATGCTCCACAGCATCAGGCCCAGGCATAACAGCAGCGCGAACATCGCGTATCTGCGGGTGAGCGACCCGTCGACTGTCGCTTCAAAGAGCGTGGTGTAGCGGACGTACTCGTTGTACCACTCGAGCGCCGGGCCGACTTCGGAGCGCACGGACGTGGCTTCCAGCACGGCAGCGAGGGTCTGGTCGTGGAAGACCGGGATCATCACTGCGAAGCCCAAGCCCAAAAATGGCAGGACATACGCTCCGGCCGGCGCATAGGCGGTGCGTTCCCGCACAATGCGCAGCAGCTCGGGCAGACACACCAAGAACACACCCACAGTGGTCAATCCGGTGGGGCCGCAGGCCAACGTGAACGCGGCGAAGACGGTGCCCAGCGCGGCGGGCAGCAGCCGACGTGAAGCGATCGCGCTCTCGAACGACGCCCAGGTGACTATCGTGCCCAGGGCGATGATCGGTTCGGGGCGCAGGCCGTTGTCGTAGGGCATCCAGAACGCCAAGAACATGAACGCTGCCGTCCAGTACGCGACGCGCCGGGTGGCAATGCTCTCGCCCAGCCGCGGCAGGATCTCCCGCGAGAGCACCCACCAAATGGCAATGCCGGACAGCAGCGTCGGGATGCGCATCCACGCCGAGGCCGTACTTACCTTCGCCAGCAGCGACAGCAGGTTGTAGAACGGGGCACCGAACGGCGATTCGGGCACGCCGTACCAGCGGTAGTAATTGGCCATATAGTCAGAGTCGTTGGCCACGCGCGCCATAGTGAGCAGGAAGCCGTCGTCCGACGTGTTCGCACCGAAGAAGTGCCAGAACAGCAGCAGACCCACGACCACAGCATCCAGCGGGGTGAACGAGCGCCACTCGGCACGCAGCGGACGAATCTTCCGGCCGTCGAGCAGGTCCAGGCGCGCCAGGGACCACAGCGCTACCAGCGCAGAAATCGTGCCCGCGATCATGGCCAGCCATTTCACCACCGAGGGGTGGGAGGTAAAACGGGAGTTGATGTCAATGTGGGCGGTGAGGCCGGCGTCGATAAGTGCTTGCGCCTCGTCTCCCGCAAGCTCCGTGTAGATGCCCGTGAGCTGGGGGCGCATGTCCTCATCGGTTTTTTCGGCGAAATCTGTGCCCGGGACCTCGACTGTGACGCCGTCGCCCGTGACCGTGAGGTGCAGTGCGCTGTTGTCGTCTTTGAGCGCCTTCTCCAACTCCGCGGGGGTAAGCTCGAAAATGACTTCGTTGAGGGAGGAGACCGTCAGCCCACCGTCCTCAGGGACAATGACAAAAAGGCCTCGGTCCAGTGCCTCGGTCGAGTCCGACGGCAGCGTCGACAGCACATTCGTCTGGCCCGGATTCAGCTTGTCAGTGGCGCTCAGCGGGATGGTCACGTCCAACGACTCCGGCGCCAACGAGATCAACGGGGCGTTCACCGAATTCAGCGATCCGTTCTGGGGCCAGTCGAAGGACGACTGGATTTGCTTCACCGGAAGCAGCGGCGTGAGCACGAAGAACAGGAACGCCAACGCGCCCGAGAGTATCGCCGTGCGGGTCAGTGTGCGGGGACTTCTTTGCGGGACGGCCTCGACGCGGGTACTGCCCGCGACTGACGTGTCATTGGTCTTCGCCTTCACTTTGCTCACGGCCTGTGATTCTACTTTCTGCTGCTTGTTCACTTGTTGCGGACCACCACCACAAACGGACCGAATTGCTGGGTGGTCCAGTCGGCGGAATCGAATGCCTTCGGGTTGAAGAACAGCGCCTCGTAGTGGACGTTCGGCTGGCTGGGGAAGATGTCGTGGGCGATGTGCGTCTTCCACGGCTCATCCGGGTCCGTCTCGCTGCCGCGCAGGATGAACACATCGGGTGAGCGCCACCTCTCGTTTGTCTCGTCGATGGCTTTTGTGAATTCTGCGGGGTCCGATAGTTCGCGGAAGGAGCCGCGCGCCCAAGAAGCGATGGCCTCACTGCGTGCCTCGAACTCGCCCAACGGATTGGCGTAGTGGCTCGTGAATGCATTGAACCCGTGGTACGGGTGGTAGACCATGAAGTTGATCTCGTCGGTGAGCAAGACGGTGTCGGCCGGCTCGTACCCCTGGTCCTGAATGAAGTCATTCATCTCGATGTAATAGCGGCCCACGTCGGATTCGCGCCGGTCCGCGCGTTCCCCGTTGCCGTCGGTGCTAGTGTAGGCCTGATCGATGAAGCTCTCGTTCTCGTCCGGGATCTGCTGGATGTACGCCAGCGCGCCAGCGGCAAGCAGCACCACGAACAGGGCGGTGACGGTACGGTTGCCGCGTTCGTTCAGCCTGTCCGGATACAGAAATTCCACGCCGGCGAGACGCAGGTCGGCGATAGCGAAAATGCCGGTAGTGGACAAAAGAAGCGCGATGAGCACTTCCACGCGGAAACCTAGCAAGGTCGTGCCAGCGAGCGCTATCACCATGGAGCCGAAAACCCAGGCGTAGCAGACGCTCACCGCGAGAGCGAGGTACGTGATTTCCGGTTCGCGGAAGCGTGCGACGATGTAAATGAGGCCGAGCAGGCTGAGGGCACCGACAGCACTGAGCTCGAAGAACGGCATCGGGATCGTCGTTCCCTCAGACGGGAGAAAGTGCTGCGCAGTCGACTTGACGGCCTCGGGGCTGGTCAGCAGACCTGTGATGTAGGGGGCCCACGCCACCAAAGCGATGGCGATGGACCCGAAACCCATCACAGCCAGTTGGCGCAGCGGCACCCACCACCGTTGCCCGCGCGGCCGGGCAACCATGGCGATGACGGCGAACGTGACCATCATCAACGCCACAATGCCGGTATAGAGCGTGTAGAAGCAGGCGGAAACGCCCAGGAAGACAGTCAGCGCGATAGTGGATTCCCACGAACCCCGCATCGCGCGGCACCCCATTACAGCGGCGGCGGGCACGCCCATGGCCACGATCGCGGCATAAGGCTCATCCGGCACCATGGTCAAGCAGATCGCCGTGGTGGCGAGGGCAATCGCGGTGGCCACAGGCAAGGAACCGATAAGTTTCCGCCATACCGGCACCAGCGCGGCGCCGGCCGCAGCCAGTGACATCAGCGCCCACGGCTGGTACACCTCCCACCCCGGCATGCCAAGGAGGTTCGACATGCGCCCGCCGAGCCAGAACCATCCCAGCGGATAGAACGTCGGCATGTCGATGTAGTTCATGTCCTGGTTGGCGGCGGATTCCGCCATGCGGGTCAGGAACTGGGTGCGGAAGCCTTGGTCCACCTGAATTCCGTCGAGGTACAGCTTAGTTGCCGAAAGAGGAACGCCAAGTGCGGAGACCACCAGCCCGGCGGGGGCCAGGGTGCACACCAGCTCCGTGAGTACTTCGCGCCAACGGGGCCTGCGCCCGTCACCGTCGCGCAGCCACAGCCAGGTCAGTGCGGCCACCGCCACAATCACCAGCAGGGAGCATGCTGTTGCCAAGGCGCGGGTGAGCATGGAGACGTTGAACGCCGCCAGGGAGACGGAATGCAGGATGTACCAGGAGACGAGCGCGAATGCGGCGCCGCCGAGAAGGGCGCAGACAAAACGCACCAGGGCGCCTGACGTCGATAAGCGATCTGGTGCGTGTGCGGAGACACGTTTGCGCTCCGCAATCGTCGATCCTGACTGCCGCTCGCGCTGCTCGGTGAGGTGCTCTGTCATACCTGACAGTTTCGCACAGCGTTGGGCCGTTGCCTGTATTAGAAGCTCAAGCGGCGCATGATCGGCGCAGGAATGTGCTGGAGCACGAGCGAGATCGGGCCGAAGAGTTTGTGCACGAACACATTCGGCTTCCCGTCGAGGGCCGCGGCCACAGCAGCCTTCGCGACATCCTGCTTATCGACGGTCAGCGGCGCCTCATCCAGCCCCTGCGTCATCTTCGTGCGGACCTGGCCCGGCCGAACGACGGTGACGGTGACACCAGAATCACGCAGCGCCTCGCCGAGCTGGGTGTAAAAGCCGTCCATTCCCGCCTTGGTCGCGCCGTAGACGAAATTGGAGCGGCGCACCTTCATGCCCGCCACGGAGCTCATCGCGATGATGGTGCCGTGGCCCTGATCCTTGAGCTTCTGGCCGAGAAGCACACCCACGGACACCGGGGCGGTGAAGTTCGTCTGTGCTGATGCGACCGCGGCCTCCTGGTTTTGCCACAGCTCTTCCTGGTCGCCCAGGGTGCCAAAAGCCACGATGGCCACGTCGACATCGCCGTGCGCGAACGCCTCCTCGATGACAGCCGGGTGGGAGGCGGTATCGAAGGCGTCGAAGTCCAGCACACGCACCTCGCCGGCGCCGTGGCTGGTGACCTCTTCGACTGCTGCGTCGATACGCGGGCTGTTCTTGCGCGCGGCGAGTGTCACGGTAGGGGAACCGCCGCGAGCTGCGAGCTCATCGACGATCGCGAGACCGATCTCGCTCGTCCCGCCGAGAAGAAGGATGTTCTGTGCCTGTCCAACTGCGTTAAGCATGGTGTTTGTCCTTTTCCTGTTCTCAGTTCGTTATCTCGTAAGCGGATTTCTCTTGAGCGACCTAAGAGAGCTCCAGTCGGCGGGACATGTCGGAGGCGAAGACGCCGGTCGGGTCGATCGCGCGGCGGGTCTCCAGCCAGCTGCCCATCTCCGGGTACATCTTGTGGAAGTTCTCGGCGGATGTGCGGGATTCCTTGGCCAGGTAGAGGCGGCCGCCGAACTCCATGACCTGCTCGTCCAAGCGGTCCAGGAGGGAGTGCAGGCCGTCGCGGATGGGGAAGTCCACGCACACGTTCCAGCCGCGCATCGGGTAGGACAGCGGCGCGCGGTTGCCCTCGCCGAAGAGCTTGAACACGTTCAGGGCGGTGTAGTGGCCGGAGGACTGGATGTCGTAGATGATCTGCTTGAACGGCTCGACGGCATCGGTGGGCACGACGAACTGATACTGGAGGAAGCCGGCCGGGCCGTAGCCGCGGTTCCACTCCGCGATCATGTCCAACGGCTGGTAGAACTGCGTCAGGTTCAAAATGTCGTTCTTGCTGGGCTTGCCCATGAAGTAGTAGGCCTCACCGATTGCCATGAGCGTCAGCTTGTTCATGGTCCACGACGGGAAGATGTCCGGCACCGTCATCAGCTGTGGCGCCGAGAACTTCAGCGGGTTCTTGGCCAGCTTCGGCGCGAACTCCTCCAGCTGCGCGAGCGTGGCCAGCGAGCCGCGGGAAATCGTGGAGCGGCCCGTCTTCGGCGGAGCGGAGATCGCATCGAACCATGCCGAGGAGTAGGTGTAGCCCTCCTCCTGGCCGTGGGAGTGCTCCTCAATCGTCTCGTCCAAGGTGTTTGTGCGCACCGTGTCGGAAATGAAGTAGGCGGTCTCCGTGAACGTCATCTGGATGCGCGCGCGGAGAATGATGCCGGTCAGGCCCATGCCACCGACCGTGGCCCAGAACAGCGTGCCGTCCGGGTCATCCGCGGAGCCTTCCGGTTCGAGGTGCAGGACGCGGCCATCGGCAACGAGCAATTCCATGGATAGAACATGGTCGCCGAAGGAGCCGGCGGAGTGGTGGTTCTTGCCGTGGATGTCCGGGCCGATCGCACCGCCGATGGTCACCTGCCGGGTGCCCGGCAGCACCGGGACCCACAGGCCGTACGGCAACGCCGCCTTCATCAGCTGGTCCAGCGTCACGCCGCCTTCGACATCGACGATGCCGGTGGAGGCATCGATGTCGTGGATCTTGTTCAGCGGCTGCATGTCCACGACGAGCCCGCCGCCGTTTTGAGCCGGGTCGCCGTAGGAGCGGCCCATGCCGCGTGCGATGACGCCGCGGCGCCGGTTCTCCGGCAGTGTCGCGTTGTCCTCGGCGACCTGGCGGACAGCTTCCTTGATTACGTCCACGTCCGGCGTAGCCAGGACGTGCGCGGTGGACGGAGCCGTGCGGCCCCAGCCGTAGAGCGATTTCGTAGTGGTGTGAAGTTCCATCTCTTCCATCCCCATCGATTTCGGTTGCCTTGGTTTTGGGCACTATCGGCCAGCCTAGTCCCGGCGGCGGAAAAACGATGGGGCGGAAATGCCCGACTAGGGCCTATTAGCGAGGAGGATCACAACTCCATGATGTCGCGGATCCGCTGCGGCAGCTCTTCCTGGCTAGTGATCAGGGGCTTGCCCGATTCTTTGTATTCGCGCAGTTCGGCGTAGACGATGGAGCGGCTCGTGCTATCCAGAAGCGGCAATTCCTGGGCGATGAGCCGAGTCATGAAATCATCCAGCGGCAAATCCGTGAGTTGGGCCGCGATGTGTGGGGAATCGTCGTTGTGGGCCATGCGGATCATCATACGGTCCGCTGTTCCGGCAGTAGTGTGGTGGCATGGAAGAGCCAAAGACGGAACGCGCCGGGGAGCAGACTCCCACAACGGCAGAGACAGTCCAGGAGCAGACGGGGGAGACCCGGATCGATTACAACGCCTTGGACAACACCACCGGTGGCCGGTTGCTCCAGGCGGCATTCGCTGTGGCGTTCACAGCGGTGCCGGACTATGCGCGGTCCAAGCCAGCGCGATTGGCTTCGTGGGCAGCGGTCGCCGCGGCGTTCACGGGAACCGTCGCCGTTTTCAACGCATTCGACGAAGATCCGCGCAACGACCTCACGGCCCGTGTGGAGCACACCGCTGAGACCGGCAGTCCGGCGAAAACGTGGGCGCTGCTTGGCGGCGTTCTTGCACTGACCATCGGCGGGGCGCGTCTGAGCATCGCGGTGCAAAACAAGTTTGCCGGCGCCCTTCGCCGCCGCGGCGCGAAACGCCCCAATACGCTGCTCGGCCTCATCGTCGGTGCCCTGGTTTTCGCTGGCTCGGAGGCCGTGGCACGATTCACCGCCAGCTAAACCGCACTAGCGCCACTAGGGTGGGGCCCATGCCGAGCACGTTGTATCGACCGCGCAGCCGCCAACAGGTGGCGTCTGTCGTCGACCTTGACGCCGCTCGCGCCCGCCTGCGCGGGGCACCGCGCCAGAACCCCAGCACGCTTTTGGTGCGGTGCGCGACTTCGCTTGCCGACGAAACCGTGCTCCGCCACATCGGCCTTAGTTCCGACAGCACTCTCGAGGATGTGCAACGGGCACTCCACACCGCGTTTTCGGTGCCGGGGGACACGCCCACCCCGAGCCGGTTCACCCGCGCCGCCTCCGACTCCGGCCGCTTGGACACCACCGGAACGATTGGCGATTACCTCAGTTCCCCCGGAGACACCCTGTTTTTTCACTGGGGTTTGTGGGAATTCACCCTTTCCCTCCTTGACGTCTATCCGCGCGACGATGCCACGCCGCGCGCATTGTGCGTGGCCGGTGCCGGGGAATTCGCGGGTGAGCCTTTCGACGTCGCCGCCATCAACGCGAAGCTCCTCGGTCCGTCAGCAGTGGAAGCTGTCCTGGCCACTGCCCGCCCGGAGGTGGTGGATGTGGTCGCGCGCTCGCGGAACATGGACTTCGTGCCCCTGCTGCAGGCACTCGACCTAGCCCGCCCCGCTGAGCTCGAACCCTCCGAAGTGCACATCCTGAACACCTTGCCCCGCGAACGCACCGGTGAGGCACGAGACGCCTTCTGGTGCACCGTCCTCGCTCTGTCATGCCTCGTCGACGACGCCAGCAGCGACGATGTCGTCGAATCCGCCATGGCAGCTTTGGGGCGAACCAGGGAAGACGGCAGCGCCTACTGCGCCGATGAGATTCACCAACTATGCGCGGGCTCCCTGGTCAGGCTCGCATCCGTGGGGGGATACGGGGCGGGGGGCAGGTCGGCCGTCGATAAGCTTGACCTTTATCGCGCGCTGCTTCGGGTAAAGTAATCCGGCGTGTCTTCGAAGGTTGAAACGACTCAGCCCACCAGCGCGAAAAGTCAGCTGCTGCGGTTCCTTGTCGTCGGCGTGTTCTGCGCCGTGCTCGATTTCGGTCTGACGTACCTGCTCACCCATTCTTTCGGGTTCACGCGTGTGACCGCGAAAGTGATCGGGTGGTGCCTGGGAACACTCGTCGCGTACCTGCTGAACTCGAAGTTCACGTTCCAGGCGAAAATCACCGGCAAACGCGCGCTCGCGGTGTTCGTGCTGTATCTGTCCACCCTCGGCGTGCAGACCTTCCTGTACTGGGTGACTAACGACCCCCTGATCGCCCTCGGCCTGGTGAACCCGTGGAAAGACGCGGTGTCCTTCGTCATCGCGCAAGGCGTGGCCACCGTGACCAACTTCGTGCTCCAGCGCGTGCTCATCTTCCGCGAGCCGACCCGCGTTGTCGTCAACGAGCCGCCGCGGTAGTTCTGAGCGCTAGGGGCGCTGGAAGTCTTCCTGTGCACCCATGCGCAATAGGGTAAGCCACTCCCTGAACTCTCGCGGGCTGCGGCGCTGAACGAGGAAGAACCAGCCGAAACGCACCAACTCCTGAAACTTCATCTTCCGCATCCCACGTTGGTTGATGATGTAACCGCGGTTGCGGTAGGTGAAATAGCGCTTCGTTTCGTTGTCCGGCCACTGGGCGTGAGCACGGCCGCCCATGATCGGGTGGAACTCAGCCGACCCATCGGGGTGCAAGTACGCCGTGGTCAACGCCGTGCCGTATTTCAGACCCGACTGGGCGAGGCGTCGGTGGTACTCCACCTCATCGCCACGGATGAACAGGCGGTAATCCGGTACACCGATGCGTTCCATCGCCGTGGCGCTGACTAACGCACCGTTGAACAGGCTCGCGTACTGCGGCAGGAAATCGCCCTCTAGCTCCTCCCGGCGGCGGTGCCAAGCCAGGCCCTGGCGGAGGGGAAAAGCGAGACGGTCCGAGTCGTCGATATTGCACACGACGGGGGAGACCTCGGCCAGCTTCTCGCGGCGGGCGACCTCGTAGAGCGTAGCCAGCACATGCTCGTCCGCCGGGCGTCCGTCATCGTCCGCGCACCAGATCGCGTCCGCGCCGAGCGCTAAAGCGTGCAAGAAGCCGTACGCGAAACCGCCCGCGCCCCCGAGATTCGTCTTCGATGCCAAGTACACCGCCCTATCGCCCGCGAGCCCTTCGAGGAGGTCTTTCACCTCAGCTTCGTGGCCGTTGTCCACCACAATCACCCAATCCACCGGGTGAGTCTGCCCCACCACCTGTTCGAGGGAATGCCGGAGCAGCTCCACACGCTTGTGCGTCACAATCACCGCGGCCGTCGTTCCCGCCGGGTTCAGCGTTGCGTCAGCGGCGGCGCGTGGGCGTTCTGCGGGGGAATTCATGCGCACCATTCTGCCACGCAGCCTCGACCGGGCTGGGCTGGGAGTGGCGGGCTGAGTGCGACACGGAACCGCAGGATGCTCGGATGCAGTCTAAGTAGATATGCAACCTCAACGTGTCGCGCCCAGGACAGTCTCTCTTCGGAACAAGATGGACGTCGCGCTCCGCCACACTCATACGTTGCGGGATGACGTGGTAGGTGCTCGAATCTCGTCGAGCCACTACCTTGCCGAGCACGCGCTGCGTCCTAGCGAGCTCGCGTTCCGGGAATCAGCGAGTCACCCCTGCAGCATCGTGTACGAAGCGCCCGCAGATGCACGGGCCGTCGCCATGGCACTCGAGCATCCTCACTATTCGATATGCGGTCTGAGCGCGCTCGCAGTTTTCGGGTTACGGTTCTTCGCCGACTGCTGCGACACCACATTGCACGGGCCTGTGAAACGGACAGTTCAGGCGACCCAATTCACACCACGGGTAACGCGGGTCGGGTGGACCAAGACGTGGACAGTATTTTTCAAGGATCGTCCTCTGCTCATTTCTGAACCCGCACTGGCCGCGGCTGAGGCAATTGCTGAAGTGAGGGCACATTCGCATGCTTGGGTGGTTCCGCGGATCGAGCCATGGTCACTCGAAGAGATTCAGGAGATCCAGCTCCTAGACTCGGTGAGACGTTTTCTGGGGTTGCATTGTGACGAGGTTGTCATGGCGTCGAAAGGACGGGTGAATCGGCGATGGCTGCTCAAGCTGATGTCGCACTCGAGCGCCCTCGCTGATTCGCCGAAGGAAACGGAGATGCGACTTATCTGTTCCAGAATCTGCGCTGATCTTGGGGTCGAGCTATCGGAACAGGTGCCTCTGGTTGCTAACGGCAAAATAGTCACGGTTTTTGATTTGGCCATCACGGAGCTCAAGATCGCGATCATGTACGACGGGGAACACCATCTGCAGAGGAAGCAGCGAGATCGGGATTCACGGATCAACGTCGAAAGCACCTTGCAGGGTTGGGTGATCATTCGATTCACTGCGGGAACATTGTTCGACAGTGCCCGCTATCTCGAAAGGTTGGTGAAGATCAAGCGGTGAATTTGTTTACAAACTAGGAATGCGTGACGCTTTATAGTTGCAGGTAGAGGCATTTTGAGTCGACGGTAGGCACTGCCGAAAATGTAAACAAATTCACCAGCTGCTTATCGACGCCCCCGGGCCCCACCCACCCAAGCCCCAAGCGGCGGTTAGGGTAGGGGGGATCCCGGTGAGCGTGGGCGGGCTCATCCTAGGTGGCGGGATCGTCCTCGTCGAAGCGGGTCAGAAGGTCGCGGACGTAGTCGCCGGCTTCGGGGCCTTCGTACGCTTCAACTACTTCGTCGACGAGACCGGCTTGCCTGATCTCCCCCTTATCCACCCACAGCGCGGTGTTGCACAGCTGCGCTAAGAAGTCGTTCGAGTGGCTGGCGAAGACGAGGATGCCGGAGCGCTTGACTAGTTCGGCGAGGCGGACGCGGGCTTTGGCCATGAAGGCGGCGTCGACGGCGCCGATGCCTTCATCGAGAAGAAGGATCTCAGGCTCGATGGAGGTGACCACCCCGAGTGCCAAGCGGACACGCATGCCGGTGGAGTAGGTGCGCAAGGGCATGGCTAGATAGTCGCCGAGCTCGGAGAACTCGGCGATCTCGTCCATCTTGGCTTTCATCTGCTTCCGGGTCTGGCCGAGGAACAGGCCGCGGATGATGATGTTCTCGTAGCCGGAAATTTCCGGGTCCATGCCCACGCCGAGGTCAAACACGGGTGCGACTCGACCACGGACGTCGGCAACGCCGCGGGTCGGTTCGTAGATCCCGCTCAACAAGCGCAACAACGTGGACTTGCCGGCACCGTTGTGGCCGACGAGTCCTACGCGGTCGCCTTCCCGCAGGTGCAGGTTGATGTCGCGGAGCGCCTCCACAACGACGGTGTTGGAGGCGTTTTTTCCGATGGCGCCGCCGGCGGAACTCATCACCGCTTTCTTCAAGGAGCGTGACTTGGCGTCGAAAATGGGGAAGTCGACGCAGGCGTTGTAGGTGTCAATGGAAACCATGGTGAACTCCTTGTTTACACCTGATTCAAGAATTGAGGTTAAACCCAGTACGGGACGCGGAAGCGCCAGCGTTTCATGGCCAGCAGGGCTAGTAACAGGCCGATCACCGTACCGGCCAGCACTACCCACCAGTGGTAGAGCGCGAGCTCTTCGCCAATGAGCGGTGCGCGCACGACTTCTAGGTAGTGGTAGAGCGGGTTGAGTTCGGCGATGCGGGCGCGCTGGGCCACCTCGCCGCCTTGTTCGCGCAGGGTCTTGGTGGTCCAGACAATCGGTGTGACATAGAACAGCAGCTGGACGAGCGCTTCGAGCAGGGGAGCAACGTCGCGGAAGCGGGTGGCGATGATGCCGAAGAGCATGGTCACCCACACGCCGTTGATGATCATCAGGGCGAGCGCAGGAATGAACAGCAGGATGTTCCATCCGAGCTCAATGCGGAACACGAGAACGAGCAGCAGCCAGATGACCATGTTGTGGGCGAAGAACAGCAGTTGGCGCCACACAAGGCGGTACACGTGCACTGACAGGGCTGAGGGAAGTTGCTTGATCAAGCCTTCGTTCTCGATGAAGACGTTCGCGCCGTCCTTGATGCACCCGGAGATGAAGCCCCACACGATGAATCCGACGGTGACGTGCGGGAGGAATTCGCGGACGGAGATCTGGAACAGCATCGAGTACAACAGGCCGAGTGCTAGGGACATGACCCCGGTCGCGATGGTGATCCAAAGCGGTCCAAGCGTCGAGCGGCGGTAACGCTGTTTGATGTCCTGCCAACCGAGTTGGAGCCATAGCTCGTGCTGTCCCCACCCGCGGGCGAGGTCGGAGGCGGCTGCGCTGAGGGTCGCGGACGTGGATGCGGGGGTGTGATCGTGGGCCGCCGAGGTCATGCGGGAGACGTCGGCAAGCAGCTGTTCGTTGTCCTGCACTCGTTCCACCCTAGTGCCCTGCGAGTGCCAAGTTGTGCAGGCATACTTGTTGCTTGTGGCGTGGGTGGTGTTCAATAGCCTCACACTTTGATTTCGTCCGGAAGGGAGCTTCGGCGTGGCTTACGATGTCGCCAGCGTGCGCGGGCTTTACACCTCTCTTTCGGATGGCTGGACGTACCTCAACGCGCATGATTGCCCGCAGGTCCCGGAGCGCGTGTCGGCGGCAGTGGCGCGGTCGTTCCGTATGGCGACGGCGGTGGCGGCGCCGGAGGTGAATGCGGGGTCGCATTCGCGGCGGGCGTGGGGGCGTCCGGAGGGGGAGACGTTTGTGGCGTCGGCACGCCATGCGGTCGCGGACTTGGTGGGGGCGTCGGCGGAGCGTGTTGTGCTCGGGCCAAGTCTTCCTGTGCTGTATGCGGCGTTGGTGACGGGGATGCGCCCAATGTTCCGTTACGACTCGTCGTTTGTGGTGAGCGCGCTCGATGATCCCGCGTTGATGGCAGCTGTTCGCCGAGCGCCGGCTACAGTCCGCACGGCTCACGTGGATTTGGGGACGGGCGAGCTTCCTGCGTGGCAATACGGGCAGCTTATCGACGGCTCGACCCGCCTCGTCTCCCTTCCCGCCGCCCATCCTCTTCTGGGAACGGTGGCTCCTGTTTCCCAGATCGTCGATCAGGTGCGGGAGCGTTCACGTGCGTGGGTGGTGGTGGATGCCACAGCGTATGCGCCGTACCACGCGGTGGATTTCGACGCGTGGGGTGCCGATGTGGTCGGTCTCGACCTCGGCGCGTTGGGCGGCCCCCACTTGGCGGCTCTGGTCGTGCGCGACACTGCGATGTTCAAACGCTTGGAAGCCTTGAACGGGGATCCGCGTGTGAGCGGGGCGGAAAAACTGTCTCTGGATATCTCGCCGGCGTTGGCTGGAGGTGCCGCGGCACTGGTCGATCACGTGGCGGATCTGGTCCCTGAACAGGCTGGGCGCACCACTCGTCGTGCACGTTTGACGCGGTCGATGGAGCAGATGACTGTTTATTTAGACGGGCTGCGCGATGACCTGTACACCTTCCTGGGGACACTCCCCGCGGTGCACATCCTTGGTGTGACTGGTGAGGCGGCTTCTGAGGCCAGCAACGACCGCCTGCCGCGTTTGACCTTCGGTGTACAGGGCGTGCCGGCGTCGACGGTGTACGAGCGTCTCTTCGACAATGGCATCGTGACAACCTTGACCACTCCGCAGCAGGCGACATTGTTGTTCGCCGAGATGGGCATCGAGGAAATGGGCGGTGCGGTGACTGTCGGCCTGGGGCCCTTCAACACGGAAGGCGATGTGGAGCAACTTATCCGAGTTGTGGCGTCACTGGCTTAGAGGCCTGCGAGTTCGGGCTGGTGTGCCTCGTGTGGGTGCCGCTCATTCTGCCCCGCTCTGCTCATTCCGCCTGTTTCGCTGTTTTGCCGTTCCGCTCGTTGGCAGGCCAGGATGCGCGGTGTTGTAGAGTAAGTGAGTCGCACATTCGTGTGCGGCGGGGAGACGTGGCAGAGCGGCCGAATGCACTGGTCTTGAAAACCAGCGAGGGTCACACCTCCGCGGGTTCAAATCCCGCCGTCTCCGCAGGTCAGCTCATATCACAAGTGGCGGACGATCTGTTCGGCCATGAACCGGCTACCAGCCGAGGTCTAGTCAATAGGTGTAAAACAGCGAAAAGCCTGCACCCCGCGCAGGGCGGGAGCAGGCAGAGCTATTGGGGTCGAGCGGCCGCGTTACACCGAGGCAGAGGAGCCGATGCCGGCAGCCTTGAACACGGCTTCGACGATCCAGCTGGCAATCGCCATCACGATAGCGCCGAAGAACGCGGCCCAGAAACCGCTGATGGCGAGGCCGTTGCCCAGGCCGTCGGAGATCCAACCCACGATCGAGAACAGCAAGGTGTTCACCAACAGAGAGAACAGGCCAAGGGTGAGAATTGTCAGGGGGAGACTGATCAGCTTCACCACCGGGGAAATGAATGCGTTCACGAACATGAACACGAGCGCGACCCAGATGAACGCGCCGACCCCGCCCATGATTTCCACCCCGGGGACGATCAGGGTGACCAGCCACAGGGCAAGGGCCGTCATGACTACATCGATTGCGAAACGCATGAAATTATCCTTTCTAATTCCAACTAAGGAGAAGTAATTGCGCAACTAATTATTGCTCAAAAAGTTCGTGCATGATGTGGAATTGGCGTTCGCCGGGGGCGTCGATAAGCGCGTTTTGTGCTTTTCGACGAGCAGGGCCGCTCTTCGCCGCAACGACGCGAACCGCGTCGAGCTCGACCGGGCGGGGAGCTTCGACGGTCGCGCTCGCGCCGCCGGTGTAGGAGAGCTGTTGCGGGTCGAGAGACGCATCGATATCGATGCCCACTTCCCCGACAGGGACACCGAGGAGAAGGGTGTCCTCGGTGAGCTGGGGAATTGCGCGCGGGGTGAGGTAGAACGTGGTGCCCAACGTGGTGTTTGCGGTGAACTCCGCGGCCTGCACAGGGGCCCATGCGATCCAGGACGAGACGTTGTCGCGGGTCGGCGTAGCGCCGTCGCCCGAAGCGAAACCGGAGGTGAGGGAGTAATTGAGCTTCATGCCCGCAATCCTAGCGGTTTCTGGCCGGTTAGAGCCCGGCATCATCGAGGATGTCTTCGGGCAGGAATGTCAGGGCGGAGTACTCGCCGTTTCCTCCGTTGAGGATTCCTGCGAGGCAACCGGTATCGGTGACGACGGGAGCCCCGGAGTCGCCGCGTTCGGATTCGTTATCGGTGAGCACGTATTCGACCGTGTATTTCTCTCCGAACGCGCTGGCCTCCTTATGCACTTTCTCGGAGACTACTGCGCCGGCTTGCTCGCCGGAGAAGGCCCGTCCATGATCACGCCATCCGTGGTGTCCGGGGTCTCAGTGCAGGCGAATGCGGTGGAATCTGGGAGAGCCTCGGTGTCGTAGTTGTCGTCGAGGTCGATGAGCGCGACATCTGCCCCCGCTCCATCGACAAGATAGTTATTGGTGATGGTGCCCACGACCTTGTCCCCTTCTCTGACTTCGGCGCCCTCGGGGCCGCAGTGCCCCGCGGTAACCGTAAAGGTCCACTTCTTCGAACGGCTCGTCGAGGAAAATGGCACTTCGGGGAATGGAAATGACGGGCACGAAGAGGGACTTCTTTCGGTTGCCCGATGAGAGGTTGGCTAGCAGCGTCTTTGGGTCGCCCCGGCCGCCGAGGTCCTCCGACGTCGCCTTCACGTCGCTGGAGGGAATGGAGAACCCAGTGGCCACAAGGTCGAGCCACTGCCTGAGCGTGAGGTTGGGGTAGCCCGGAACCGTACTAGGCATGTAACCGATTTCGCGCTGGTAGCTGGGGGAGCCCGGTTGGTGGGGGTACTGCCAGGTGCCGTCGACGAGTGGCAGGAGCCCTAAAGCAGAGTCAATGAGCGTGGATTTTCCGACACCATTGGCGCCGACGAGGCGTGTGACGGTGCCGGCCTGCAGCTCAAGGTCGACATCTGTCAGCAGAGCGCGCCCATTGTGCCCTACGTTTGCGCCCTGAAGAAACCGGACTGTGTCACCCATAGTCTCGTCATGCTTCCAAAAGCTCACGGACCTCTGTGAAGCCACGTTCGAAGAAGTCGGAAGCCTTTTTTGCGTCAATCAGTTCGTAGCTGCGTGCTGAGACCTGCACGGTCGTGGGGGCATTGCTGTCGGTGGATTCCTGGACGGCAATGCTCAATGGGGCCTGATAGTTGTCGGTGAGATAAACGCCAATCATCTTGTACTTGAACAGGCTTCCCACCTTGACGGTCATGGTGTTGTCTTCTTCCTCCTCGATCTTGAAGTTGTCGAGTGGGGATAGGCGACTCTTGATCTCGTCGATATTCAGCGACGTTGTGAACTGGGTTGTTTGCATGGTTTTCTCCTAGCTAACTGTCTCGAGAAGTTCATCGAAGAATTAACGGATTAGTTGTGCGATAGGGATGGGCTAAGGCCAAGATAGCCAATCTTGCGGGTGTGCTCGTGCTTCCGACGAAGCTTTGAGCATAAGTTATCGCTGGAAGCACGAACTACACGTTGAAGAGAAGAGATACTTCGTTCGCCTTAGTCGCCATCGGTGAAGTGATCAACGGCACCGGTAGCGCAGCCGCCCGCCGCACCGGTGGCGGCACCCTGGCTGCTCCGCCTCCGACCTCGCTCCAGAAGCCGTAGTTTTCGCTCTCCACTGCCTGGGCCTGCTCTGAGGTCAGGACAGCAGTCGAGGGGGCGTTGGTGGCTGCTGCTGCGATGGCCGGGGAGATGGCTGCGGCGCCTATAGCGCCGAGTGCTGCGATGGCGGTACGTGCTTTGAACTTGGGCATTGACAATCCTTTCCGAGGTAGGGAAGACCGCGCGGGTGGCGCGCTCGGCAGTCTCGAAGTGAAAGTGAATGAGTGAGGAAGGTGAACGGGGTCGGTCTTTCGCGATCATCCGCCTGAGACTTCAGGAGACTGCCGAGAATTCGCAGTCGAAGGCTCGTTGTGGAACGTTCCTCGGTGGTGTGCACCGCGTTCGCCGACGACGCTAGGGGGCTCCGTTTCGGCTTTCAACAGCTACATCGATCAAGTTGCTGATGCATTATCTGGATGTCATCAATCCGTTATGCGGTTTCGGGCGGTAGTTGGCACATCCCTAACGGCCCTCATCTGCAGGGATCGCAAGCTAAGGAGGGAAAATTATGGTTGGGAAATAGCTTCCCACGCCGACAGGAATTCTTCAGCATCCTCACGGTTTGTCACAGTGACGCGCAAGCCCTCGGGGAAGGCGCGGACAAGGATCCCACGGGTTGCCAGCTGCCGGGCAAGGTCGGCGGAATCCACGTCCGGCAACCACACAAAGTTGGCCTGAGAGTGCAGTGCGCCGATGCCGTCCGCGACCACGTCGCGCGCGCCGACGGTGTCTTCCACACGGGCGAGAAGTTCCTCGGAATGCTCCAGGGATGCGATCGCCCCGGCTTGAGCGACGGCGCTGACCTGGAAAGGGATGCCCATCTTGTCCAACGCCTGGATGAGGTTCGCGGCGCCGAATGCGTATCCGACGCGGGCACCGGCCAAACCGTACGCCTTGGAGAAAGTGCGCAAGCACACAAGATTGGGATAGTCGCGGAATACAGTGCGGCCCTCCACAGCCGCGGGGTCGCGGTTGTACTCCACATATGCCTCATCCAGTGCCACGGTGACATGGTCGGGGACGCGGTCCATGAACGCCGTGAATTCGGAGCGGGTGATTACCTGACCGCTGGGGTTGTTGGGGGAGCAAAGGAAGATGAGCGAGGTGGAAGCGTCGATAAGCGAAAGCATGCTTTCTAGATCGTGCTTGCCGTCGGCGAGAAGGGGAACCGGGCGTGGTTTTGCTCCCACAACCTGGCAAAAAATCGGGTACGCCTCGAAGCTGCGCCACGGGAAAATAACGTTGTTCTCCGCCCTAGACGTTGCCTGGACGAGCTGCTGGCACAACGCGGAGGAGCCGCAGCCAACGGTGACGTTTTCCATCTCGACCCCTAAGTGGCTGGCGAGTGCCTGACGCAGCGCGGTCGACGCCATGTCCGGGTACCTGTTCGCCCCTCGCGCAGCAGCTTCCATCGCGGCCACAGCTGACGGCAACGGGCCCTCCGGAGCTTCGTTAGAAGACAGTTTGAGCGCGTCCGGATCGCTCTTGCTTGGAACGTATGCGGGAATGTCGTCGAGATCGCGGCGAATCATGCATATAGAGTCTATTCCTGCCCGCGCCCAGGTTTTTGTCCGGCTGCCCGGTTGTGGGTAGTGTGTAACAAGGCTATGGAGATGTGCCAGAGTGGCCGATTGGGGCTCCCTGCTAAGGAGTTGACCTTTCACGAGGTCCGCAGGTTCAAATCCTGTCATCTCCGCCATGCGCCCGTAGCTCAACGGATAGAGCATCTGACTACGGATCAGAAGGTTGGGGGTTCGAATCCCTCCGGGCGCACCATTCATTTTCGCCGGTCAGAGCGTTGTCTCGCCGGTTTCTCTTTTCGTTTAGTGGCTTGGGCCGCACCGTGAAGTAGATTCGGTGAACGGATATAGCGTGCACTGGAGGAAAGAGGTCGCCATGACGACAACGAAGCAGCGCGATGCCCTCGTGGAACTGGAGAAACTCGTGGAGACCCGCTTGCGGGGCGACCGTGCGGAGGAAATCTCCGGCTTACTCGAGGATGCCAAGCTCAGCGACATCATCCGGCTCATCGAGCACTCGCCGGTCAAGCGCGGTGCTGTCCTGTTCCGCCTTTTGCCGCCGGAGCGCGCAGGGGCGGTATTCGACGCGCTCGATCCGCGCCACCAGGCGGATATGGTGCGCGCGCTGGGTAGCGACAGCGTGGGAAATTTTTTCGAGGACATGGGCGCGGAAGACCGCGTCATGCTTCTCGACGAGCTTCCGGGCCCCGTCGCCGAACGCCTGCTCAAAGACCTAGGCGAAAAGGATAAGGAGAATACGAACGCCGTTCTCGGGTACGAGAAAGGGACAGTTGGCCGAGTCATGTCCCCCGAGATTCCCGAGATTTACGGGGAGATGACAGCGCACGAGGTACGTGATCTGCTGCGCGAACAGCACGAAGATTTGGAGACGCTGTACACCCTGCCCGTCATCGACCGCAACCAGCAGCTCACCGGCATCGTCAAAATGCGTCGGCTCTTCTTGGCTGAGGGTGACATCCCGGTGGTGGAGCTGCTGGAGGAGTCCCCGTCGGTCGTCGCCACCGCCGACGCTGAGGAGACTGCGCGCTGGTTCCTCCCGCTCGCACTGTTGGCCATTCCCGTGGTGGATTCCGGCAACCGCCTCGTGGGCATTTTCACGTTCGACGAGGCGCAGCACATCGTTGAGAGCGAGGATACTGAGGACAGCGCTCGCCAGGGTGGCTCCGAATCCCTGAAACAGCCGTACCTGTCCACCCCGCTGACCAGCTTGGTGCGCTCGCGCATCGTGTGGCTTTTGGTCCTCGCTGTCTCCGCGATCCTCACCGTCCAGGTTTTGGACATTTTCGAGGAGAAGATGGAGCAAGCCGTGGTGCTTTCCCTTTTCATCCCGCTGCTCACAGGAACCGGCGGGAACACGGGCAACCAGGCGGCGACCACAGTCACGCGAGCATTGGCGCTTGGCGACGTCAAGAAGTCCGACGTCCTCAAAGTCATGTGGCGCGAAGTCCGGGTGGGCCTGATGCTGGGTGCTGTGTTGGGCACCCTCGGCTTTGGTCTAGCCACACTGGTTTACGGCTTCGACATCGGCATGGTAATCGGTTTGACCCTCCTGTCCATCTGCACGATGTCGGCGACAGTGGGTGGAGCGATGCCGATCGTGGCCAAGACAGTCGGCGCGGACCCGGCAGTGTTCTCCAACCCCTTTATCTCCACCTTCTGTGATGCGACGGGCCTGATCGTCTACTTCCTCATCGCCACATCGATCCTCGGTTTGTGATCATCGTGGCGGCACTGGCGCCCCGGTGACCTGCAAATTTTGCCCGCTGTTCATCGTGGTGTACCGTTACATCTCGTTGTAAAACACGCGCCCGTAGCTCAACGGATAGAGCATCTGACTACGGATCAGAAGGTTGGGGGTTCGAATCCCTCCGGGCGCACGTTCACAAAAGCCCGTGATCCAGGACCTGTCAGCCAGGCTGGATCGCGGGCTTTATTGCTGGGGCCGCCTTTGTCGCCCGGCCCATCACCGAGACGTCAGAAGACGTCGATGCGCCCGCCGAGCGATTCTGTCTGGCGGAGAGCTTTCACCCACCCGTCGGCGCCGAGCTGGATGCGCATGACAGGCCGCGAGGAGATCTTGACGGGGGACACGGATTCTGCGCGGGCTCCCTTGCGCGCACCCATGCGGGTGACGGCACGGTAGCCTGCGCCGGCAAGCTGCTCGATATCGGGTTCGGGCGCGGCCAAGGACTCCCGGGCTTCCTGCAGCAGAGGGATGATTTCGTCCAGGGTCTTCACCACGGCATCGGCATTGGTCTCGCACATGGCTCGGACCAATTCGGGCTCGGTGCCGGCGACCCGTGTCGCGCCGCGGAAGGACCCGGCGGCCAAGGATTGGGCGAGAGTTCCGCCGCGGTCGCCGACGATCGCCAGTGCTTCCGCCAAGACGTGGGGCAGGTGCGACACACGGGCGACGGCCTCGTCGTGCGTGTCCACGGACACGGGCACGGCCTCGGCGCCGCACACGCGGGCAAGCTCGCAGACCTGGCCGAACAAGTCCACCCAATCGTTGGGGACTCGGCGACCGGCCTCGTCGCACTCGATCGCGTAGTCGTACGTGATTGCCCAGGCGGCACGGGTGAATAGGCCTTCGCGGGATGCTCCCCAGCCGGAGTCCTCTGTGCCGGACATCGGGTGGCCGCCGACGTAGCGCAGCTGCATGCCGCGGGCTTTGATCAGCTCGTCGACAGGTTTTTTCACGCTGACCACGTCGGTCACACCGCAGTTCGGTGCGTACATGGCGATGGAGTCTAGGACATCCTCCACGGCGTGCATGGGCACAGCGATGATGATGAGCGCACGGTCAGAGGATGCGCGGGAGAGCACGCGCGAGAGATCATCGGAGACGTCGAAGCCTTCGCGGCTGGCGGTGCGGGTGCCGGAGCGCGAGTGGTTGTAGCCGTACACGGGCAGCCCCGCGGCGGAGAGGTCGCGCATGATGGAGCCGCCGATGAGCCCCAGCCCGATGATGCAGGTGGTGGGCAGTGTGCGCCGCCCCCCGAAGCGTGCGATGGACCCCGGGTTGCCTGTCGTACGGTGTTGCTCAATCACCCTGACAAGTTTTCCACAACGCGAGTAGTCTGACTAGGCATGAGTGACGGACGAGGGCATGCTGGTCAGGGTGGCGGATACGACGGCGCACCCGAGGACGGTTTCGCTGTCACTGTGGCACGTCGCGACGGCGAGTGGGTCGTCGCGGAATTCGATGATGACTTCGAAAATCTGTCGACCTCCGTCAATGCGGTCCGTGCGCTCCGCAGCGAGGGTGCGGCGTTCGCGCTGCTCAACGTCGAGGAGGAATACCTCGTCATTGTCCGTCCCGGCCCGTCGAGAACGCGCGTGCTGATTTCGGACGCGACGATGGCGGTCGACGACGATTTCGCCGCGGACATCTTAGACACCGCCGGCATCGACATTCCCGACATCGATCCCGACGAGCTGGACAATATAGACGGCTGGGCCGACGGCGACTTCGGGATTCTCGAGGATGTGGGCATGAGCGAGGAGATCATGAGCGTGCTTATCGACGACACCGAGGCCGACCCCTCCGACATCATCGATGCTATTGCGGAAGAGCTGGGGTTCATCGACGAACTGGACCGGACGCTTCGTTAGGGGATTTAGAGTCGGTGCTAGGCCCGATGAGCCACTCGGCGAGCCAGTTGGAGCGACGCGCTGAAGAGCGGATGCGCCGCGCTATCGAGGTGGCCCGCACCACGCCGGCGGCGGATATTCCTGTCGGTGCCGTCATCTACGGGCCCGACGGGACAGAGATCGCCACCGGGACGAACAGGCGGGAAACGGACCAGGATCCGGCGGGGCATGCGGAGGTCGTCGCAACGCGAAATGCAGCGCGCGCCTTGGGCACCTGGCGTATGGACGGCTGCGAGATCGTGGTCACCCTCGAACCCTGCACGATGTGCGCAGGCATCATCCTCGGTTCGCGTATGAGAAGCCTCGTCTTCGGCGCGTACGAATCCAAGACGGGAGCTGTGGGCTCGCTTATCGACGTCCTCCGCGACCCCGCTCACCTCCACACCGTCGAGGTCCGCGGTGGTGTGCTCGAGTCCGAGACAGCCCAGCTAATGACGGGCTTCTTCGAACGTCTCCGCTGACCGACCGCCTGCGGTCGCACGGCACAATGCGCTGGCGGGGCGATTGACACTGAATTGTTACGGAATGGTCAGGCCGACCTCTCTACGATGGTCTACGTAAACGAAAACGATTTAGAAGGAGAAGCATCATGGCTGATCTCGATGGCAAGCTGGACCAGGTCAAGGGCGACGCGAAGGAAGCTCTCGGCGACGTCACCGACAACAAGTCCCTGGAGAACGAGGGCAAGGCTGACCAGCTCGGCGGCGGCATCAAGGAGAAGCTGAACGAGGCTGGCGACGCGATCAAGGACAAGGCCAACGAGGTCGCTGGCAAGATCCAGGATGCCCGCGACGAGAACTAGTCCGTCGCTTGGGGCAGGTACCTAAGAATTTGGTTCCCGGGACACGCTACCGCTACTCTGTTCTGCGGTAGCGTGTCCGAGCGGCCGAAGGTACTCGCCTCGAAAGCGAGTGAGGGTAAAACCTCCGCGGGTTCAAATCCCGCCGCTACCGCCATTTTCAAGAAGTTCGTGGTTTAGGTAAGATTCGGCGAAATATCGCCGATCAACGTACCGGACCACGAACTTCTTGTTTTTGCGAAAGGATCCCCGTGGCGACGTTCCTCTACCGGCTAGGCAAGTGGTCCTTCCTGAACAAGTGGAAGGTCATTATCGCGTGGCTGCTTCTCTTCGCCGCCGGGGCCGCAGGCGCTGCGACTCTGTCAAAGCCGCTCTCGTCTGATTTCCAGATCAGCGGAACTCCTTCCATTGACGCGCTGGAATCGCTCGGCGAGAATTTCCCGGGTCAAAGCGACCCAGTTCAAGCTCCATCGGTGAATCTCGTCTTCAAAGCACCCGACGGGCAGCGCCTCGACGAGGACAGGAACATGGCGGCTATCGATGAGACAGTCGCGTACGTGGAGGACAACCTCCCCGGAATAAAGGGAACCGAGCGCTTCGGTAACCCGGTCACTGTGTCCAAATCGCAGACAGAACAGATTGTCTCCATGATGACGGAGATGGGGCTGCCCGAGGAGCGCGCCACAGCGGACGCGCACAACGTGCGCCTGCTTTCCGACGACGCCCGGATCGGCTACACCACCTTCCAGTTCGGTGCGGAAACCTCCATGCAGGTCACTGACGCTGAGCGTTCAGTGGTCAACGAGGCGTTAGAGCTCGGCCGGTCCAAAGGCTTGCAGGTCGAGGCGGGCGGCCCGGGGTTCGGTGACCCGATCGAGATCAAGACGACGAGCGAGATCATCGGTATAGGTGTCGCGTTCGTGGTCATGCTGGTCACTTTCGGTTCCCTGGTCTCCGCCGGTATGCCAGTGATCACAGCCGTCATTGGAGTGGGGCTCGGCACATTCCTCATCCTCATGGCCACCCGCTTCGCGGAACTCAACGAGGTCACCCCGATCATGGCCGTGATGATCGGTCTGGCGGTGGGCATTGATTACGCCCTGTTCATCCTCTCGCGCTTCAAACAAGAAAGGCGCCGCTTGCCGGGGCCGGAGGCCGCGGGCCTCGCTGTCGGAACAGCAGGATCCTCCGTGCTCTTCGCAGGCACGACGGTCTTCACCGCGCTAGTGGCGCTCGTGCTGGCACGCATCGAGTTCCTCTCCTGGATGGGTCTGTCCGCTGCCGCCACGGTGGCCATCGCAGTTCTCGTGGCCATCACACTTCTGCCGGCTTTGCTGGGGTTGCTCGGCGATAAGGTCTTCGCAGGTCAGATCCCCGGTGTCGCCGGCAACCCCGGGCCCGGAAACCGTCCCGCCAAAGACTTGGACACCCGTTCACTCGGCCGCACCTGGGTCAACACCGTGCGTCGAGCGCCAGCTGTGGTCATGGCGGGCGTGGTCATTTTCCTCGGGGTGTGCTCGCTGCCGGTGCTGGACATGGAGATGTCCCTGCCCTCGGACTCCAACGGCGACAAAGACACCACGCAGCGCAAATCCGCCGACCTCATGGCCGAGGGGTTCGGCGCGGGTGTGAACGCGCCGTTCCTACTCGTTGTCGACGCCCACACCGTGAACCCGGACTCGGAGGCGCTCGGCCCCTACATGAGCCTCATCCCGGATGATGCGGTGGAAGAGGGAGAAGAGGGCGTCGATAAGCAAAAAGCTGCTTTGTCCTCCTTCCTGTACGCGATGGAACGCGCGGGTAGCGTCTCCGGAATCCGGCACGCGCAGCTGGTCGGCGTTAACGACGACATGACGGCCGCGCAGATCCTAGCCACCCCGGAAACCGGGCCGGACGACCAGTACACCGTGGACACCGCGCACGCGCTCCGTGAGACGGATGCGGAGATCGAGGATGCCACCGGCGCTGACGTCGGACTGACCGGCTTCACCGCTGTGCAGATGGACATCACCGAGGAGCTCGCGAACGCCATGCCGCTCTACCTCGCCATCGTGGTGGGGTTGGCGATCCTGCTGCTCATCATCGTCTTCCGCTCGATTCTCGTGCCGCTCGTCGCGGGGCTGGGCTTCCTGCTATCCGTTGGCGCTGCTTTCGGCGCGACCGTCCTCGTGTTCCAAAAAGGCGTGACCGGCCTGGTGAACACCCCCGGACCGATCCTGTCGTTCCTGCCGATCCTGCTCATCGGCGTCACCTTCGGCCTCGCCATGGACTACCAAGTCTTCCTGGTCACGCGCATGCGCGAGCAGTACATGCGCCTGCACCGCCCCGGCGACTCCCCGGAAGCTGTCCTCGATGCCGTGGACGAATCCACCGTCGAAGGTTTCGCCCGCGGCGCGCGCGTGGTCACCGCCGCCGCCATCATCATGATTGCCGTGTTCGTCGCATTCATCGACCAGCCGCTGCCGTTCATCAAGATCTTCGGCTTCGCGCTCGGAGCAGCGGTTCTTTTCGACGCCTTCTTCGTCCGCATGGCCCTTGTCCCTGCCACCATGTTCATCCTGGGCACGACCACTTGGTGGATGCCGAAATGGCTCGACCGGATCCTGCCCAACCTCGACATCGAAGGCGAGGCGCTCGAGCGGCAGTTTGAAGGCCGTGTCGCCGAAGGCTACGGCTCCGGAAAGGACCATGCCCCAGCATGACCGAAATAACCCCCGCCAGCGACCTCTCCTTCGACGTGGGCACCCGCCTCGACGAGGCGCCGGGACGCCACGGCCGCACAGGTGTGATTCACACCCCCCACGGGGACATCGCAACCCCCGCGTTCGTCCCGGTGGCCACAAAGGCCACGGTGAAAACGCTGACTCCGGAGCAGATCCGCCAGACTGGCGCGCAGGCGATTCTGTCGAATGCCTACCACCTCTACCTCCAGCCCGGCGCCGACACTGTGGACGAAGCCGGCGGAGTAGCCGCCTTCGAGAACTGGCACGGTCCCACCTTCACCGACTCCGGCGGCTTCCAGGTGATGAGTCTCGGGGTCGGCTTCAAAAAAATCCTGGCCATGGACGTCGCGGGCCTGACCGACGCGGACATTCGCGCCGCCAACAAGGACCGCATGGCGCGTGTCGACGACGACGGCGTCGACTTCAAATCCGTCATCGACGGCTCCTCCCACCGGTTCACCCCCGAGGTGTCCATGCAGATCCAGCACCAGCTGGGTGCAGACATCATCTTCGCCTTCGATGAGCTGACCACCCTCGTGGATACCCGTGCCTACCAGGACCACTCCATCGAACGCACCCGCCTCTGGGCAGAGCGCTGTCTCGTCGAACACGACCGCCTCACCCAGGCGCGCCCAGGCAAAGCTCTCCAGTCCCTCTGGGGTGTCGTGCAGGGCGCTCAGTACGAGGACCTGCGCCGGCAAGCCACCCGCGGTCTCATCGGTTTGGACGAAGAAGCCCGCGCTGAGGGGCGACGCGGCTTCGGCGGCTTCGGCATCGGCGGCGCATTGGAGAAAGAGAACCTGGGCACCATCGTTGGCTGGGTCACCGACGAACTCCCCGAAAACAAGCCCCGCCACCTGCTGGGAATCTCCGAACCCGACGACCTGTTCACCTCCATCGAGGCCGGTGCCGACACCTTCGACTGCGTCGCCCCGACCCGCCTCGGCCGCCGCGGCGGCGTGTACACCCTGGACGGACGCATGAATCTCATGGCCGCCCGTTTCAAGCGGGACTTCGCCGGGGTAGACGAAGAATTCGGCGGATACGTCTCCGAGCACTACTCCCGCGCCTACATCCACCACCTGCTGCGCGCGAAAGAGTACCTCGCCGGAACCCTGTGCACCATGCACAACCTCGAATTCATGGTGCGGCTTGTGGACAACATTCGCGCCGCCATCGACGCCGGCGATTACGAGGCCTACCGCGACGAGTTCCTGGGGCGCTACTACGCGGGGCGTTAACGCGCAGGCCGGGCCTGCCCGCTCTGCCCGCGCCCGCTCTGCCCGCGCACCGGCGCGCCCCCCAGCCCCTCGGCTGCGGTTTCAAGCGCGAATCCAGCTACTTGGATCCAGCTATTCGCCGTTTTCACCCCGACTAGCTGGATCTAAGTAGCTGGTTTTGTAAACGCACTCGGCCGGCGGGCTGACGCAGTGGCCTAAAACGGCCTTTTTTGACTGGCAGCCACGAGAACCGGGCCTCTGCGGTCGGCTCGAGCTTTTGCCTCGATGACGCGCCTAACACACCCTTCTTCGTCTCGGAGAATGTCGGCGGGAAAGAGACGAAGCACTTCGTATCCTTGTTCTTTGATCCAGTTCTCCCGTTTGAGCTGTTTAAGCACAGTTTCGTGTGGAACGTCTTCGTACTTCGACTCTCCGTCGATTTCGATGACGAGCTGCCCCCAGAGCAGGTCAACCCGGTTGCGGCGGCCGATCCACATCTGAGGCTGGGCAGTGATTCCGTGTTCTGCAAGGATGACTCGGAAAAGTGACTCGTATGGCGATTCAGAAAGTTTTGAACTCAGCGCGAGCGCTTGGCGAGCCACGAAAATACCCTTTTTGCCCGCCAGGCGACTGATGGCCGAGGCGATGAGTTCCTTCTGGATCTGAGTATTGGCGCGAGTTTCACCGCTCATCCAACTGTCAAGGGCGATAACACCATGGCGTAGGCCGTGAAGTCGTGCGACATCGACGATTGTGCGCTGCGCCCGGGTGATGCGCAGTGTGCTGGCCCCAGTCCCGTCCTCGACTGACAGTTCTCGGTAGTCGCTGTTGTCCACTGGCATGTGGTGGTAGCGCACGCCACGTGGCCATTGCTTTGTTGATGGCGGTCGACCCGACAGCTGGGCTAGCTCCACGACCTCGGAATGTGCCGGCACTACCCAGAGGCCTGCTACTCGGGCAGCGGAGCGGCCTACGAGGACGGCTTTGTGCGCAGTCGTCGCGGCCGCATAGCACCGGAGATACTCCTGCTCAAAGTTCTTCAATGTGGCCCAGTCAGTGGACCGGATAAATTTCGTCGCAGACAGCCTCACGCACGTTTGCTCGTGTACGCGGCCCCGCGGCACTAGCAAGGCCCGAAGATGGGCATAGTTCATCGTTCCCCCCTCCTGGCGCGCTCCCCCAAGCGCGCGTCTTGCCTCGGACAGTAGCAAGCATGAGCCGAGGGTGCACTACGAGTGTGAAGCTGGAAATGAAGAATCCAGCTACATGGATCCAGCTACTCGCTCCAAAATGGACGGTTAGCTGGTTCCAAGTAGCTGGATCTGTGACAAGACGTCAGGGGGAACGCGCCTCTCCCGTGAACCCTTACGCGGTAACCGAGCTAGTGCGCTCCTCAGCCCGGCGCACGGCGGCGATGGTTGGGTAGGTGACGGGGAGCAGCACGACCTCCATGATGGTCTTCCAGAGGAATCCGACGGCGACGTAGTTGATGAACGCCCCGGCGGAGTCGATGCCGATGACGCCGGCTGCGATGGAGCAGAACAGCAGGGTGTCGGCGAATTCGCCGACGATGGTGGAGCCGATCAGGCGCGCCCAGAGACGGTCGGTGCCGAAGCGGTCCTTCATTTTCTGCAGTACCCATGCGTTGAGCAGCTGACCGACGACGTAACCGGTCAGAGATGCCAGGATGATGCGCGGTAGCAGGCCCAGAACTGCGGAGAAGGTGTCCTGCATGTCGTAGAAGCTCGCGGCCGGTAGCCAGATAGCGATGTAGAAGGACAGGACGGCGATCACGGCGACACCGAAGCCGGTGAACACGGCGCGTCGTGCGGCTTTGAAGCCGTAGACCTCAGCGATGACGTCGCCGATCACGTAGGAGACGGGGAAGAGGAAGAATGCACCGTCGGTGATGAGCGGTCCGAGCTGGACGCCTTTCTGGGCAGTGATGTTGGAGATCAGGAAGACGGCGCAGAATACCGCGAGCAGGTAGGGGTAGGGCGAGCGGGAGACGGGGTGGGGGTGGGAAAGTGGTTGTGACATGCGCAATATCATTACACATATGGAGAGTGAGCAAGCCGTAGCTGGTCGCTATGCCCCGAGTCCGAGCGGGGACCTCCACTTCGGCAACCTGCGCACGGCGGTTTTGGCGTGGCTTTTCGCGCGCCAGTCGGGCCGCAAGTTCTACATGCGGGTGGAGGACATCGACTCGGAGCGTTCGAGCATGGAGTCCGCGCAGCGCCAGCTCGAGGATCTCGCGGCGCTCGGCATTGAGTGGGATGAGCCGGTCGTGTACCAGCATGATCGCGGGGAGGCGTATGCGGAGGCGCTCGCCAAGTTGGACACGTATGAATGTTATTGCTCTCGCCGCGACATCCGCGAGGCCGCGTCCGCGCCCCACGCCCAGCCGGGAATGTACCCGGGCACGTGCCGCGACCTCACGGAAGAGCAGCGCGCTTATCGACGTTCCCAGCTAGCCGAATCCGGCCGCCTCCCCGCGGTCCGTCTCCGTGCGCGCGTGGATAAGTGGACTGTGCAGGACTTTTACGCGGGTGAGTTCACTGGGCCCGTCGATGATGTGATTCTGAAACGGGGCGGCAATGTGAACCAGGTGCAGACCGGGGACTGGGCGTACAACCTCGCGGTGGTGGTTGACGACGGTTTCCAGAAAGTCGACCAGATCGTTCGCGGCGACGACCTGCTCGGTTCTGCGCCTGCGCAGGCTTACCTGGCTCATGAACTGGGATACCCGGAACCCGAGTACGTGCACGTGCCGCTCGTGGTCGCACCGGATGGGCGCAGGCTGGCCAAACGCGACGGTGCCGTGACCCTGCGGGAAATGGCGGAACGCAGTGGTGTTGAGGGTGTCGTCCGCCAGCTCGCGGCATCGCTGGGATACCTGGAGGCGGCGTCGCTGGAGGAACTGCTCGACTGTTTTGATCCGTCGACGCTGTCCCGGGATCCCTGGGTGTGGGAGGACAAGAGCGGAAATTGAGCGTATGCGCTGCGCTAACGTTTTTGGCGCAATAGTGTCGGAGGCATGCTCTTCGATGCAGATCTGTCCAACGTCCGTGTTAACGACCCTTGGAAACGCTACGACCTGTCCACGCTAGAGAAGCTGCGCGATGCTGAGGCCGCCGTTGTCGGCGACACCCTCGGCCACCTGACCACCATGGCGGGGCGCATCCGCCGCATTATCGGCACCGGCAGCGCCATCGGCAACGCCTTTCCCATCAACTGCACTCCTGGAGACAATTTGGGTGTGTGGCGCGCGCTTGACGACGCTCAGGAGGGCGACATCTTCGTCGTCAATGCCCGCGGCGCAGACGGCTCCGCGATCATTGGTGGCCAGATCGGCAAGATGATGGCCGAGGCTGGTGTGCTCGGCTGCGTCGTCGACGGTCCTGTCCGCGATGTCGACGACCTCAACGAATACGGACTGCAGGTTTTCGCCACCGGCACGACGCCGATGGGCCCGACGCGCTTCGGTCCCTCGGAGGTGGGTTACCCGGTGGCGTGCGCGGGAACAGTCGTGAAAGGCGGCGACCTGATCATTGCCGACAACGACGGTGTCACCGTCATTCCTGCCGGGCGCATCCAAGAAGTGCTGGACAATATCGCCGACAAGCAGAAGGATGAAAAGGAGCTTTTCCGCAAGATCGAGGAGGAGTGGGCACCCGCGAAGAAGCGCGGCGAGGTCGGTCAGTTCGTCGCCGGCACCGTCACGCCTGAAACCGAGGGTGAGGTGGCGGAGGAGCGCTAGAACCTCCGCTGCGCCGAAACAGGTGCTGAAATAGCTGTGCCCCGCATCCCAGGCTGGGAGCGGGGCACAGATTTTGGCGGAGGATGTGGGATTTGAACCCACGAGGGTCGTGAAACCCGCACGCGTTCCAGGCGTGTGACATAGGCCGCTAGTCGAATCCTCCAGCGACGTTCCTCGCCGTGCAAGCATGGCCTGCGCAGCGCGTCGAGCCACCACTTTAGCGGATACCGGGGTGGGGACAAAATTGGTGGTGGGGTGGGGCGTCGATAGGCGGAATGCGTGCTTTTTGAACTGGTTGCCGCGAGCTACTAGACTTGCCCGCAGGATCTCACGCGGTGCATATCTTGTGAACTCCCCCAGGGCGGGAACGCAGCAAGGGTCAGCGAGCTCTGGCAGGTGCGTGGGGTCCCTTTATTTTGCCCGGATCCGGTGGGGCTAGGGGCGCTGGGCGCATGTAATCTGGGCGTCGTAAAAAGTCCACTCCTTTGAAGGAAGTGATCCCACGATGTCCCTGCTCGATCTGGACGCCGCTGCCCGTGAGGAACTCGCGGCGAAGGTGCGCGAGGAATACGAAACGCTCAAGACCCGCAACCTGGACTTGGACCTGACGCGCGGCAAGCCGTCGTCGGAGCAGCTGGACCTCAGCAATGACCTGTTGGAGTTGCCGGGTAAGGGCAATTACGTGGACGCCGCCGGCGCGGATGTGCGCAACTACGGCAACCTCAAGGGCATCAAGGACATCCGGGAGATTTGGGGCGAGCTCATCGGAGTGTCGGTGGACAACCTGTACGCGGAGGATTCCTCGTCGCTGAATATCATGTTCGACCTGGTCAGCTGGTCGTTCATCTTCGGCAACAACGACTCGGAGCGTCCGTGGCGCGAAGAGGAGACCGTGAAGTGGATCTGCCCGGTCCCGGGCTATGACCGCCATTTCGCCATTGCGGAGAAGTTCGGTTTCGAGATGGTCACCGTGCCCATGCTTGAGGACGGCCCTGACGTCGATGCCGTCGCCGAGCTGGCCAAGGACCCGGCAGTTAAGGGCATGTGGGTGGTGCCCATGTTCGCCAACCCGACGGGCGCGACTGTGTCCGACGAGGTCGTGCGAGCACTCGCATCGATGGAGACGGCGGCACCGGATTTCCGCATCGTGTGGGACAACGCCTATGCCGTGCACATCTTCACTGAGGACTTCCCCCAGATCATCGACGTGCTCGGCATCGCGGAGGAAGCGGGCAACCCGAACCGCTTCTGGGTGATGAGCTCCACCTCCAAGATCACGCACGCAGGTGCCGGCGTGGCCTTCTTCGCGTCGTCGACGGAGAACCTGGACTGGTACGCCTCCATCGCTGGGATCCGCGGCATCGGCCCGAACAAGATCAACCAGCTGGCGCACGCGAAATTCTTCGGCGACGCCGACGGCGTGCGTGCCCTGATGCAGAAACACGCGCAGATCCTCAAACCGAAATTCGACGCGGTGCTGGAAATCCTCGAGGGCCGCCTCGGCGAGTACGAGGTCGCGCGTTGGACCACTCCGGCCGGCGGCTACTTCATCTCCCTGGACGTCGTCGACGGCACTGCCCACCGCGTGTGGGAGCTCGCCCGCGAGGCCGGCATCACGCTGACCAAGGCTGGTTCCGCATTCCCGAAGGGCGAGGACCCGAACGACCGCAATATCCGTCTTGCGCCATCACTTCCGCCTATCGACGAAGTCCGCACCGCCATGGACGGCGTGGCCACCTGCGTGCTTCTCGCAGCACTGGAGAAGCTCGAAGGCTAGTGACTCCCGCCGAAACACACGCCTGGCTCACCGACGTTCTCGGTCCGATGGAGCTGCTGAACGTCAACGGCATGACCATCGGTGTCGCGCCGGTGCTCCCTGCGGCTGTCAGTGTCGGGTTCAGTGAGATCGATAGCGGTCTCGTTGTCGACGACCCGGCGGCGGAAGCGCCCGGTGCTAGTCCCGCAACCGAGGTGCGCTGCGAGATCATCTGCGCCGCCGACGGCGCAACCCCGCAACAGCGCGTCATGGCGGTCGCGGGTGCGTGGAACACGCTGGTCACCGCAGGCATTCCGGGGCAGCCGGGAACGGCGCTTCCGGGGCTGGTGAACGATCCGGCGCTGACCGTCAACCACGGCCTGCTGCGCGAACCGCAGATCTTCGACCGCGGCACGCCGCTGGTCAACGAGCCCGCCACCGACGACGGTGCCCCGGCACGCATGACGCTGCTGCTGGAGCTGGTGCTGCTCACCGACGACGAATACGAGATCGCCTCCGAGCAGGGCCTCGAGGTGCTCGAGCGCCGACTGCATCGCCGGCAGACGAACATCGGGGACTGGGCCCGAGGATAGCGGGCAAACGCCGTTCCGAAGTGGCGAAGAGTGCAGTTTCGAGGAGCCATAAACCGAATTCCAGGTTAATTGTTATTTAACGTGAGATTAGTTCCTTGGCTCGCTAAGGGCTTGGAGTATAGCTCGGTGGCGCCGGAAAGCGTCGGCTGAAATTAGCCTAGCGTTAGTAAAAGTAAAGCGTATGAATCTTGAGTAATGGGTTACTGATCCGGTGTAGGGGCTCTCTCCTCTAGAAGGCGGCAGGCTCCAATGGCAAGGTTAACAACAGGAAAAGTGTGAAGAATAACAGTTGACTGTACGAACTCTCGAGGTACCGTTAAAGCGCCTCGAGGATCAGGCAGTCATCATTCAAGATTTCTGCGCAGTAACGCGCAGAACCGAATCCGATATCGTAAGGGTTTCTCATGGATCTGGACACCATCATCTTCCACCTGGACAACTTCGTCACCACCTGGGAAGGCTGGGGCAAGGTCGCCGAGGGCGTTGCTGACCTCTTCGACATCACCGGCAAAATCGCCAAGATCATCAAAACCGTAGCCTAACAACTTGCGGTTCGCCGCAGCCACCCAACCATCCTCTTTCAGGACCACACAACGCTTTTAAGGAGTCATAATGGAAATCATCGCCAAGATCGGCAAGTTTGCAATCGAGATTGCCAAGGCTGAGGGCGAGACCGGCTCGTCCGCCTACGACCTCGCATACGTCTTCGTTGGCCCGTGGGTCAGCATCGCTGACGGCGCTTCCCAGCTCCTGGGCCTGATCGCCTAAGGTGGCGCGTTTCACGCGTAGGCCCCACCGTATGGTGGGGCCTTTTCGTTTTTTAGTCCGTCGTCCTCGGCAGTTGCGGGCCCTGCGGCGCTCAGGGCTGGCCTGTGGAGTGGAGGCTGGATCTAGCTGATGCCGCGCTCGGACAGGTACATCAAGATCGCGCGGACGCGGCGGTTCTCTTCGTCGGGTGTGAGCCCCAGCTTGGAGAAGATGCTGGAGACGTGTTTGGCCACCGCGGCACCGGAGAAGTAGAGCTTCTCGGCGATTTCGGCATTGGAAAGGCCGTCTGCCATGAGCTCGAGGACCTCACGTTCGCGTGGGGTGAGCGTGGTCAGCCACTGCGAGCTGGCGGCCATGAGCTCGCTGGCCACATCCGGGTCGATGACCACGCCGCCGCTGGCCACGGTCTCGCACGCATGGACGAAGTCTTTCACCTCCGCAACGCGGTCTTTGAGCAGGTAGCCGGTGCCGCCGTCGCCTTCGGAGAACAGCTCGCGGGCGTATGCGGGCGCGACGTACTGCGACAACACAAGCACATTAACTGGGCCGCATTCGCGCAACTTCAGAGCGGCCTGCAAGCCGTCGTCGCGCATTGTGGGCGGCATGCGCACATCAGTGATCACGAGGTCGGGAGCATGCTTATCGACGGCTCCCGGCAGCGCCTCCGCATCCCCCACCTGCCCGACCACCTCGTGGCCGCGCCGGGTGAGCAGACCAGCGACACCCTCGCGCAGCAGTGCGGAGTCGTCGGCGATCACGATCTTCATTGAGCTAACCCGCTTTCTCCTCGGTACAGCAGCAACGGTATCCGCGCGGCGATGGTCGTGGGGCCGCCGTTGGGTGAATTCACTTCGATTCCGCCCCCGAAAGCGGCGATCCGCTCGCGCATGCCGTCCAGGCCGCCACCGGGCATGAAGCGCGCGCCGCCGTCACCGGAGTCGGTCACTGCGACATTCAGCGTGTGGTCGCTGGTGATCAGCACGCTGACAGGTGCGCCCGGCGCGTGCTTCGCGGCATTGGTCAGGGCTTCGGAGGTGAAGAAATAGGCGGCGGCGAGGACGGAGTCGTCGATAAGCGGAAGTGGGTGCGGCGCGCGGACCGTGACGTGCGGGCCGTACTGCGCGGCTGCTGTTTCGACTGCCTCGACGAGCCCGCGGTCGGTCAGCTCGCGTGGGTGAATGCCGCGCACGGTGCGGCGCAGGGCGTCGAGGCCGTTCTTGAGGTCGCGGGCGGCGGCGTCGAGAAGTGGCGAATCGGTGTCGAGCTGCGCTTCGCCGAGCTTCATCGCGGCCGCCACGAAATATTGCTGCGCGCCGTCGTGGAGGTCGCGCTCGATGCGCAGGCGTTCGACCTCGTACGCTTCCGCGATCTTGCGCCGCGAGGCCGTCAGCTCGTGGATCGCCCGCGCGGCCTCGGCTTCGTGGTTCTTCTTCCGCCACATGATTGCGAGGGTAGCGGGGTAGTGCTGGCACTACCCGTATTTGGGAGCCTGCACGATGGTGGCCGCGCGCGGCACGCGGTGAAATAGGAACCATGCTTGAACTCAACGACATCACCAAATCATTCACCCAGCAACGGGTCCTCGAAGGAATCAGCCTGAATATCGGCCCCGGCGAGTCCGTCGCGATCATGGGCCCGTCGGGCTCCGGCAAATCGACGCTGCTCCACTGCATGTCAGGCGTGCTCGTCCCCGACCACGGCGAGGTCCGCTTCAACGGGCGCGACATCGCATCGCTTAACGACGCCTCCCGCTCCCAACTCCGGCTCGACCACTTCGGCTTCATCTTCCAGGACGGCCAGCTCATGCCCGAGCTGACCGCGAAGGAGAATGTGGCGCTGCCGCAGATCATGCGCGGTGAATCCCGCGCGAAAGCCCACGCGGAGGCGACGGATATGCTCACGCGTCTTGGTCTTGGGAACTTTGGGGACCGTTTCCCGGGCCAGCTATCCGGCGGGCAGGGTCAGCGCGTCGCCATCGCACGCGCTTTGGCCGGTCCTCCGGCGGTGGTCTTCGCCGACGAGCCCACCGCCGCGCTCGACCAGGCCACCGGGCACGAGGTGATGCAGCAGATCACCGCCGTGACCAAAAAATTTGGGGTCACACTCGTACTGGTCACCCACGACCCGAAGATCGCGCGGTGGTGCGACCGCCGGATCGAGATCCGTGACGGCCTGATCCACTCCGAGGGCGCTTCGAAGGGGGTTCCGGCATGAGCGCGATGACGTTGATGACTGCCGCGCAGTCCTCCTCGAGCGAAGGTCGTGCGCAGCGCCAGACCGGCGAACGCTGGGTCCGCGCCTTGTCGCTCGTGGCCTTCGCCGTGTCCACATGGATTCTGTGCACGCTGGCCGCCGGCACGTGGATGTTCGCGCAGCGCCACTGGCACCCGCACGAGCGCCTCGTTGAGGTGCAGGAGAGCGCGGGCGGACCACTGTCCATGCCCTATATCTTCCTCGCCCTCTTCGCGTCGTTGCTGGTGGTGCCCACCCTGCTCGGCCTGCTCACGCAGGCTGCGCGCGCGAATCTCGGGGGCCGCGAAGAGCAGCTGGCCATCCTGCGCTTGATCGGCGCTACCTCCGGTCAGGTGCGCGGCATGATGATTCTCGACGCCCTGCGCCAGGCGCTCGTCGGCCTCGGCATCGGCACCGTGCTGTACCTGGTCAGCGTGCCCGCGTGGTCGCTGCTGACCTTCCAGGAAAAACGCATCGGCACCTGGGAGATGTTCACCTGGTGGGTCGTGCCCGTCGCCTGGGTGGTGGTGCTCGCCCTCGCCGCTGCGTCCGTCTGGATCGCGTTGCGCCGTGTGGCTGTTACCCCCTTGGGCGTGACTAAGAAGATTCCGCCGAAGGGACAAAGCGTGGTCACTCTGGTCATCTCATTGGCGGCGGCTATTGCCCTGTACCGCTACCTGAACACGTTGTCCATCGCGCCGGAGGCCGATGCCACCGAGTTCTTCGTGATGCTCGTTGTCGTCGCCGGTGTGCTGATGGTCAATGCGCTCGTCGCTGTCGGAGTGATTCAGCTGATCGCCCGAATCAGCTACCTACTGCCCGGCTCCGCCACCTACGTGGCCACCCGCCGCGTCGGCCGCGGGGTGAGGACGACCTGGAAGCGCGTCGCCGCGCTATACTTCGTCGCGTTCATCGCGGGTGCTGGCAGCGGGTTCTCCGCCGTCCCGCAGATCGAGGATGACCCCGCCCTGAAGATGGTCACCTCCGACATTCCCTCCGGCGTGGCTATCACCGCTGTCTTCGGTGCCGTTCTGCTTATCGCATCCACGCTGCTTACCCAGGCGTTGGCTGTGGTGGAGCAAAAGCAGCTGACCAAGTCCCTCTACTTCATCGGCGCGCCCGCGAAGTTCCACACCTCCGTGGCGATCCGCGAGGTGGGAATCCCGATGGCTCTGGTGACCCTCATGGGCTTCGGCATGGGCAGCATGATGGGACTAGCGATGGTCATCGCATCTGTCGACGCACTCCTGCTGCAGCACGCCCTCTTCGCCGCGCTGATTGTGCTGGCGCTCGCCGGCTGCGTCGCCGCTGTCGCCGCCACCGGCAAGCTCCGCGAGCGGGTGCTTTCCGAGACCGGCCGGCTGAACGACTAGCGGAGCTTGCCAGTGAAGGTGTTGATCGCTTGGCGGATGAGTTCGGACCGGGTCACGTTCTTCTCAGTGGCGAGATCGTCGAGTGCTTTCAGTTCGTCGTCGGTGAGGCGGACAGCGACGACCTGTGCTGGAGTCGATCCGCGCCCCGGGCGCCCGCGGCCACGCTTCTTCAGGAGCTCTGGGTCGTAGCCGATCTCGGCTTCGGCGACCCAAGCGTCGATCTGCTCTTGGCTGGCGTTCACAGGCATGACAATACTGTATAACGAAAATATCTGCGCTGGCAATGCCCGATCGCGGTCTGACCCACGGTGGGTGTCGCGGGCGCCTAGTAGGGTGAAACCGTGGCTTTGTACCGGAAGTATCGCCCAGCCTCGTTCGCCGAGATGATTGGGCAGGAGCAGGTGACGCGCCCGTTGTCCACGGCGCTGGACAACGGGCGGGTCAACCACGCTTATTTGTTCTCGGGGCCGAGGGGGACGGGCAAGACGTCGTCGGCACGAATCTTGGCGCGTTCGCTGAACTGTGTCGAAGGACCGACGTCGACGCCGTGCGGGGTGTGCCCGTCGTGCGTCGCGCTCGCGCCGGGCGGGCCGGGCAACCTGGACGTCACGGAGATGGACGCCGCGTCGAACGGCGGTGTCGACGAGATGCGTGAGCTGCGCGAACGTGCGTATTTCGCGCCGGCGGAATCACGGTACCGCGTGTTCATTATCGACGAGGCCCACATGATCACAGGCGCGGGCGCGAACGCCCTGTTGAAGATCGTGGAGGAGCCGCCGGAGCACCTCGTGTTCATTTTCGCGACGACGGAGCCGGAGAAGATCATCGGCACGATCCGCTCGCGCACGCACCACTACCCGTTCCGCCTGCTCACGCCTCAGGCGATGCGCCAGCTCGTCGAGCGCACGGTTGCGGCGGAAGGCGTCACGGTCGACGAGGACGTCTACCCATTGGTCATCCGCGCGGGCGGAGGATCGCCGCGTGACACACTGTCGATTTTGGATCAGCTGCTCGCAGGAGCCGGCCCCGACGGATTGACGTATGAGCTCGCGTTGCCGCTTCTCGGGGTCACCGATCTTTCGCTTATCGACGCAACGGTGGATGCCCTCGCTGCCCGCGATGCTGCCGCGCTGTTCCAGGCTGTCGACGATGTCATTGAGGCGGGCCACGAGCCCCGCCGCTTCGCCGTTGACCTGCTCGACCGTCTGCGCGACCTGATGATCATTCACGCGGTGCCGGATGCTTTCGGCCAAGGGCTCGTCGATGCCCCCACGGACCGAGCTGAGATCCTCGCGGCTGAGGCCGACAAATTCCCGGGCAACCAGCTCGCCGCCCTAGCCACCGAGGTCAACGAGCGCATCACCTCCCTGCGTGGCGCGACATCTCCGCGCTTGCTCCTGGAGATCATGATGGCCCATCTTCTCGGCGTGGCCACCGGTACGCAGGCACCAGCCGCCGTTGCCGGCCTCACCGAGATCCAAGACGCAGCAGCAGAAGCAACTGGAATGGGCGATCAGCCCCGTGGAGCGGCAGCGGCGCTCGCGGCAGCTGCCGCCGTTCAGGCCACCGCTAATGTGACCTCCCAGTCGACACCCGCTCCGCGCGAGGCACCGAAAAAGAAGCCAGAGCGGCCGCACCCGCAGCCGCAGCTCCAGCAGGAGCCTGCCCCCCAGCCGAGACGCCAACCCGAGGCTCCGGAGGAGACTTCCCGACCTGAGCCATCATCACCGGCGAAGGAACAGGTGCCAGCGGAACGGCAGCAGCCTGGGCGGTTCCAGCAGTCAGAGCAGCAGGAGAAACCACAGCAGAAGGCCTCCGAGCCGGTTGCCGCAGTAGAGACAGCCGAGGACGCACATTCCGCCTCTGGTGCAGAGGGCGAATCCGGTGCCGATGTCGATCCCACGGCGCTCATGGAACGCATCCGGAAGGAATGGATCACTCTGCGGCAGTCAGTCGGTGAGCGCAACAAGGTCGCGGAAATCATGTTGACCGAGGCCCAGCCGCTGGGAATGGAGGGAACGACTCTCGTCGTCGGCCATAACACTGGTGCACTCGCGAACAGCATCAACTCACAGCACAACAACGACGATATTGCCGCGGTCCTGACCGAGAAGCTCGGCACCGAGATCGCGGTGCGCTGTGTGGTGGGTACTGACCCAAAAGCCGCGGGCTTTGAGGCCCCCACGCGTGAGCCGCGCGTGTGGAGCCCGCCTCGGACTCATCCTGAGCCGGATCCTGGAGTATCAGCCGCCCCCTCGGGGACGGAAACGCCGCGGGAGGAGGCAAACGCTGCCGTAGGCAGTTCGGATTCCCCGGGAGATGCCCCTACACCCAGCGAAGACACTGGTGACGAGCCGTACGCTGCCGACGGCGCTGAACCGGGCGAACCGACCCCGACGAGTGACGGTTCGGTATCGGCCGAGACCGAACCCGTGACACCTGAACCGGCTCCGGCCCCGGTGCAGTACGACCCGTGGGGGACAACGCCCGCGACGGCGGCCACAGATGATGGTGACCCGGATGCTGGGGTGGCCCGGAGCGCCGGGGAACCAGGTGATTCCCAGTCCAGGCCGGAGTCCCGAAACGATGCCTCCGTCCGCGGGGCCGATACTGCGGCGGCAGTGGCCGAGAAACGCCAGCCCGGGGTCGGGCCGAACACCGGATTCGGCGGGGGAACGAGCTTCAGCAGCGGGGTACCGCTGCCGCCGGAACCGGAAGATGAACCGCCGGCGGAAGAGGAAACGGCGCCGTACTCGCGCGAGGATGAAGAGCGGGACATGGTTGACCAGTCCCAGGAGGAAGGCACTTTCGACCGCCGTAACCCAACTGAGGTGGCAATGGATCTGCTGGCGGAAGAGTTGGGCGCACGGCCATTGTAAGCGCTCGGTACACTAGTCGGCGGACGCGGCCGATATTGACAGTCGCGTGAAAAATCATTATTCAAGCGTTCAAGAAAGGTCAACGACCAATGACTCAGCCCGATCAGAACGGTATGCCCGACATGCAGGAACTCATCCGCCAGGCGGCTGAGGTTCAGGCTCAGATCCAGCGCGCGCAGGAGGAGATCCTCGCCGCATCCGTGCAGGGCACCGCTGGCGGCGGTCTGGTGAACATCACCATGACCGGTGGAGCGGAGATCACCGACCTCTCCATTAGCCCGGAGGCAGTTGACCCGGAGGACGTGGAAACGCTCCAGGACCTCATTCTTGCCGCCTACCGTGATGCCCACACGAAGGCCGGCCAGCTCGCACAGGAGAAGATCGGCCCGCTGACCCAGCAGGCTCCGGGTGAGGGCAACGACTTCACCCAGATGTTCGGCGGAAACTAGTCCCGCCCTATGTTTGAAGGCCCTCTCCAGGACCTCATCGACGAGTTCTCCCGCCTCCCCGGAGTGGGACCGAAAAGCGCTCAGCGCATTGCGTTCCACCTGCTGAAGACGGACCCGGACGATATCGACCGTCTGCGCAGCGCGCTCGGCGCGGTGCGTGACGGTGTCACGTTCTGCCGGATTTGCAACAACGTGTCGCGTGAGGAGGTATGTCGCGTCTGCGCAGACAGCGGACGTGATGCGGGCCTCATCTGCGTCGTTGAGGACGCGAAGGATATCCAGGTCATTGAGCGCACCGGGGAATATTCAGGGCGGTACCATGTGCTCGGCGGAGCGCTCGATCCGCTGGCGAATGTGGGACCGAAAGACTTGGCTATTTCCTCCCTACTGCAACGAATCGGCGGCGTTCTGCCTGACCGGGACGGTGACGATGCGCCGGACATCCACGAGGTTATTCTGGCCACGGACCCCGACACCGAGGGGGAGGCGACAGCGTCTTACCTGGCACGTTTGCTCAAGGATTTCCCGGATTTGACCATCTCGCGCTTGGCATCGGGAATGCCCCTCGGAGGCGACTTGGAGTTCGTCGACGAACTCACGCTCTCCCGTGCGTTGACGGGACGCCTGCAGCTCTAGCGGCCCATGCGCTCGAGGCGCAGGCGGTCGACCACCGGCAGCTCCAACGGCTCGAGGTCGGACAGAGCAACGCCCATGGCCTGGGCGAGAATCAGGTCGGCCAACTCAGGGTTGCGGGCGAGCGCTGGCCCGTGCATGTAGGTGGCAATGACGCTGCCCTGCACGGCCCCTTCGTGGCTCTGCCCGTTCGCGGCGCCGAAATCCGCGTTGCCGCCGTTGCCTTGCCCGGCTGTCACGGTGCCCAGCGGGGAGGCGTCGGTGCCGAGGACGGTGCCACCCAGGTGATTCTCGAACCCGCTGAGCGGCTGAGTCAGGTGCTTCGCCACTCCGGCTTTGACAGGGGTGGAGGCGACTTCACCGATGGCGCGGGAGGGCAGGGGGGTAGTTGTGGCGTCGATAAGCGAGAGGCCTTGGACCTGTTTGCCCTGGGCGTGGAAGCTTTCGCCGAGGACTTGGAGCCCGGCGCACACCGCGAAGATCGGGCGGCCGTTCGCTGCGGCGCGGATCAGGCCCTTGTCGGCGCACAGGTGTTCAGCGGCGAGCACCTGTGCGCTGTCTTCGCCGCCGCCGAGTGTGTACGCCGCGAGGTCCTCCGGCACTGCTTCCCCGAGCTTGATGGGCAGGATCTCTGCGTTGATGCCGCGCATACGGGCGCGGCCGCGGAGAACGAGAGCGTTGCCGTCGTCGCCGTACGTGCCCAGCACGTCGGGGAGAACAAGGCCGATTGTGAGCGTGTCAGCCATGGGAGACCTCTTTCTCGAGCGCTTTCTTCAGATTCAGCAGCGCGGTGTAGTTCGCCAGCACCTCGACGCGCCCGGGCGGGCAGTCGGCGATGGCCTTGAGCGGGTCGTGGATGAGCTCGTGCTCGACACCGGCGTATAGCAACCGGACAGCGAGATCGGTGCCGCGTTCGCCGGAGGCTTTGACGGCGATGCCCTCGAAGTCTTCGAAACGGACATCCCACAGCCAGGACAGGTCGGCACCGTCCCCTTCGTGTCCGTTGACGGCGATGACGAGGCCGTCGGCGTCGCGGTCGACCATGGACAGGGCTTCCTGCCAGCCGGCGGGGTTCTTCGCCAAGAGTAAGTGCACGTCGCGGCCGTTCCAGGGGATGGTGGTGTAGCGGCCCGCAACATCGTCGACACGCTCGGCCGCGCCTATCGCGTCCTGCTTATCGACGCCAAATGCCTCCACCGCCGCCGCGATCGCCTGGGCGGCATTGCCCCGGTTGGCTCGTCCCGGCAGCGCGAGGTTCAGCGGGAACGTCGTTCCGTCGGGGGCAGTCAGGCCCTCGTCGGTGATAGTCCAGTCGGGTGTGGGGCGGCGGAATTCGCGGCCGTCGTCTAGCGGTTTCGTGGCGTACCAGTCGTCGTCGGTGCGGACGATGTGGCCGGCGCCGCGCGGGTTGGACACGGAATCGCCCACCCAGCCCGGCCCGGCGGAGACCCACACCACATTCGGCGCGTCGAAGGCGACCGAGGTGACCAGCACGTCGTCGCAGTTCGCGATAACGGTCATGTCCGGGTGCGCTTCCACCGCACCGCGGAGGGCGCGTTCGATGGAGTTGATCTCGCCGACGCGGTCGAGCTGGTCGCGTGTGAGGTTCAGCAGCACGAGAGCCGTCGGGTTCAGCTTGTCCGCCACTGCGGGCACATGCAGTTCATCGACCTCGAGCACTACATGCGACGCTTTCTCCCCGGCGAGGAGTGCGGAGATGATCCCGGCGTCCATGTTGTCGCCGCCTTCGTTGGTGGCCACAGTGTGCTGCGACCCGATCGCCCCAGCAAGCATGCGCGTCGTGGTCGATTTGCCATTGGTGCCGGTGACCAGCACAGACGGGCGGCCGCCGCCGAGCTGTTCCAAGATCCCGGGGTCGATCGCGCCGGCCACTAAGCCGCCGATCATTCCGCCGGCGCCGCGGCCTGAAGCCCGCGAAGCCTTTGTGGCCAGCTTCGCTGCGGTCACCGCCGCGGTACTGCGCAGGCGCTTGAACACGCCTGCCTGGCCCGCCCGGTTCTGCGAACCGGAACCGGTTGTGCTCGAATTCATGGGCTAAACCCTAGACCATCAGGCCGTCACGATGGTTCAGGAGCGCGTCAGCGGCCGCGTGCGTCGCGCGCCGCGTCCGCAGCGTCGAGAAACTGCTCGTCAGTGAGCAGCGGTATGCCTTTACGTTGTGCGTGCATCGCCTTTCCGCGCAGGTCGGCCGGGTCGCCGGTCGCGTTGGTGACAACGAGCGATGTTTCACGGGTGAGCTTCTCCGCGTAGTTCATTTCCAAATCGAGGATAGCCTGAATCAGTTCGTCGTGGTCGGTGCGGATGTCATCGGAGACAACGACTTCCATGCCCGGCCGCAGTCCGGATTTATCGGTGAACTGGCCGGGATTGCCATGCTGCGCAGGCGCTTTCTCCGCGTCCACGCGCAGTTGCGAACGCTGCAGGCTAAAACGGTCGGGAGCAAGGGAGTCGGTGGTGCGGGTGTCCAGCGGCCCCGCTTCAGAAAGCGCCAGGAACAACCCCACCAAAGCGAGGGTGCGCTCGCGCGACGTTTCTTCCTCTGGCTGCGCCGCGCGTTGGGCGGAGGCTTCGGCAGGCGGCACAGACACGCCGGAGAGGGAGGCGACGGCTTCGAGGCGTTCGTCGATAAGCACTGCACCCTGCTTGCGTGCGGACGCCAGCGTATCCACGATCGCCTCCGGACGCGGCACATGCCCCACCCGCTGCCTGCGGCGGCCTTGACGACGGTTCCGCGACCGATTCGCCCGCGCCGCGGCATTCATTGCGCGCCGCGCCTCCGACACAATGAAGCCCCACACGAGCGGTGCGTCGTGGACAACGAGGGTGCGGCCGTCGATGAATCGGTCTAGCTTTTTCAGGTGACGGGAAAATTTCGCGGCGCGCTCGAAATCGTTGCGCCGCACACCATGGGTGTGCATCGGGCCGGGATCTCCGCCGACGTTGAAAACAGCGTGAAATTCTTCCCCGACCACACCGGAATCGTCGAACGCGACGCCGTCCAACGTGATTAGGCGGCCGCTGCTCGGGTGGATATTCGTGGTCTGCGCTGTGAACGCGGCAAACGGGAACTGCTGCGTCAGGCTCGGTTCCTGCGGAGTTGACTGCGCAGGGCCAGGTTCGTGCTTCGTCTCCGATCCTTCAGGCCGCCCTGGCTGGGAAGTAGGCCCGGAAACAGGTCCGGAGTCTCGGGGAGTGGGGGTGTCGTTTTTTACCATTGGAGTTCAAAAATCGGTTGAGGTGGAGGCAGATCGTCGCTAGCGCCGCCGGCATGGCCACCGCCGTTGTCCACACCTGTGTCTGTGCCGCGCTCCGGGTGAGAAGGCGCGGGTCCTGGTACCGGCGCCTGATGCGGGCCGGGATCCGGGGCTGCAGGAGCTGGCGGGGCTGGTGCCGGTGCCTGGTTCGGGGCAGGGACGTGAGCCGAAGGGGGGCTGTGGGGTTGAAGGGGCCCAATCACCACCGCCGGTGTGTTGCACGGCGAAAGATCAGCGCGACCGCTGTCAGCGTCGTGCTTGGTCATGCTGATCTCCTCAGGTTCAACTCATTACATTTCTTGAGAAGAGTAGTACTGACCGGCGAAATTAATCCAGTGCACGGTTGACCGCGGACACCATTGCCTTGATGGAGGCGCGCGTCGTCGAGCTCGCGACGCCCACGCCCCACGCGGTAGTGCCGTTGACCTCGCTGTAAATGAAGCAGGCCGCGTCCGCGTCGCGGCCCGACGTGCGGGCCTGCTGGCGGTAGTCCTTGACCTCGTAGTCCAAGCCCAGCGAACGCAGAGCGTCCGCGAAAGCCGCGATCGGGCCGTTGCCCGCGCCCGTGATCTCGCGCTCGGTGCCCTCGAAGACGACCGTCGCCGCGACCTGCGCCTCGTCGTCGTCTGTCTCCGCGGCGTCGACGTGCAGGTTCGTCAGCTCCAGGTGGCTGTCCAGATCGAGGTACTCGCCGGCGAAGATATCCCACATGTTCTTAGAGTTGACCTCGCCGCCCTCGGAGTCCGTGATCGCCTGCACGGTCGAGGAGAACTCCGCCTGCATCTCCTTGGGCAGGTTGATACCGTGGTCCGTCTTCATGATGTAGGCGACGCCGCCCTTACCGGACTGGGAGTTGACGCGGATGACAGCCTCGTAATCGCGTCCCACGTCCTTCGGGTCGATGGGCAGGTAGGGGACCTCCCAGACGGTCTCGCGCAGCTCCTCCCATGCGACATCGGTGGAGTTCGCGTCGGGGCGCACCTTCTGTGCCAGCGCGTCGAGGCCCTTGTTGATGGCGTCCTGATGTGAACCAGAGAACGCCGTGAACACCAGCTCGCCGGCGTACGGGTGGCGCTCCGGAACGCGCAGCTGGTTGCAGTACTCCACCGTCTCGCGGATGCCGGCGATGTCGGAGAAGTCGATCTGGGGGTCCACGCCCTGGGTGAGCATGTTCAGGCCGAGCGTGACCAGGTCGACGTTGCCGGTGCGCTCGCCGTTGCCGAACAGGCAGCCCTCGATGCGGTCCGCGCCGGCCAGGTAGCCCAGCTCGGCTGCCGCGATTCCCTCGCCGCGGTCGTTGTGCGGGTGCAGCGACATGATGATGGAATCGCGCTTGGCGAAGTTCCGGTGCATCCACTCAATCGAGTCCGCGTAGACGTTCGGGGTGATCATCTCCACCGTCGCCGGCAGGTTGATGATCATCGGGTTATCCGGCGTGGCTTCCATGATGTCCACCACCGCGTCGCACACGTCGATCGCGAAGTCCAGTTCCGTGCCGGTGAAGGACTCCGGCGAGTATTCCCAGCGCCAGTGGGTGTCCGGGTAGTCCTTCGCCACCGTCTTGATCAGCTCAGCAGCGTCGGTGGCCAGCTTCTTAATAGCGTCGCGGTCCTTGCGGAACACTACCTCGCGCTGCAGCTTCGAGGTGGAGTTGTAGAAGTGCACGATCACACGCGGCGCCCCGGCGCACGCCTCGAAGGTGCGGCGGATCAGGTGTTCGCGCGCCTGCACCAGCACCTGGATGGTCACATCCTCGGGGATCATGTCCTCTTCGATGATCTCGCGCACAAAGTCGAAATCGGTTTGGGAGGCGGACGGGAAGCCGACCTCGATCTCCTTGTAGCCCATCTCAACGAGCAGGTTGAACATGCGTCGCTTGCGCTCCGGGCTCATTGGGTCGATCAAGGCTTGGTTGCCGTCGCGCAGGTCCACTGCGCACCACTGCGGGGCGACAGTGATCTTCTTGTTCGGCCAAGTGCGGTCCGGCAGGGTGATGTCTTCTACCTCTTTCGCGAACGGCAGGTAGCGGTCGAAAGGCATTTGGGAGCCCCGCTGCGTGTTCCACGCCGGCTGGCCCTCGTTGCGGGGGCCGTTCGGCTTACGGGTTTCAGCGGGGGCTGCAATGTGGGCGTCTGACGGAGTCATGGCTTTGAAGTCCTTTTCACGGGTTCGGGTGCAGAAAATGGGAATCGCACGGCCGGCATGCCTGACTCCGCGACGGGGCGCCGGCCGTGAATGTGTGGCCTAGAACCCGCCGCGGCGCAGAAGTAGGGCAGCTCCTGGAAGGGTGCACTTCGCCGTGGTTGCCAATGACATGCCTCACATCCTAACCGCGGTGTGTCACGGTGCAACCTCGGGGGCGGTCACGCGCTTCGTTGCGCGTAGAGAGGCGGTGTCAGCTGCAGCTATACGGATTTGCGCGACAGGAAGAAGGTAGCCACGAACATGGCCACCACAGCCAGCGCCATCAAAGCCCATCCCCACACCGTGGTCACCGTGAACGTCTCACCCAGCAGAGTCATGCCCAGCGAATATGCGAGCAGCGGCTCGAAAATCTTCATCGCCGGCAGCGACCGGGACAAATTGCCGGCACTGAACGCATATTGCTGCACGATCGTGCCCACCACAGCAGCGGCGAGCAAGGCGTACAGCGGCCACGTGGTCACCAGTTCCACGATGCCGCCGCGTACGAAGGCATCCACCGCCGTCTTGGAGAACACCGCCAGATAGCCGAAGATCGCGCCGCAGATCGCACCCAGCAGAAACGCGCGCATGACAGACCCCTGCCGTTTCGCCGCGAAGGCTGTCACGACCATCACGACCACTCCCGCGCCCAGCGCAATAAGCCATTCGCTTAACGACGCCTCCCGTGCCCCCGGCTCCGGCTTACCCAGCACCACGAGCACGCCGACCGCCACAGTGAGCACTGTGGCCCAGAATGTCTCATCCAGTTCCATGCGCTGCTGCTCCACCCGCGCCGACAGAAGCAGTGTGAGCAGAAGCGACAGAACCAGAACCGGTTGCACGACCAGCAGGGTGCCAAATGCCAGGGCCACCGCCTGAAAGCCGTACGCCACCCACGCGAGTGACAACGACAACCACCACGTCGGACGCTTGATCGCGCCGATTGCCCCCGCTGAACTCTGTCGCACAGGCTGATCCGCCGGATCATCCGGCAGCTCTTCCCGCCACTCTGCCTGTCGTCGCCGCTGCTCATCGTTGTAGCGCAGCACGATCTGGTGGCGCCAGACTGTGCCGATCGCGATCGTCAGCGCTGAAGCGAACGCGAAAAGGACGGCGAGGGCATTGTTGTGCACCCGGCTCATAGTAGTGGGCCCAAGGAGTGCAATTTAATGGCGGGATTTCCCCTTTCCTACGGGTATCCTGTTTCACACAGCATGACCGCGTGACAATCGTCAGACACCGAAAGGCGGACCAGGGTGGCACTGATCGTCCAGAAATACGGCGGATCCTCGCTTGAGAGCGCGGAACGAATTCGTGCCGTCGCGGAACGTGTCGTGGCCACCCACAAGGCCGGCAACGATGTCGTGGTTGTCTGCTCCGCGATGGGCGACACTACAGACGAGCTGCTGGACCTCGCCGCCCAGGTCAACCCGACTCCGCCGCCGCGGGAGATGGACATGCTGCTCACAGCCGGTGAGCGCATCTCTAACTCGCTGGTGGCCATGGCCATTGCGGGTCTGGGCGCGCCGGTGCAGTCCTTCACCGGCTCCCAGGCCGGTGTGATCACTACTGAGCGCCACGGCAACGCCCGCATCCTCGAGGTCACCCCGGGCCGCGTGCAGGAAGCCATTGACGCCGGAAAGATCGCCATTGTCGCTGGCTTCCAAGGCGTTAACCGGGACACGCGTGACGTGACCACCCTGGGGCGCGGCGGATCCGACACCACCGCTGTGGCGCTCGCCGCGGCGCTGGGGGCGGACGAGTGCGAGATCTACTCCGATGTGGATGGCGTGTACAGCGCCGACCCCCGCATCGTCTCCGACGCGAAGAAGCTCGACCATCTCTGCTTCGAGGAGATGCTCGAGCTCGCGGCGTCTGGGTCGAAGATTCTGGTGCTGCGCAGCGTCGAGTACGCCCGCGCATTCAACGTTCCCATGCGAGTACGCTCGTCTTACAGCAACGATCCCGGCACTCTCGTGTCCGGAGCGATGGAGGATATCCCCATGGAAGAAGCAGTCCTGGTCGGTGTCGCCACCGACGATTCCGAAGCAAAGATCACCGTGTTCGGCATCCCGGACGTGCCAGGTGAAGCCGCCAAGGTCTTCCGCGCGCTGGCGGACGCCGAGATCAACATCGACATGGTCCTGCAAAACACCTCTACGCAGGACGACAACACCACCGACATCACCTTCACGCTCCCGATCGCCGACGGTCCGCGCGGTATGGAGCTGCTCACCAACCTGGTCAACAGCGAAGGCTGGCAGGACGTCACCTACAACGACGAGATCGCCAAGGTCTCGCTCGTCGGTGCTGGTATGAAGTCTCACCCGGGCGTCACCGCCGACTTCACGGAGGCGCTGCGCGACAAGGATGTCAACATCGGCATGATGAACACCTCGGAGATCCGAATTACCGCCGTTGTCCGCCGTGCCGACATGGCTGAAGCCGCCCGCGTCATCCACGAGAAATTCGATCTCGGAGGCGGCGAGCCCGCCGTCGTGTATGCGGGTACCGGACGCTAGGGCGCCACACGCGGCGCACAGACGCGAAAACTAGATTGGAGCGAGTTTCATGACCACCGTCGCAATTGTCGGAGCCACTGGCCAGGTCGGGCGCGTAATGCGCGAGATCCTTCAGGAGCGCGAATTCCCCGCGGATAACGTGCGTTTCTTCGCGTCGCCGCGCTCGGCGGGCAAAGAGCTAGAATTCCGCGGCGAGACGATCGTCGTCGAGGATCTCACCCAGGTCACGGTCGATTCGGTGGGCGACGTCGACATCGCGCTGTTCTCCGCCGGCGGCTCCACCTCGAAGGAATGGGCCCCGGTCTTCGCGGAAGCCGGTGCCACGGTCGTGGACAACTCCTCTGCGTGGCGCAAGGACCCGAACGTGCCGCTCATCGTCTCCGAGGTCAATCCGGATGCCGCCCGCGCTTTGAAGAAGGGCATCATCGCGAATCCGAACTGCACGACGATGGCGATCATGCCCGTAGCCTCAGCGCTTAACGACGCAGCCTCGCTCACCACCCTCCGCGTTGCCTCCTACCAGGCGGTGTCCGGTTCTGGGCTGGCCGGCGTGGAAACGCTGGCCAAGCAGGTCGTCGAAATCGGCGATCGAAATGTGGAACTCACCCACGACGGCTCCGTTCTCGCCCCTGCCGACCTCGGCCCCTACGTCAGCCCCATCGCGTTCAACGCCCTGCCGATGGCTGGAAACTTCGTCGATGACGGCACCAATGAGACCGATGAAGAGCAGAAACTTCGCAACGAATCCCGCAAGATCCTCGGCCTGCCCGACCTCAAGGTCTCCGGCACCTGCGTCCGTGTCCCTGTGTTCACCGGCCACACGATGGTGGTCCACGCCGAGTTCGAGCGACCCATCACACCCGACGAGGCTGCGGAGGTGCTCCGTAGCGCCCCCGGCGTTTCCGTCGTCGACGTCCCCACACCGCTCATGGCCGCCGGCAAGGACGACTCCTACGTCGGCCGCATCCGCCAGGACCAGACCGTCGACGGCGACCGCGGCCTCATCTTCGTCGTCTCCGGCGACAACCTCCGCAAGGGCGCCGCGCTGAACACTATCCAGATCGCGGAGCTGCTGGTCTAGCCTTCACTCTTGGGCGTGCCGTTGCGCCTAGTCCCGGTTTCACCTGTGCCTGAGCTCGGTCCGGACCACGCACCGCGCCCGGTTTCCTCTGTCGCCTCCGCCCCCGCGACGAGGTCGCGGCGAGCGCGCGCGACCCGCGATCTGATCGTGCCCACACGAACATTGGCGATCTTCGCCGCCTCCTCGTAGGTGTACCCCAACACTTGGGTGAGGATGAGGGCTTCGCGGCGCTCGGGCGCGAGGGCGTCGAGAAGCTCGCGTGCATCCATTACCTCCGACCAAGTGTTCGGGTTGTCGCGGCTCGGCTGCTGCGCCGCCACATCGTCGTACTCCGCAGCCGCCTTGCGAGGCCGCGCCATATCGTGGCGCACTGAATCCACCCACGCGCGGCGCGCCAACGACAGCAACCACGTCCGCGCGCTCGAGCGTGCCGCGAAGCGGGGGAGCGCCCCGAGCACCCGCAGATACGTTTCTTGCGTCAGATCATCCGCCTGCTCCCGTCCCGCCAAGTGAGCGAGCAAACGCCACACGTCGTCGTGGGTGACACGGATGAACTCGGACAACGCTTCCTTGTCACCGCGGCCGGCGCGCAGCGCCAAGTCCGTGACATAAGCATCGTCCCTTTTATTCACGAGTGCAGAGGTTACCAGCAGGAAGACCCTCCACCTGCGAATGAGCGCCGGCTGAAACAGTCGACCTGACAACGCGCTGCCCAGGCGCTGGAACGCAGGTCAAACTAAGGAATGAGTTAGGGCGTACTTGCTTGAAGCCCATGTGGGGTGTGCGTAGTGTCGGGAGCATCAGCGAAATAACCTGATTTATCGAGGAGGGCCATCGAATGGCTGACAACAATCCCGCAGAAGAAATTGTGAAGAAAGGCGAGCGCGCTGCCGGTAACGGCAAGACCACTCGCCTGGGCGGCCAGCCGGTTGCTTCGGAGAATATCTCCGTCACCGCCGGCCCGCAGGGTCCGAACGTGCTCGACGACATTCACCTCGTCGAAAAGCTGGCTCACTTCAACCGCGAGAACGTTCCGGAGCGCATCCCGCACGCCAAGGGCCACGGTGCTTTCGGTGAGCTGCACATCACCGAGGACGTGTCCAAGTACACCAAGGCGAAGCTGTTCCAGAAGGGCACCGTGACCCCGATGGCTGCCCGCTTCTCCACCGTTGCTGGTGAGGCTGGCTCCCCGGACACCTGGCGCGACGTCCACGGTTTCGCGCTGCGTTTCTGGACCGAGGACGGCAACTACGACATCGTCGGTAACAACACCCCGACGTTCTTCCTCCGCGATGCCGTTAAGTTCCCGGACTTTATCCACTCCCAGAAGCGTGACCCGCGCACCGGTCTGCGCTCCGACGAAATGCAGTGGGACTTCTGGACCCGCACCCCGGAGTCCGCTCACCAGGTGACCTACCTCCTCGGTGACCGCGGCACCCCGAAGACCTCCCGCCACCAGGACGGCTTCGGCTCCCACACCTTCCAGTGGGTCAACGAAGAGGGCGACGCCGTCTGGATCAAGTACCACTTCAAGACCCGTCAGGGTTGGGAGTGCTTCACCGACGAAGAGGCAGGCAAGATGGCCGGCGAGAACGCTGACTACCACCGCCAGGACCTGTTCGAGGCAATCGAGCGCGGCGACTACCCGATCTGGGACGTCAAGGTCCAGATCATGCCGTTCGAGGATGCCGAGAACTACCGCTTCAACCCGTTCGACCTGACCAAGACCTGGTCCCAGAAGGACTACCCGCTGGTCGACGTCGGCTACTTCGTGCTGAACCGCAACCCGAAGAACTACCACGCTCAGATCGAGCAGCTGGCTCTGGACCCAGCCAACATCGTCCCGGGTGTCGGCCTGTCTCCGGACCGCATGCTGCAGGGCCGTGTGTTCGCATACGCCGACCAGCACCGCTACCGCATCGGACCGAACTACAAGGACCTTCCGGTCAACCAGCCGATCACGCCGGTGAACACCTACGCAGAGCGTGGCCCGATGGCGTACTTCTTCAACAACGAGGGTGAGCCGAACTACAGCCCGAACAACACTGAGAAGGGTGCCGGTTACCTGGATAACGGCGAGGACTCCTCCTCCAACCACACCACCTACGGCCAGGCTCACGACCTCTACGTGAACCCGGACCCGCACGGCACCGACCTCGTCCGCGCCGCTTACGTCAAGCACGCTGAGGACGACGACTTCGGCCAGGCAGGCACCCTGTACCGTGAGGTCTTCGATGATGCCGCCCGTGAGCGCTTCATCAACAACGTCACCAACAAGATGCTGCCGATCCAGGACAAGGATGTCGAGGAGCGCACCTTCGCCTACTGGGGCAAGGTCGACGCTGACCTCGAGCCGAAGCTCCGCGAGGTCCTGGCCAAGAAGCGCGAGGATGCCGCTAAGGACTCCGAAGAAGAGGTCTCCTTCAACGGCTAATCACGGCTAGAGGCTTATCGACGTTTGTCGATGCTTATCGGCCTGCGGGGCACACCACAGTTCCCCCGTAGGCCAGAGCCTGAAGCCTGAGCCCGGCTGAGCTTCGATCAGCTACACGGCGAACCCCGCCGACGAGTCTCACCCAGAGAACGCCGGCGGGGTTTGTCATGCGCGCTCCCGCCTACTCTCCGATAACCGAGCCTCGGCCGGTCCGCCGGTCCGCCCACGCCGCGGTGCCGCTCCCAGATGACCGCTCCGCTCCGCACCGCCCGTCTGGCCTTCGCCTGTGGTGGCGTTTGATGCCAACACAAATGCAGCTACCAACTCGCAGCTAAACGGCCTTTTGAAGCCTTTAGCTGCAACTTGGTAGCTGCATTTAGGAGATTGCTTCCAGCTCTGCCTTGGCTTGGTCCGTTCCGCAAAGCCAAATCCAAGTAGCTGGATTTGGGGGAAGAGACGAACGCGGCCACTTCCGAGCTCGAGCTCTGGCGGCTAACTGGGGCTCGCTAGATCAGTTCGCTGCCTGACCTTCTGCCTGATCTTCAGCGGACTGCTGACGAATCACTGCTGAACGTGTATCGACGACCGTCACGCCGTGAATTGAGCGGCCCATGATGAACGAGCCGACGGAGCCGACAATCCACACACCCAGAATGGCGATGACGGCGCGGATAAAGTCGCCGGCGTTGAAGCCTACCGTAGCCCAGTCGGCGGTGAGCTTGGCCAGGATCAGTGCAGGGAAAGCAATGCACACCAGCGGCCCTATGAGGTTGACTCGGGTGAGTGCGTCGGGGGCACGGAGCTGGAGGATGAGGGTCGCGACCGTCATGAAGACGGCGAGGAACACAAAGATGAGAACGATGATCTGCCAGATGGCCATTAGCGGCGCCCCCTGGAAATGATGCGGGACATGGACAGGGTCGGGATCACGCCGCACACGAGCGCGGCGAGGATGGCGATCTCGTACCCGATGAACGTGTTGTTGAACAGTGTCCACATGAAGTAGAGACACACCATCGAGTAGAAAATGAAGTCTGCCAGCACGGCTCGGGTTAGTTCGTCTTTGGAGCGCAGGATGGCGAGAAGTCCAATGACCAGGCATATGGCCATGATGCCGATGCAAACGGTGAGGATGGTGGTGAACGTCGAATCAAACATGGCGCTTAGTTCCTCTCTTTCGCGGCACGTGCGGCGCGGCGTTCGCGGCGCTTGCGGGCCAGGCGTTCACGTCGGGCACGGTCGGCGGCGTCGACGGGGTCGACGGCATCCGGATCGACACGGTCGCGCAGGTCCTCGTAGGGCTCCCACAGGACCAGCGACGGGTCGAGGGGAGTCTTTTTGACGCGCGGGGCGACGTGCTCTTCCATGTCGGCTAGGCCCGCGACGATGTCCTCGGGGTTGGAGCCGAAAGCGGACTGGACGAGCATGACGCGCGGCTTGCCGGGGATATTGTCGCGGAAGCCCATTGCCAAGGTCGACGGGGTGGCGGTGACGGAGGTGGAGAACCAGAACAGTTCCCAGTCGCCGTCGATACGCAGCGGGTAGTAGATGACGATCGGCTCAATCCCAGTGTTCGGCCGAAACGCGGCGAAGGCGGTGGAGAAGCCGGCGACGATGATCTCTTTGACGATCCAGAAGAAGTAGCCGATGGCATGCAGGATTGTCTTCATTACTGGCCCCCTTGCAGGCTAGCGGTGTCCGGCACGCCGATCGGGTCGGGGCCGAGGACGGCGGAGGTGTAGGAGGGGACGTCGAGAAGCGCGTCGACGGAATCCGTCGCGGCGCCCCACAGTGGTCCGGCGGCGACGAACATGCCCAAGGAGATGAGCATCAGGCTTGCCGACGGCGCCAGCAACGCCCCACGCACCCTCAGGTTCTCCGGGAAACGTTGCATCGGGCGGCCCCAGAACACTTCCTGCCACACGCGGAACATGGCCAGCATGGCGCCGAAGGAGGCGATGATGATCGCCGCGATGACCACCCACGAGCGGGCATCGCCGCCGCGGGCGGCTGCGAACACGATGGTGAGCTTGCCCCAGAGACCGGAAAACGGCGGGAAGCCGATCACGGAGAAGGCACCGGCGGCGAAGATGGCAGCTGTCCACTTGTCGCGGCTCATCAGACCGGAGAGCTTGCTCAATGTGCCGGTGCCGTACGTTTCCTCGATCGCACCGGCGTTGAGCGTGAGCGCGGCGATGGTGATCATGTGGTGCAGTGTGTACATGAGGCCGGCGGCGAGCGCGTAACGCGGATCATCCTGGGTGAATGCGAGCATGACCAGGATGAACGGCATGCCGTTGACCATCTGGTAGCCCAGCACCTGGCGGATAGACGACTCCGCGAGGCCCGCGAAGGCGCCCACCAGCATGGACACGACCATCACGGCGATGATCAGCCAGTTCCAGCGCGCATCCATGTCGAAGATGACGACCCAGATGCGGAACAGCATGTACACCGCGACCTTCGTGTGCAGGCCGGAGAACAGGCCCATCACTGCGGCGCTTGTCGACGTATACGTGCGCGGCAGCCATGTGTGCAGCGGGAACACAGCGGCTTTGGCGCAAATGGCGGCCACCACGATCGCCATGGCGACTGTGACTGGACCGTTGCCGGCTGCAGCACCCTGCAGCGCGCCGATGTTGACTGCGCCGGTGACGGCGTAGACGTAGCCGACACCCATGACCAGGAAGGTCGATGCGGCGAGGTTGACCAGAACGAATAGGCGTGCCGACTGGAGGCGGTGCCGCGTGCCAGTCATGGCGATCAGGCCGTAGGACGGCAGGAGCATGACCTCGATCATGACGAAGAAGTTGAACAGATCTGCCGTGAGCAGGGCACCGGAGACACCGGTGAGCAGCACCAGGGTGAGCGGGGTGTAGTACCGCGCTTGTGTTTCACCCGAGATGATGGCGAACCAGTTGGACACCAGTGCGACCAGCATCGTGGTGATCAGCATGATCGCCGAGAACTGGTCGCCGGCAAACGAGATACCCGCTCCGCCCTGGTAGAGGCCGATCACGTGGCCGATCGTGCCGTGCTCGGCGGTGTAGGCGTAGAGCCAGATGCCGCCGGCAAGGTTGATCGCCGGGATGATCAGGCCCAGAGCGCTGTTGAGCGCGCGGGAGGGAGACAGCGCTGTCACCGCCGCGACGATGAGCGGCAGAGCGACGAAAACGGGGAGGATAGCGTCGGGAGCCATTAGCCGCGCACCCCCCTGCGGGCCTTGCGGCCGGCTGTGGTGAGGGCGTGCGGGCCGATCTTGGCGGCTTGTTCCGCGTCGAGAATGTTGTCGATGGTGTCGTCGTCGCGGCCGAGCGCGGCGAGCAGGAGCAAGATGGTCGTGGTGGCCATGGCGATCACGATGGCAGTCAGCACAAATGCCTGCGGCAGCGGATCAGCCATGTCACTGACGGGTGTTTGCGAGGGAAACGCCTCCCCGCGCCACGCGCCGTTACCTGCAGCGAGCAGCGTGAGGTTGCTGGCGTGGCCGAGCAGCGACATACCGAGGACGATGCGCACCATGCCGCGCTGCATGATCAGGTACACCGCCCCAGCGATGAGGATGCCGATAGTGGCTGCGTAGATCATTGTGCGCCTCCGTTCTTCACCGAGGTGTTAGCCGAAGTGTGGTTGGTGGGTGAGCTCCCGCGCGAAGGATTTCCGCGCGCACCGGAGATGACTGCACGCGCCAGATCCACCGGCTCGGATGCGGGGTTGATCGGTTGCGGGCGTGGGTCGACTCCGTACTCGCCGGTGGGTCCCACGGGGATCTCCGGCAGAGGGTTCTCGCTCTCGCGGAGGTAATCCAGTTGTTCGCGGTCCGCGCCGGGGCGGAGGTAGCCGCCCATACCGTTGATGGCCATGGTGAGCATGCCCAGAACGGCGAGGTAGATGCCGCCGTCAAAGATGAGCGAGGTGGTGAGGTGCTCCCCGGCGATCTCGCCGTGGATGGCGTAGAGGAAACCGCCCTCGACAAGGCCGAGGAAGCCAGAGGAGATAGCCACGATGATGCCGATGCCGGCCAGGTAGATCGGGGTCTTCTCGCCGACCGCGTTGGCGTCGGAGCCTTGCGAGAGGTAGCTCAGGACGAACGCTGTTGCCAGCACCAGCGCGGCGATGAAGCCGCCGCCCGGCGCGGTGTGGCCGCGGAAGAAGATAAGCACGGACAGGACAATCAGCACCGGGATGATCAGCTTGGTCACCTTGCGCAGCGGTAGGGTGTTCAGTCGCGATTGGCCGAACGGTGCCGGGCGGGTGCCCTCCTGGAAGTCGTGGCGCGGCACCGACGAGGTCACGGCTGCAATGACCACAGCGGCCATGCCCAGAACGGAGAGCTCGCCGAGGGTATCAAAGCCACGGAACTCGACGATGATCACTGCCACGATATTGTCGGCACCGGTGGCCAGACCGCCTTCCTCGAGGTACCACATGGCCAGGTCGGAGCGCTCGCGGCGGCCCGTCAGAGCGTAGACGCCGGCGAAAGCCACCAAGCCGGAGATGACCGCGAAAACCGCGGAGAGCGCCTTGCGCTTCGAGGACACATCCGGGAAAAGACTCGGTTGGTAGCGCAGCACCATCATGATCACCACGACGGTGAGCGCCTCCACGGTGAACTGGGTCAGCGCCACGTCCGGCGCGCCGAGCAGCAGCATCTGCAGGCTCACTCCGACACCCACGGTGCCGAGCAAGATCGCCGCGGTCATGCGCTTCGGGGTCACAACCATTCCGATCACGGACACCGCGATGATTGCCAGCGGGATCAGGTCCCAGTAGTTTGTCAAGCCGTCGGTTCGCGTGGCGGGGACCACTCCGTCGACACCGCTGGTGAACAGGATGGTCGACAGACCGAGCAGAACCAGCACACCGACCAACCACTTGAGGTGGCGGGACGGGTTGTACGTGTTCGCCATGGCGCCTGCACCGCGTCCGAAGCGGGTGGAGCCGTCGACGATCATGCGCAAAATCTCGTTGCCGGTGTACGGCAGCAGCATCTTGTTTTCCAGTGCCTCGTACACCGGCTTGCGCACGAAGATGAATGCGATGCCCGCCACCAAGACCAGCGCGGAGACGATGAACGGCCACGTCACGCCGTGCCAGAGAGCCAGGTGGGACTCGAAGGAGTCGTCCCCGGTGATGGAGTGGACGGCGCGGGTGACGGGCGCGTCGATAAGCGGGAACCCGAAGACGACCGGGACGGACATGAGGCCGGGGAGCGCCGCCGGCAGCCAGAGCGACACGGGTGCTTCGTGGACGTCGCTCATGTCGCGTTCGCCGTCGAGGAACGCGCCGAACACGATCTTTGCGGAGTAGACGAATGTGAGGAAGGCCGCGATGCCGGCGAGAACCAGGAGGAACGCGCCGTACTGGGTGGAGTGGAACGCCTCCAGGATTGACTCCTTGGACACGAAGCCGAACAGCGGCGGAACCGCAGCCATCGAGGCCGCCGCAACGACGACAGACGCGAACGTGAACGGCATCTTGTCGTAGATTCGGCCGAGGCGGCGGATGTCGCGGGTGCCGGTCTCGTGGTCGATCACACCGATGAGCATGAACAGCGAGGACTTGAACAGCGCGTGCGCGAGCGTGTGTACGAGAGCCGCGGCGTAAGCGGCGGGGGTGCCCACGCCGATGGCCGCGACGATCCAGCCTAAGTGGGAGACCGTCGAGTAAGCGGTGAGGTGCTTCAGATCGGTCTTAGTGATCGCGAACAACGCCGACATCAGTGCCGTACCCAAGCCGAAGGTGACCAGGATCAGGTTCCAGGTGGGGTTCGAGCCGAAAATGGTGGAGAAGCGCAGAAGCAGGTAGACACCGGCCTTGACCACCGCGGCGGCGTGCAGGAACGCGGACACCGGCGTCGCGGCGGCCATCGCTTCCGGCAGCCAGAAGTGGAACGGGAATTGCGCGGCCTTGGTGAAGCCCGAGAACGCCAGCAGGACAGCCACGGTGGTGGTCAACTGCGGGTTAGCAGCCCACACATCGGAGGAGAGGATGCCGTCGAGCTGCGTCGTACCCGTGTTCACCGCCGCGATCGCCAGTGCGGCCAGCAGCGTCAGGCCGCCGAAGAACGTCAGCGCGAGCGTACGGAACGATCCCGCCTCGCCCGACGATCCCGAACGCGCGATGAGCAGGAACGACGCGATGGACACCAGCTCCCAGCCGATGAAGAGCACCACGACATCGCTGGCCGTGACCAGCAGCAGCACCGACAGCGAGAACGCCGTCATGATGGTGTAGAAGCTGGTGTTTCCGTCGCGTGCCGGTAGGTACGCCGCGGAATACAGCATCACCACGCCGCCAATGCCGAGCGCGAGCAATGCGAAGAATAAGCTCAGCCCGTCCGCGCGCATTCCGAGCTCCACGACGCTGCCTGGGCCTAGCAAGTCGTTCGCCCACGTGATTGAGAAGGTCGGCACCGCACCGCCCCGCGCCGCGTTGGCGAGGATGCCCGCCGCGACGAAGTACACTGGGCCGGTCACCCACCCCGCCCGACGGTCGATTGCGCGCACCAACACGGGGGATAGCACCACAGTCGCAGCGACTAGCCCGAAGACCAAGAGAAGAGCCATATGTGCTCCAGCCTGTGTAGTGGTTGGCAAACACGTTAAGGGTAACAGGAAAACGCATTGTGTCTGACCTGCGGTGTGTCACATGCACAACATCCGCCACACTCATTACATTGCACGGTATGAAGTGGAACGCCCTGATCGCCCTGGCCGTCCTCGTCGTCGCCGCATTCGCGCCCATGGACCCCGCTGCCACGTGGGTGCCGCGAGGCGCGGAGAACACGTCCGGAGCTCCCGCCGTCTATTCCGGCGCCGACAACCTCGGCGATGCCCGCCGCGCCGCCGCCGACGCCAGCGCGCAAGCCGGCTTCCTCACACAGGGCACCGCCAAGCTCAAAGAGGGCACGGAGCAGCTTCGCGACGGCTCCGGCGAACTCGCCGACGGCATCACCTCTGCCAAAGCCGGGGCAGACCAGCTCTCCCAGGGCATGGTCGAGCTCCAAGCCGGCACCGGCCAGCTTGCCGACGGCGCCACCCGCCTCGCAGACAACGTCGGCGGCGCCGTCGACCAAGTCATCGGCTTCGATGTCGTGCGCGGCCAAGTCCTCGCCGCCATCGACGACACCCTGAACACCACCCGCGGCAACAATGACCCCCAGGTCAAAGAGCTGCATGGCCAGCTCGAAGGCCTGCGGCGCCAAGTCGACACCGCAGAACTACCCGCCGACTGGGAGGCTCAGCTCAACGAGCTCAAAGACGGCTCGCGGGAGCTCGCCAACCAGCTGTCCACACCCGGCTACGCCTACCACGACGGCGTCTACTCCGCGACGAATGGCGCCACCGAACTGGCGAGAGGACTCGGCGAAATGAACAGCCGCGTCGGCGAAGCGCAAGACGGCATCAATCAGCTTGTCGACGGCGCCGCCAAAGTCGACGAAATGTCCACCACCACCAAGGAACGCATCAACGGCGTCCAGCGCGCCCTTCCTGCCGCTGCGCCGGTCGCGGGAACTACGGGGGCAGCGGCATCGGCGGGCGCCGGCGACGCTGCTAGCGGTGATGCATCTGGCGGCGATGCGGGTGGCGGGGCCTCGCAAAGCAAAGCCCCCATGTCCTCCCTCCCGCCCCTGGCCGCGATGTTGGTGAGCGCCCTGGCCGCGCTCGGCGGTGTCGCCGCGGCCCTCGCCGCCTACGGTGCGACGCGCTCCCGCTGGAGCATTACTGGTCTAGGAACGCTGCTGGCCGCCGGTGCCGGAACCATTCTGGTGACCATTCTGGGCACGGGTCTCACCCCCGCCGCAATCGGTATCACCGGCCTCGCCCTCGTGCTAGGCACCCTCGCTTCGGCCGGAATCACCTGGGTTCTCCGCGACGCCTTCGGCGAGCTCGGCGGTACCGCCACCGCCGGGATCTTCGCCCTCCTACAAACCGGTGTTGTCGGCTGGGTGTGGTCCCGCGCCGCCACCGGCGACGTCGACGCAGTTGCGCGCGCTGTCTCCTCGGCCATGCCCATGCACTGGAGCACTTCCGCTGTCTCCGCTGCCGGCAACAACGGCTCCCTAACCGCCCTGTGGACCGGTATCGGTCTGTCCGCGCTGCTCGCCCTTATCGGCCTGGTAGCAGCATTACGCAACCGGCCCGCCACCTCCACTGTCTCAGGCGCCCCGCGCGTCCGTGCCACCCGGCACCAAGCCGCGTCTCCTGCGATGCGGGCGAGCCGCACACCTGAATCCGCAAGCACGACCGATACCGCCCTCCTCGAAACCGACACGGGAACCGTCTCGGAGATCACCAGCGACTCAGAGGCCGACCCCGGAATCGAACACGTGCGCTAAAAAGCTCGCATTCTCCGGCATCCGCCAGATCATCCTTCACGGCAGGCTCGGATGGTTGCACTGCGAATCCTTGGAACGCGATTGCTTGGACGCGGAGAACGTGGCCACCTGCGCCCGATAGGCACAGCGCGCTGCCGCTTCGCCTCTCCATTTTTCAGCCAGTGATCCCCTCAACCTGCTGAACGCCTCACTCCGCTGGACCCGTTACAGCGCTGGACCCTCCACTTCGCCGAACCCAGAGTTCCACCTCGCTCGACGCGTCGTTCGCGCATGAAAAAAACCGGGCACCTCACAGCGGAGAGCCCGGTTACATGGTCGGGATAACAGGATTTGAACCTGCGACCTCTTCGTCCCGAACGAAGCGCGCTACCAAGCTGCGCCATATCCCGGTGCACTGAATCTGCTCGTGCTCACTGTGTGAACCGCACTTGATTAGTACCCGGGCTACTTTAGTCGATGGCCCGTTTAGCGCCAAAACGCCAGTTCGCCACAGTTGCGGCCGCGCTCATTGGAATGCCTGGCAACGATCATTCTCCGGACGCGGTGAGGGTGAGCAGCGCGGCAGAAGGGCGGCAGAAGATTCGCACGGGAGCGAATTTCGAGGTGCCCAAGCCGTTGGACACTTCTAGCCACATGTCGCCGTAGCGGTGCAGGCCGGATGCCCGTTCGCGGTCGATGTCGGCGTTGGTCACGATGGCGCGTTCGCCCGGCAGGCAAATCTGTCCGCCGTGCGTGTGGCCGGCCAGGGTGAGAGCGTACCCGTCGGAGGTGAATCGGTCGAGGACTCGACGGTAGGGGGCGTGGGTGACGCCGAGGGCCAGGTCGGCATCCGGGTTGGGGGCGCCGGCGACGGAGTCGTAGTCATCGAGGTCGTGGTGGGGGTCGTCGGTGCCGGTGACGGCGAGTTTCAGGCCACCGGCTTTGAACTCGAGGCGTTGGTGGGTGGCATCGCGCCAGCCGTGCTCGATGAAGGCGGCCCGCATGCCTTTCCACGGCAAGTCGACGTAGCTGGGTTCGCGTTTCTGGTCCAGCAGGTATTTCACCGGGTTGACCATGCGTGGCGCCCAGTAGTCGTTAGTACCGAACACGAACACGCCCGGGCGGTCGAGCAGCGGTCCCAATGCAGCGAGCACGTCGGGGACTGCCCGCTTGTCGGACAGGTTGTCGCCGGTGTTGACCACTAGGTCGGGATTCAAAGCGTCGAGTGCGGAGACCCAGGCGATCTTGGTTTTCTGCCCGGGAATCATGTGCAGGTCCGAGACGTGCAGGATGGTGAACGGGTCCGACCCTCCGGGGAGAATCGGTAGCTCGTAGCGCTTAAGGCGGAACTTGTTCAGCTCGCTGACGCCGTAGGCGAATGCCCCGGCGCCGAGCGCGGCACCAGCCGCCACCACAACGCCGGTACGCCGCAAGATGCGTGAGCCGCGGGACCTGTCCTGTTTTGTCGTCATTTCTCCGAGGGTACCGCTAGGCGCGCTACGCTCGTTGCCATGAGTGACTTGAAGAATCAGATCCGCGCCGACCTCAAAGAAGCGATGAAGGCGAAGGAGAAAGAGCGCACGGGCACAATCCGCATGCTGCTCGCCGCGATCCAGACGGAGGAGACCGAAGGCACGAAGCATGAGCTGACGGACGAGGAGGTACTGAAGGTCGTCGCTCGCGAGATCAAGAAGCGCCGCGAGTCGGCGGAGGTCTACGCAGAAAACGGCCGTCAGGAGCTCGCGGACGCGGAGCTCGGCGAGGTCGCAGTCCTCGAGACGTACCAGCCGAAGCAGCTTGACGACGCAGAACTTGCCGAGCTTATCGACGCCGCCATTTCCCACACCGGCGCCACCTCCATGAAGGACATGGGCCAGGTGATGAAGGCCGCCACTGAGAAGGCTGCCGGACGTGCCGACGGCAAACGGTTGTCCGCCGCGGTCAAAGAGCGCCTCGGCCAGTAGCAGAGAGCTCGCTACTCAACTGCGCGGCACCTCACCGAGCGGAACCCCACCGGCAGAATCTCACCGGGGCGGAACCCGGCTGCGGGGATTTAGCTAGCGGAAGAGGTCGGCCAGTTCGTCTGCAAGCTGCCCTACGTCGCGCTCAGCGGGAGATGGTTCCACTGGTGCGCTCATCTCGCGGGAGGGGGAGGGGGCGCTGGGACGCGTCGATAAGCGTGCGTCTGAACCGTCGGAAACGACGAGCGTAATGGTCGAATCTGGCCCGGCATTCTTGCTTGCGCGGGTGTCCACGACTTCATCTTTCGGTGCACCCTTGCCGGAACTCAATGTCTCGCGGACCCGCAAACCCGCTTCCTCGAGCATTGCGCGTGCCTCGTCTTTCTTCATGCCGACCGCCCGCTTCAGCAGTTCATCGCGCGCCTTCGGATCGAACAACGCGCTCGGCGTGGGAAGCCCCGCATCCGTGGCGCCCGGCATGCGTGAGGCCATGCGGAACCACGACTCCGCCGCCTCCTGGCCTCCGAACAGTGACCCCTCTGCGCACTGCCGCACCGGACCCGTGCACAGCGGTGCAGTCTGCGTACCGTCGTTGTAAATGTACGTAGCTGCCGCGAACTTCCTATTGAAACCCAGGAACGCCGACGACTGATGCGATTCAGTCGTACCGGTTTTTGCGGCGACCGCTCCCCGCCAGCCGGCGGAGTCAGCTGCTTTCTTTGCCGTACCTGATACGGCATCCTCCGCCATGCCCCCTGCGAGGCCTGCCGCGAGCTCAGGTTCGACGGCCTGCTCGCAATCCGGGCGGTCGATAGCCACCTCGTCGCCGTAGCGGTCCACGATGCTCTTGATCGGGTTTGGTTCGCACCACGTGCCGTCGGAAGCGAGCGTCGCTGCGACATTGGACAGCTCCAACGGGTTCACTGCCGTCGGGCCCAGCGTGAACGAGCCCAAGTTGTGCTGGCGGAAGTAGTCGGCGACCGAATTATCCTCGTCGAAGGTGCCCTGATCCTCGTACGAGCGCAGCCCGAGCCGCACAGCCATATCGACGGTCGGTTCCACGCCCACATTCTCAATGAGCTTCACAAACGGTGTGTTCGGCGACTTGG